>JAJZPR010000033.1 GCA_021847835.1 Pseudomonadota bacterium
GCCTTTTGCCTTTTGCCTTTTGCCTTTTGCCTTTTGCCTTTTGCCTTTTGCCTTTTGCCTTTTGCCTTTTGCCTTTTGCCTTTTGCCTTTTGCCTTTTGCCTTTTGCCTTTTGCCTTTTGCCTTTTGAATGCTTAAGCCCGCCTACTGGCCCACTGCCTGCCGCGCCCTGTCGCGCGCCGACCCGGTCATGGCGCGCCTCATCCGCGCCTATCCTGATGTCACGCTGAGAAGCCGCGGCAACGCGTTCGAAACACTCTTGCGCGCCATCGTCGGCCAGCAGATCTCGGTGAAAGCCGCCGACGCCGTGTGGGCGAGAGTGTGCGCCGCAATGCCCGTAAAGCCCGAATCCATCTCCGCCTCAAGCGTCGACGATTTGCGCGCATGCGGCCTGTCGCGCATGAAGGCGGGCTACGCCATCGACCTCGCCGCGCATTTTGCCGAGGGCCGCATCAAGCCCAGGCGCTGGGCGCACATGGACGACGAGGCCGTCATCGCCGAGCTCGTCGACGTGCGCGGCATCGGCCGCTGGACCGCCGAAATGTTTTTGATCTTCCACCTCCTGCGTCCCAACGTCTGGCCGGTGGATGATCTGGGGCTGCTCAAGGCCGTCAGCCTGCACTACCGGGATGGTGAAAAAATCAGCGCTCGCCAGGCAAAGGAAATGGGCGAAACCTGGCAGCCCTGGCGCACGGTGGCCACGTGGTATCTGTGGCGCAGCCTGGACCCGGTGGTGGTAGAGTATTGAAATCAAACACTCAATGGAAATCTGATTGTTGGCAGCCCAGTCCCACCGACCATGAATGGCCTTTACGAACTGTTGCATCGGCAAGCCGGTTTGATCGAAGCCGGCCGTGACGGCTTTTTCGACATCACCAATGGCTATTGCTTGCCGGGCTTCTGGACCGCCTACGTGGCCCGTGCGCGTGCCCGCAATCTGCATCTGGCTGATCTCGCCATTTCCGGCGACACGCTGCAATATGCCAAGGCCATCGCCATCGAACGAGCGCTCGGGCAGGAAGACACCTACCCACACCAGCGTCATCGCGCGGGCGACACCTACAGCCCGCTTGTCCTGCTGGAAAGTCAGGAACAGACTGACAACGCAATAGGGGAAATCAACAGTTGCATCCGAGGGCTGTTCAACGAGCCTTTGTACCGGGATTTCTCCGCCAGCATGTGCGAGCTGGTGGGCGATCTGCTGGATAACGTCTGGGCCCATGGCAAGTCCACCGGCTTTTCCATGGCCCAGAAATGGAGCAACCAGCACGGCGGTTTCCAGTTCGAATTCGCCGTGGTGGATTGCGGGCTTGGCTTTCTGCGGGAATTGAAACGCGCGGGTATACGGTGACATCGAGACCCACCAGGCTGCCATTGCCTGGTGCATCCAGAAAGGGAACTCCACCAAGAAGCGAACGGTCGATGAATGGGAACAACGCCTGCCGCCTGACATGATGGGCAACCCCATCGCCGGCATTGGACGGGTGGTCGAATCGGATAACCATCATATGGGCCTAGGCCTGGCCAAACTGGTGGAAGCCGTGGAGCGGTTCAGCGGCTGGCTCTGGCTTGCTAGCGGGGATGCGATGTTTTGCATCCTGCCGGATGGCAGCCGTAGCTGCGAAGTTGCGCTGATACCCTGGCAGGGTGTCGCGCTTGCCTGCCGATTCGACTCTGACCGCGTCGCGGGAACCAGGCTGGCGCCCACTGGCGACGAATTCGAGGCTATACTTGGTGAACTGCTGAGCGTTTCATGATGAACGAAACCATCCTTACCATTGCCGACACCGATCTTGGCTCGCGCCATGCAGCCGCGAAATTTCGTGCGCTGGTGGAAAAGCGCACCTTTGCGGATGGAAAGCTTGTTGTCGACCTGGGCGCTGTTTTATCCATTTCCGAATCCTACGCCGACGAACTCTTCGGTGTTCTTGTCGCCCGTTACGGCCTTAAATGGTTTGTCGAACACATCGCCATTCGTGCCGCCGGCCCGGCCGTCTTTCACGTAATCGCTACCGCTATTCGCTCCCGTCTTGAGGCCAAGACACCCGGAAATCCTGATCTAGCCCTGCTTGCAGCGCGGAAAGCATTGCAAGATCGTCAGCGATCCGCAGCCTAAATTCTCAGACAACACCCAAGCAATCACCAAAACAATAAGGGGCAGCCCAGGCTGCCCCTTTCAATTGGCACTGCACCGGCTTACAGTTCCCCGGCAGCGCCCGCCTTCATGATATTGATGAGCATGGCGCGCACGTCTTCGATCTTTTTCTTGAGTTCCGGCGACAGGCTTTTTTCCCTGGCGATGGCGTTGGTGTCCACGTCCATCATCACCAGCCAGGCCTTGCCCGAGTCTTCCTCGATGAGGGCGATGCGGCAAGGCATGAACACGGCGAAGTCGACGTTGACGTCGATCAGTTGCTTGGCGACCACGGCGTCGCAGAACTGGAAGATGACGATGGTCTTCTGCGGCTTGCCGGTCATGGCCTCGACCTGCTTGGACAGCGGCAGTTCGGCCACCAGCTTGAGGTTGAGGGCATTGGCGCGCAGGCGCATGGATTCGGCGGCTTCGTCCATGCCGATGCCGGGCTGGACAGCCAGCTTGTAGACGCCGGGGGTGGATTGCATGGGTTCGGCGGCCCAGGCGGCGGCGCCAAACACGAGCATTGCGGCAAAACCGATAAAGCGGGCCAGGAGTTTTTGCATGGCAGGTGTTTCCCATGAATATCAATAAAGGCTAATATACCATGGAAATCATGGCTTAAACCCATTAAAGCCCCTCTCCGACCGCTCGCCAAGAGCGGTCGGGCCGGACTGGCCAGCCCGGCCGGCCCGCGCAAAGCAGGTAAAATGCGTGGTTTGCCTTCCCTCCCTTAAATTTCCCGGATTTTTGCAGTGCTCATCAGCAACAACATCACCATGCAGTTCGGCGCCAAGCCGCTGTTCGAAAACGTCTCGGTCAAGTTCGGCGACGGCAACCGCTATGGCCTGATCGGCGCCAACGGCTGCGGCAAGTCGACCTTCATGAAGATTCTCGCCGGCGTGCTGGAGCCTTCCGCGGGCAACGTCAGCCTCGACAAGAACGAGCGCATGGCCTGGCTGCGCCAGGACCAGTTCGGCTACGAAGACCAGCGCGTGCTGGACGTGGTGATGATGGGCCACGAGGAAATGTGGCGCGCCAGCGCCGAGAAGGACGCCATCTACGCCAACCCCGAGGCGACCGAGGAAGACTACATGCGCGCGGCCGAGCTGGAAGGCCTGTTCGCGGAATACGACGGCTACACCGCCGAGGCGCGCGCGGGCGAACTGCTGCTGGGCGTGGGCATTCCGCTGGAACAGCATAACGGCCCGATGAGCGCGGTGGCACCGGGCTGGAAGCTGCGCGTGCTGCTGGCGCAGGCGCTGTTCGCCGACCCCGACATCCTGCTCCTGGACGAGCCGACCAACAACCTCGACATCAACACCATCCGCTGGCTGGAAGACGTGCTCAACAGCCACGAGGGCACGATGATCATCATTTCCCACGACCGCCACTTCTTGAACCAGGTGTGCACGCACATGGCGGACATGGACTACGGCAAGCTCACCATCCACCCTGGCAACTACGACGACTACATGGAGGCCTCGATGATGGCGCGCCAGCAGCAGCAGCGCGACGCCGCCAAGGCCAAGCAGCAGATCGCCGACCTCCAGGATTTCGTACGCCGCTTCTCGGCCAATGCCTCCAAGGCGCGCCAGGCCACCAGCCGCGCCAGGCAGATCGAGAAAATCAAGGTCGAGGACGTCAAGCCGTCCAGCCGCCAGTACCCCTTCATCCGCTTCGAATACGACGAGCGCGAGAAGCTGCACCGCCAGGCGGTGGAACTCGAGCACCTCGGCCACGGTTTCGACAAACCGCTGTTCCAGGACTTCAGCATGCGCGTGGAAGCCGGCGAGAAGATCGCCATCATCGGCGAGAACGGCGTGGGCAAGACCACGCTGCTGCGCTGCCTGGCCGGCGACCTCGCGCCCCAGCACGGAAAGATCAAATGGGCGGAGAAGGCCAACCTGGGCTATTTCGCCCAGGACCACGCCGCCGACTTCGCCAAGGACATGAATCTGTTCGACTGGATGCAGCAATGGGGCCGCCCCAGCGACGACGACCAGGTGCTGCGCGGCACCCTGGGTCGTTTATTGTTCTCCGGCGACGAGATCGGCAAGCCGGTGAAAGTGCTGTCCGGCGGAGAGCAGGGGCGCATGCTGTTCGGCAAACTGATGCTGGGCCGCCACAACGTGCTGCTGCTGGACGAGCCCACCAACCACATGGACATGGAATCCATCGAGTCGCTCAACACCGCGCTGGAGAAATACAAGGGCACCCTGTTCTTCGTCAGCCACGACCGCGAATTCGTCAGCTCGCTCGCCACCCGCGTCCTGGAAATCCGCAACGGCAACATCATCGACTTCCACGGCAATTATGAGGATTACCTCGCCAGCCAGGGCGTCAGTTAATAAGAGCGTCCCCGCTTGCCGAGGCTTAATAAGATCCACTCCCCCGCTTGCCGGGGACTTAACAAGAGCTCCTCCCCCGCTCGCCGGGGATTTAACAAGAACTCCTCCCCCGCTCGCCGGGGGAGGTTGGGAGGGGGTAAAGCGGAGGCCGGATCAACGCCATCCTTACCCCACCCCAGCCCGCCCACTGGCTGGCTCGCACGCCAGCCCGGTTCAGGCGGGGCAAAGCCAAGCAGTCGGCTTTACCTTGTCCGCCTCCATCTCCTGCAAGAGGGGAGGGAGCAACAACCCCGGCAGCCTCTGTTCTGCATCAATAACCCGCGATGAAAGCCCTATGAATACGACGGAATTTGAATTGCGCGGCGAACATGTCGCGCTGTGCGACCTCTTGAAACTCGCCGGCGTGACGGACAGCGGCGGCCAGGCCAAGCTCATGATCGCCAACGGCGATGTATCGGTTGACGGCCAGCAGGAGCTGCGCAAAATCGCGAAAATCCGCGCCGGCCAGACCGTGCAATGCGCCGGCTGGGAAATCCGCGTCAGCCACTCTTCCTGACCGCAATAGCTGAAGTATTGATTTAGGCAGCATGGGGCGTTAGATTTCATGCTGTCTAAATCACGTTAGCGATCAAGGTTCGGTCCATGGCATCTGCACACGAAATCGCTGTCGAAGTCCTACAAGCGTTTGGCCAAAACGTTGTGGCTCGGAAGCCACCCATGACATATGGTCAGTACGCAACCGCTATTGGCCGTACCGCCGCTGAGTATGGTTTGGCCGTCGGCAAAGCCATGCATGCAATTGGGGCGCTGTGTGTCGTTCGCCAAGTTCCAGTCGCACCACTCTTCTGGGTACGTCGCGCCGATGGAGAGCATCGTGGTATCTTTGAGAGCGATGTGCTTGAACGGCAGTACATCATCGAGTCGAAGGACATTGATACGATGTATGTTGTATCTCGCGAGCACGAATACACCACCGAGGAGTTCGTCGGTATAGAGAATGCGCTGAGAAAGTCTTTAGCCTCCGGCAAAATCGCCACTTGGTCACCGCATGAAATTTGGCACTTAACATTTTTCAAGAAGCCAAAAAATTCTTCGCTTACGTACTACGAGAGGGCCATGAATCGATATCGTGAGCTCTTCATTCAAATCAAGAACCAAAAGGCGGCTCGCAAATGATGGCTAACACTGTGCGGCCAACAGGGATGCCAAAAATGCCGCGCATTTTTGGTACCCCTTAGATTCACTTTAGCCAAACAAAAAGCCCCGCACTAACGCGGGGCTTTATTATGGGTTTGGGCGTTTATCAGGCACCCAGCATTTTCTGCAGTTCACCCTTCTGGTACATGTCGGTCATGATGTCGGAGCCGCCGACCAGTTGGCCGTTGATGTAAAGCTGCGGGATGGTGGGCCAGTTGGAAAAATCCTTGATGCCTTGGCACAGTTCGGGGTCGGCCAGCACGTTGACGGCCAGGTTACCGAAAGCCATGGAGCGCACCCGACACCTTTTGCAAACCGTAAGCGAATGAATTAAAGTAACATATAATTTACCGTAATTGCTATTTATGGTAATGTTTATGTTATGTCTAAATCATCCCTAGCCCTTACCTCGCTCCCGCCCGAGGCGGCCAGTTCCCTGGCCGCCCTTGGCGAGCAGCTTGCCCTGGCCCGTGTTCGCCGGAATGAATCTCAAAGGCAGTGGGCCATGCGAATCGGCGTGTCTGTGCCGACCCTGATTCGCATGGAGCGGGGAGACCCGAGCGTCAGCATCGGTGTTTACGCCACCGCGCTATGGCTGCTCGGGCTGTCCGGCGCCCTGGGCGAACTGGCCAGCCCGGCCAAGGACTTGAGGGCGCTGGAAGCGGATGTCCGGGAGGCCGCCCGCACCCGTGCCGCACGCAAGCAAACGTCCATTACGGCCCAGTTGGGCAAAAGGCGGGGGGCAAATGAACTTGCCAAAAAATGACCAGGCGCTGGCCAATACTCTCTACCTCTGGTACCTGGGGAGCCCCGATTACCCGGTATTGGTGGGGGAGTTGAATCTGGTGATGTCCGCCCGGGGTGTTTCGCTGTTGTACGACGCGGACTGGTTGCGTGCCGGATTCCCGCTTAGCGAAGACCTCCCCTTGATGGATATCGAGCACTTCCCCCGGGAAAAAGACACGGCGGTTGGGGCGGTGGACGATGCCCGGCCGGACAGGTGGGGCGAGAAGCTCATTCGCTCGCTTGACCGCCCGGCGCGGCTATCCATTTTGGAATTCCTGTATTACGCGGGAGATGACCGGTTTGGCGCGTTGGGTGTATCCACGTCCAGGGAAGCTTATCTTCCCCGCAAGCTTGGCCCGCTGCCGCAGCTTGCGGATGTCGATGCCGTGCACGCGGTAGTGCGCAAGGTTCTGGCGGGCGAGCGGGTCGAGGAGCGCTTCAAGCGATTGATCGCGCCGGGCGTAACCATGGGAGGCGCGCGCCCCAAGGCCCTGTTTCAACTGGATGGGGTTGAGTGGGTGCTGAAATTCGCTGAAGAAGATATGTCTTCCGAGCCGCTGATTGAACATGCCGCCATGACCCTGGCAGCGAAAGCGGAGATAGCCGTGGCGGTCACGCGCCCGATAAAACTCAAAACGGGGGCCGCTGTAGCCATCAAGCGATTTGACCGCACGAACGGCAAGTTGCGGCGGCACGCGCTTTCCGCCAACGTGGCGTTAAAGGCGGCCGGCGCGGAGTTAAGCTATCCCAATCTGGCCCTGTTGCTGCGCCGCAAAGGCGTGGCGGAGGGACAACTGTATACGCGCCAGATGCATGAGTTGTTCCGTCGATTGATTTTCAACATTCTTATCGACAACACCGACGACCATGAAAAAAACCATGTCTTGCTGGTCACGGATTCGCAGCATTATGAACTGGCTCCCGCGTTTGATGTGCTGCCTGCCAGCCAGTCGCTCGGATATCAGGCGATGGTTGTTGGCAGGCAGGGCGCAGAATCAAGCATCGACAACGCCCTTTCGATGGCCAGGGAGTATTGGCTAAGCCCCCAGGCCGCCGTGGACGAAGCACGAAAAGTAGCGCGGATTGCGGACTCATGGCGAGAACACTTCGCTGCGGAGGGGCTTGGTCCGGCTGTTCTGGAAGAGCTGTCTTCACACATCGACAGGCCGTTTCTACTGGAGCAGCGCCAGGCGCTGCTTCGGTGAAGCTTGCCGCTGCCTTGGGGAAGGTTTATTTGTTCTCGCAAGCAGCTCGCCCTTCTGGTACATGTCGGTCATGATGCCGGAGCCGCCGGCCAATTCGCCATTGACATATCATATAAGATATATCCATAATAGGATATGTGGCGCATCGAAGAGCACCGCCGGGTCGACAAGCAGCTATCGGGCAATATTCCGGTCGAAGTGCTGAAACGGTACGAAAAATGGAAAGACGTCGCTCGCCTTTCGGGTCCGCCCGGTTTGCGAGCGATCAAAGGGTTTCACGACGAAGCCTTGTCGGGCGAGTGGAAGGGCTATCGTTCCTCCCGGCTCGGGCTTCAGTGGAGAGTCATTTACCAAGTCGTCGCCGATGTGCTGCTGATACAGGTCGTTCAAGTTACCGCCCATGATTACCGGAGGCCCTGACATGAAGAATTACCGTCCCGCCAAGAAGCGCGTTGAGGTGTCTGTCGGCGAGTCAGTCCGCATTCTCCGCGAACTTCAGGAATTGAGCCAAAGGCAGCTCTCGGAAATCACCGGCATTTCCCAGGCGACCATCTCCGCTATCGAAAATGATCGCGTCAATCTGGGGGTTGAGCGTGCGAAGGTTCTTGCCCGCGCCCTTAAGTGCCATCCCGCCGTGCTTGTGTTCCCCGGCTGGGAAATTGATCTTGAGGCTGCCGCATAAGCTTAACCCGGATATTTCACCAGATCGCGGGATGGGGACGGTCTGGTGAAATATCCGGGTTAATCAAATCTGCGCCTTGCCCCGAATGCCAAACAAAAAGCCCCGCTGCTTGAAAAGGCAGCGGGGCTTTTTTGTGGAATATCGAACTCAGGCGCCCAGCAGCTTCTGCAGTTCGCCCTTCTGGTACATGTCGGTCATGATGTCGGAACCGCCGACGAACTGGCCGTTGACGTAGAGCTGCGGGATGGTGGGCCAGTTGGAAAATTCCTTGATGCCCTGGCGGATTTCGGGATCGGCCAGCACGTTCACGGCCAGGTAGTCGCTCACGCCGCAGGCCTTGAGCATGCCGGCGGCGTTGGCGGAAAAGCCGCACTGGGGGAATTGCGGGGTGCCTTTCATGTACAGCACGACCTTGTTGTTGGCGACCTGGTCGCGGATGGTGTCCTGAATGCTCATCGAAATGCTCCTGAATATCCTGTCGGTTGTTCAATTACGGGTAGCGGGCAGGCGCGCACTGCATACAAACGCCTCGTTAGCCACATGGGGGCAGCCCGAGGAATTACAAGCCGGGCTTATACATGGCCAAGGGTAACACGGCCGATGCCGGCCAGGTCGGCCCGGGTTTCCACCCCGGCGAAGCCTGCCGCCAGCATCAATCCCCGGCAGGCCTCGCCCTGGTCCCAGCCATGCTCGAACATGAGCCAGCCGCCGGGCTTGAGCCAGGCAGGGGCGCCCTGCGCGATGAGGCGAATGTCGTCGAGACCGTCCCTGCCCGAGGACAGGGCCTGGGCCGGTTCGTGCGCCAGCGCGGCAAGATGCGGATCGCCTTCGGCCACATAGGGCGGATTGCTGACGACGAGGTCGAATCTTTCCGTTTCGGGAGGCAGGGCCTGGTACCAGCTGCCCTGATAGAACCCCAGCTTCGCGCCCAGATGCACGGCGTTCTGCTTCGCCACCGCCAAGGCCTCGGCGCTTTGCTCGACGGCAAGGATGCCGCAGTCCGGCCGTTCCAGCGCGAGCGTGACGGCGATGCAGCCGGAGCCGGTGCCGAGGTCGAGCGCGCGCGCGGCGGGCGGCAGCTTTTCCAGCGCAAGCTCGACCAGCAGTTCGGTTTCCGGGCGCGGCACCAGCACGGCGGGCGTGACGAGGAAGCTGCGGCCGAAGAATTCCTTCTCGCCCAGGAGGTAGGCCACCGGCTCGCCGGAAAGCCGGCGCGCGAGCAGGGCTGCGTATTTTTCCAGCAGCGCGGCAGGCAATTCATCGTGCTCGTGCGCGATCAGCCAGGCGCGGTTGACCCCGAGCGCGTGACCCAGCAGCACGCGGATTTCCAGCCTGGCCTCGGCTTTGCCCAGCTCAAGCACCTCGGACAATCTGGCCGCATCGCGCAACAACAATGATTGAGGGGTATCCATGTTCGATCAAACCCAAAAATCAGCCACAGAGCGCACAGAGGACACGGAGAAAAACCGCGCGGCTCCGGGTTGCCTCATGGGTTCTCTGTGCTCTCCGTGTCCTCTGTGGCTGTCCTGGGGTTTCAATTCTCGCCCAGTTCCGCCATCTGCTCGGCGTGGTATTCGGTGGACAGCGCGTCGAGCAGTTCGGTGAGGTCGCCGTCCATGATGAAGTCGATCTTGTACAGGGTGAGGTTGATGCGGTGGTCGGTGACGCGGCCCTGCGGGAAGTTGTAGGTGCGGATGCGCTCGGAGCGGTCGCCGCTGCCGATCAGCGACTTGCGCGTGCTGGCGATCTTCTGCTGCTGCGCGCGTTCCTGCGCGTCCCTGATGCGCGCGACGAGCACGCTCATGGCCTGCGCCTTGTTGCGGTGCTGCGAGCGGTCGTCCTGGCATTCGACCACGATGCCGGTGGGCAGGTGGGTGATGCGCACCGCGGAGTCGGTCTTGTTGATGTGCTGGCCGCCGGCGCCGCTGGCCCTAAACGTGTCGATGCGGATTTCGGCCGGGTTGATGACCACGTCGGCGAGTTCGTCGGCTTCCGGCAGCACCGCCACGGTGCAGGCCGAGGTATGGATGCGGCCCTGGGTTTCGGTGGCCGGCACGCGCTGCACGCGGTGGCCGCCGGATTCGAACTTGAGGCGCGAATACACGCCCTGGCCGGTGATGCGCGCGATGATCTCGCGGTAGCCGCCCAGTTCCGACTCGTTGGAAGAAATCACTTCCACCTTCCAGCCCTGGCGCTCGGCGTAGCGCGAATACATGCGGAAAAGATCCCCGGCGAACAGGGCGGATTCGTCGCCGCCGGTGCCGGCGCGGATTTCCAGAAAAACATTCTTGTCGTCGTTGGGATCCCTGGGCAGGAGCGCGACCTGCAAGTCGGCTTCCAGTTTTTCCATCTTCTCGCGCGCGGCCTCGATTTCGGCCTGTGCAAAGCCCTTCATGTCCGGGTCGGAGAGCAAGTCCTGCGCAGTCGCGGCGTCCTGCTCCGCCTGCTGCCAGGCGCGGAACAGCCCGACCACCGGGGTGATGTCCGCATGCTCGCGCGTGAGCTTGCGGTACTGCTCCATGTCGGCGGTGGCGTTTTCCTGCGACAGCAGGCGGTCGAGCTCCACCAGGCGTTCGGCAAGCTGCGTAAGTTTGTTGGCAAGAGAAGCTTTCATTTTCAATAAATTTTCAAAACCTTGGCCACAGAGGACACAGAGAGCACCGAGAAAACCGCAATCCAATATCGCCTCACCGGCAGGACAGAACGGAGCGACACAGATGCCCCTGTGTTCTCTGTGCGCTCTGTGGCTTGACCTAAGGTTCTTTGGGCAGGTCGTAAATGCGGCTGATCAGCCGTGCGAGCGAATCGCGCTCGTCGTCGGAAATGTGGTGCAGGGCGTGGGTGGGCGCATGCAGCAGCTTGTTGGTGAGCGCGCGCGACATCTGTTCGAGCACCTGCTCGGGATTTTCGCCCTTTTCCAGGAGCCTGCGGGCGCGCTCGATCTCGTGGCGGCGGTGGCGCTCGGCGTGGTCGCGCAGGCCGCGGATCATGGGCACCATTTCGCGCGTGTCCATCCAGTGCAGGAAGTCCTGCACGCTGGTTTCGATGATGGCCTCGGCCTGGGCGACCTGGGCGACGCGCTGGTCCTGGCCCTCGCGCACGACCTGGCCGAGATCGTCCACGGTGTAGAGGAAGACGTCGTCGAGCTCGCCGACTTCTTCTTCCACGTCGCGCGGCACGGCCAGGTCGACCATGAAGAAGGGTTTGTGGCGGCGCAGCTTGAGCGCGCTTTCCACCATGCCCTTGCCGAGGATGGGCAAAGGACTCGCGGTGGAGGTGACGATGATGTCGTAGTGCGCGAGATGCTCGGGCAGGTCGGCGAGCGCGATGACGCCGGCGTTGAAACGGTCGGCCAGCGGACGCGCGCGCTCGGCGGTGCGGTTGGCCACCAGGATGCGTTTCGGATGCTGCGCGGCGAAGTGGGTCATGCACAGCTCGATCATTTCGCCCGCGCCGATGAACAGCACGTTCTGCTCGCGGATGCCGGGAAAGATGCGCTCGGCCATGCGCACCGCAGCGGCAGCCATGGACACCGAGGCGGCGCCGATCTCGGTGGCGGTGCGCACTTCCTTGGCCACCGAGAAGGTGCGCTGGAACAGCTTGTGCAGCAGCAGGCCCAGGGTGCCTGCCTCTTCCGCGGTTTTCACCGCGTTCTTGATCTGGCCGAGGATCTGGGTCTCGCCCAGCACCATGGAGTCCAGCCCCGAAGCCACGCGGAAGGCATGGCGCGCGGCCTCGCCCTGCGGCAGGCGGTAGAGATAAGGCTCGACCTCGGCACGCGACATCTGGTGATAACCCGACAGCCAGGCCACCGGCGCATCGGGGTCGGGGGTATGGCAGTAGATCTCGGTGCGGTTGCAGGTGGAGAGGATGGCGGCCTCCTTGACCTGCGGCTGGCGCGTGAGGTCGTGCAGCGCATCGCGCATGCGCTCGGCGGCAAACGCCACCCGTTCCCGGATGGAGACCGGGGCGGTGTGGTGGTTGATGCCAAAGGCGAAAAGCTGCATGGAATGATCGAGCGCAAACATCGGGGCCGATATTTTAACTTATAGCCCGGCGCCAGGCCTTATTGTGCCGGGGCCGTGGCCGGCGGCAGCACCGGCTCGAGGCTGTCCGGGAAGCCGCCGGGCTGGGGCGGCTGGGCTTCGCGCGTGGTGCCCTCGCGTACCTCGGGCTCGCGCTTGGGCCTGGGTTTCGGCGCCGACTCGGGCTGCTCGGCAGGCAGGGCAGCCTCGGCTTCCGCCGGCGCAGGCGCCGGTGGTGCTGCAACGACTGGCACGGCTTTCAGGGTTTCCGGGAATACCGAGGCCTGCAGGCTCGGCAGCAGGTTCTTGAGAATCTGCGCGATCAGCGAGCTGGTGAACTGGAAGCGGCCGGCCTGTTCGCCCTGCACGAATGCGGTAAAGGTGCCGAAATGCCTGTCGCCCAGGTAGAACACCAGGGTAGCGGTGCGGTTCACCACGCGCGACTCCAGCAGCTGGCCGCCTGCGCCGAAACGCTCGAAACGGTGATCGCCTGTGCCGGTCTTCCCCCCCATCGGCACCGGCGTGCCGTCGGCATATTTGATGGCGCCGGCAAGGCGTACCGCCGTGCCTCTTTCCACCACCAGCCCCAGCGCCTTGCGCAAGGTTTGCGCGACTTCCCTGGGGAACAGGACTTCCGCCTGCGGCGGGCGCGGACGGAAGTGCGTTTCGTAAGGCGTGCCGACCGCGAAATGCAGCTTTTGCAGGCTGACAACCGGCAGGCGCACGCCGTCATTGACGATGATGCCCATCAGTTCGGCCAGCGCTGCGGGCCGGTCACCCGAACTGCCGATGGCGGTGGCATAGGAAGGCGTCAGCGTCTCGAACGGATAGCCCAAGCGCTTCCAGTCCTTGTGCAGGGCCTCGAAAGCCTCGACTTCCAGCAGGCTCCTGATGCGGATGTCCTGGGCGTCGGTGCGGCTGGTGGCCAGCAGCCAGTTGTAGACCTCCACGCGCTCGGCGGCGCTGGCCGCCAGCAGTTCCTCGAAACTTGCGGCGGGTTTGGTGCGCAGGTAAGCCACCAGCCAGATTTCGAGCGGGTGGACCTGGGCGATGTAGCCGCGATCGGCCAGATTGTAGGCGCCGGGCGCATTCTGCTCGTACAGTTTCCTGAGCGCCGCTTCGCGCATGCCGGCAGCGGCCGGAATGCGGCTCTTCAGGGCCGCAACGAATTCTGCCTGCGTCGCGCGCGGCTCCAGATAGCGATACATCGCGGCGAACTTGCGCGGGTTCTGGCGCGCGCGCCGGTACAGTTCCTCGGTCATGGCCGCGGCGCTCATCTTCGCGTAGCGCTGATGGAAACGGCGCATGAACACGCCGGATTCCTTGTCGATGAACTTGAGCAGATAGAGCTGGCGCACCGGGCTGCCGCCATCTTCCAGCACACTGGCCGCAGCGCCCGGCGAACGCTCCGTGTAATGCCTGACGATGTCGCGCATCAGGCGGATGTAGACCAGGTTCACCGAGTTGCGCGTGGCCTCCCACACGTCCATGGTGCGGCCATTGTCGTCCTTGTTGAAATTGGCGAACACATGCTGGCCGCCGCCGGTGTAAAACACTTCGGGCGCCGCCGAGTAGGTGCGGCCCATGGCCGCTTCCAGCGTGGCCGCCAGGCTTTTGTCGGGCGCCATCAGCAGATATTCCGCCACCCACTGTGCCAGCACGTCTCGCCTGGGCCGGGTTTGTTCCTGCAATTTTTGCGGCGGCAGGCCGGAAAATTCCCGGTGCAGGCGCGCGATGACTTCGAGATAGGTGACCAGGGTGCGCAGCTTGGCGGTGGAGCCGAGGTCGAGCTTGGTCTGCTGGTTGATGTCGAAGGGCTGGTTGAGATTGTCGGCCTGCACCCTCAGCAGCATGCCCTGCGGGCTTTTCTCGTACAGCGTGAAGCTGTACACCACCTTGGAAAGATCGTTGGCCGAGGTCATCAGGCGTTCGCCATAGAGCCCCAGCGCGGCCGCCTTGCGCGGCTGCGACAGGCCCAGCAGGAATTCGGTGACCTGCCGCTGCGCCTCGCCGTTGAGCGTGCCTTGCGCCACCAGGTCGAGCCGGTCGAGGTCGTACAGACGCGACTCGCCAAGCAGGGAGGCCAGCCTCACGCGCTGGCTGGTGGCGGCCTTTTGCATGACGAACATGGGCGGCGGCGGATCGACACGCTGTTTCGGGCTGCGCAGCTTGATCTTGAGCGCGGCCTCGCGCAGTTCCGGCGCGATCAGCCCGGCCTCGGCCAGGAGATCGAGATGCACGTTGGTGTAGCGGTCCAGCGCCGCGCGGTCTCTCGCCAGATAATGGGAAGGCTTGCGCTCCGCCACCAGCAGCGAGAGCACATGCTTGAACACCATGGCGCCCTCGATGTCCCTGGGATTCTTTTCCAGCTGCCACAGCGCCGCATTGGCCTTGTCGAAATCCAGCCCGTACCAGGCCCACAGGCCGTCGCCCACGCCGTTGACTTCGCCGAAGCGCGGCGCCGCCGACAGCGGCACGGTGTTGAGGTAATCGCGCACGATGCGCTGGCGCGTGGGCAGGGTGTTCTCGCCGTCGAGATAGGCGCGCAGGCTGGCCGAACCCATCTGGCGCAGCTTGTCCGTCATCGACAGGGTGATGCCGTCCGGCGAATGGCGGTATTTCTCGATCTGCGTGGGCAGCGTGCTGCCGCCAGGCACGTTGTGCGCCGGGTTGATCATGGAATAGAACTTGTCGAGCAGCGCCTGGCCCAGCCGGTCCCACTCCACCGCCGGGTTCTTGCTGGGAAACTGCTCGGACAGCAGTTCGCGGTTTTCGATGAACAGCAGCGACTTGCGCAGGACCGGCGGGGTATCGGCGAAACTCGCGTAAACCCGTGCGGGATAGCGGCTCTCGTAGAGCGGATTGCCGGCGTCGTCGAGCAGGGTCAGGCCGCCCTGGTTCTTCTCGCGGTAAGGCAGGTTCAGGCCCAGGTCATGGGCGCGTTCCATCTGGATGCTGATTTTGGCCTGGCGCTCGACCTCCCAGCCCCTGACCGCCAGGCGCTGGGCGTAGTCGGGCAGCTTGCTGTAGCCCAGGCGCTGGTCATAAGGCCCGCCCTGGGGAAAACGGATGCGCTCGGACGGTCCCTCCTGTACCTTCCAGGTCATCTTCGCCGCTGTTTTGGCAAGATAGCGCGCCTGGATGTCGGAAGACATCAGCTCCCACACCAGCACGCCGATCAGGATCAGCGGGATGAGAATGAGCGCCAGCAGTATCCACCAGCGGGCGCGCAGGCCGAGAATCTTGCCCATTAAACCCAGTCTTTGGCAATCAGGAAATCGGAGTACAGCTTCGCTTCCGGGGTTCCCGCCGCCGGCTTCCAGTCGTAGCGCCACTTCACGATGGGCGGCATGGACATGAGGATGGACTCGGTGCGCCCGCCGGATTGCAGGCCGAACAGGGTGCCGCGGTCGAACACCAGGTTGAACTCGACATAGCGCCCGCGCCGGTAGGCCTGGAAGTCGCGCTCGCGCTCGCCGTAAGGGATGTCCTTGCGGCGCTCGAAGATCGGCGCATAAGCAGCCAGGAAATGGTCGCCCACCGACTGGGTGAGATTGAAGCAGGTGTCGAAGTCGGGGCTGTTCAAGTCGTCGAAGAAAATGCCGCCGATGCCGCGCGGCTCGTTGCGGTGCCTGAGGAAGAAATACTCGTCGCACCACTTCTTGAAGCGCGGATGCCAGTCGGGGCCGAAGGGCTCCAGCGCCTTCCTGCAGGTGGCATGGAAATGCGCGGCGTCTTCCTCGAAGCCGTAATAGGGCGTGAGGTCCATGCCGCCGCCGAACCACCACACCGGCGCCTCGCCATCCTTTTCCGCAACGAAGCAGCGCACGTTCATGTGCACGGTGGGGATGTAGGGATTGCGCGGGTGGAACACCAGCGACACGCCCATCGCCTCCCACTGCCTGCCCGCGAGCTCGGGGCGGTGCGCGCTGGCCGAAGGCGGCAGCTGGCTACCCATGACGTGCGAGAAGTTCACGCCGGCGCGTTCGAGCACATTGCCCTCTTCCACCAGGCGCGAAATGCCGCCGCCGCCGTCGGAACGCTCCCAGGCATCGCGCCGGAAGGGCTTGCCGTCGAGGCCTTCCATGCGCGAAACGATGAGCTCCTGGAGATTCAGGAAATAGGATTTGATCTGGTCTTTGGGAATCATTTTCTCAACACCTTGCCGCTGGCAAAGTCTATCAGGGTGGAAGGGCGTTTGCGCGCGCCGATGTGGCCTTGCACGATGCGCACGCGTTCGCCGAACAGCCTCTTGCACTGGCGCCAGGTCCTGGCCGGCTTGCCGCCGCTCCTGTTGGCGCTGGTGGATACCAGGGCCATGCCTGCTTCCTCGCACAGCGCAGCTGCGCCGGCATGCGCGGTGATGCGCACCGCCACGGTGCCGCGGCCGCCGGTAAGCCATTCCGGGCAGGTTTTCGCGGCCGGCAGCACCCAGGTCACCGGGCCGGGCCAGCGGCCCTTCTGCCAGGCAGCCTCGATGGACGCACGGGTTGCGTAAGGGCGCAATTGATTGCGGTTGGCGGCGATGAGGATCAGTCCCTTGGCAGCGGCGCGGCCCTTGAGTTGCAGGATTTTCTCCACCGCGCGGCGGTTCATGGGATCACTGCCCAGGCCGAAGCAGGATTCGGTGGGATAGGCGATGACGCCGCCACGCTTCAGGAAGGCGCGCAGCGCGTCACGCTCCATGCTGCCCCCTCGCCTCTGATGCCTCACTCCTCACTTTTTTCTGTCGATCGCCCGGTAGCCGATGTCCCTGCGGAACTGCATGCCCGCGAAGCGGATTTGCGCCACTGCTTCGTAGGCGCGCTTCTGCGCCATCTTCACGCTGTCGCCCAGCGCGGTCACGGCGAGCACGCGGCCGCCGCTGGTCACCAGCCTGCCGTCAGCCAGTTGGGTGCCGGCATGGAACACATGCAGGTCTTCCGCATTCTCCGGGAGGCCTTCGATGACATCGCCCTTCTTCGGCGACTCGGGATAGTTGGCCGCAGCCAGCACCACGGCCAGGGCCGTGCGGCGGTCCCATTCGGCCTCGACCTGGTCGAGCTTGCCGTCGATGGCATGTTCGACCAGGGTCACCAGATCCGACTTCAGCCGCATCATGATGGGCTGGGTTTCCGGGTCGCCCATGCGGCAGTTGAATTCCAGCACCTTGATCTGGCCAGCCTCATCGATCATCACGCCGGCATAGAGGAAGCCGGTGTAGGGCACGCCGTCCTTGGCCATGCCGTTCACCGCAGGATGGATCACCTCGCGCAGGATCTTCGCGTGCATCTCCGGCGTCACCACCGGCGCGGGAGAATACGCACCCATGCCGCCGGTGTTGGGACCGGCATCATGGTCCAGCAATCTTTTGTGGTCCTGGCTGGAAGCCAGCGGCAGCACATGCTGTCCGTCGACCATGACGATGAAGCTGGCCTCCTCGCCGACGAGGCACTCCTCGATCACCACGCGCGCACCGGCCGCCCCCAGTTTGTTTCCAGCCAGCATGCCGTCGATGGCGGCATGCGCCTCTTCGGCTGTCTGCGCCACCACCACGCCCTTGCCGGCGGCAAGGCCGTCGGCCTTGATGACGATGGGCGCACCCTCGGCATCGACATAGGCATGCGCGGCGGCGGCATCGGTGAAGGTCCGGTATTTGGCGGTAGGAATGTTGTGCCGCACCATGAAGGCCTTGGCGAAATCCTTTGACGATTCCAGCTGCGCGGCAGCCTTCACCGGACCGAATATCTTCAGCCCGGCGGCGCGAAAGGCATCCACCACGCCTTCCGCCAGCGGCGCTTCGGGGCCGACCACGGTGAGATGGATATTCTCGCGCCTGGCGAATTCGACCAGTTCGGCCACGCCGCTGATGGCCACGTTTTCAAGCTCGGGATCGAGCGCCGTACCGCCGTTGCCAGGCGCGACATAGACCTTGTGCATGCGCGGCGACTGCGCCAGCCTCCATGCCAGGGCGTGCTCGCGGCCGCCGGAACCGATTACCAGTATCTTCATGTTGTGAGAGGGCTGTGTGAGTAAAAGGGGCCAGGATTCAGAGGTCAGGATTCAGGGATTGTGCGGGCATGGCCCGCGCAATGTATATGGCGCAATCATTCCCTGACCCTGAATCCCGACCCCTGATCCCTGATCCCTAGTGTCTAAAGTGTCGCATGCCGGTGAACACCATGGCCATGCCGTACTCGTCCGCCGCCGCGATGACTTCCTCGTCGCGCATGGAGCCGCCGGGCTGGATCACCGCGGCGATGCCGGCCTGGGCGGCGCTGTCGATGCCGTCGCGGAAGGGGAAGAAGGCGTCGGAGGCCATGACCGAGCCTTTCACTTCGAGCCCCGCATGCTCGGCCTTGATCGCGGCGATGCGCGCGGAGTTCACGCGGCTCATCTGGCCGGCGCCGACGCCTATGGTCATGTTGTCCCTGGCATAGACGATGGCATTGGACTTCACGAACTTGGCCACGCGCCATGCGAACAAGAGGTCGCGCATTTCGGCCTCCGTCGGCGCGCGCTGGGTGACCACCCTGATCTCGCCACTAAGCGCGAGGTCGGCATCCTGCACTAGCAGGCCGCCGGTCACGCGCTTGAAGTCGAGGCGCTTGCCGGGCTCCGCAGGCCACAGGCCGCATTCGAGCACGCGCACGTTTTTCTTGGCGGCTGCCACTTCCACCGCAGCGGCAGACACCCTGGGCGCGATGATCACTTCCACGAACTGGCGCTCGACGATGACTTTCATGGTCTCTGCATCGAGTTCGCCGTTGAAGGCGATGATGCCGCCGAAGGCCGATTCCGGATCGGTCTTGTAGGCGCGGTCGTAGGCTTCCAGCAGGTTGGCACCGTAGGCCACGCCGCAGGGATTGGCATGCTTGACGATGACGCAGGCCGGCGCCGCGTCGAACTGCTTCACGCACTCCAGCGCGGCATCGGCGTCGCCGATGTTGTTGTAGGACAGTTCCTTGCCCTGCAACTGGCGCGCGGTGGAAATGCTGGCCTCTTTCGCATGGGTTTCGACGTAGAAGGCCGCGTTCTGATGCGGGTTCTCGCCGTAGCGCATGGCCTGCGCCTTCTTGAATTGGAGATTAATGGTGCGCGGAAATTCGGACTGCTCGATGATGCCGCCGAAGTAATTGGCGATGGCGCCGTCGTAGGCCGCCGTGTGCTCGAAGGCCTTGATGGCCAGCGAGAAGCGCGTTTCCTGCGTCACGCCGCCGGCCTTCATTTCGCTGAGCACCACGGCGTAGTCGGCCGGGTCGGTGACGATGGCGACGTGGGCGTGGTTCTTGGCCGAGGAGCGCACCATGGCCGGGCCGCCGATGTCGATGTTCTCGATGGCGTCCTCCAGCGTGCAGCCGGGCCGGGCCACGGTCTCGCGGAAGGGGTAGAGGTTGACCACGACGAGGTCGATGTTGCCGATGCCGTGCTCACGCATGGTCGCAACGTGCTCTGGCAGGTCGCGCCGGCCGAGGATGCCGCCATGCACCTTGGGATGCAGGGTTTTCACGCGGCCGTCGAGCATTTCGGGAAAGCCGGTGTAGTCGGAAACTTCCGTGACCTTGACGCCATTGTCGGCGAGCAGCCTGGCGGTGCCGCCGGTGGAGATGATGTCGACGCCCAAGGCTGCGAGCTCGCGGGCGAATTCCAGGATGCCGGACTTGTCCGACACGCTGATCAGGGCGCGTTCGATTTTCATTTTTAGTCCCAATAAAACTTCAGCCACAGAGAACACAGAGAAAACCAAGGGTGGCAATCTTGGCCGCATGGCCATCATGCGGCTGGAGTTTTTTCTCTGTGTTTCTCTGTGACCTCTGTGGCTCGATTTTTTAACTCAATAAATCATCAATCGCTCAGACCATGCTGCTTGAGCTTCTTGCGCAGGGTGTTGCGGTTGATGCCCAGCATCTCCGAAGCGCGGGTCTGGTTGCCCCCGGCACGGTCCATGATGTAGGTCAGCAGGGGCTTTTCCAGCGCCAGGATGGCCATTTCGTAGATGCCGATCGGCTCCTCGCCGTCCAGGTCCTTGAAATAGCGATTAAGTGTCTTGCGCACACAAGCCGCAAGCTCGTTTTCTTCCATCAAGATGTCCCTCTAAGCGGCCAGTTCTGCCGGCTCGATTTCGTATTGCAAATAGTTGCCGGCGCGGGCGGCCCGGGAAAAGAACTCGTCCACGCTGTCCAGTTGTTCCTCGACGGTTTCCAGGTGGTTCATGCGGTGGCGGAAGCTGCTGGCGTTGACCAGGCCGCGGGTGTACCAGGAAATGTGCTTGCGCGCGACGCGCAGGCCGGCATGCTCGCCGTAGAAAGCGTACAAGTCTTCGAGATGCCCTTTCAAAACCCGATGGATTTCGGCGACCTCCGGCGGCGGCAGATGGCGTCCGGTTTTCAGGTAATGGTCGATCTCGCGGAATATCCACGGCCGTCCCTGTGCGGCACGGCCGATCATGACGGCATCCGCCCCGGTGTAGTCGAGCACGTATTTGGCCTTTTCCGGCGTGGTGATGTCGCCGTTGGCGATGACAGGAATCTTCGCCTCGGTCTTGACCGCGGCGATGGTGTCGTATTCGGCCTCGCCGGTGTAGCCGCAGGCGCGGGTGCGGCCGTGGATGGCCAGCGCCCGGATGCCGGCGTCCTGGGCGATTCTCAGCACGTTGAGCGCATTGCGGTGCGAGCGATCCCAGCCGGTGCGGATTTTCAGCGTCACCGGCACTTCGGGCACGGCCTTCACCACGGCGTCGAGAATCTGCCCGACCAGCGTCTCGTCTTGCAACAACGCCGAGCCGGCCATGACATTGCACACCTTCTTGGCCGGACAGCCCATGTTGATGTCGATGATCTGCGCGCCGCGCTCGACGTTGTAGCGCGCGGCCTCGGCCATCATGGACGGGTCGGCGCCTGCGATCTGCACGGAAATCGGCTCGACCTCGCCCTCGTGGTTGGCGCGGCGCCGGGTCTTGCTGCTGCCGTAGAGCAGCGAGTTCGAAGTCACCATCTCGCTTACTGCCATGCCCGCGCCCAACTGCTTGCACAGCTGACGGAAGGGGCGATCGGTCACGCCCGCCATGGGGGCGACGATCAGCTTGTTCTTGAGGAGATGGGGGCCGATACGCATAGGGGGTGGAATTTTACCCCGGCTCGCGCGGCGATGGGAAATTGATTGCGTATTTTTTATGCAACTGTTTTGCGCGATCAATATTTTTTTCTATGTTACAAAGCGGCCAAGCAAGTTCAACCACACCAGGAGGCGTCATGAGCTTTATCTCTGAATTCAAGGAATTCGCCGTCAAGGGCAACGCCGTCGATCTCGCGATCGGTGTCATCGTCGGTGCAGCCTTCGGCAAGATCGTCTCGTCCATCGTCGAGGACCTGATCATGCCGCTCATCGGTGCGATCTCGGGCGGCTTCGACTTCGGCAACCTGTTCATCGCGCTAAGAGACGTGCCGCCCGGCGTTGCCATGACCCTGGCCGAAGTGAAAAAGGCCGGCATCCCGGTATTCGCCTACGGCAACTTCCTGACCGTCCTGCTCAATTTCATCATTCTGGCGCTGGTGATCTTCGTCATGGTCAGGCAGATCAACCGCTTGAAGAAGGAGGCCCCGCCGCCCGCCCCTGCCGCAACACCGGAAGACATCCTTTTATTGAGGGAAATTCGCGACAGCCTGAAAAAATAAGCCAAAAAACCATTCCGACAGCATGGTCGTTGCGGGGCTGCAACAGGCCTGCAAATCGTCAGCACAGAAGTTTCGCAGGGCTAAAGCCCGGGACGAAATATGCTCTAGAATTCAGAGAAGGATTTCCGGGCCATGCCCGCATCAAGAACCTGAAAATTTTCGCAGAGATAGAGAGAAGCCATGAAAAAGTCATTGATCGTACTGGGGCTTGCCGCCCTGATTGCCGGCAGCGTGCAGGCTGCCGACCAGCCTGAAAAGGAATTGGGACTGCTGCTCGGCGGCAGCTGGGTCGACAAGGATGCGGTCGGCAGCGACGACCGTCTCAACCCGACCTTCGGGCTGCGTTACGGCCAGCGCCTGGGCACCAGCACCAATTTCTTCAGCGACCTGACCTATACGCCCTTTTCCTGGAAATCCGGTGCAACCAGCGGCGATGGCGACCTCTACACCCTGCGCGGCGGCCTGGAATGGTTGTTCTCGCAGCAGCCGAAATACAACTGGTTCCTGTCCGGCGGCCTGGGCGCCATGCACGTCGACATGGACAATGGCGGTCCCGACTTCACCCGTCCGCTGCTGTCGGTGGGCGTCGGCCAGTCCTGGGCAGTGGGCGACAATGACGCCTTCCGCTGGGAAGTCCGCGCCGACCAGTCCTTCGGCAACGACTCCCTGCCCAACTCCAGCCTGACCAACGTTCAGGCGCTGGTGGGCTATTCCTGGGGCATCGGCGCGCCGCTGGACACCGACGGCGACGGCGTGCCCGACCGCAGCGACAAGTGCCCCGGCACCCCCAAGGGCGCCAAGGTGGATGACAAAGGCTGCCCGCTGGACAGCGACGGCGACGGCGTGTACGACGGCCTCGACCAGTGCCCCGGCACTCCTGCCGGCGTGAAAGTGGACGCGAAGGGCTGCCCGCTGGACAGCGACGGCGACGGCATCACCGACGACAAGGACAAGTGCCCGACCGTGCCCGCGCCCGGCACGCCGGACGGCTGCCCGCCGCCCGCCGCCGAACCGGCACCGACCCCCGCACCTGAACCTGCGCCCGCGCCCAGGAAACTCATCCTCAAGGATGTCTTCTTCGACACCGACAAGGCCGTCATCCGCGAAACCGGCAAGGCCAAGCTCGACGAAGTCGCCGCGTCGCTGGGCGAATGGGGCAAGGTGCGCATCGAGGTCGCCGGTCACACCGACTCGACCGGCAGCGCCGCCTACAACAAAAAGCTGTCCAAGAAGCGCGCCGAAGCGGTCAAGGCCTATCTGGTCGGCAAGGGCATCGAGGCGGAGCGCCTGCAGGCCGTGGGCTACGGCGAAGCCAAGCCCATCGCCAGCAACAAGACGCGCGAGGGCCGCGCGAAGAACCGCCGCGTCGAACTGACCGAAATCAAGTAAGACACTGCAAGCACCAAAACGGGGAGCCAGGCTCCCCGTTTTTTTGCCTGCGCTCAGTGCGCCGCTTCCCAGTTCGGTCCGCTGCCCACTTCCGCCCTCAGCGGCACCTTCAATTTCGCCGCGCCCGCCATCAATTGCGGCAGGCGGGTTTTGACCTGGTCCAGTTCGGCTTCCGGCACTTCCAGCACCAGTTCGTCATGCACCTGCATGATCATTCTGCTTTGCAGGCCTTCGGCATCGAGCCAGGCCTGCACGGCGATCATGGACAGCTTGATGAGGTCGGCGGCGGTGCCCTGCATGGGCGCGTTGATGGCGGCGCGCTCCGCGCCCTGGCGGCGGGCGGGATTTTTGGAGTTGATCTCGGGCAGGTACAGGCGCCGCCCGAACACGGTTTCCACGAAGCCGGTCGACCGTGCCTGTTCGCGCGTGCGCTGCATGTAGTCGGCCACGCCGGGATAGCGCGCGAAATAGCGGTCGATGTAGGCCTGCGCCGCGCTGCGTTCGAGATTGAGCTGCGCGGCGAGGCCGAAGGCGGACATGCCGTAGATCAGGCCGAAATTGATGACCTTGGCCATGCGCCGCTGGTCACTGCTGACCTCGTCCAGGCCCACGCCGAACACTTCCGAAGCAGTGGCGGTGTGGATGTCGCGGTCTTCGGCGAAGGCCTTGAGCAGTCCCGCGTCGCCGGACAGGTGCGCCATGATGCGCAGCTCGATCTGTGAATAGTCTGCCGATACGATGCGTGACCCCGGCGGCGCGATGAAGGCTTCGCGGATGCGGCGTCCTTCCTGGGTGCGCACGGGGATGTTCTGCAGATTGGGATCGGAGCTCGACAGCCGCCCGGTGACCGCGGTGGCCTGCGAGTAGCTGGTGTGCACGCGCCCGGTCTTCGAGTTGATCATCTGCGGCAGCCTGTCGGTGTAGGTGGACTTGAGCTTGGCCAGCCCGCGGTATTCCAGCAGGGTCTTGGGCAGCGGGTAATCCGCGGCCAGGGTCTCCAGCACTTCCTCATCGGTGGAGGGCTGGCCGCTGGGCGTCTTCTTGATCACCGGCAGTTTCATTTCGCCGAAGAAGATTTCCTGGATCTGCTTGGGCGAGTTGAGATTGAACGGACGGCCTGCCAATTGAAACGCCTGGTTCTCCAGCCGCAGCATGGCTTCGCCCAGTTCGCGGCCCTGGTTCGCGAGTTTCTCGCGGTCCAGCAGCACGCCGTTGCGCTCCATGCGGAACAGGATGTCGGCCACCGGCAGTTCGATGCTTTCGTACACCGATTTCAGTCCCGGCACCGGCTCGATTTGCGGGTACAGCGCATGGTGCACGCGCAGGGTGACATCGGCATCCTCGGCGGCATACCGGGTGGCGGTATCGAGGTCGACCTGGTCGAAGCCGATCTGCCTGGCGCCCTTGCCGGCGACGTCCTGGTAGGTGATGACGGACAGCGTGGTAAAGCGCGCAGCCAGGCTGTCGAGGTCGTGCGGCATGTGCGATTCGGCGACGTAGGATTCGAGCAGGGTGTCGTGCGCAATGCCTTGCAAGCGGATGCCGTGGTTGGCCAGGATGTGGCGGTCGAACTTGAGGTTCTGGCCGACTTTCTGCGGGCGCTCGCTTTCCAGCCAGGGCTTGAGTCTGGCCAGCGCCGCTTCGCGGTTCAGCTGGTCGGGCGCGCCCGGGTAGCGATGCGCCAGCGGCAGGTAGGCGGCCTCGCCCGCGCCTATGGCAAAGGACATGCCGACCAGTTGCGCCGTCATCGAATCCAGCGCCGTGGTTTCGGTGTCGAAGCCGACCTGTTCGGCATCGCGGATTTTCTCCAGCCAGTTTTCGAGCTGCGCTTCGCTCAGGATGCAAACATAATTCGCGCGGTGGTCGGCCGAGGGGGTTGGCGATGCTTCTGACATACCCCCCTCTCCCGTCAAGGGAGAGGGAGAACCCCCCTGGGATGCGTCATTGGCCCGCAGTTCGCGCAGCCAGGTGCGAAAATCTTGGGTTTCATAGAAGGCCAGCAGTTTTTCGCGGTCGGGCGGCCGCTTGGTCAATGCCTCCGGCTCGAAAGCGAGGTCGACGTCGGTCTTGATGGTGACGAGCTTGCGCCCCATGGGCAGCCAGTCGAGCGCCTTCCTGAGGTTGTCGCCCACCACGCCCTTGATCTCGCCGGCGCGCTCGATGATGGCGTCGAGATTGCCGTATTCGGCCAGCCACTTGACCGCGGTTTTCGGCCCGACCTTTTCCACGCCGGGCACGTTGTCCACGCTGTCACCGATCAACGCCAGGTAATCGACGATGCGCGTCGCCGGCACGCCGAATTTTTCCAGCACGCCCTTCTGGTCGAGCACTTCGTTGCTCATGGTGTTGACCAGGGTGACGTGTTCGTTCACCAGCTGCGCCATGTCCTTGTCGCCGGTGGAGACGATGCTTTTCACGCCATGCTTTTCCGCATGCCTGACCAGGGTGCCGATGACGTCGTCGGCCTCCACGCCCTCGACGATGACGAGCGGCCAGCCCAGCGCGCGGATGCCCTCGAACAGCGGCTCGATCTGCGCCGCCAGGTCCTCGGCCATGGGCGGCCGGTTGGCCTTGTATTGCGGATACCACTCGTCGCGGAAGGTTTTGCCCTTGGGGTCGAACACGCAGGCGATATAATCGGCCGGATAGTCCTTTTCCAGCTTCTTCAGCATGTTGATGACGCCGTAGACGGCGCCGGTGGGCTGGTTGTGGCGGTTGCGCAAATCCGGCAGGGCGTGGAAGGCCCGGTAAAGATAGGAGGAGCCATCCACCAGCAGAAGGGTTTTTTGGGTTTCGTTCAATGGGGGTCTCAGTGCAGCACAAAAACAAGTTGCCCGAACTGGCCGATCCGCGCGGCGCGGCGGAAATCGATTACACCGCGCGCGAGTCCTGGCGCCTGTTCGGCATTATGGCAGAGTTCGTGGAGGCCACCGAACGCCTGGCGGAGATCCGCCCGGCGGTGTCGATCTTCGGCAGCGCGCGCACGCCGCCCGACCATGACTATTACCAGCTCACCGAACAGATCGCGCGGCAGTTGTCGGATGCGGGGTTCTCAGTCATTTCCGGCGGCGGCCCCGGCATCATGGAAGCCGCCAACAAGGGCGCCTATTTCGGCAAGTCGCCCAGCGTGGGCCTCAACATCCAGTTGCCGCACGAACAACACACCAACCCCTTCCAGGACATCAGCCAGACCTTCCATCATTTTTTCGCGCGCAAGGTGATGTTCGTGAAATTCGCCGCGGCCTACGTCGTCATGCCCGGCGGCTTCGGCACGCTGGACGAACTGATGGAGGCATTGACGCTGGTGCAGACCGGCAAGACACGCTGCATCCCCATCATCCTGGTCGGCTCGGCATTCTGGGCGGGGCTGCTGGACTGGTTCCGCGACCGCCTGATCCGGGAAGGCATGATCAACCCTGAGGACATGGGCCTCATGCAGGTGATCGACCAGCCCGGGGAGGTGGTCGAAGCCATCTTCAGCCACTACGAAAAACGCGGCTTCACGCCCACGCTCAGCGAGCGCGAAATCCAGCTCAATCTGTAACGCGGGCGGGATTTTCTGGGCTATTTTGTAAGGTAGAATACCAACCGGATACAATCATGAAAAAAACCGCACAAACCCTTGCTTCCACCCTCATGCTGGCCAGCCTTGCCGCATTCGCCGCGGGCAAGGCCCCGCCGCCCCCGCCCCCTTCTCAGGGCAACACGCCTGTGCCTGACGGGGCCCCCAAGGCGGGAGGCAGCCTCGAAGAGCCCGCGATCACCATCCGCAGCAAGAACGGCGAGCGCATCGAGGAATACCGCCTGCGCGGCAAGCTTTACATGGTTCGCGTCACCCCGCCCAAGGGCAAGCCCTACTACCTCGTCGACCAGACAGGGCGCGGCGAATTCACCCGGCACGACGGCCCGGCAGCGCCAACCGCCGTGCCGCAGTGGGTGATCCACAGCTTTTAGGCAATGAGCGAAGAGCTTCCGCGCCGCGTACCGGGGCGCGCCGGGATTGAATGGCTGACAGGCGCGTTCAAGCTGTTTCTCAAAAGCCCGCTCATGCTGGGCGCGGCGACCGCCATCTTCCTCGGCGTGCTGCTGATCCTGCATTTCATCCCTTACGCGGGCGCGGGACTGGCCGAAATCATCAGCCCCATGATCCTGGCCGGTTTCATGCGCGCGTTTCGTTCGATCGACGAAGGCAACGACCCGGAACTGCCCCAGTTCGCAGCGGGCTTTCGCAGCCATGCGCTGCCGCTCGCCATGGTCGGCGCGATCTATCTGGGCATCCTGCTTGCCATCGTGTGGCTGATGAAGCTGCTGGGCGTGGACTACCAGGCCCTGATGCAGGCCATGCAGGAGGGCGCCACCCCCGAGCAGCTGGCAATGCGTCTGGAAGGCAAGGCCCCCTTGCTGCTGCTGGGCCTGGCGCTCGCCATCCCGGCGGTCGCCGCCACCTGGTACGCCCCGGCACTGGTGCTGTTCGGCAACGCAAATCCGCTGCAGGCCATGGGCTTGAGCCTCAAGGCCTGCGCCCGCAACTGGCTGGCGCTGCTGCTCAATGGGGTGGCGCTGATTCCGGTATTCCTGCTGGCCCTCATTCCCGTGATAGGCATGCTGGTCGCAGTCCCCATCATGCTGGGCACCGCCTACCTGGGCTACCAGGCGATGTTCGCTTACAAGGATTCAGGGGCCAGGGATCAGGATTCAGGGATTAGCGAATAAGCTTCGCGCTTTATTCATCGAGCGCGGCCTTTGGCCGCACCACCCCTGGCCTCCGAATCCTGGCCCCTGATCCCTGAAAACTCAAGCCGCGCTGAGCTTGGCGTATTCCAGCGCCAGCCATTTCACCCCGGCGTCGCGGAACCTGACCTGCACGCGGGCGTCGGCGCCGCGGCCTTCGAAGCTCACGATCACGCCGCTGCCGAATTTGGGATGGGCCACGTTCTGGCCAATGGAAAAGCCTCCCGCCCCCTGATTTCCGCCGCCGGAATACGCAGCCGGGGCGGGCTCCTGCGCCCAGGCCGCGCTGCGCTTGTTGAGCGGCAGCATCAGGTTCTCCGGCAGTTCGGACAGAAAGCGCGAGGGCAGGCCGTAGCGCACCTGGCCGTGCAGCATGCGCGACTGCGCGTGGGTCAGATACAGGCGCCGGCGCGCGCGGGTAATCGCCACGTACATCAGGCGGCGCTCCTCCTCCAGGCCGTCGGCATCGGCAAAGCTCTGCTCGTGCGGGAACAGGCCTTCCTCCAGGCCGGTGATGAACACGCTGTGGAACTCCAGGCCCTTGGCGGCATGCACGGTCATGAGCTGCAACGCATCGGTGCCGGCCCCGGCCTGATGCTCGCCCGCCTCCAGCGCGGCATGGGCGAGGAAGGACTCCATCACGCTCCGGCCCTCGTCATTAATCGGTGTGGACCCAGCGTTTGTCCCCTCCCCACGAAGTGGGGAGGGTTGGGGTGGGGACATCGGTGTGGGCCCAGCGTTTGCCCCCTCCCCACTCGTGGGGAGGGTTGGGGTGGGGAACACCTCGGCATCCTGCTCGAACAAGGCCGCCGCATTGACCAGTTCGTTGAGGTTCTCGATGCGATCCTGGCCGTCCTTTTCGTTCATGTAATAGTCGGCCAGGCCGGAAATGTTGATGACCTGCTCCAGAGTTTCGGCCAGCGACAGGCCGTCACACGCCTCGCGCGCTTTTTCGATGAGGTTCACGAATGCCGGCAATCCCTTGGCGGCATCGCGCTTGCCGGCGCTCTGCGCCTGCGCAGCCACCCACAGGCTGACGCCGCCGGACTTGGCCGCCTCCTGCAGATTCTCCAAGGACCGCGCGCCGATGCCGCGCGCGGGGAAATTGACGATGCGCAGAAACGCGCCGTCATCGTCCGGAAAGCTCATCACGCGCAGATAGGCGAGCGCGTGCTTCACTTCCTGGCGCTCGAAAAAGCGCAGGCCGCCGTAAACCTTGTAGGGAATGCCCGATGAAAACAGCGCATGTTCCAGCACCCGTGACTGCGCGTTGGAGCGGTACAAGAGCGCGATGTCGGACAGTGCCAGTCCCTCGCGGTGCAGCGCCTTCACCTCGTCGACGATGAAGCCGGCCTCGTCCTGGTCGCCGTAGCCCTCGAACACGCGGATGGGCTCGCCCGCGCCGGCGTCGGTCCACAGATTCTTGCCCAGGCGCTCGCGGTTCCTGGCAATCAATTCGTTGGCGGCGGAAAGGATGTTGCCGTGGCTGCGGTAGTTCTGCTCCAGCTTGATCACCCGGCCCTGCGCGAATTCCTTCTCGAACTCGCGCATGTTGGCGGTTTCCGCGCCGCGGAAGGCATAAATCGACTGGTCATCGTCGCCCACCGCGAACATCGCCGTGGACGGCCCGGCAAACAGCTTGAGCCAGCGGTATTGCAGCGGGTTGGTGTCCTGGAATTCGTCGATGAGGATGTGCTTGAAGCGCGCCTGGTAATGATTGCGCAGGGGTTCGTTGCGCGACATCAGCTCGTACGAGCGCAAGAGCAGCTCGGCGAAATCCACCACGCCCTCGCGCTGGCACTGGGCGTCGTAGGCCTCGAAGATTTCGGCCAGCCGGCGCGTGTGCTCGTCGTGCACCTCCACGTCTTTCGCGCGCAGGCCGGCTTCCTTGTGGCCGTTGATGAACCACTGCACCTTGCGCGGCTCGTATTTCTCGGTGTCGACATTCATCGCCTTCAGCAGGCGCTTGATGGCGGAGGCCTGGTCCTGGGAATCAAGGATCTGGAACACCTGCGGCAGATTGGCGTCGCGGTGATGCGCGCGCAGAAGCCGGTTGGCCAGGCCGTGGAAGGTGCCCACCCACATGCCGCGCGTGTTGATGGGCAGCGCGGCGGAAATGCGCGTGAGCATCTCCCTGGCCGCCTTGTTCGTGAAAGTCACAGCCATCAGGCCGAGAGGGGAGACTTGTCCGGTCGAAATCAGCCAGGCGATGCGCGTGGTCAGCACCCGCGTCTTGCCCGAGCCCGCGCCCGCCAGGATCAAGGCGGACTGGTGCGGCAGCGTCACCGCTTCGCGCTGTTGCGGATTGAGGGAGTCGAGCAGGGAGGCGGACATGGATACAATGCGAGCTTACAAGTCGATATTTTACCGGAAGCAGCAATGATCAATATTCTCTACTTCGGCAGCCTGGTCGACGCCTTCGACCGCGCCTCGGATGAACTGGACCTCCCGCCCCAGGTGCAGGACGTGCAAAGCCTGCTGTTCTTCCTCAGCCTGCGCGGCGAGGTCTGGGCCCGCTACCTGCGCAACAACCCCGGCCTCAAGATCACCGTCAACCGGCAATTCGCCGAAGGCGGCACCCCGGTCAAGGACGGCGACGAGATCGCGCTGGTGGCGCTGGGATAACGGCCTGAAACGGTATGAAGCCGCAGGAAGGCGCGGACATTCCAGCCCTAGGTATGTGTCTGTCATACAAGGGCGACGAGTCGATTGGTTGTGCCCCGGGTTTTACTTGATTGCCTTCATTCGGCGCAATACGCTCACGCTATTGCGCCTGGACTGAACAAATTTTCCAATCAAGTGTGAATTCGTTACCGAACTCTTCTCGCTGGTATGTTGGATCATCAAGTATTAGGGTGCATTGCAAGTCTTGAATCAACTTCCGATTGTTGCCGGAATCCCAAATAAACACAGCGTCATATGTAATGCCGCACTGATGAGCTATACTCATGCCAGTTCCCCGCGCCGGAGGTGCCATCATGAGAAAGCTGGAAATTGCCGACCCTGAAGTCATGCGAATCGCCATCCAACA
>JAJZPR010000034.1 GCA_021847835.1 Pseudomonadota bacterium
GGCTGCCCTGGCGCGGCTCGATCCTGCCGTCATCCTTGCGCTTCCAGCCGCCGTTCCAGACGTCCTGGTTTTCCCACTGCTTGGGATAGCCGATGCCCGGCTTGGATTCGACGTTGTTGAACCACGCGTATTCCATCCCTTCGCGCGCGGTCCACACGTTCTTGCAGGTGATCGAGCAGGTGTGGCAGCCGATGCACTTGTCGAGATTCAGTACCATTGCAATCTGCGCACGAACTTTCATCTCTGTCTCCTTGACCGCGGAACGGGCGCTTGCCCGTTCCGTTCGCTATAAAAAGGCCCGTCCCCAAAAGGGACGGGCAAAGGTGGAGGAGGGGGTTCCACCTGAAACTTTCATGTCCTTTCCGCCAGCGGATCTTCCATCCAGTCCACTTTCTTCATCTTGCGCACGATCACGTACTCGTCGCGGTTCGAGCCGACCGTGCCGTAGTAGTTGAAGCCGTAGGCCAGTTGCGCGTAGCCGCCGATCATGTGCGTGGGCTTGGTGATGGTGCGCGTCACCGAGTTGTGGATGCCGCCGCGGAAGCCGCTGGTCTCGGCGCCCGGCACGTTGATGATCTTTTCCTGGGCGTGGTACATCAGGCACATGCCGCGCGGCACGCGCTGGCTGACCACGACTCGGGCAGTGAGCGTGCCGTTGACGTTGAACACCTCGACCCAGTCGTTGTCGACCAGCCCGGCCTGCTTCGCCTCGATCTCCGACACCCAGACGTGCGGCCCGCCGCGCGACAGCGTCAGCATCCTGAGGTTGTCGGTGTAGGTGCTGTGGATGCCCCACTTCTGGTGCGGCGTGATCCAGTTCAGCACCAGCTCGTGGTTGCCGTTGGGCTTCTTGCCCAGCATGGGCGCGATGGTCTTGGTATCGACCGGCGGCTTGTACACGCACTGGCCTTCGCCGAAATCCAGCATCCACGGGTGGTCCTGGTAGAACTGCTGGCGGCCGGTGAGGGTGCGCCAGGGAATCAGCTCGTGCACGTTGGTATAGCCGGCGTTGTAGGACACGTGCTCGGATTCCAGCCCGGACCAGGTCGGCGAGGAGATGATCTTGCGCGGCTGCGCCACCACGTCGCGGAAGCGGATCTTGTCGTCCTCGCGCGGGCGAGCGAGATGGGTGTGGTCGCGCCCGGTGATCTTGGACAGCGCTTCCCAGGCCTTCACCGCCACCTGGCCGTTGGTTTCCGGCGCCAGCATGAGGATGGCCTCGCAGGCGTCGATGGCAGTTTCCATTTTCGGCAGGCCCTGGCTGATGCCTTCCTCGGTCACGGTGTAGTTGAGTTCGGCCAGTTGCCTTACCTCGTCCTCGGTGTTCCAGCTGATGCCCTTGCCGCCGTTGCCGACCTTGGTCATCAGCGGGCCCAGCGAGGTGAACTTCCTGTAGGTGTCGCCGTAGTCTCGCGTCACCACCGTCATGTTCGGCATGGTCTTGCCGGGGATGGGATCGACCTCGCCCTTCTTCCAGTCGCGCACGCCCATGCTCTGGCCGAGTTCGGAAGGCGTGTCGTGCATCAGCGGGGTGAGCACCAGGTCTTTCTGCGTGCCGAGGTGGGTGGCGGCGAGCTCGGAGAATTTCTTCGCGATGGTCTTGTAGATGTCCCAGTCCGACTTCGATTCCCACAGCGGCTGCACGGCTTCGCTCAAGGGATGGATGAAGGGATGCATGTCCGAGGTGTTGAGGTCGTCCTTCTCGTACCAGGTGCAAGAGGGCAGCACGATGTCGGAATACAGGCAGGTGGTCGACATGCGGAAGTCGAGCGTGGTGAGCAGGTCGAGCTTGCCTTCGGCACCCTTGTCGTGCCACACGACCTCCTTGGGCCTGGGCTCATTCAGTTCGCCCAGGTCGGGGCCCATCACCGCGTTTTGCGTGCCGAGCAGGTATTTCAGGAAATACTCGTGGCCCTTGCCCGAAGAGCCCAATAGATTCGAGCGCCACACGAACAGGTTGCGCGGGAAGTTCTTCGGATTGTCCGGGTCCTCGCAGGCGAATTTCAGTGCGCCGCTCCTGATTCCCTCGACCGCGTACTTCACCGGGTCGATGCCAGCGGCGTCCGCCGCCCGGGTGATTTCCAGCGGATTCATCTCCAGTTGCGGCGCGGAGGGCAGCCAGCCCATGCGCTCGGCGCGCACGTTGAAGTCGATCAGGCGGTAGTCGCCTGTGTTCCTGTCGGCGGTGGGCGACATGATTTCCGACACCGACAGCTTCTCGTGCCGCCACTGGCTGGTGTGTGCGTAGAAGAACGAGGTCGAGTTCATCTGCCGCGAGGGACGGTGCCAGTCGAGCGCGAAGGCAAGCGGCGCCCAGCCGGTCTGCGGGCGCAGCTTCTCCTGGCCGACGTAGTGCGCCCAGCCGCCGCCGGACTGGCCGATGCAGCCGCACATCATGAGCAGGTTCATGATGCCGCGGTAGATCATGTCGTTGTGGTACCAGTGGTTGAGCGCGGCGCCGAGGATGACCATGGACTTGCCGTGGGTCCTGTCGGCGTTGTCGGCGAACTCGCGCGCCACGGTGACGATGTCGGCGCGCGGCACGCCCGTGTGCTTCTCGGCCCAGGCCGGGGTGTAGGGCAGGTCGTCATCGTAGCTCGCCGGGATGTTGGGACCGCCCAGGCCCCGGTCGACGCCATAGTTCGCCATCATCAGGTCGTAGACCGTGGCGATGCGCACATCGCGGCCAGCCACGTTGATGATCTTGACCGGTAGCTTGCGCACCAGCAGTTCATCGTGCTCGTCGCCGCCGAAGTAGGGCAGGGCCACTTCGGCGATTTCGTCGTGGCTGCCGAGCAGGCTCAGCTGCGGCTTCACTTCTTTATTGGAGTAGCCGTCGCGCATTTCGAGGTTCCACGCCCCGGACTGGCCCCAGCGGAAGCCGATGGAGCCGTTGGGCGCGACGAGATAGCCGGTGTTCTCGTCGTACACCACGGTCTTCCACTCGGGATTGTTGTCCTGGCCGAGGTGGCCGGTGAGGTCGGAGGCGCGCAGGAAGCGGTCGGCGACCAGCCTGCCTTCGTGTTCCTTCAGCATCACCAGCATGGGATGGTCGTTGTACTGGCGGCAGTAATTGTCGAAGTATTCGCTTTTGCCCTTATTGTGGAATTCGGACAGAATGACGTGGCCCATGGCGAGCGCCAGCGCGGCATCGGTGCCCTGCCTGGGCGCCAGCCAGATGTCGCCGAACTTCACCATCTCGCCGAAGTCCGAGGACACCGCCACGGTCTTGGTGCCCTTGTAGCGCACCTCGGTGAAGAAGTGGGCGTCGGGCGTGCGCGTCTGCGGCACGTTCGAACCCCATACCATCAGATACGTCGAGTTGTACCAGTCGGCCGATTCCGGCACGTCGGTCTGCTCGCCCCACACCTGCGGCGAAGAGGGCGGCAGGTCGCAGTACCAGTCGTAGAAGGAGCCGCACACGCCGCCGATCAGCGACAGGTAGCGCGAGCCTGCCGCATAGCTCACCATCGACATCGCGGGGATGGGCGAGAAGCCGTAGATGCGATCGGGGCCGTATTCCTTGATGGTGTGCACGTTGGCGGCGGCGATGATCTCGGTGACCTCGTCCCAGCCGGCGCGCACGAAGCCGCCCTGTCCGCGCACCGACTTGTAGCGTTTGGCCTTTTCGGGATCGCCGGTGATGGATTTCCAGGCCTCGACCGGGCCCAGGGTCTTCCTGGCATCGCGCCACATTTCCATCAGGCGGCCGCGGATCAGCGGGTACTTCACGCGCTGCGCCGAGTACACGTACCAGGAGTAGCTGGCGCCGCGCGGGCAGCCGCGCGGCTCGTGGTTGGGCAGGTCGGGGCGGGTGCGCGGGTAGTCGGTCTGTTGAATCTCCCACGTAATGAGGCCGTTCTTGACGAAGATCTTCCAGCTGCACGAGCCGGTGCAGTTGACGCCGTGCGTCGAGCGCACGACCTTGTCGCTTTGCCAGCGGCTGCGGTAGGCGTTTTCCCAGCTGCGATCCTCCTTGCTGACCGTGCCGTGGCCGTTGGAAAAATCCGCGATGCTTTTCCTGAAGAAGGACAATCGGTCAAGGAAGTGGCTCATCGTTTCGCCTTTCGCTCGTCAGGGTTCATGGGGCCGGAAAACAGGGGAGGGGGGCGCTCGGCCCCGCCCCTTCCTGGGTTCTTTATATATGCATTTCCGGACGGTTGTAACCCTGATTCACTGCCAGCCTCAGCGTGCGCCGGCCCGCTTGGTGCGCACGACCTGATAGGAGCGGCCGAGGTAGCCGATCGGCGCGCTCCAGACGTGCACCAGGCGGGTGAAGGGGAACAGCAGGAACACCGTCATGCCGAAGAACAGGTGGATCCTGAAGACGGTGTCGACGCCGTCCAGCAGGCTCGGGTCGGGGCGCAGGTAGACGATGCTCTGCACGTATTCGGCGAGGGCCACCATCACGCTCGGGTCGCCGTGGCTGGCATGGCCGATGGAAACCGGAATGGTCGAGAGCCCCAGCATCAGCGTGACCAGCAGCCAGCTCAGGATGAGCTTGTCGGTGCCGCGGCTGGTGGCCGAGATGCGCCGGTTGAACATGCGCCGCATCCACAGCATGGCGCCGCCGATGAGGCACAGGGTGCCGAAGATCGAGCCGGCCACGATGGCGACGTACTGGTGCTGCATGTCGGACACGCCCAGGGCCAGGAACCACGAGTGCGGCGTGAGCAGGCCGACGGCATGGCCGAAGAAGATGGCGAGGATGCCGATGTGGAACAGGTTGCTCGCCACGCGCATGTTGCCCTTGGACAGCAGCTGGCTGGAGTCGCTCTTCCAGGTGTATTGCTCGCGGTCGAAGCGCACCAGGCTGCCGAGCAGGAAGACGACGAGGGCGATGTAGGGATAGACCCCGAAAAGGAAATTTTGCAGATTCATGATTGACTCCTTATGCGGCGAGCCGGGGCAGGCTCGCCCGGTTTTCGATGATGCGCACCAGCGGCGCGTGGCGGCTTTGCGCCTTTTCCAGGTTGGACGCCAGCACGCCGAACACCTTGACGGCGTCGCTCAAAAAGGCGCGTGCGTCGCCGTCCTTCCGGCAGTCGGCGAATTCCAGGACCAGGGGCAGGTAGTCGGGCAGTTCGTTGCCCGAAACCTCCACGCCATGGTCCTTGTACAGCTCGGTCAGGTCGATCAGCGCCGGGCCGCGGTTCTTGTCGTCGCCGAACAGGTGGTGGGTCAGGTGCAGGCTGTTTTCCGCCGTGAGGTCGAAAGTGCGCACGTAGTCCGCCTGGATTTCGGTGGGGTCGCCGTTTTCCAGGTAGTCCAGGAACGCCAGCACGGTTTCGCGTTCCTCCGGGCTGGCATCCGCGCAGTCGTCCAGCGCCTGCCGGATCGCCGGCAGGTTGTCGAACAGTTCCTCGTCGGGGTATTCCAGCAGAACTGAGAGCAGTTTGTAGATCGTCATGATGGCCTCCTTGCAATGCTATTCCGCGAGCGGAGCGGTTTCCTTGGGTTCCACGGTGTCCTTGCGCCGGCGCGGGAACAGGGTGATGGTGGAGATGCCGCGCGAGCTGTCGTTGCCGAAGGTGAAGCCGTTCTGGCCCTGGAAGCCGTAGGCGTCGTCCATGCGCTCTTCCTCGTGGCCGGTGGGGATGACGAAGCGGTCTTCGTAGTTGGCGATCGCCAGGTAGCGGTACATTTCCTTCGCCATGTCCTCGGTGATGCCGGCGGCGTCGAGCGCGCGGGTGTCGGCCACGCCTTCCACGTGCACCGAGCGCTGGTAACTGCGCATGGCGATGAGGCGGTTCAGCGCGCGCTCGATCGGCGCCTCCTTGCCCGCGGTGAGCAGGTTGGCGAGGTACTTGACCGGCAGGCGCATGGTGCCGGCCACGGGGATCGCGCCGTCGGGGCCGACCGGCAGCTTGCCCTGGTCGATCTGCGACTGCACCGGCGACAGCGGCGGCACGTACCACACCATCGGCAGGGTGCGGAACTCGGGGTGCATCGGGAAGGCGATCTTCCATTCGATGGCCATCTTGTAGATGGGCGAGTTTTGCGCGGCCTTGATCCAGTCGTCGTTGATGCCCTCGGCGTGCGCCGCGGCGATCACTTCGGGATCGTGGGGGTCGAGGAAGATGTTGCACTGGGCCTCGTACAGGTCCTGCTCGTTCTGCGTGCTGGCCAGCGCCTCGATCTTGTCGGCGTCGTACAGCATGATGCCGTTGTAGCGGATGCGGCCGACGCAGGACTCGGAACACACCGTGGGCATGCCGGACTCCACGCGCGGGTAGCAGCCGATGCACTTCTCGGCCTTGCCGGATTCCCAGTTGTAGAACACCTTCTTGTACGGGCAGGCGCTGACGCACATGCGCCAGCCGCGGCACTTGTCCTGGTCGACCAGCACGATGCCGTCCTCCTCGCGCTTGTACAGCGATCCCGAGGGGCAGGCCGCCACGCAGGCCGGGTTCATGCAGTGGTTGCAGATGCGCGGCAGGTACATGTGGAAGGTGTGCTCGAACTGGCCGTACATCTCCTTCTGCACGGCGTCGAGGTTCTGCATGTTTTTGTCCTTGCCGCGCTTGGCGTATTCGCCGGCCAGGTCGTCCTCCCAGTTCGGGCCCCAGGTGATCTTCTCGATCGTGCTGCCGTCGATCATGGACATCGGGCGGGCGGTCGGCGTCGCTTCCGACAGCGGCGCGTTCTGCAGGTGGGCGTAGTTGTAGGTGAACGGCTCGTAGTAGTCGTCGATCTGCGGCATGTCCGGGTTGGCGAAGATGTTCAGCAGCTTGGAGGCGCGGCCGCCGGCACGCAGTTCCAGCTTGCCGTCGACCAGCTTCCAGCCGCCCTTCCAGACATCCTGGTTTTCCCACTGCTTGGGATAGCCGATGCCGGGCTTGGACTCGACGTTGTTGAACCAGGCGTATTCAACGCCCTTGCGGTTGGTCCAGACGTTCTTGCAGGTCACCGAGCAGGTGTGGCAACCGATGCACTTGTCCAGGTTGAAGACGAATGCGAATTGTGCGCGTACTTTCATGGTGTTCTCCAGTTGATCCTGTTCGCGTGAGGTTCAGCGGCTGCCGACTCCGGGCGGGTTGAGTGCGGCTTCACGTTCCGGGGTGAGCGGCCGTTCGAGCCAGTCCACATCCTTGTCGGCGACCTTGTGCAGCACCACCACTTCGTCGCGCTGGCAGCCCACCGTGCCGTAGTAGTTGAAGCTGTAGGACAGTTGCGCGTAGCCGCCGATCATGTTGGTCGGCTTGACGATCACGCGGGTCACGGCGTTCAGGATGCCGCCGCGCTTGCCGGTGGACGGCGAGCCGGGCACGTTCACGTTCTTCTCCTGCGCGTGGTACATCATCGCCATGCCGCGCGGCACGCGCTGCGAGACGACGGCGCGGGCCATGGTGGCGCCGTTGGCGTTGACCGCCTCGACCCAGTCGTTGTCCTGCAGGCCGATCGCCTTGGCGTCGGTTTCCGAGACCCAGACGTAGGGGCCGCCGCGGAACAGCGTCAGCATGCGCAGGTTGTCCTGGTAGGAGGAGTGGATGCCCCACTTGGAGTGCGGGGTGATCCACGACAGCGTCAGGTGCGGCTTGGCCCTGACCTCGGCCGGGATGATCTCGTGCGCCTTCATGTCGAGCGGCCCGCGGTAGGCGCAGAAGCCCTCGCCGAAGTCCAGCATCCACTCGTGGTCCTGGTAGAAGTGCGCGCGCCCGGTCAGGGTGCGGAACGGGATGTGCTCGTGCACGTTGGTGTAGCCCGCGGTGTAGGACACCTTCTCCGACTCGATGCCAGACCAGGTCGGCGCGGTGATGATCTTGCGCGGCTGGGCCTGGATGTCGCGGAAGGTGAACTTGTCCTCGTGGCGGCCGGCGTACAGGTGATGGTGGTCGATGCCGGTCTTTTTGGACATGGCGCTCCACGACTTGTGCGCGACCTCGCCGTTGGTCTCGGGCGCCATGCGCATCACCGCGTCGCACACGGAGATGTCTTCCTCCAGCGAGGGCATGCCGAGGGACACGCCGGCTTCCTTTACCGTGCCGTTGCACTTTCTGAGCTCTTCGTATTCCTGCTCGGTGTTCCAGTCGACGCCCTTGATGTTGTTGCCCAGCTTGGACATCAGCGGGCCCAGGGCGATGAACTTCCTGTAGGTGTCGGCGTACGTGCGCTCGACCACCTTGAGGATGGGCATGGTCTTGCCCGGAACCGGCTCCACGCCTTCCTTCTTCCAGTCCGTCACCTGGCCGAAGGGCTGTGCCAGTTCGGCCGCGGAGTCGTGCTGCATGGGCAGGGCGACGAGGTCCTTGCGCGTGCCCAGGTGTTTTTCTGCCAGCTTCGAGAAGGTCTTGGCGATGCTCTTGAAGATCTGCCAGTCGGACTTGGATTCCCAGCCCGGCGACACCGCCTCCGACAGCGGGTGGATGAAGGGGTGCATGTCGGTGGTGTTGAGGTCGTTCTTCTCGTACCAGGTCGCGGTCGGCAGGATGATGTCGGAATAGGCGCCGGTGGAGTTGAGGCGGAAGTTGATGTCCACCATCAGGTCGAGCTTGCCGATCGGCGCATCCTCATGCCACTTGACTTCCTTGTTGTCGCGGCCCGCGCCGGACTCCTGCAGCACGCCGTTCTGGGCGCCGAGCAGGTGCTTGAGGAAGTATTCGTGGCCCTTGGCCGAGGTGCCGATCAGGTTGGCGCGCCATACGATCAGGTTGCGCGGCCAGTTGACCGGGTTGTCCACGTCGGCGAAGGCGACGTCGAGCGAGCCTTCCTTGAGCTTGCCTACCACGTACTTGGCCACGCCGGCCTCGTCGGTGGCGCCGGCCTTCTCGGCCTCGGCGACGAGCTCGATCGGGTTGGCGTTCCAGTGCGGCGCCGACGGCAGCCAGCCCATGCGGGTGGCGGCGACGTTGTAGTCGGCCAGCGAATAGCCCTTGTTGCGGCCCTTGCCGGCGGGCGACAGCAGGTCGTCGGCCTTGACGGTCTCGTAGCGCCACTGGTCGGTGTGGAAGTACCAGTAGGAGGTGGAGTTCATGTGGCGCGGCGGACGCTGCCAGTCGAGGGCGAAGGCGATCGGCGCCCAGCCGGCCTGGGGCCTGAGCTTCTCCTGGCCCACGTAGTGCGCCCAGCCGCCGCCCGACTGGCCCACGCAGCCGCACATGTGCAGCAGGTTCATGATGCTGCGGTAGCTCATGTCGTTGTGGTACCAGTGGTTGATCGCGGCGCCCATGATCACCATGGACTTGCCCTGGGTGCGCGAGGCGTTGTAGGCGAACTCGCGGCCGGTTCGCTCGATGTCGGCAGCCTTGACGCCGGTGACCTTGGCGGCCCAGGCCGGGGTGTAGGCGACGCTGGCGTCGTTGTAGTCACCGGCCACGTTGCCGCCGCCCAGGCCGCGGTCGATGCCGTACTGCGCGATCTGCAGGTCGAACACGGTGGCGACCAGCGCCTCCTCGCCGCTGGCGAGCCTGACCTTGCGCGCCGGCACGTTGCGGAACAGGAGGGCGTCCTCGCCTTCGTTGAAGTGCGGGAAGCCGACCGACACCACCTCGTCGCGCTCGCCGATGCAGCTCAGCTGGGCGCGGATCGGCTCCTGGCCGGCGCCGTTCTTTTCCAGCAGGTTCCACTTGCCTTCCTCGCCCCAGCGGAAGCCGATCGAGCCGTTGGGTGCGACGAAGCTGCGGCTGTTTTCGTCGAAGACGATGGTCTTCCAGTCGGGGTTGTTGACCTGGCCCAGCGCGCCGTCGAAGTCGGACGCGCGCAGGAAGCGGTCGGAAACGTAGCCGTCGCCGTGCCTGCGCAGCATCACCTGCATGGGCAGGTCGGTGTACTTGCGGGCGTATTCCTGGAAGTAGGGGTCCTGCTTCTCGATGTAGAACTCCTTCAGGGCGACGTGGCCCATCGCCAGGAAGGCGGCGGAGTCGGTGCCCTGGCGGATCGGCATCCACAGGTCGGAGAACTTGCAGAACTCGGCGTAGTCGGGCGACATCGACACGATCTTGGCGCCCTTGTAGCGGACTTCGGCGGCGAAGTGGGCGTCGGGGGTGCGGGTCATCGGCAGGTTGGCGCCGGTGATAATGATGTAGGTCGAGTTGTACCAGTCGGCGGCTTCGGGCACGTCGGTCTGCTCGCCCCAGGTCTGCGGCGAGGCGGCCGGCAGGTCGCAGTACCAGTCGTAGAAGGAGCCGCAGGCGCCGCCGATGAGGGACAGGTAGCGCGAGCCGGCGGCGTAGGAAATCATCGACATGGCGGGGATCGGCGAGAAACCGTAGATGCGGTCCGGGCCCCATTTCTTGATGGTGTGGATGTTGGCGGCGGCGACGATCTCGGTGACCTCGTCCCAGCGGGCGCGCACGAAGCCGCCCAGGCCGCGCACCGCGGTGTACTGCTTGCGCTTCTTCTCGTCGGCCTGGATGGCGGCCCAGGCTTCCACCGGGTCCTTGCCGGACTTGCGCTCGGCGCGGTACAGGTCGAGCAGGCGGCCGCGGATCAGCGGGTGCTTGATGCGGTGCGGCGAATACAGGTACCAGGAGAAGGAGGCGCCGCGCTGGCAGCCGCGCGGCTCATGGTTGGGCATGTCCTCGCGGGTGCGCGGGTAGTCGGTCTGCTGCATCTCGAACGACACCAGGCCGTTCTTGACGAAGATTTTCCACGAGCAGCCGCCGGTGCAGTTCACGCCGTGGGTGGAGCGCACCACCTTGTCGTGCTGCCAGCGGTGGCGGTAGATGTTTTCCCACTGGCGATCCTCGTTGGTGACGATGCCGTGGCCGTTGGAGAAGGTCTCCTTGACCTTGTCGAAGAACTTCAGGCGGTCGAGAAAGTGACTCATTTGTTTGCTCCTTGCAATCGCTCGTGAGTTGGGCTTAAGGGTTCTTGATGTAGGCGTTCTTGCGCAGGTAGAACCACCAGTTCAATACCAGGCATACGGCGTAGAACACGGCGAAGCCGTACATCGCCATTTGCGGGGTGCCGGCCTTGATCTGTTCGCCGATCACCACCGGGGCGATGAAGGAGCCGTAGGCTGCCACCGCCGAGGTCCAGCCCAGCACCGGGCCGGCCTGCATGCGGTCGAACACCACGCCGACGGTGCGGAAGGTGGAGCCGTTGCCGATGCCGGAGGCGGCGAACAGCACGACGAAGGTGGCGAGGAACTGGGTGAAGTAGATTTCCGGCGTGGCCGACTGGTAGGCCTGCATCATGATCCAGCCGGCGTAGGCGGAGGCCGCGACCATGGCGGCCGAGATGACCTGGGTGACGATGGAACCGCCCACCTTGTCGGAAATCCAGCCGCCCACGGGGCGGATCAGGGCGCCGACGAAGGGGCCGATCCAGGCGTATTGAAGCGCGGAAGGCGCATTGGGGTTCTTGGTGTGAACCCATGCGCCGGTGGCGGCATCCAGGGTATGGCTGTCGCCGAAAATGACCGTGATCGACAGCGGCAGGGCCATCGAGAAGCCGATGAAGGAGCCGAAGGTGACCACATAGAGCGCAGTCATCGACCAGGTATGCTTGTTCTTGAAGATTTCGAACTGCTTGGCGATGTTGCCTTTCATCTCGCCGAAGGCGGCGAGCTTCATCACCATGAGCGTGGCGACCATGATGAGCGGCAGCGCCACCCACATGTTGAGCAGGCCCAGGCCGGTCGGCGCGGGCAGGTAGAGATACAGGCCCACGCTGGCGGTCACGAAGGCCAGGCCATACAGCCACAGCACCTTGGCGAAGGCGGCCAGCGTGGAGCCGAGGTTGGGCGTGACCGTCAGCAGGTTGTTCATGCCGAAGAAGCCGAGGAAGGCCAGCGGCACCAGCAGCAGCAGCCACACGAAGCCGGCGTTCTGGATAAAGGTGGGGGTGCCGGCCGCGATCTTGCCCAGGATCCAGCCGCTGTCCTTGACCAGTTCCATCGCGCCGCCCGCCATGGCGCCGAAGATGCCGGCGGTCATCACCAGCGGAATCAGAATCTGCATGGTGGTGACGCCGAAGTTGCCCAGGCCGGCGTTGATGCCCAGCGCCGTGCCCTGCAGGCGCTTGGGGAAGAAGGTGCTGATGTTGGACATCGAGCAGGCGAAGTTGCCGCCGCCGATGCCGGACAACAGCGCCAGCAACTGGAACACCCACAGCGGCGTTTCCCTGTCCTGCAGCGCGAAGCCGGTGCCGATGGCCGGGATCATCAGGAGCGCCGTGGTCAGGAAGATGGTGTTGCGGCCGCCCGCAAGGCGGATGAAGAAGGAGGAAGGGATACGCAGTGTGGCGCCGGCCAGGCCGGAAATCGCGGTCAGCGTGAACATCTCTTCCTTGCTGAAGGGGAAGCCGAGGTTCAGCATCTGCACGGTGATGATGCCCCACATCAGCCAGATGGCGAAGCCATTGAGCAGGCTGGGGACCGAGATCCACAGGTTGCGGTAGGCAATCTTCTTGCCGGTGGTTTCCCAAAACGCCGGATCTTCCGGGTTCCAGTCCTTGATGTTGGCGGGCATGGCGTGCTCTCCTGGTTGAAAGATTGGTAATTATTCGAGGATGTCGGCGGCCGTCGTTTTCACGATCGGCAGCTTGCGCACCTCGGTGAGATACATCCAGATCAGCGACACCCAGATGACGCCGTACATCAGCATGAAGATGCCGCTGTTGAGGCCGGTGATGTCGACGATGGCGCCGAACAGGATGGGCAGCACGAAGCCGCCGAGGCCGCCCATCAGGCCGACGATGCCCGAGATCACACCAATGTTGTGCGGGTATTCGTCGGAGATGTACTTGAACACGCTGGCCTTGCCGAAGCCCCAGGCGATGCCGAGGACGAACAGCAGCGCGGTGAACGCCCAGACGTTGAGGCCGAGGTGCAGCGACATTTCGCCCTTGGTGGTCTGGATGACCATCTCGGTCTGCGGGTAGGACAGCAGGAACAGGCAGATCCAGGACACCCACATCACCCACCAGGTGACGCGGTGCGCGCCGTACTTGTCGGACAGCCATCCGCCCATGGCGCGGATCACGCCGGAAGGCAGCACGAAGATGGCCGCCAGCAGCGCGGCGGTCTGCATGCCGAAGCCGTATTCGGTGATGTAGTACTTGGTCATCCACAGGCTGAGCGCGACGTAGCCGCCGAACACGATGGAGTAGTACTGGCACAGCTTCCACACCTTGGGGTCCTTCAGCGCGGCGAGCTGATCCTTGATGGTGACGTGGCCGGGCACGTGGTGAGCCGAGTCGGTGTAGGTGAACATCCAGAACAGGATGGCCATCGCCAGCATGGCGACGGCATACACCTGCGGCACCGCCTGCCAGCCGTAGGCCACCACCAGCGAGGGGGCGACGAACTTGGTCACGGCCGCGCCCGCGTTGCCGGCACCGAAGATGCCCATGACGAAACCCTGGCGACGTTTCGGGAACCAGCGCGCGACGTAGGAAATGCCCACCGAGAAAGAACCGCCGGCCGCGCCGATGAAGAGGCCCAGCACCAGGAAGTGCCAGTATTCGGTGGCCTTGCCGATGAGCCAGATCGGCACCACGGTGGAGGCCATCAGCACGAAGAACACGATGCGGCCGCCGATCTTGTCGGTGAGCATGCCGAGCGGCAGGCGGATCAGCGAGCCGGTGAGGATGGGCGTGGCGGCGAGCAGGCCGAACTGGGTTTCGTTCAGGCCGAGGTTGGTCTTGATCGGAATCCCGATGATGGAAAACATCACCCAGACGGCGAAACAGACGGTGAACGCCAGTGTGCTCATGGAGAGCACGGATATCTGTTTTTGCGTGTGAGTGGCCATGACGCCTCCTTGCCTTGTATCAATTAATTAAGGATGTGTTTGTCCTTAATGTTGATCACAGTGTAGCCATGCCGAAAACAAAAGGAAGATGGGAGGCAGTGCCCGCGCAAGGCGCTTCTACCCCCAATGGAGTAGGGGTGGTAGGCCCTGCAGGCCGCGGTTTTACGGGGTGGAGTGAAAAATGGACGGTGCGCAGCCGGCAGTCCGGGGCATTGGAGGTAGTGCTTCGGTTGCGGGTGGTATGCCGGCAATGGGCATGGTATATTTTGCCCATCGCCGATGCCGATGTTCAACCCGGGCTGGCCCCGGCAGCAGCGCGCCGCCTGTCGGGGGCCGCACGTCCGGGCATCGGCTTCGCATGTCCCGGTTTCTGACTTGAAAATTCAACAGGAGATATCCATGAAGAAGACCCCGCTGGTTGTTGCCGTTTCGTTGGCCGTTTTGCTGAGCGCTTGTGGCAAGAAGGAGGAAAGCGTGACTCCCGAGGTCGCGCCGGCACCGGAAGCTGCTGCACCGGCACCGGAAGCCGCTGCGCCGGCCCCCGAGCAGGCGGCGGCGAATGATGCGGGCAAGAAGGTTTACGGCAGCGTCTGCGCCACCTGCCACGCCGCCGGCGTCGCCGGTGCCCCGAAGCCGGGCGACAAGGCGGACTGGGGGCCGCGCATCGCGCAGGGCAGCGAGGTGCTCTACAAGCATGCGCTCGAGGGTTTCACCGGCCAGAAAGGCATGATGCCGGCGCGCGGCGGTTCGGCCTCGCTGTCGGACGACGAAGTGAAGGCGGCGGTCGACTACATGGTGGCCCAGTCGCAGTAAGCGCCTGGCGCGGACCCGGCGTTTCCGCAAATCGACATCCGGCGGGGGAGGCATTGCCTCCCCCGTTTTTCGTTCCGCATGCGGTATCAGTGCCGGTGCCGCACGTTGCGGTTGAGCGAGGCGACCAGTTCGGGCGTGACCTGAGAAAACGCCAGCACCCGGCCGCCCTGCTTCGAGGCGAAGCGTCCCGCCGCCGCGCGGCTCGCGAACGCCGGCAGGTCGCCGCCGCGCATCGGGCCCGGAGCGGCGGAGCCGTGCACGAAGAAGGCGCTTTCGAGTGCGATCCATCCTCCGGTTTCGAAGTCGCTCACGAAGCGGGCGGCCACGTCGTCCAGGGCGTAGCTGCGGTTGTAGCGGCCGATTTTTTGCAGGAAGGCAAACAGGTCGATCGGCGAATCGAAAAACTGGGCGGCGCCATCCCTGAACAGAATCTGCCCCGCCCAGCGCGGCGAGCGGGCGGGATACATGCCGCACACCGGGCAGCGGGCCTCGGCGGGCACCGGCCGCGGCGCCAGCATCGGCAGGCCCGCGGCGGGGTCGTAGGGAGTGGCCGGCGCCACGACGCAGAAATCATCAATGGGTGCCTGCGCGGGACGGTCGGCCTGCCTGCCGAAAACCGCCAGGGCGAAAATGGCCGCCAGGGCGAGCATCGCCCCTCCGGCAACCAGCAGCCCCGCAGGCCGGCCCATTACGCCGTATCCCGGGCTCCGAGCATGGGGTCGTCGAGCAGGGCCCGGATCAGCTTGTGCAGATTGTCCTGCGGCGGCGCGCCGGTTTGCGTAACCGGATCGGCCAGGATGCGGCCGTCGGCATGGTGGAAGTGGTTGGGGAAGGTCGCGAGCCCCCGATGCAGGGGGGCCGTGTCGATGCCGCATTCGGCGTCGCCTTCGCCGCAGGTCCAGCGCAGCGAGTAGGCGTCAGGCGCGGCGTAGCGCACGGTCAGCGTCACGCCGTTTCTCAGGCGGACGAGCAGCGCGTCCAGCTTCTGCTCGGGCGGGGATTCAAGAGCGTGCGCGAAGGCCGCCTCGACGGCCGCGCCCAGTTCGAGATGCAGGCTCATGAGCGGTTGATTTCCTTGAGGCGTTCGTCCAGCAGGGTGCGGACCGTTTCGCGGGTCTCGGCCAGGATGCGCGCGGCGAGAAAATGCTCGTAGGCCGGGTGTTCGGCGACCGCGCCGTCCCGGATCAGGTCCAGCAGCGCGGCGTCGCCGTCCGCGCCGTAGGCGCCGAGGACCGCGCGGGCGTTTTCGCGCAGTTCATAGTTCAGGCGCGACAACTGCTCGATCTCGTCAGCGCTTGCGGGGTCGATGTTTTCAAAGAAGTTGGCCATGTTCACATGTTGCTGTCGTGGAGGGTGCCGCCGTCCAGCGTCACCATTTCCAGGGTGATGTCGGCGAAACGATAGACCTTGCCGCCATGCTCGGCGGCGAATCCTGCCGCATCCGCTTCCTGGGCGAAGCTGGCGATGGTCGGCCCCATCGAACCGTGCCGCCTGCTGCCGTGGACGTAGTAGGCGTTCCTTGCATCGATCCAGTGGCCGCGCGGCTGCTCCCAGTCGGTCTTGCCCATGTCCTGCACGAACAGGGCCTGCACCGGCCGCACCTGCTCGGGCTTGAGGTAGAGGTTGAACATCTCGACGGTATCGCAGAAAAACTCCGGCCCGGCCTGCCCGGCGTAATGAATCTGCGCCTTGGGCCCGGGGTAGTCGGCCAGCAGCATGCCGTCCAGGCTGCACGAGGTGCCTGCGGTGATCTCCTGCGGGGCGGCGGCGTCCGTGCCGGCCGGCTCCCCGCAGGCTGTGAGCAGGGCCGACGCCAGGGCGGCCAGCATGAGCGTGCGTCGAACAGGGATCATTTGCGGAATCTCCAGGTTGCAATGGCCAGCGGCGTCACGATCCAGGCGAGCATCACCAGGCCGAGCAGCCAGGGATCGGCCAGCGCGCGGGGAAAAACGGTCGCCAGTCCGTACAGGGTGCGAACCTCGTCCAGGGAAAAGATGTTGAGGATGCGGAACACGTCGGCCGGGTTCGCCAGCAGCAGGTAAGGAAACAGCTCGCCCCCCCACTGGCCGCCGCTGACGACCAGGGCGCCGAGCAGCAGCAGGTCGAACACCAGCACGAAAAAGAACCATGCCGCGATCGCCAGCCCCGATGCGCGGGTGCGGTCGGCGGCGAAGGTCGACAGCATCACGGCCAGGCTCAGGAAGGCGCAGCCCAGCAGCACCGAGCTGAGCATGAAGCCGAAGTAATGGAACAGGGCGTTGAGATCGAGCTTTGCCGCCAGCACGATCGCCACCAGGCCGAAACCGGCGACGGTCGAGAAGGCCAGCGCGGCGGCGAGGCCGAGGTACTTGCCCAGCAGCAGCTCGAGCCGCGTGATCGGCATGGCCAGCAGCAGGTCGAGCGAGCCGCGTTCGCGCTCGCCGACGATGGCGTCGAAACCCAGCACCAGCGCGATCAGCGGAATCAGGTAGATCACCAGGCTGACCAGGCTGGCGATGGTGAGCTCGATCGAGCGGAAGCCCACGGCACCCTGCTGCGCGGCGCCGAAATAGGCGATGACCAGCGCGAACACGGTGAACACCAGCGCCACCGCGAGCACCCAGCGGTTGCGGATGCGGTCCCAGAACTCCTTGCCGGCGATGGTGCCGATCTGGCTGAATTCCATGTCCGTGTCCTAATCCGAAAAGCCGAAGAATACGTCTTCGAGCGAGGGTTCGCGCACATGCAGGTCGAGCACCCTGCCGTCGAGCGCGGCCAGGGCTTCGAGCACGGCCATCTTGCTGTCGCGGCGGCATTGCACGGCAACGTGGCCCTCGCGGGCCTCGATGGCGCCGATCGGCAGATGGCCGAGGGCGGCGCGCACCGCCTCGAAGTGCCCGGGCGCGATGCGGATGTCGAACCACAGCGGCAGATCCATCTGCTCGCGCAGCGCCTGCACGCTGCCGACTGCCTGGATCCTGCCGGCGGCCATGATCGCCAGGCGGTCGACGCGTTCCTGGATCTCGGCCAGGATGTGCGAGGTCAGCACGACCGTCACGCCTTCCGCACGCAGCCCGCGCAGGATCGCGTAGAACTCGCGGATCGCCTCCGGATCGAGGCCGTTCGTGGGCTCGTCGAGAAACAGGATCTGCGGCCGGCCAAGCAGCGCCTGCGCGAAGCCCAGGCGCTGGCGCATGCCCTTGGAGTATTCGCGCACGCGCCGCCTGGCCGCATGGGCAAGGCCCACGCGCTCGAGGGCCGCGGCGCAGTCGCCCAGGGCGGCGCCCTTCAGGCGGGAAAAGAATTGCAGGGTTTCCAGTCCGGTGAGGTTTTCGTAGAGCACCACGTTTTCCGGCAGATAGCCTATGGTGCGGCGCACCGCGCGGAAGCCGCCGCCCGATACCGATGCATTGCCGATGAGAATCTCTCCGGCGGTGAGCGGAACCAGGCCCAGCATCATGCGGAACAGCGTGCTCTTGCCGGCGCCGTTGTGGCCGATCAGGCCGAACAGTTCGCCGCGGGCGATTTCGAGGCTGACGCCGTCGACCGCGCGCACGCTGCCGAAATGCCTGGCGACGTCGCGCGCGACGACGACCGCCTCGGCATGAGGAACGGCGTGCGCTTCAGCGGGCGCCGGGGAAATGCTTGCCAAGCCACTCTCTCCAGTCTTTTTTGTCGGGCTGCATGCGCGGTTGGGGATCCACGACGCTGGGCGCGCGCAACAGCGGAAATTGCCGCCCCACCATGCGCAGCGTCTGCACGGCCGGGCTCGCGAGCAGCAACTTTATCATGGGGTGGCGCCAGGACAGGCGGTCGACGACGTCGTTGGCCTCGTAGGGCACGTCGCCGTGACCGTCGCCGTCGCGATCCCAGCCCAGGTAATTGCTCCAGTGGTTGCCTTCCTCGCGCCCCCAGACCTCGTCGCGCGCGCCGACGTAGCGCACCTGCTCGCGGTTGGAGATGAAGTCGTTGCGCTCGACCTTGTTGTTCTTGGAGCCGGCCCACAGGTGCACGCCGACGACATTGTCGATGACCAGGTTGCCGCGCAGGGTGTTGTATTCGGCGTCGTAGATGAAGAAGCCGCGCGCGTTGCCGGCCACCACGTTGTTCTCCACCACCGCGTCCTGGATGGTGCGCAGCATGATGCCGTGGTCGGAATTGCCCCAGGCGCGGTTGTTGCGCACCACCTGGTCGCGCACTTCCATCAGCGCCAGCCCGCCGCGGTTCATCCAGCTGTCGTTGTCTTCCCACAGGTTGTAGTAGGAGTTCATGTAATGGGTGCCGTAGCGGCTGTGATGCAGGCGGTTGCCGCGGAAGACGGCGCGATGCGAGACATCGACGTAGATCGCGTCGCGCACGAAGCTGATGCGGTTGCCGATGATGCGCGCGCCGGTGGTGTTGTAGAGCTGGATGCCGTTGCCGCGCTGCGAGGAGCGGTAATCGCGCTTGCCGGTGATGAGGTTGTTCTCGACGCGCACGTCGTCGGCCTTCTCGATCCACAGGCCGAACAGGTTGTAGCTGAGGTCGCAGTTGCGCACCACGGCGCGATGCGCGCCCGGCTGGATGTAGATGCCGGCGTTCTGTTCGCGCAGGCTGTCGCCAGAATTGCTCACGATCAGGCCGTCGATGACGACGTCCTCGGCGACGATGCGGATGGTGTCGCCATCGAGGCCGCCGCTCACGGTGGGGCGGCCGATGCCCTTCAGCGTCAGCGGTTTGTCGATCAGCAGCCGCTCCTCGTAGCGGCCGCGCTCGATGCGGATCACGTCGCCGGCGGCGGCGCGCGCGATCGCCGCGGCGATGGACTCCCCGGGGGCCACGGCGATTTCCGCGGCCGCGGCGCCGCCCGCGGCCAGCAGGCAGAGCAGGGAGGCGATCCGCTTCAGTACAGCCATTGCAGGGCGGGCAGGCCGCTCAGGTAGTCGAGCACGCCGGCGCTCTTCATGACCAGGAACAGGGCCGCGGCGATCAGCAGGTTCTTGAACGACACGTAGGCGGCCATGTCGGCCCACGAGGCCGGACGCAAGTCGCGCCCCCACCACGGACCGTCCTTGACGTAGGGCTTGCAGCGCATGCGCACCACCAGCTCGTACACGCTCCAGCCGAACCACCAGCCGAGCACGATGCCGGGGCCGACCTGTCCCGCCGCGCCGAGCACCCAGACCCAGGTCATCAAGGCCGCCAGCGCGAAGGTGGTCGCCTGCAGCAGCACCGGCTGCCGGAACACCTTGCGGCTCCAGGGGAACAGATGGTCGAAAAGCTCCTGCCCGGCGAAGGCCGCCAAACCCGGCCGCGGCGCGGCGGGCGCGGCCACCGGCACGATGGGAATGTAATAGCCGTCCGCGCCGATCGCGGTGAGCGGCTCGCCCGCCTTGGTGCGGCGCTTGCGTTCCTGGGCCAGCGGCGGGCAGGCGTGGGTGTCGTAGTACAGCACCTGGCAGTCGAGGCACAGCAGGCATTCGCGCTGGTCGATGCGGCCGGACGCGTCGATGGCCTGCGAGCCGCAGCCCACGGCGCAAGCGGCGCAGGGGCCGCATTCCTGCTTGCGCTTGAGTCCCCACCAGCGGAAGGTCGAGGGCACGGCGAGCGCCGCGCCCAGCGGGCACAGGTACTTGCAGAACGGCCGCTCGAAGAAGACCGCGGCGAGCAGCAGCACCGACCAGAAGAGCACGAAGGGCCAGGAGCGGTTCCACACGCCCACCAGGAAGGTGGTCTTGAAGGGTTCGATTTCGGCGAGTTTTTCGGCCAGGCCCATGGAATAGAAGGACACTGCGAGCAGGGCGGCGAAGATGCCGTACTTGATCCACTTCAGCCGGTCGTGCCAGCGCTGCGGCAGCAGGTGGCGCTGGTAGCGCTTGAGCCCCAATTTGCCAGCGGCATGGTAGACGATCTCCGAGAGCGAGCCGTAGGGGCACATCCAGCCGCAGAACATGCCGCGTCCCCAGAAGAACACGGTGACGATGATGAAGATCCAGAACAGGAACACGAAGGGATCGGACAGGAACAGCTCCCAGCGCCACTCGAACAGGATGGCGTGGAACCAGGTCAGCACCTGGGTGACGGAGGGCACGGCCAGCAGGTAGAAGCCGACGAAGCCGATGGAGGAAAGCCACAGCAGGTATTTGGGGATGTCCTTCCAGCGCCTGTCCTTGTGCGTGCTGCGCCTGACCAGCTTGTCGCGCAGCGCGTACACCGTCCCCGCCGCGGCGAGCCAGAGCGCGAACAGCACGACTTCGGTCTTGCGGGATTTCCACACCGCCATCCACACCGCTTCCGGCTTGGCGACTTCCGGGCGCCCGCCCTCGAGATGGCGGGCCGGCAGCCAGTATTCGCGGTCGAAATTGACGAAGGTCCTGGCGCCCGTCTGGCGGTCCATCTTGTTGGCCAGAAACACCAGGTTCCAGGGATAGGCCGCGCTGAAGGTCGGCGAGCGGATGATGAAGATGGCCGATTCGTTGTAGGCGGGCGCGCCGGCGGCCTCGATCCCGTACAGGGGTAGAAAGTCCAGGTCGCGGAAGGTGAAGGTGTCGGTGTCCTGGGCCACTTGAACGCGATCATAGATGCCGCCGCGGACGAAGCCCGAGCCCTTGAACGACTCCATGCCCTCGGCAATCAGGAAAATGGCGTGCTCGCCGGGGCCCAGGCGCGCCATCAGGTTGGCATAGCCGCCGTCGCCCAGCACGCTGCGGCCTACGGCCGGGTTGTTGAGATAGCCGAAATGGATATCGATGTAGGGCCGGGGCGAGCGCGGCATGCCGACCTCGACGGCCTCGACCTTGAGCCGCTGCACGCTGCCTTCCTTGACCAGGGTGTCCCAGTCCAGCTTGCCCTGCACCGGGCGGAATTTTGCCTGGGGGCGGATCATGGGCTTGACGATGCCGACCTGCTTCGCCACCTCCAGGCCGCTGCGCAGGACGACCTGGTTTTCCGCGATCACGGTCACGGTGGCGCCGGTGATGGCATCGAGGCCGATTACGCCCTGTTCCGGCTTGCCCGCGCCCACTTCGATCCTGGCGCCGACGAACTTGCCGACATACTGCTTGACGAACTTGGTGAGCTCCGACTCCGGAATGCCGAGCAGCAGGATGGGCTCGGAATGGCGCAGGATGCGGACGCCGGTGATGATGCCCTTGGTGTCCATGCCGATCAGGGTCACCACCGGCTTGCCCGAATAGGCGGGGATGTCGACGATGTCGGTGGAGAGGAAGACGTAGCCGAGCAGTTCGCGGCCCGCTTCGTCATCCGGCCGGCTCCGGTAGGCCTCGACGTAGGCAGGCTTGCCCATGCGATGGGAAAAGCTGTCCGCGCCGGGCAGCACGTCCTTGCACGGGACATACGCGCAAAGATTCGGATCGGTGGACAGTTGCGCCGGCAGCGGCGCCTCGTAGCTTCCGCCCGCAGCCAGGCCGGCTGCAAGGAAGAGGCACAGCGCCATGAGGAGGCGGGCGAAAAAAACGGCGGGATGATTCAGGGGAAACACCGCAGGCCTGGGGATGTCAACCAAAACGAACTCCTCGGACGCACGCGTCCGAGGCGCGAGCCTCCGCCTGTTTCAACGCGAAGATGTTGCAACGATAACCCATTCCCGCGCAAGCGGGAATGGGGTTCGCTCGCGCCGTCAGGCCTCGACGATCATGCGGCTGCGCATTTCCAGGTGCAGCGCATGGCAGAAGTGGGTGCAGTAGCACCAGAACACGCCGGGCTTGTCCGCCTTGAAGGTGACCGAGGCGGTTTCCTGCGGATTGACGATGAAGTTGACGTTGTACTTCGGAATCGCGAAGCCGTGGGTCAGGTCCTCCACCTTGTCCAGGTTGGTCAGGATGAGGGTGACCTCGTCGCCCACTTTCAGCTTGAATTCGCGCAGGCTGAAGGAGGGGGCCTGTGAGGTGATCTTGACCGTGACCTTCTTGCCGTTGCGGAAGACGCCGCTTTCCTTGGGATCCTTCACCGCGAGCGGGAATTCGTCGAGCGAATAGACCTGCTTGGGACGCAGCAGGTCGCGCTTGAAGATGATGAAGTCGTGCGGCTCGGGGCGTACCGGATGGTCGGCGACCAGCACCATCTTGTCGCCGGAGATGTCGATCAGCTGCTCGTTCTCCGCGTGCATCGGGCCGACCGGCAGGTAGCGGTCCTTGGAGAACTTGCAGCCGACCGCCAGCCACTTGCCGTCGGCGAACTGCGTTTCCGACTGCGAGGCATTGATGTGGCCGGGCTGGTAATGCACGTCGAGGCGGTCGACCACGTATTGGGCCTTGCTGTCGCCGCCATGGAACTTGATCGCGGCGTCGACGTTCCACTTGACCACCTGGCTGTCGAGGAAGAGGGTGGTGTAGGCATTGCCGCGGCCGTCGAAGGCGGTGTGCAGCGGGCCGAGGCCGATCTCGACTTCGGCCACGATGGCCTTGTCGGGGTTGTCCAGCTTGCCGTCGAACCAGTCGAGCACCTTCGACAGCTCGATGACGGTGGCGGTGGGCGAAAGCTTGCCCGCGCAGATGAAGTACTTGCCGTCCGGGCTGGCGTTCACGCCGTGCGGGTTCTTGGGCACGCTCACGTAGGCCACCAGAGCGGTTTTCGGATCGCTGTTGGCGGCGCGCGTGCCGTCGACCACCGGCACCTTGGAGTCACCAAAGGTGCGCGTCTTGCCGGCCTTCACGGCTGCCTCGATGCGCGCGATGTTGAAGAAGGCGCAGGCGTCGCGCTCGACCGACATCATGTCCTCGTAATGGACGCCCATCTCGGTGTTGTACTGGTTGGTGGCCGCCAGCTTGCCGTCGTAGGAGGTGGCGACGAGGTCGCAGTTGCCGTCGATCATCACCTGCCAGCGCACTTCCATGGTTTCCGCATCAACGCAGCTGAACAGCGAGCGGTACTTCTTGGTGTCCTCCATGCCGGCACCGCTGTTGGGCAGCGGAATGCTGAATTCGCTGCCGCAGAACACCCGCGTGGTGTAGTTGATCTTGCGGTCGACCGGATCGCGCTTGTCCGGGAAGATGCCGTGGAAGCCCTGCACGTTGGGCAGCTCGGTGATCTTGTCGCACACGAAATAGTCCAGGCGGATGCGCGCGATGCGGGAGTTGATCTTGTCGTTGATCCAGGCGTAGCGGCCGTCGTAGTTGCCGTCCTTGTAGGAGGCATGGGTGTGGTGGGTGTCGCCGACGGTGTACTTCAGGCTGCCGTCGGGCTTGGTGCCCATGACTTTCTTCGACTCGTTGGTGATGCCCCAGCCGACCAGCGCGTCCGGCGTGAAGCAGGGCACGCGCAACAGTTCGCGCCCCGACGGCAGGCCCAGCACGCGGAAGTCTCCCGTGTGGCCGCCGCTCCAGAAACCGTAATAGGTGTCGAGTTCGCCAGGCTTCAGGTGCACGCCCCCGGCGGAACCTGCGGCCGCGTGCGTCGCCGTGCCGGCGGGCGCGGCCGCTTCTTCCTTCTTGCAGGCGGACAGGCCGACGGAAAGACCGGCGCCGGAAAGGCCGACCAGTGCGGCGGTGTTCAGGAATTTGCGACGGCCCTGGTCGGGCTGGATGTCGAGTGTCTTGGTCTTGTCGTCTTGCGTCATGATCGCCTGGCTCCCATATGTCAGAATTAGCTGCTGCCCCGATTCGGAAGGTATGGAAAATTCAAGGAACCGAATCGCCTGAACTTAAATGATATGCATCCACTGTTGCGACAAAATGTCGCAGTTGCACTGTAGCAGATTTCACGATCATGAAAACTTTTTCAGCCATGGCATTGAGGGCGCTTCTTTCGATTGTTCGCTTGCCCGGGCCGCCTGTCGGGAGCACGGGAATGATGTTAAGGTGTTGTTTTGACGTGCAATGACCGGGGCGCACGCGGGGCGGGATGGGCGGCATACCTCGTTGGAGGTACCTCTTTCTTTCCGGCGCGGGCGTGCCCAAAAAGCAACATGAAAGAAAAACCGGGATTTTTGCAGCACTCGCTGCTGCTCAAACTGGGCGGCGCGCTGGCCCTCATCGCCTTTTTCACCGTGATCGGTATGGCCAGCTCGGGCATTCTTGCCGAGTCGGTGCAGGGCAGCGGCGAGGCGATCAATCTCGCCGGCAGCCTGCGCATGCAGGCCTACAAAATGTCCAGCCAGGTGCTGGCGGAGCGCCAGTCCGGAAGCGGCGGCGGTTCCGAGCGGCTGCACCAGGCGATCGTCCGCTTCGAGACGACGCTTGCCGACAGGCGCATCACGGAATTGATCCTGAAGGAGCATGAAACCGAGCTGTCGCGCAGCTACCTGCGCGTGCAGGCTGACTGGCAGGGCTGGATGAAGCCGCGCCTGCTCGCGGAAGCGGCGGGCGGGCCTGCCGGGAGCGCTCCTCTGCTCGATGAGGTCGGCCGCTTCGTCGCCGGCATCAACGGTCTGGTCAAGCAGATCGAGCGGGACACCGAGGCCAAGATTCTGGTATTGCGCCTCGTGCTCGGCGCGGCGCTGGTCATGATCCTGCTGGTCGGCGTGCTGACCCTGGTGCTGGCGCGCAACGACCTGATCCTGCCGCTGCGCGACCTGCTGTCCTTCGCTGCCAACGTGGGTCGCGGCAATCTCGCGGTGCGTACCGAGCATACCGGCACCGACGAACTGGGGCGCCTCGGCCAGGCTTTCAACCACATGGCGGAGGATCTTTCCAAGCTGTACCAGAACCTGGAGGCGCGGGTCGAGGAAAAGACGGCGGAACTGACCATCGCCAACCGCTCCCTGGAACTGCTCTACCATTCCATTGCGCGGCTCTATAACGGCCCCGTCGCGCCGGAAACCTATTCCATCCTGCTCAATGATCTCGAGAACGTCCTCGGGATCGGGCGCGGCCTGGCCTGCCTGGTGGAGACCGGGGGCGAGCGCGGCCGGGTGATCGCCAGCACGCAGGCGCTCGACGGCAGCGATGCCGGCATGTGCGGGCTGATGAGTTGCGCCGAATGCATGGGCGCCAAGGAGCTTTCGGTTCGCGATCTGAGAGATGGGGGCCGGGTGCTGTCCCTGCCGCTCAAGGATACCGAACATGTCTACGGCGTGCTGCAGCTGGAAATGCCGCCTGGCAGGGAACTGGAGCCGTGGCAGACCCAATTGCTGGAGGCGCTCTCGCGCCACATCGGCATCGCCATCGGCACCGCGCGCCGCATCGAGCAGAGCCACCGGCTGTCGCTGCTGGAGGAACGCGCGGCGATCGCGCGCGAATTGCACGACTCGCTGGCGCAGTCGCTCGCCTACATGAAAATCCAGGTCAGCCGGCTCAAGCCCTTTGCCGATTCCGGCCACAGCGAGGCTGCCCAGATCCTGAGCGAACTGCGCGAGGGATTGAACAGCGCCTACCGCCAGCTCCGGGAACTGCTCACCACATTCCGGCTGCGCATCGAGGGCGACGGCCTTGCTTCGACCCTGCAGGCGACCGTGGCCGAATTTTCCAGCCGTGGCGACATTCCGATCGCACTGGAGGTGCATCTGGCCGGCTGCCTGCTGTCGGGCAACGAGGAAATCCACACCCTGCAGATCGTGCGCGAGGCCCTGTCCAATGTGCTCAATCATGCCAGGGCCGGCCAGGCGACGGTCAAGGTCGAGTGCGGCGGTGACGGCTCCGTTTCCGCCATCGTCGAGGACGACGGCATCGGCATCCGCAAACAGGCCGGAACTCACCATTACGGCATGACCATCATGGAGGAGCGCGCGAAAAACCTGGGCGGCACGCTCGCGGTTGAACAGCCGCCCACCGGCGGCACGCGGGTCACGTTAAACTTCGCCCCTGCGAGCCGCCGCGCGGCGGATTCGCACACGCGACCCAGACTGGCAACATGACGGCAACGCACATGAACCCGGAAGACATCCAAAGCATACTCATCGTCGACGACCACCCCCTGTTCCGCAAGGGCGTGATCCAGCTGATCCAGGCCACGCCCGAATTCAGGTTCGTGGGCGAAGCCGCAGGCGGGCGGGAGGGCATCGAACTGGCGCTGGCGCTCAAGCCGGACATGATCCTGCTCGACCTCAACATGAAGGACATGAACGGCGTCGAGGTGCTCAAGGCCATCAAGGATGCCGGACTGGATTCTCGCATCATCATGCTGACCGTTTCCGACCAGGCGGAGGATCTGATGGCGGCCCTCCAGGCCGGGGCGGACGGCTATCTGCTCAAAGACATGGAGCCCGAGGAGCTGATGTCACAGCTCGTCGAGGCCGCACACGGCAGGATCGCCATCACCGACCGCATGACGCGCCTGCTGGCTGTCTCGCTGCGCGAAAAGACGCGCCCCCGCAGCCTGGACGAGGCGGGGCTCACCGAGCGTGAGGGCAGGATTCTCGAACTCATCGCAGAAGGCAAGAGCAACAAGCTCATCGCCAAGGAACTGGACATCGCCGAAGGCACCGTCAAGGTCCACGTCAAGCACCTGCTCAAGAAACTGAACCTGCGCTCGCGCGTGGAAGCGGCGGTGTGGGCCGACCGCAGCCTCAGGCAGGGCTAGCAGGGTACGGCAAAAGGCAAAAGGCAAAAGGCAAAAGGCAAAAGGCAAAAGGCAAAAGGCAAAAGGCAAAAGGCAAAAGGCAAAAGGCAAAAGGCAAAAGGCAAAAGGCAAAAGGCAAAAGGCAAAAGGCAAAAGGCAAAACATCCTGGCCGCCTTCGGTTTTCATTTTTGAATTTTGCTTTTTGAGTTTTGCCTTTTGATTTGAATTAAATAATGGACGCAAGGGCGCCTTATTAACGATAATACGGTCTTGTTGTAATCATTCAGGGTTGTGGAATCGGAACGTGACGATGCTCGCTGAGCGCATACATACCTTCGGGCAGGCCATGCTGAAAAAGCACGGCGAGCGCGTGCACAAGATCGCGCTCGACGCCGGCTTCACCTGTCCCAACCGCGACGGCAGCAAGGGCGTGGGCGGCTGCACTTTCTGCAACAACAAGTCCTTCGCGCCGGGGGCGCGCGAGCCGGCCTCGCTCGCCGCGCAGTTCGTGCGCGCGCGCGGCCGCATCGCAAAACGCACGGGCGCGCGCCGTTTCCTTGCCTATTTCCAGGCCTACACCAACACCTATGCGCACGTCGACGAACTGCGCGCGCTGTACGACCAGGCGCTGGCCGAGCCCGGCGTGATCGGCCTGGCGGTCGGCACGCGCCCCGACTGCGTGCCGCCGCCGGTGCTGGACCTGCTCGCCGAATACCGGCAGCGCGGCCACGAGGTGTGGCTGGAACTGGGTTTGCAATCGTCCTTCGACACCACCCTCGCGCGCGTCAACCGCGGCCACGGCTTCGCCGAGTACGAGGCCGCCGCCAAGGCCGTGCGGCTGCGCGGCATTCCGCTGTGCTGCCATCTCATCGTCGGCCTGCCGGGCGAGGATGCATCGCACAACCATGTCAGCCTGGAACGCGTGCTCGATGCCGGCGTGGACGGTCTCAAGCTGCACCCGCTGCACGTGGTGAAACACACCAAACTCGCCATCGAATGGAAGCGCGGCGAATACGCGCCGCTGCCCGAGGCGGAGTACGTGCGCATCGCCGCCGACCTCATCGAGCGTACGCCTTGGGAGGTGGTATTCCACCGCGTCACCGGCACCGCGGCGCCCGACATCCTGCTGGCGCCCGCATGGTGCGCGAAGAAATGGGACGTGCTGAATGGCATCGCGCTGGAACTCGAACGGCGCGGCACGCGCCAGGGCGCGCGCGCCGGCATGGCTTGGGAGGCGGAACATGCCGCTTGAACTGGTCTGCCCGGCGGGCAATCTGATGTCGCTCAAGGCCGCCGTCGACAACGGCGCCGACGCGGTGTACATGGGCTTCCGCGACAATACCAATGCGCGCGCCTTCCCCGGCCTCAACTTCGATGAGGCGCAGGCCGCCGAAGGCCTGCGCTATGCGTACGAACGCGGCCGCAAGGTGCTGCTCGCGCTCAACACCTATCCCCAGCCGAACACCTGGGCGCGCTGGACCGGCGCTGTCGACCGCGCCGCGAAGCTCGGCATGGACGCGGTGATCCTCGCCGACGCCGGGCTCATGCGCTACGCGGCGAAGAACCATCCGCAGCTCAGGTTGCACCTCTCGGTGCAGGGTTCGGCCACCAGCTACGAAGCGATCAATTTCTACCGCGAGCACTACGGCATCCAGCGCGCCGTGCTGCCGCGCGTGCTGTCGCTGCCGCAGGTGGAGAACGTGGTGAAGAACACCGAAGCCGAAATCGAACTGTTCGGCTTCGGCGGCCTGTGCGTGATGGTCGAGGGGCGCTGCCTGCTGTCCTCGTACTGCACCGGCGAATCGCCCAACACGGCCGGGGTGTGCTCGCCGGCGAAGGCGGTGCAGTGGAAGGATACGCCTGCGGGCCTGGAGTCGCGCCTGAACGGCGTGCTGCTCGACCGCTACGGCAAGGGCGAGAAGGCCGGCTATCCCACCCTGTGCAAGGGCCGCTTCGCGGTGGGCGGCGAAACCTATTACGCCATCGAGGAGCCCACCAGCCTCAACACCCTCGACCTGTTGCCCGAGATGCTCAAGCTGGGCATCGCCGCCGTCAAGATCGAGGGCCGCCAGCGCAGTCCCGCCTATGTCGCGCAGGTGACCAGAGTCTGGCGCGCCGCCATCGACGCGGTGAAGAAGAACGCCGCCGGCTTCAGGCCCGCGCCGGCCTGGCAGGCCCAACTGGACAGGCTGTCGGAGGGCCAGAGCCACACGCTTGGCGCTTATCACCGACCTTGGAAGTGAGGGTAAGGCCCAGCCTGAGCCTGCTGTTTTTTTCTTGAAACTTGTGACTTGAAACTTGCACCTGACATGAATCTGAGTCTTGGCCCGCTGCTCTACTACTGGCCGCGCGAGGACGTGCTGGCCTTCTACGACGAGGCCGCAAACTGGCCGGTGGACAGGATTTATCTGGGCGAGAGCGTGTGCTCGCGCCGCCACCTGCTGCGCCTGCCGGACTGGCTGGCGCTTGCGGAAACGCTCGCGGCCGCGGGCAAGGAAGTGGCGCTCTCGACCCAGACCCTGATCGAATCGGAATCCGACCTCAAGACCCTGCGCCGCATCGTCGCGGACGGCCGTTTCATGGTCGAGGCCAACGAGTGGGGCGCGGTGCGCCTCTTGTCCGAGGCCGGCAGGCCTTTCGTCGCCGGGCCCACGCTCAACGTCTACAACCCGGAGACGCTGGCGGTGCTGGCCGAGGCGGGGGCGAAGCGCTGGCTGCCGCCGGTGGAAATGTCGCGCGACATGCTGGCTGCGCTGCTTGCACGCGCGCCCGACGGCATGGAAACCGAAGTCTTCGCCTACGGCAGGCTGCCGCTGGCCTATTCCGCGCGCTGCTTCACCGCGCGCCATTACAACCTGCCCAAGGACGACTGCCAGTTCCGCTGCCTCGACCATCCGGACGGCTTGACGCTGTCCACGCGCGAGGGCGCGCCCTTTCTCGCCATCAACGGCATCCAGACCCAGTCGGCCGGCGTCTACAGCCTGATCAACGAACTGCCGTCGTTGCGTGCACTCAATATCGGCGCGCTGCGCCTGTCTCCGCAGTCGCGCCACATGGGGCGCGTGGTCGAAGCCTTCCGCGCCGCGCTGGCGGGCGAGGCCGGTGCCGATGCCGCCGAGGCGCTGGCGCGCCTCATGCCCGGCCAGCCTGTGGACGGCTACTGGCATGGGCGCGCGGGCCTGGAACGCAGCATCGAAAGCCATGCCTGACATGCGCATCACCCGCCGGCTGGAATTCGACGCCGGCCATCGCATACCCAACCACGCCAGCCAGTGCCGGCATCTGCACGGCCATCGCTACGCCATCGAGATCACCCTTTCCGGCGAGATCATTCATGCCGGGGGTGCGGCGGAAGAGGGCATGGTGATGGATTTTTCCGAGGTGAAACACATCGCCAGCAGGGTGCTGGTCGAGCAGTGGGACCACGCCTTTCTGGTGCACGAGGGCGACCGCGCGGTGAGGGATTTTCTGGCGACGCTGCCCGGCCACAAGACCGTGGTGCTGCCGCGGGTGCCCACCGCGGAAAACCTCGCCGCCGAAGCGTTCAGGATTCTCGACGCAGCCTATGCGGGCGCTTGCCAGGGTCTCAGGCTGGAGCGCGTGAGGATTTACGAAACGCCCAACAACTGGGCCGATGCGGTGCGCTGAAAAGGCAGCGCGACGTTTGCTCCTCCCCCGCTCGCCGGGGGAGGTTGGGAGGGGCGGAGAAAGAAGGCAGCGCGACGTTTGCTCCTCCCCCGCTCGCCGGGGGAGGTTGGGAGGGGCGGAGAAAGAAGGCAGCGCGACGTTTGCTCCTCCCCCGCTCGCCGGGGGAGGTTGGGAGGGGCGGAGAAAGAAGGCAGCGCGACGTTTGCTCCTCCCCCGCTCGCCGGGGGAGGTTGGGAGGGGCGGAGAAAGAAG
>JAJZPR010000035.1 GCA_021847835.1 Pseudomonadota bacterium
TGCCTTTTGCCTTTTGCCTTTTGCCTTTTGCCTTTTGCCTTTTGCCTTTTGCCTTTTGCCTTTTGCCTTTTGCCTTTTGCCTTTTGCCTTTTGCCTTTTGCCTTTTGCCTTTTGCCTTTTGCCTTTTTATATCTGGATCCCTCCCCGCGTCCCGTGGTTAACGGGTTTTTCCGAATCAGGCCGTCAGGGACTCGAACCGCTTGGCGTTCTCGTCCAGTTCGGCCTTGTGCCTGCGCAGCTTGTCGATGCCGGCCTTGACCAGGGCCATCTGTTCCGAAAAGAACATCGGGGTCAGGACTTGCAATGCAACGCAAGAAGCCCCACCACCATTCTAACCATTTGCCCGCTTGCGCACTGTTCGCGCCGGGGGAGTGCCTGAAGAGTCGGCATATGTATCCACATAGGTGTCGATCAGTTTCCGGATCATGCGCTGGTATTGCGTGTGATGCTTCACGGCTTCGGACTTGAAGAATTCCACGCTTTTCCGGCTGAGGGCAATGGTGACTTTCACACCCTCTTCGCGGAAGGCCAGTTCTTCGGGCGGGGGAAGAAAATCCTTGATTACCTTGGCCTTGACCGGTTCGTCGGTGTACTTGATCTTGGCAGCAGCCGCCTTAGTCGTTTTCGCGCTCATAAATAGCCTTTCCTTTGCGCCAGTAACCGGCGCCAATAATGCGAATGACACTGCCGCGATAGGTAAAGCGGACAGTGAGGATGCCGCCGTTGACCTCGCCAAAACAGAAATAGCGCTGTTCGCTTTTGCTGTGCGCAAGGTCTTCGGCGATGACCCGGTTGGGGTCGGCAAAGGCATGTTGGGCCAGGGAAAACGCCACCCCGTGTTTGCTCTGGTTTTCTGTGTCCTTGTCCGAGTCCCACTCGAACCGGGTCTTCTTCATGGGTTCAGATTAGCACAGGGCAGATCAGACAGCCATATAAAAGTATGGCCAAAATGGATGGAGCATTAACTGCGCACAAGGCAGAACATCTTGAAAATTCCGCATTCGCCTTCCCCGTGCTCCCGTGGTTAACGGGTTTTTGCCGAGTCAGGCGTTCAGCGACTCGAACCGCTTGGCGATCTCGTCCAGTTCGGCCTTCTGCCTGCGCAGCTTGTCGATGCCGGCCTTGACCAGGGCCATCTGCTCCTGCACGCCGCTGACGTTGTCGCTGATCTTGCGCATGGTTTCCAGGCGCTCTTCGAGCAGCTGTTTGTAGCCGCGGATGCGCTGGATCACGGGGTCGAGGGCGATGGAAAGCCAGCGCCTGGCCTCCCTGACCGACAGTTTGAATGTCTTCTGGGTTTCCGATGCCACTTCGTTGTAGAAGCGGCGGATCATGAAATGTTTTTCCACCAGCAGGTTGGCGGGATCGCTGCAGAATTCCTGGGTTTCCTGCATGAGCTTGTCCATGCGCAGGCGGTAGGAGGTGAGGTCGAGCACGGGGATGGACATGCGCGGCAGGCCATGTTCGCGGTGGAAGCGCTCGCAGGCCGAAAGCAGGTATTGCTGCATGGCCACGGAGAGTTTCTCGGCCTGGTTGAAGCGCTGGATGGCCTGCTCGGACAGGCCGCGCATGGCGCGGATCAGTCCCTTGGTGGTCCAGCTGTCGCCCATCTGGGCGCGCGCTTCCTCCAGCATGGCATGCAGGGCATTTTCGGAGAGCCGGTCGAGCAGTTGGTCGCCGTGCTGCTGCACGGACTTGCGCGTGACCCTGAAGTGTTCGGCAGTGGCGTCGTAGCGCACCTTGTCCTTGACCAGGTTGGTACGCAACTGCGCGGCCATTTCCTTGCCCTTGCCCGACAGTTCGGACAGTTGCTGCAAATTTTGCAGCCCTTCGCGCATGCGAGCGGCCAGGGTGGCGCGTTCGTTGTTCACGTGCTCGGCGATCTGGGTGATGGCGCCCTGAAACAGGATGTCGCGCCGCGCCGGCACGATTTTCTCGGACAGCAGGTTTTCCAGGCCGTTGATGCCGGAACGGGTGATGAGATCGGCATCCTCCCGGATCTTGCCCACCAGCGCCTTTTGTGCCGATACCGCGAACACCTGGTTTTCCGGAAGCTTCAGCACGCGCGCGGTTTCCTCCAGCTGCTTGTGCAGGGTAGCGCGGAAGGCCAGCTCGCCGCGCAGGTCGTCCCACAGCATGTCGATCTTGTTCAGCACCGCGACGTGGTAGTTGATGTGGCGATGCACGTAGTGCTGCCAGATTTCGAGATCGGACCGGGTCACGCCGGTGTCGGTGGCGAGCAGGAAGAACACCGCATGCGCGTTGGGGATGCTGGACAGCGTCAGTTCGGGCTCGGCCCCCAGGGCATTGAGGCCGGGGGTGTCGAGGATGCAAAGCCCGGCCTTGAGCAGCGGATGGGGAAAGTTGACCATGGCGTAGCGCCAGACCGGGATTTCCACCATGCCGTCGGCGTCTTCCTGCAGCGCGCCGACGCCGTCGGGGTTGTACAGGCCCAGCGCCTCGGCCTCGGCCCGCGTCACCTTGCGCGCTTCCGCCAGTTTCTGGAAAGCGGCGCGCATCTGCTGCGGATCCTCCGGGTCGAGCTTGACAGTGCTCCACTCGATCGGGGTCAGCTTGAAATGGGCGAGCGGTTCGGTCCTGAGACGGGTCTCGATGGGCAGCAGGCGCAGCTGGGGGTCGCGGCCGTCCTCGTAGCAGATCTCGGTCGGGCACATGGTGGTGCGTCCGGCGTCGGAAGGCAGTAGGCGCTGGCCGAAATCGGAAAAGAACAGCGCATTGATGAGCTCGGTCTTGCCGCGCGAATATTCTGCCACGAAGGCCAGCATGAGGCGGTCGCGGCGCAAGGCGTCGGCCAGGTCGAGCATGCGCAGATTGCGTTCGGCGTCCATGCCGTGATGGCGGTCCAGCCAGTCGGCAAAGGCGGTGATGCCGGCGACCAGGTTGTCGCGACGGCGGCTGTAGTCGGCTATCCCCTCTTCCAGTAATGCGCTCATGCACTCCTCATTTGGTGTTTTTATTGTCGATTCCCGGCAAGCGAAACCGGGAATTTGCCGCCCGCACCGCGCACGGCGACGGTTTTACGCCGCGCACCCTCCCCGCGCACGAGGCTCACCTGCCGCGGCGCCACGCCCCACAGTTCGGCGACGTAGCCGATCAGGCATGCATTCGCCCTGTTATCGACCGCGGGCGCGGCAATCTTTAGCTTGAGGCTGCCGTCGTGTTCACCCGCCACCTGGTTGGCCTTGGCTCCCGGCTGCACGCGGACTTGCAGCGTCCACTGATCCTGTTTGGCGTCATAGCGCGCCCAGGGAGGCAAGCCAGTCATCTGGCGCGCCCAATCGGGGATGCCGGTCAAAAAGCCCCCAGGGCCGCGCGCTCCAGTGCCGCCAGCGGCACGACCAGCAGGAACTGGCAGAGAATGATCAGCACCAGCGGGGAAAAGTCGATCTGGCTTTCCGGCAGCATGCGCCGGAAGGGGCGCAGCAGGGGCTCGGTGAGCGGATAGATGACGGGCGCAAGAGGAGAGTAAGGGTTCACCCACGAAAGCACGGCGCGTACCAGGGTCAGGCCCATGACGAGCCAGAGCGCGAGCTTGACCAGTTCCACCGCGCCCAGCCCGAACAGCACCGGCCACAGGCCCATGCCGGCGAGGCTGAAGGGGAAGCCCTTGACCCACAGCAGGGCGGCCGCCACCAGCACCTCGATCAGCCAGGCCAGGAGCAGGCTGGCCCAGTCATAGCCGCCCCAGCCCGGGATCACCCGGCGCAAGGGCCGCACGGCAAAATCGGTGATACGTACGATGAACTGGGCGAAGGGGTTGGAAAACGGCACGCGCATGGCCTGCATGGCGAAGCGCAGCAGGACGGCCACGGCGAACAGGCCGCCCAGGGTCTGGATGAAGAAGTTCAAGGTATCCGCAAGCATCAGTTCACCCCCCCCAATTCGTTGCCCAGTTCCCTGGAACGGGCGGCGGCTGCATTCACTGCGCGGGCCAGCATGTCCATGAAGCCATCGGCTTCTAGGCTGGCGAGGGCACGCTCGGTGGTGCCGCCCCTGGACGTGACCTTGGCGCGCAGTACTGCGGGGTCTTCGCCCGCCTCCAGGGCCAGTTTGGCCGCGCCGAACACGGTATGCAGCGCAAGACGGCGCGAAGTCTCCGCGGAAAGCCCCGCCTTGATGCCGGCGTCTTCCATGGCCTCGATGAAGTAAAACACATAGGCCGGTCCGCTGCCGGAGAGCGCGGTGACCCAGTCCAGTTCGCCTTCGTCCTTGACCCAGACCACCGCGCCGACTGCGCGCAGAATGGACTCTGCCCGGGAGCATTGCTCAACGCTCACCCCTTCATGGGCAAACATGCCGGTGATGCCCGCCCCGACCATGGCCGGGGTATTGGGCATGGTGCGCACGATGCGCGCGTGGCCGCCCAGCCAGCGCGACAAATCCCCGAGCCTGACGCCGGCGGCAATGGACACGACCAGATGGTCGCGCAGCCTGGGCCCGACTTGCTTCGCCACGTCGAGCAATTGCTGCGGCTTGACCGCCAGCACGATGACGGGATGCAGTTGCGCCTGTGCCAGCGAAGTATGCGCCTTGACGCCGAACTGCTGCACCAGGCGCTCGCAGCTTGCGCTGGCGACATCCACTACTTCGATGGATGCAGCGGACGCGCCATCCGCGATGAGGCCGCCGATGATGGCGCTGGCCATATTGCCGCCGCCGATGAATGTGATGCTATTTGTTGTCATAGTTCCGCTTTCCGAAAATGGCGCTGCCCACCCTGACCAAGGTGGCGCCTTCCGCTATCGCAATTTCAAAATCCCCGGACATGCCCATGGACAGCGTATCCAGAGCCAGGCCCTGTGCGTTCAATCCGTCGCGCAGCTCACGCAGCAGGCGGAAGCGCAGGCGCGGGTCGCCGTCCGCTTCCGGAATAGTCATCAAGCCCCGCAATTTTAACCGCGGCAGGCCCGAGACCAAGCCGGCCAGGGCGGCAACTTCATGCGGCGCCACTCCGCTTTTGCTGGCCTCGCCGCTGACGTTGACCTGGATGCACACATTGAGCGGCGGCAGCTTGTCCGGCCGCTGCTCGGACAGGCGGCGGGCGATCTTTTCCCGCTCGATGCCGTGCACCCAGTCGAAATGCGCGGCGATGTCGCGCGTCTTGTTGCTCTGGATGGGGCCGATAAAGTGCCACACCAGAGGGCGGAGCAGGGGCCCCGCTTGCGGGGATGTGACCCCGGCGGGGTGGTGACTTGCCGCGGATTCGATGTCCGCGGCAAGCATTGCCTGCACCTCCGCCATCTTCGGCAAGGCTTCCTGCACATAATTCTCGCCAAAATGCCGCTGACCGCAGGCGGTTGCGGCACGGATGGCGGCGGCCGGAAAGGTCTTGCTCACCGCCACCAGCGTCACTTCGCCCGCCTCGCGGCCCGCGCTGGCGGCAGCGCCGCCCATGCGCGCCCGCACCTCGCGCAGGCTCTGCGCCACATGCTGCCATTGGGGGCTGATTTCGCTCAAGTTCGCACGCGGAAAGTCGTTAAGCAGGGAATATTATCCCTGACGAATCAAAACCACAGGACACAGCGTGGACATTTCCGAACTGCTGGCCTTCGCCGTCAAGAACAAGGCCTCCGACCTGCACCTTTCCGCCGGCCTGCCGCCCATGATCCGGGTGCACGGCGACATCCGCCGCATCAACCTGCCGCCGATGGAACACAAGGACGTGCACCGCATGGTGTACGACATCATGAACGACAGCCAGCGCAAGGCCTACGAGGAAGTGCTGGAAGTGGACTTTTCGTTCGAGATTCCGACCCTGGCGCGCTTCCGGGTCAACGCCTTCAACCAGCAGAACGGCGCCGGCGCCGTGTTCCGGACCATTCCCTCCAAGGTGCTGACGCTGGAAGATCTGGGGGCGCCGGCCATTTTCAAGGAAATCTCCAACCAGCCGCGCGGCGTGGTGCTGGTGACCGGCCCCACCGGCTCGGGCAAGTCCACCACGCTGGCGGCGATGATCGATTACATCAACGAAAACGAATTCGCGCACATCCTCACCATCGAGGATCCCATCGAATTCGTGCACCAGAGCAAGAAATGCCTGATCAACCAGCGCGAGGTCGGGCCGCACACCCACTCCTTCGCCAACGCCCTGCGCTCGGCGCTGCGCGAAGACCCGGACGTGATCCTGGTGGGCGAGATGCGCGACCTGGAGACCATCAGCCTGGCGCTGACCGCGGCCGAAACCGGCCACCTGGTGTTCGGCACCCTGCACACCTCGTCGGCGGCCAAGACCATCGACCGCATCGTCGACGTGTTCCCTGCGGCGGAAAAGGAAATGGTGCGCTCCATGCTGTCCGAATCGCTGCGCGCGGTGATTTCGCAGACCCTGCTCAAGACCAAGGACGGCAACGGCCGCGTCGCCGCGCACGAGATCATGATCGGCACCCCGGCCATCCGCAACCTGATCCGCGAAAACAAGGTGGCGCAGATGTATTCCTCCATCCAGACCGGCCAGAACGTCGGCATGCAGACCATGGACCAGTGCCTACAGGACCTGGTGCGGCGCAATGTGGTCTCCTCGGCCGAAGCGAGAAACAAGGCCATGAACAAAGACGCTTTCCTATAATTCCCTGTTATGAACGCCGAAAAGACCGTCCACGACCTGCTCCGCCTGATGCTGGCCAAGAAGGCATCCGACCTGTTCCTCACCGCCGGCTTCGCCCCGGCCATCAAGGTCGACGGCAAGATCACGCCGGTATCCAACCAGACGCTGACGCCGGCGCACACCCGCGAGCTTGCGCGCGCCATCATGAACGACAAGCAGTGGGCGTCGTTCGAGGCCACCAACGAGTGCAACTTCGCCATCGCGCCGCCCGACATCGGCCGTTTCCGGGTCAACGTCTTCGTGCAGCAGGGCCGCACGGGCCTCGTGATGCGGACCATCAACACCGTGATTCCGCGCTTCGAGGACCTGGGCCTGCCGCCGGTGCTTAGGGACATCGCCATGGTCAAGCGCGGGCTAGTCGTGTTCGTGGGCGGCACCGGCTCCGGCAAATCGACCTCGCTCGCCGCCATGGTCGGCTACCGCAACGAAAACGCCGCCGACCACATCATCACTGTGGAGGACCCGATCGAATACGTGCACGAGCACAAGAAATCCATCATCACCCAGCGCGAAGTCGGCGTGGACACCGAGAACTGGTTCTCCGCGCTGAAGAACATGCTGCGCCAGGCGCCCGACGTCATCCTCATCGGCGAGATCCGCGACCGCGAAACCATGGAATACGCCATTGCCTTCGCCGAGACCGGCCACCTGTGCCTGTCGACCCTGCACGCCAACAGCGCCAACCAGGCGCTCGACCGCATCATCAACTTCTTCCCCGAGGAAAAGCGCGACCAGCTGCTGATGGACCTTTCGCTCAACCTCAAGGGCTTCATCTCGCAGCGCCTGATCCCGCGCAAGGGCGGCGTCGGCCGCATCGCCGCGGTGGAGATCCTGCTCAACTCGCCGCTGATCTCAGACCTGATCTTCAAGGGCCAGGTGCACGAGATCAAGGAGATCATGAGCAAGTCGCGCGAACTGGGCATGCAGACCTTCGACCAGGCGCTGTTCGACCTGTACGAAGCCGGCCTCATCTCCTACGAGGACGCGCTCAGAAACGCCGACTCGCTCAACGACCTGCGCCTGCAGATCAAGCTGCACGGCCAGGAAGCCAAGGGCAAGGATTTGATGACGGGGCTGGACCACCTCGACATCGTTTAACCTTAAACCTTGCTTCAAGCCACAGAGGACACAGAGAGCACAGAGAAAAAGCTAAAGCGCTTCGGAATCGCAGAGCGCAGGGCGATGTCCGTGGTGCATCTGCTGCGAATTATTCTCTGTGAACTCTGTGTTCTCTGTGGCCGACCCTTTTTTCAGGTTTAACGGTTCGAGCCCGCCACCAGCTTGTATTCGTACAGCCGGCATTCCAGCGCGCCGTTGAACAGCGGCGTCTTCCTGCTGGCCGCGAGGTGGATGAGCTTGGGCAGGTTGGCGTCGGCGCTGATGATGTAGGCGCGCCAGTTGGCGAACCTGTTTTTCAGCACGTCGCCCAGTTTCGGATACAGCGCGGCCAGTTCTTCCTCCTCGCCCAGACGCACGCCGTAAGGCGGGTTCATCACCAGCACGCCGGATTCCGCCGGCGGCTCGATGTCCAGGATGTCGGCTTTCGAAAGCGTCACCGCCTCGCGCAGGCCGGCGGCCTTGAGGTTGCTGTCGGCATCCCTGAGCGAGCGCCCCATGACGTCGCTGCCGTAGATCGGCAGCGGGCGCAGCGGCTGGCAGGCTTTCTCCGCCTCGGCCTTCATGCGCGTCCAGGCCTTGGCATCCATGCGCAGCATGCGCTCGAAGGCGAAATCGCGTCCCAGCCCGGGCGCGATGTTGAGCGCCATCTGCGCGGCTTCCATCAGGAAGGTGCCGCTGCCGCACATGGGGTCGTACAAGGGTTCATCGGGCTTCCAGCCGGACAGCTTGAGGATGCCTGCGGCGAGGTTCTCGTTGATGGGCGCCAGCCCCGCCTGCTTGCGCAGGCCGCGCTTGTAGAGCGACTCGCCGGAGGTGTCGAGATAGAGCGTATAGCGGTCGCGCGTGAGAAAGGCGCGGATGCGGATGTCGGGGTGCAGGGTCTGCACGCTGGGGCGCTGGCCGCTTTCCTCGCGGAAGCGGTCGCATACCCCATCCTTGATCCTGAGCGTGATGAAGTTGAGGCTTTTCAACTGCGAATCCTGCGCCACCACCTTGACCGCGATGGTGCGCGAGACATCGAACCACTTGTGCCAGAACACGGCGAGCGCGCCCTGGTACACATCTTCCTCGTTCTGGTATTTGCCGGCCGACACGCGCAGCAGGATGCGTGTCGCCAGGCGAGAATGCAGGTTGGCCGCGTAGCACAGCGTCATCGGCCCGAAGAAGGTCACGCCGCCGCCGGTTTTTTCGATATTTTCCGCGCCCAGTTCCAGCAGTTCCTCGGCCAGCACATTTTCCAGCCCGCGCGGGCAGGTGGCGAAGAATTGTTCGATGCGTTGCGGGCGGGTATCGGGCTTTGCTGGTTTTTGTGCAGCGGGCGTACTTGGGCGGCGAACTTCCTTACCCCCTCCCGACCTCCCCCGGCGAGCGGGGGAGGAGAAACCGGCTCCCTCCCCGCTCGCCGGGGGAGGAGCCGCATCGCGTCGGGAAGATGGCCCCTCCCCCGCTCGCCGGGGGAGGCTGGGAGGGGGTAAGCCTGCTTCGGGCTTGGGCGCAAGCTTCTTGCTGCGATCGCGTTCGATGTTCACGCGGCGCGAAGTGGCCGGTCGCTTGGACTGGCGCGGCTTTTCCTGTTCGCCTTCCTTCTTGACCGAAAGCGTGCCGCGCGGTTTGGATTTATCAGACATTTAAGGTTTCACGACCACGAGGATGACCACCGCGAACAGCACCAGCACGGGAACTTCATTGAACCAGCGGAACCACACGTGGCTGCGCTGATTGGTGCGCGACTGGAACTTTTTCAGCAGGCGCTTGCACATATGATGGTAGCCAATGAGGCCGGCGACGAGCGCCACCTTGATCCAGAGCCAGACCGGCGTGGGCCACCAGTATTCGACCCACAGCCAGATGCCGGAGGCCAGCGTCAACAGCATGATGGGCGTGACAAACCGGTACAATTTCTCGGCCATGAACAAAAGCCGCCGGTAGACGACCTCGTTGTCTTCCATGGCGAGGTTGACGAAGATGCGCGGCAGATAGAACAGGCCTGCGAACCAGCTCACCATCATCACGATATGAAACGACTTGACCCACAGCATGGCCGAACCCGAAAAGCAAAACCCGCATTCTAACCCTGCCCGGCGCTGGAAAACCTTCCTGCGCAAGCACGGCATCACCCTGGCGCTGCTGGCGGCCATCGCCTGGCTGTGGTTCCGCCCGCCCGCCACCGTCACCGAGGAAAACCGCGCGGCGCCGGGCTGGGCCGTGCAGCTCACCGACGGCCGCACGCTGACTTCGGAACAGCTCAGGGGCAAGGTCGTGCTGGTCAACTACTGGGCGACGTGGTGCCCATACTGCCTGAAGGAAATGCCGGTGATCGAGGAGTTCTGGAAAGATCACCGCGAAAAAGGCTTCGAGGTGCTGGCCGTGAGCGTGGACGACCCGCCGGAAAAAGTCGCGCAGTACATCAAGGACCATGGCTACGCCTTCCCGGCGGCGGCCATGGACCCCAGCGTGTATGCCGCCTTCGGTCGCGCGGGCAGCATTCCGACCTCGTTCATCGTCGATCGCGACGGCGTCATCCGCCACAAGATCGCCGGCCAGGTGCATTATCCGCGTCTGGAGAAACTCGTCCTTCCGCTTCTTGAAAAGACAGGGCAGCCATGAACGAATCCCGCCTCACCGAACTCGAAACCAAGCTCGCGTTTGCCGAAGACCTGCTGGAAACGCTGAACCAGACCGTCATCCGCCAGCAGCGCCAGATCGACAGCCTGCAGGAACAACTGCGGCTACTGCACCGGCAAATACAGGACAGCCAGGCCGATACGGAACCCGGGACGCCGCGCGAGGAAATCCCGCCGCACTACTGAACTGCAATCTTCAGGATCACCTTGCGGATCATGCCCTCGCTCACCAGTGGCGCATGCGCATCCTCGGGAAAGAAAATGCAGAACGAGCCCGCCGGGGTCGCCACCCAGCTGGAAGGCGCATCATCGTAGAAACGGATGTCGCGTGCAGCATCGAATTCGGCAAGCGGTTTCTCGCATTGTGCCAGCGGACGCCAGCCCATTTCGTCCACCCCTTCCAGCACCAGCTGGATGTCGATGTAGCGGCGGTGCGACTCCAGCTTCGCTTCGGCCTTTGTCCGTCCATGACAATGCTCGACGATGGCGAACAGGTCATCGCCCTCTATCGTGTGCTTGCCGGGATCGAGCGCCATCAAGTCCGTGCCGCGCAGGAATTCGAAGGCGCGCGGGAAGCGCGGGTGCAGTGCACACAAGCGGTCGGCGTCGGTGAGCGGGGCAAGTATCATCGGCTGATCGGCTTGTAGCGGATGCGCCTGGGCCGCGCGCCCTCCTCGCCCAGGCGCTTCTTCTTGTCGGCTTCGTATTCCTGGTAGTTGCCGTTGAAGAAGGTCCACTGCGAATCGCCTTCCGCCGCGAGGATGTGGGTGGCGATGCGGTCGAGGAACCAGCGGTCGTGCGAGGTGACCAGCACGCAGCCGGGGAATTCGAGCAGCGCGTCTTCCAGCGCGCGCAGGGTTTCCACGTCGAGATCGTTCGACGGCTCGTCCAAGAGCAGCACGTTGCCGCCGGCGATCAGGGTCTTGGCCAGGTGCAGGCGTCCGCGTTCACCGCCGGAGAGATTGCCGACGATCTTCTGCTGGTCGCCGCCCTTGAAGTTGAAGCGGCCGAGATAGGCGCGGCTGGGCATTTCGAACCTGCCCACGGTAAGGATGTCGCGGCCTTCGGCGACTTCCTCGAACACGGTCTTGCTGCCGTCCAGCCCTTCGCGGCTCTGGTCCACTGCCGCGATTTTCACCGTGGGGCCAATCACGATCTCGCCGGAGTCCGGCTGTTCGCGGCCCTGAATCATGCGGAACAGCGTGGACTTGCCCGCGCCGTTGGGGCCGATGACGCCGACGATGGCGCCGGGCGGAATGGAGAAGGAGAGATTGTCGATCAGCAGGCGCTCGCCGAAGCCCTTGGACACGCCGTTGAACTCGATGACCTTGTCGCCCAGGCGCTCACCCGGCGGAATGAAGATTTCCTGCGTTTCGTTGCGCTTCTGGTATTCGTGCGAACTCAGTTCCTCGAAGCGAGACAGACGCGCCTTGCTCTTGGCCTGGCGCGCCTTGGGGTTCTGGCGCACCCATTCCAGTTCCTGCTTCATGGCCTTCATGTGCGCGTCGATCTGCTTGTTTTCCTGCTCCAGCCGCGCTTCCTTCTGTTCCAGCCAGGTGGAATAGTTGCCCTTCCAGGGAATGCCGTGGCCGCGGTCGAGTTCCAGGATCCACTCGGCGGCGTTGTCGAGGAAGTAACGGTCGTGGGTCACCGCCACCACGGTGCCGGGGAAGCGCAGCAGGAACTGCTCCAGCCATTCCACCGATTCCGCATCCAGATGGTTGGTGGGCTCGTCCAGCAGCAGCATGTCGGGCCTGGACAACAGAAGCTTGCACAGCGCCACGCGGCGCTTCTCGCCGCCGGACAAGGGGCCGATCCTGGCGTCCCAGGGCGGCAGTCTCAAGGCGTCGGCGGCGATTTCCAGCTGGGTTTCGGCATCCGCGCCCGAGGTCGCGATGATGGCTTCGAGCCGCGCCTGCTCTTCCGCGAGCTTGTCGAAATCGGCATCCGGCTCTGCGTAGGCGGCGTAGATTTCTTCCAGCTTCTTCTGCGCTTCCATCACTTCGCCCAGACCGGCTTCGACTTCCTCGCGCACGGTCTTGTCCGGGTCTAGCTGCGGCTCCTGCGGCAGGTAGCCGATGGAAACCCCGGGCTGCCACTGCACCTCGCCCTCGAATTCCTTGTCGGCGCCGGCCATGATGCGCAGCACGGTGGACTTGCCCGAACCGTTCAGGCCCAGGAGGCCGATCTTGGCACCGGGGAAGAAGGACAGGGAGATGTCCTTGATGATTTGACGTTTCGGAGGAACGATCTTGCTCACGCGGAGCATGGACATGACGTACTGGGCCATTTACTCAACCAACGATCTGAAAAACAAAACCATATTATCCGTGAAGGACGCCAGGCTGCGCCAACAAAACCCCGAAAGGGCTTTCCCAGCGTTTTTTCCAGACTGGCCAACCCAAAAAATGGGCCTGGAGTAGACTATGTGTCAGCTATTACATAAGGAATGCCGTGGCCAAGCCGAACTACCAATTTGAGAAACGCCAGAGAGAACTGGAGAAAAAACGCAAAAAAGCCGAGAAGGAGCGGAAAAAGACCTCCGATACCGAAACCGCCCCGGATACTGAAACACCTCCAGTCCAGGGCAATCAGCCGCCAGCGACCAGCGAGTGACCTAATTCAAGCCCCGCCCTTGAGGGGAGGGGATAAAAATCAGTGCTGGGGCTTTATCGGCTTGTTTGTTTTGGGCGGGACAAGGAAAGAGCCCACCGGAACCACAGCCTGTTTCGGCTTCTTGGGTTTCTTGGCTTCCTTGTTTCCGCGTAACTGGCTTTTGGCCATGGTCGTTCTCCTTGCAGGGGATTGAAAGTATCGGCTGGGTTTGCGCAACCAGCGCAACACAGGCCAATCATAGGCTGTTATTCGGAGATGGGGCGCTTTATATTCAGCCGCCTCAGGTCAGCAGGGGATGCATCCACACGAACAGGGGCTGGCCCTGTGACTCCGCAATCTGCGCCAGTTCGGCCAGCGCCATCACAAAATCCTGCACTTCCTCGGCATCCCATTGCTCCAGCTCGAACTCCTCGGTAGCGGACAGTTCCTCGGCAACGCGCATCAGCGCGTCTTCGTCGTACGCGGCGAGTTTCTCCGTCACTTCGTCGGCAAGGCGCAAGACCAGGACGTCCTCGATGCTGGCGTAGACCGGTTCGTACAAGCTCAGCGCCTGCCCGAACTCGTCCCCGGTCAGCAGGCAGTGCAGGGTCGCGATCTTGGCGGTATCGATGCCGCGCCGCTCGATCCCGCTCCATTCGTCGATCGGATGCAGGGATTCGCCGATGGCGGCGAACTCGTCTTCCTCGGCGGCGACGATGTTGGTCAGTATTCCCACTGAAATCTCCTGAATTGAATACCCATTTTCAAACCCTACCCCATCTCCTGCATGCGCAACAAGCGCGCGGCCTCGGCGGCTTTTGCGTCGTCAATCTCGCGCATGACGCCATCCAGATCGACCGGCGGCAGGGTCTGTTCGAAGCGGCCGGTCAGTTTTACATCAGTATTCAGTTCGCCGTGTTCGTACAGCGCCCAGATTTCTTCGGCATATTGCGTGGTCAGCAACGCCGGCGCGTACTGGCCGAAGTAGGTTGTCAGGTTGTTGACGTCGCGCGCCAGCATGGCGCGGGCGTGGTTGTTGCCGGCGGCATCCACCGCTTGCGGCAGGTCGATGATGACGGGGCCGTTTGCGCCGATGAGGATGTTGTACTCGGACAGGTCGCCGTGAATGACACCTGCGCATAGCATGCGCACGACTTCCAGCATCAGGCTGCGATGATGCATGAGGGCTTCTTCTTCGGTGAAGGCCACATCATTCAGCCGCGGCGCGGCATCGCCGTCGGCGTCGGTCACCAGTTCCATCAGCAGCACGCCTTCGTGGAAGTTGTAGGGCCTGGGCACCCGCACGCCGGCGGCGGCCAGCCGATACAGCGCGTCGACCTCGGCGCTTTGCCAGGCCGCTTCCTGCGCCTGGCGGCCGTATTTCGTGCCCTTGGCCATCGCGCGCGCCTGGCGGCTGTTCTTGGTTTTGCGGTTTTCGGTGTAATCGACGGCCTGGCGGAAGGCGCGCTTGTTGGCTTCCTTGTAGACCTTGGCGCAGCGCGTGTCTTCGCCGCAGCGCACCACGAACACCATGGCTTCCTTGCCGCTCATGAGCTGGCGCACGACATCGTCGATCAGACCGTCTTCGAGGAGGGGTTCGAGTCTTTTCGGTGTTTTCATGGGCTTGCTCGATGTTCCCTGATCACTTCCAGGAACGCTGCGCCATAGGTCTCCAGCTTGCGCTCACCCACGCCGGGCAATTCGGCGAATTCCGCCAGCGTCTGCGGACGCATGGCAGCCATGGCCGCGAGCGTGCTGTCGTGGAACACGACATAGGGCGGCACACCCTGCTGCTGGGCGAGCTCGCGGCGGCGCTGGCGCAGGGCCTCGAACAGCGGATCGCCGGATTCCGCAACGGCAGCGCGGGACTTTTTGCTGCGCTTCGACGGCGCAGCCTGTTTGGCGAGGTGTAGCGTTTCCTCGCCGCGCAAGAGCGGGCGGCATGCAGGTGTCATGCGCAGGCCGCCGAAGTTGTCGTGGTCAGCGATGAGATGACCGCGCGCCACCAGCTGGCGGAACACGGCGCGCCAGTCGTTGGCGCTCAGATCCTGGCCGATGCCGAAAGTCGAAAGCGTGTGATGGCCGAAGCGCTGGATGCGCTCGTCGTCCTTGCCCAACAGCACGTCGATGAGATAGTTCACGCCAAAACGCTGGCCGGTGCGGTGCACGCAGGACAGCGCCTTTTGCGCCGCGGTGGTGGCGTCCCAGCTTTGCGGCGGCTCCAGGCAGTTGTCGCAATTGCCGCAGGGTTCGGGCAGCGGGTCGCCGAAATAGCCGAGCAGCGACTGGCGGCGGCAGCTCGTGAGTTCGCAATAGCCCAGCATGGCGTCGAGCTTCTGTCTTTCAATTCTCCGATGCGCCTCGTCGGCGTCGGATTCGTCGAGCATGCGCCTGAGCTGAATGACATCCGACAGGCTGTAGCGCATCCAGGCATCGGCGGGCGCGCCGTCGCGTCCGGCGCGGCCGGTCTCCTGGTAGTAGGCTTCCAGGCTCTTGGGCAGGTTGAGGTGGGCGACGAAGCGCACGTCGGGCTTGTCGATGCCCATGCCGAACGCGATGGTCGCCACCACGATGATGCCGTCCTCCATCAGGAAGCGCTCCTGCGCGCGGCGCCGGGAGTCCGCATCCATGCCGGCATGGTAGGCAAGCGCGGTGAGGCCCTGCCCGTTCAACCAGGCCGCGACTTCGTCCACGCGCTTCCTCGACAGGCAATAGACGATGCCGGCCTCGCCCGCGTGTTTTTCGCGGATGAAGCGCAGCAGCGCCTCGCGTGCGCCGCTGGCTTCCTGGCGCACGTGGTAGCGGATATTGGGACGGTCGAAGCCTGTGACGAAGTGGCGCGCGTCTTCCAGTTGCAGGCGCTCGGCGATCTCGGCGCGCGTCGGCGCATCCGCCGTGGCGGTGAGCGCGATGCGCGGGATGGCAGGAAAACGCTCGTGCAGCACCGAGAGTTGCACGTACTCCGGGCGGAAGTCGTGGCCCCATTGCGACACGCAATGCGCTTCATCAATTGCAAACAGTGCGGGCCGCGCGCGCTCGAGCAAATCCAGGAAACGCTCTGTCAGCAGGCGTTCCGGCGCCACGTAGAGCAGGTCCAGTTCGCCCGCCGCCAGCGCCTTTTCCACCCGCCGCGCCTCCTCGGCGGTGAGTGAGGAATTCAGGTATTCCGCGCGCACGCCCAGCTGCTTCAGCGCCACCACCTGGTCGTGCATGAGCGCGATGAGCGGCGACACCACGATGCCGGTGCCCTCGCGCACCAGCGCCGGCAACTGGTAGCACAGCGACTTGCCGCCGCCGGTGGGCATGATGACCAGGGCGTCGCCGCCGTTTACCAGATGCGTGACGATGTCCTGCTGGTGCGGACGGAAACCGGCGTGGCCGAAAACCGCATGCAGCAGTTGCAGGGTGCGTGCATCAGTCATGTGGCTTGGCCCCGGCTTTTCCCGCCTGCACCAGCACGAAATTCTTGAACGCCTGCGCCATCGGCGACAGCCGCTTGTCGGTGCGGTGCACGACATACCAGTGGCGCATGATGGGAAAACCCTCGACTTTCAATACCGCCAGGCGTTTCAGCTCCAGCTCCTGCTCCAGCGTCTGCAACGACAGGATGCCCAGACCGAGACCGGCCTGCACCGCCTGCTTGATGGCCTCGTTGCTGCTCATTTCCATGCTGGTGGTGAGCGCCAGCCCCTTGTCGGCAAAGAAACGCTCCATGGCGCCGCGCGTGCCGGAACCCGCCTCGCGCACGAGGAAAGGCTCGGAAGCCAGGTCGCGGATGGCGGCTTTTTTCTTGCGCGCGAGCGCATGCTCGGGCGGCGCGATGACGACCAGGGGATTGTCCATGAAGCGGGTGGCATCGAGGTCGAGGCCTTCCGGCACCTGGCCCATGATGGCGAGGTCGATGCGGTTGAGCGCAAGCTGACCCAGCACCGACTCGCGGTTGGACACGTCGAGATGGATCGCCACCCTGGGATAGCGCCCGCGGAAGCGCGCGAGGATGCCGGTGGCGACCGCGCTCACGGTGGTGGTCACGGCGATATTCAACCGGCCGCAGTCCAAGCCGCGCAACTGCGCGAGATTGGCCTGCAGGTCGTCGAGCCGCGCGGTAATGGCCTGGCTGGCGTGCAGCACTTCGCGCCCGGCGTCGGTGAGATAGATCTTCTTGCCCATCTGCTCGGTGAGCGGCAGGCCGAGGATGGCCTCGATGCCCTTCACTTGCATGGATACGGCCGGCTGGGACAAATGCAGCTCCGCCGCTGCCCTGGAGAAGGACAGGTTGCGGGCAACGGCCTCGAAAACACGGAATTGGCGCAGGGTCAGGCGGCGCATATGTATAAGAGTATTTATATAGTTATCATCATAACATTTGAATTTTATTTATATAAGATGATCCGTATAGTCCGCTCCTGATTTTTATCGTTTCGTTTATCAGAAAGCAGGAGCCACGCAATGGATCAGTCCGCACGTTACGCCGACCTTTCCCTGAAAGAGGAAGACCTCATCAAGGGCGGCAAGCACATTCTCGTCGCCTACAAGATGAAGCCGAAGTCTGGCCACGGCTACCTTGAAGCCGCCGCCCACTTCGCCGCCGAGTCCTCCACCGGCACCAACGTCGAAGTGTCCACCACCGACGAATTCACCAAGGGCGTGGACGCGCTGGTCTATTACATCGACGAGGCCACCGAGGATATGCGCATCGCCTATCCGCTGGACCTGTTCGACCGCAACGTCACCGACGGCCGCATGATGATCGTTTCCTTCCTGACGCTTGCCATCGGCAACAACCAGGGCATGGGCGACATCGAGCACGCCAAGATGATCGACATCTACTTCCCCGAGCGCGCCATCCAGCTGTTCGACGGCCCCTCCAAGGACATCTCCGACCTGTGGCGCATCCTCGGCCGCCCGATCGAGAACGGCGGTTACATCGCCGGCACCATCATCAAGCCCAAGCTGGGCCTGCGCCCCGAGCCCTTCGCCAATGCGGCCTACCAGTTCTGGCTGGGCGGAGACTTCATCAAGAACGACGAACCCCAGGGCAACCAGGTGTTCTCGCCGCTGAAGAAGACCATCCCCCTGGTGTACGACGCCATGAAGCGCGCCCAGGACGAAACCGGCCAGGCCAAGCTGTTCTCGATGAACATCACCGCCGACGACCATTTCGAAATGTGTGCCCGCGCCGATTTCGCACTGGAAACCTTCGGCCCCGATGCCGACAAGCTGGCCTTCCTGGTCGACGGTTTCGTCGGCGGCCCCGGCATGATCACCACCGCCCGCCGTCAGTACCCCAACCAGTACCTGCACTACCACCGCGCCGGCCACGGCATGATCACCTCCCCCAGCTCCAAGCGCGGCTACACCGCCTTCGTGCTGGCCAAGATCTCCCGCCTGCAGGGTGCTTCCGGCATCCACGTCGGCACCATGGGCTACGGCAAGATGGAAGGCGAAACTTCCGACAAGATCATCGCCTACATGATCGAGCGCGACGAGTGCCAAGGCCCGGTCTACTTCCAGAAATGGTACGGCATGAAGCCCACCACCCCGATCATCTCCGGCGGCATGAACGCACTGCGCCTGCCCGGCTTCTTCGAGAACCTGGGCCACGGCAACGTCATCAACACCTCCGGCGGCGGCTCCTACGGCCACATCGACTCCCCAGCGGCCGGCGCCATCTCCCTGCGCCAGTCCTACGAGTGCTGGAAGTCTGGCGCCGACCCGATCGAGTTCGCGAAAGAGCACAAGGAATTCGCGCGCGCCTTCGAGTCCTTCCCCAACGACGCCGACAAGCTGTACCCCGGCTGGCGCGAGAAGCTGGGCGTGCATAAGTAAGCACGCGAAGGGTTGAGCAGTGCCTGCCGCCGAAGGCGGTAGGTGCGACCCCGTAGCGGGCTTGGCGGCGAGGACAGCAATTCGCAACACGCACACAAGCCCAAACCGAGCCGCGCACGGCGCTGCATCACTCCAAACGCCCCCGCCTCGGGGGCGTTTGTCTTCCCGCACAAGGAATAACCATGATCGACAAAGAGCAATACAAGGTTCAACAGGAACCCTACTACCAGCAGCAGAAGAACGAAGTTCAGCTGTACGAGGCCACCTATCGCAACCGCCTGCCAGTGATGGTGAAAGGCCCCACCGGCTGCGGCAAGTCGCGCTTCGTCGAATACATGGCGTGGAAACTCAACAAGCCGCTCATCACCGTGGCCTGCAACGAGGACATGACCGCCAGCGACCTGGTGGGCCGTTATCTTCTGGAAGCCAACGGCACGCGCTGGCTCGATGGTCCGCTCACCACCGCCGCGCGCATCGGCGCCATCTGCTACCTGGATGAAATCGTCGAGGCGCGCCAGGACACCACCGTGGTGATCCACCCGCTCACCGACCATCGCCGCACCCTGCCGCTCGACAAGAAGGGCGAGCTGATCCAGGCGCATCCGGATTTCCAGCTGGTGATTTCCTACAATCCCGGCTACCAGTCGCTGATGAAGGATCTCAAGCAGTCGACCAAGCAGCGCTTCACCGCCTTCGATTTCGACTATCCCGCCCCGGAACTGGAAACCACGATTCTTACGCAAGAAACCGGCCTCAACGAAGCCACCGCCGGCAAGCTGGTGAAGATCGGCCAGACCGCGCGCAACCTCAAGGGCCACGGCCTGGACGAGGGCATCTCCACGCGCCTGCTGGTGTATGCCGCGACCCTGATCAAGGATGGCGTGGCGGCAGCCGACGCCTGCCGCATGGCGCTGGTGCGCCCCATCACCGACGACGCCGACATCCGCGAAACGCTGGATCACGCGATCGATGCGGTGTTTGCGTCCTAAAAAAACATAGCCACAGAGAACACAGAGGTGAAAAGCAAACCCTCAATTTCCTCTGTGTTCTCTGTGTCCTCTGTGGCTGAAGTCTTTCAGGTTATTTCATGACCGAGTCCGTGACTGAGTACCAGCACCCCTTGATGCAGGCCTATTGGGCCAAGCTCGACACCCGCTTCCCGCAAGTGGAAGAGGTGTTCGAGGATTGCATGGCGGAAGCGCTCGCCGTGCTCACGCGCGAGGGGCTCGACGCCTACCTCGACGCCGCGCGCGTCCTCGGCAAGCTGGGGCGCGGGGTGGAGCCGATGCTGGCTTTCATGGAAGAGTGGCCGTCAGTGGCAAAAGCCGTCGGCGAGGGCGCGCTGCCATCCGTGATGACGCTCGTCCAACGCATGCAGAAGTCGCCCAACGGCCGCGCCATCGCGCCTTTTTTGCAGACGCTCGCGCCGGTGGCGCGCCGCCTGCAGTCGCAGGAACAGCTGCAGCATTACCTCGACATCACGCTGGACTTCATGGAGCGCACCACCGGTTCCATCCACGGCCACCACACCACCTTCCCCAGCCCCGGGCTACCGGAGTTCCTCACCCAGGCACCAGCGCTGCTCGCGCAACTTTCCATTTCGGGCCTGAGAAACTGGGTGGAATACGGCATCCGCAACTACGCCAAGCACCCCGAGCGCCAGAAGGACTACTTCAGCCTGCAGTCGGCCGATGCCCGCGCCGTGCTGCAGCGCGAGCGCCATGGGACATTATTGGTGGATGTGGAACGCAAGCTGGATCTCTACCTGCGCGGCCTGTGGCAGGACTCCGACCACCTCGTGCCCTACTCCACCGCCTTCGACGAAATCCGCAAGCCGGTGCCCTACTACGACAAGCTCGGCATGCGCCTGCCGGACGTGTACGACGACGCGGGAGAAATCTCCGGCCTCGACCGCTACCGCGTCACGCTTGCGCACATGGTGGGCCACCGACGCTGGTCCGAGGCGCTGATCGCCGACAACTGGAGTCCCTTCCAGCGCATGGCGGTGGAATTTTTCGAGGACTGCCGCGTCGAGACTTTGCTGATGCGCGAGTATCCGGGTCTGCGCCGCATCTTCCTGGCGCTGCACCCGATACCCATAGAGGACGCCTGCGACCCCGAGACCACTTCCTGCCTGCGCCATCGCCTGGCCATGCTGTCGCGCGCGCTTCTCGACCCCGAGCACGGCTATCGTGACGCCGACCTCAAGGACTTCGTGGCGCGCTTTCACGCCATCATGGACAAGGGCGAATCCTCCACAAAGGAAATCGCCAGCCTCGCGCTCTCCTATGTCGCCAAGACCCGCCGCCAGAGCGACCAGTACGCCCGCGTGCATTTCGACGATACCGTGGTCGACTACCGCGACGACAACCGCCAGCTGTGGAAATTCATCGAGGAAGGCGACGAGGAAGAAGCCTTCGATCAAAAAAGAAAAATCGAGCCGGGCGAAGAGCTCAAGGGCCTGCCGCCGCGCCATTACCCCGAGTGGGACTACCACAGCCAGACCTACCGCCCCGACTGGGTGAGCCTGTACGAACGTCTGCATCCCAGCGGCCATGCTGCCGACATCGACCGCCTGCTGCAGAAACATGACGCACTCGCCAAGCGCCTGAAAAGATTGCTCGATTTGTTGAAGCCGCAGGACAAGGTGCGCGTGCGCTACCAGGAAGAAGGCTCGGAGCTCGACCTCGACATTGCCATTCGTTCGCTCATCGACTTCAAGGGCGGCGCCACCCCCGACCCGCGCATCAACATGAGCCACAAGACCAGCGGCCGCGACATCGCGGTGATGCTGCTGCTGGACTTGTCGGAATCGCTGAATGAAAAAGCCGGCGGCCCAGATGATCCAAACGGGCAGACCATCCTTGAACTTTCCCAGGAAGCGGTGTCGCTGCTGGCATGGTCGATCGAGAAACTGGGCGACCCGTTCGCCATCGCCGGCTTCCACTCCAATACCCGCCACGATGTGCGTTATCTCCACATCAAGGGCTACAGCGAACATTGGAACGACGAAGTGAAGGCGCGCCTCGCCGCCATGGAAGCCGGCTGGTCGACCCGCATGGGCGCCGCCATGCGCCATGCCGCACATTACCTTTCCGCGCGGCCTGCCGACAAGAAGTTGATGCTGGTGCTCACCGACGGCCAACCTGCCGACGTGGACGCGCAGGACGAACGCCTGCTGATCGAGGATGCGCGCCAGGCCGTGAAGGAACTCGACCGCGACGGCATCTTCACCTACTGCATCAGCCTCGACCCCAAGGCCGACGAATACGTTTCCGACATCTTCGGCCGCCAGTACACCGTGGTCGACAACATCCAGCGTTTGCCGGAGAAATTGCCGGAGCTTTTCCTGGCGCTGACCAAATGATTTTTTGCGTTGTTTGAATCGAGAAAACCATGAGCACCCTTCCTGCCTGCCCTCAATGCACTTTGGAGAACACTTACCAGGACGGCAACAACTACGTCTGCGCCGACTGCGGCTACGAGTGGCCGGTACAGGAAGCGGAGCAGGCTGACGAAAACGCTGTTGCAGGGGTGAAGGACGCGAATGGAAACATCCTGAACGACGGCGACGCCGTCGTGTTGATCAAGGATCTGAAAGTAAAAGGCTCCTCGATCACGCTGAAAGTCGGCACCAAGATCAAGGGCATCCGCATCGTCGGCGGCGACCATGAAGTGGACTGCAGGACCGATGCCGGCAATTTCATGCTGAAGGCGTGTTATTTGAAGAAGGCTTGAATTCGGCAATAGCATACATTCAACGTCCCACTCTGTGCGCTTGGGTTCTTCGCGTGTCTCAATGTTCTGCGAAGGGCCAGGCTCGCCCCCCGATACCACAACGTAGGTCTGAAACATTCCCCAAATCGTTATCTCGTAGATCGCGGATAGCCGCCTTCCAGGGCAACGGCACTGCGCACGGTCGGCTGGCTACTTGCGCCCGGACATCCTGCCGCCGCCTTGACCATGACCTGGCTCGCTCGCCGCCCCGCCCTCCTGCTTCAACAGGAAATCCATGAACGCGCGCGCCACCAGCGAAGGCGGGCGGGCGGCAGGGTAGACCACATACCAGTGACTCATGATGGGGAATCCCTCGGCATCGAGCACGGCGAACTGGCCGGCCTGGTCAAGCGCCAGGGTGTGGGTGGAGAGGGCCGATATGCCCAGACCGGAAAGGATGGCCTGCTTGATAGCCTCGTTGCTGCCCAACTCCAGGCGCGGGCGCAGTTCTATCCCCTTGCTGGCAAAGAGTTTTTCGATAGCGATGCGGGTGCCCGAGCCGGCTTCGCGCATGAGCCAGGGCTCCTCGGCCAGACGCTTGAGCGATATCTTCTTCTTCCCGGCCAGGGGATGATCGGGAGGGGCCAGCACCACCAGGGGATTTTCCAGAAAAGGGGTGGCGACGACGTCGATATCTTCCGGCGGCCGTCCTAATATATAGAGGTCATCGGGGTTGTCCGCCATGCTGGCGAGCAGCTTTTCGCGGTTGGTCACGCGCAGGGTGACCTCGATGCCGGGATAGAGCTTGGAGAATTCGCCCAAGAGGCGCGGCGCGAAATACGAGGCAGTAGTGATGGCCATGAGTTTCAGCCGGCCCTTCTTCATGCCCTGCCGCTCGGCCACCGACATGGTGAAACCGTCGAGGATGGAGAAGATTTCGCGCGTGGCCTTGACCAGGTCGCGCCCGGTGTCGGTGAGATGGACTTTTTTGCCCACCTGTTCGAGCAACGGCGCACCGACCGTATCGGTGAGTTTTTTGATCTGCATGGAAACCGTCGGCTGGGTGAGGTGCAGTTCGTCCGCCGCCCTGGTAAAGCTGCCCAGGCGGGCGATGGCCTCGAAGATTTCTAGTTGGCGAAAAGTGGTATGTCGCATGGTCTTCGGCTTCTATGGTTAGCTTTGTATAGACAATACTCTATACCAATAATAGAAAAAAAAGACTGTTATTTATGCATGGCTTTCTGCATGATTCTCCCATCGTGTAAATCGCTAGTGGCGTTACGCGGAAACCCGACCTTTATCGCAGGAGGAAATCATGGCTGTAAAAACCTACAACGCCGGTGTTAAGGAATATCGGCAAACTTACTGGATGCCCGAGTACACGCCGCTGGACACCGACATCCTGGCTTGTTTCAAGATCACCCCCCAGCCGGGCGTGGACCGCGAGGAAGCTGCCGCTGCCGTGGCCGCCGAATCGTCCACCGGCACCTGGACCACGGTGTGGACCGATCTCTTGACCGATCTGGACTACTACAAGGGCCGCGCCTACGCCATCGAGGATGTGCCCGGCGACGACACCTGCTTCTACGCCTTCATCGCCTACCCGATCGACCTGTTCGAAGAGGGTTCCGTGGTCAACGTGTTCACCTCGCTGGTCGGCAACGTGTTCGGCTTCAAGGCCGTGCGCGCCCTGCGCCTGGAAGACGTGCGCTTCCCCATCGCCTACGTCAAGACCTGCGGCGGCCCGCCCCACGGCATCCAGGTCGAGCGCGACGTCATGAACAAGTACGGCCGTCCCCTGCTGGGCTGCACCATCAAGCCCAAGCTCGGCCTGTCCGCCAAGAACTACGGCCGCGCCGTGTACGAGTGCCTACGCGGCGGCCTGGACTTCACCAAGGACGACGAGAACGTCAACAGCCAGCCCTTCATGCGCTGGCGCCAGCGCTTCGACTTCGTGATGGAAGCCATCCACAAGGCCGAACGCGAGACCGGCGAGCGCAAGGGCCACTACCTCAACGTGACCGCACCCACCCCGGAAGAGATGTACAAGCGTGCCGAGTACGCCAAGGAAATCGGTGCGCCCATCATCATGCACGACTACATCACCGGCGGCTTCTGTGCCAACACCGGCCTGGCCAACTGGTGCCGTGACAACGGACTGCTGCTGCACATCCACCGCGCCATGCACGCCGTGCTCGACCGCAACCCGCACCACGGCATCCACTTCCGCGTGCTGACCAAGATCCTGCGCCTGTCCGGCGGCGACCACCTGCACTCCGGCACCGTCGTGGGCAAGCTGGAAGGCGACCGCGAGGCCACCCTGGGCTGGATCGACATCATGCGCGACAGCTTCATCAAGGAAGACCGTTCGCGCGGCATCTTCTTCGACCAGGACTGGGGCTCCATGCCCGGCGTGATGCCCGTCGCCTCCGGCGGCATCCACGTGTGGCACATGCCCGCCCTGGTGAACATCTTCGGTGACGACTCCGTGCTGCAGTTCGGCGGCGGCACCCTGGGCCACCCCTGGGGCAACGCGGCCGGCGCCGCGGCCAACCGCGTCGCGCTGGAAGCCTGCGTGGAAGCGCGCAACAAGGGCGTCGCCATCGAGAAGGAAGGCAAGACCATCCTGACCGAAGCGGCCAAGAGCAGCCCCGAGCTGAAGATCGCCATGGAAACCTGGAAAGAGATCAAGTTCGAGTTCGACACCGTCGACAAGCTGGACGTGGCTCACAAATAAGTTGTCAGTTGTAAGTTGTCAGTCATCAGTAACCTCGCGGCGCCCGCGCCGCGACTGACAACTGAAAACTAAAGACTGAAAACTTTTTAAAAAGGAATACGAAATGTCTGAAGTAATGGATTACAAAAGCCGTCTGAGCGACCCCGCCAGCCGCAAGTTCGAAACCTTCTCCTACCTGCCCGCCATGGACGCCGCGAACATCCGCAAGCAGGTCGAGTACATCGTGAACAAGGGCTGGAACCCGGCCATCGAGCACACCGAACCCGAGCACCTCATGGACTCCTACTGGTACATGTGGAAGCTGCCGATGTTCGGCGAGACCGACGTGGACCGCATCCTGAGTGAGGCCGAAGCCTGCCACAAGGCCAACCCCAACAACCACGTTCGCCTGGTCGGCTACGACAACTTCGCACAGTCCCAGGGCGCAGCCATGGTGATCTATCGCGGCAAGACCGTTTAAGTCGCGCGGCGGTTTGAAGTAAACGAACCCCCGCTGCGCGAATCGCGTGGCGGGGGTTTTGTTTGCCCGCGGATGCCGCATGAGCTGCCTTTCAGGCGCCATCCGCGGACAAATAGCCTTCCTTCTCAAGGAGAAAACATGAGCAACATCATCGACCAGTACCGCATCACCAAGGAACCCTATTACCGTCCCGTCGCCGACGAGGTCGAACTGTTCGAGGCCGCCTATTCGGTGCGCATGCCGATGATGCTGAAGGGGCCTACGGGTTGTGGAAAAACCCGCTTCGTCGAATACATGGCCTACAAGCTCAACAAGCCGCTCATCACCGTGGCCTGCAACGAGGACATGACCGCTTCCGACCTGGTCGGCCGCTTCCTGCTGTCCGCCTCCGGCACCGAATGGCAGGATGGCCCGCTCGCCATCGCCGCCCGTTACGGCGCGATCTGCTATCTGGACGAAGTGGTGGAAGCGCGCCAGGACACCACCGTGGTGATCCACCCGCTGACCGACATGCGCCGCGTGCTACCGCTGGAAAAGAAGGGCGAGCTGGTACATGCCCACCCCGACTTCCAGATTGTGATTTCCTACAACCCCGGCTACCAGAGCCTGATGAAGGATCTCAAGCAGTCGACCAAGCAGCGCTTCGGCGGTCTGGACTTCACCTACCCCGACCACGCCATCGAAACCGAGATCGTGGCGCACGAGTCCGGGGTCAACGCCGACATTGCCGGCAAACTGGTGTCGATCGCCGAGCGTTCGCGCAACCTCAAGGGCCATGGCCTGGACGAAGGTCTGTCCACCCGCATGCTGATTTACGCAGGCTCGCTGATCGCCAAGGGTGTCGCGCCGCAGGCCGCCTGCCGTGTCGCGCTGGTGCGCCCGATCACCGACGATCCCGACATGCGCGACGCGCTGGATGCGGCGGTGACAACGTTCTTCTAGTCGTCAGTTATCAGTAATCAGTCGTCAGTTGGCGATGTCAGCCGAGCTGCGGTCTTTACTGAAAACTGAAAACAATTGACTGAGAACTAAGCTATGCCGATCAAACTCGAAGATTACGCCGAACTGCTGGAAGACCTGTCTCCGCACAGCCGTACCGCGCTGGACGCGACCTGGCACGATGCGACCAAGGTATTCTCGCCGCGCGGCCTGGACAACTACCTGAAGGGCATTTCGGCCATCCGCGGACTGGGACGCGGCGATTCGCTGGTGGAGACCTGGATACAGGAAGCGCCGCGCGTGGCCAAGGAAGTCGGCGAGGACGTCGTCGGCGAACTGGCCACCGCCTCGCTGGTGCTGGCCTCCAAGACTTCGGGCGCCGTGATCGAGCTTTTGCTCGCCACCGCGCCGACGGCCGCCAATCGTCTGGGCGACGCGCAGCTGTTCCTGAACTATCTGCAGTTCATCAACACCCTGATCGCGCAGGCGCCGCGCGGCGTGCGCCCGATGCTGGACAAGCTGGAAGTGCTGTTCCAGAACCTCACCCTGGGCGGCCTGCGGCGCTGGGCGCTGTGGGGCGCGCACGCGCACCGCACCAACTACGAGGAGCAGATTCGCTACTTCAGCCTGGAGTCGAAGGAATCCCAGGCCATGCTGCAGAAGGAGCGCAAGGGCACGCTCTTGGTCGATGTGCAGCGCCGCATCAACATGTACCTCAGGGCGCTGTGGGCGCGCGACTTTTTCATGCGCCCGACTTCGGGCGACTTCGAGAACCGCGAGGGCTACAAGCCCTACATCGAGGATTACCTGCTGCACCTGCCGGACGCCTACGACGATTTCGTTTTACCCCCCCCTGCCTCTGGGAGAGGGGCCGAGGGTGAGGGAGAGGGGGGCAAAGTATCCGGCCTCGAACTCTACCGCGCAACTGCCGCACACTGCGCGGCGCACGTCGTCGAGACCAAGGTGCCGATTTCCGCCGAGGCCCTGAACCCGCTGCAGATGGCGGTGATCTCGGTGATCGAGGACGCGCGCGTCGAGACCCTGTCCATCCGCCGCTTCCCCGGCCTGAAACAGCTGTGGGCCAAGCTGCACACCGCCACACCCGACATGAACGCCAGCGTCGGCAACTATCTTGACCGCCTGGCGCGCGCGCTGCTCGACGAGACCTACCAGGACGACGATCCATGGATCGCCGAGGGCCGCGCGCTGTTCGCGGCTGCGGTCAATGAAAACAATGCAGCCAGGCTCCACACCAACCAGATTTCCTGGGACATCGGCGTGCAGCTCGCGCACAGCATCGGCGAGAAGAAGCTCGCGTTCAATCCGCGCACCGACGTGCTCACCGCGCCCTACCGCGACGACAACCGCTACTTCTGGGAATTCGAGGAATTCGATTTCGACAAGGCTGCCAGTGCCGGTTACGAAACCGTCAAGCAGGTGCGCAAGAACGTCAGCGTGATGGAGATGATCAACGAGATCGACGTCGAGACCGCCGGCGACGACGCCGAGGAAATCTGGGTGCTCTCCACCGAACTCTTCCCCTATGAGAACATCGGCGATGAAAGCGGCGGCAAGTCCTTCAACGAGCTGGAAGGCAAGGAGCCGATGTCCGAGCCTTTCCACTACTCGGAATGGGATTACCAGATCCAGCTCGAGCGCCCGGCCTGGGCCACTGTGCTGGAAAAGCGCGCCAAAGCGGGCGAGCTCGACGTCATCGACCAGATCACCTCGCAGTACAAGCGCGAGATCCACCGCATGAAATTCCTGCTCGACGCCATGCAACCGCAGGGCGTGCAGCGCATCAGGAAACTGGAGGATGGCGACGAGATCGACATCAACGCGGCGATCGCGAGCTTCACCGACATCCGCCTCGGCAACCAGCCCGACCCGCGCATCATGATGCGCAGCGTCAGAAAAACGCGCGACTTCTCCATCCTGGTGCTGCTCGACCTGTCCGAATCCACCAACGACACCGTGCAGGACCAGGAATACTCGGTGCTCGAACTCACGCGCCAGGCCTGCGTGCTGCTCGCCGACGCCATCAATAAAGTCGGCGACCCCTTCGCCATCCACGGCTTCTGCTCGGACGGGCGCCACGACGTGGAGTACTACCGCTTCAAGGACTTCGACCAGCACTGGGACGAAATACCGAAAGCCAGGCTCGCCGGCATGACCGGCCAGCTTTCCACGCGCATGGGTGCGGCGATCCGCCATGCCGGACACCATCTGAAACTTCAGCGCTCGGCCAAGAAGCTGCTCATCGTCATCACCGACGGCGAACCTGCCGACATCGATGTGCGCGACCCGCAGTATCTGCGCTACGATACCAAGAAGGCAGTGGAGGAAGTCGCCCGCCATGGCGTCACCACCTACTGCATGAGCCTGGACCCGAGGGCCGACAATTACGTGTCGCGCATCTTCGGCCAGAAGAACTACATGGTGGTCGACCACGTGCAGCGTTTGCCGGAGAAATTGCCGCTGCTGTACGCGGGACTCACCCGCTAATGGGCTGTTAAATGAGTGAAACTTACGTCGGCTTCCACAACGACAAGCATGGCATTACCCAGTTGGGCCGCATCGTCATGGACGGCTGGCTGTTCGGTTTCATCCCGGAGTCGGAGGACTGTGCCGGATGGGATCTGGGCCGCATGCAGATCCTGATGGACAAGATCGAGAAGGAATGGGACAAGTACGCCAACCTGCCCAGCCGCCTGCCGCCGGAACTGCGCCAGCGCCATGCGGAAATTTACACCAAGGCCATGGCCGAAGCGCGGAACAAGGGTTGGGATCCTGAACTGAGCGACGAGGACTGACCGCTCGCGGCACACTGCCATGCCGGGATGCAAGCCATGATGTTGATTCCGGTTCCGGCCTCTTGACTGCCGATCTGCGGCCTGCCTGTCACGTTATAAATTGCCCGCGAAACTCAGGGTACGTGTTTGCGGGGAGATTCCAGCCACTCGCGCCAAACCGCCAGCGCCACCGCCAGGATCACCGGCCCCAGGAAAAGCCCGATCAGGCCAAAGGCCGCAAGCCCGCCCAGCACACCAAACAAGGCCAGGATAAATGGGATCTGGGTAGATCCAGACAACACCAGAGGACGGACGATGTTGTCCACCCAGGACACCACGAACAGGCCCCACAGAAATAAGCCGGCGGCGGCCTCCGTCTGGCCGGTTAGCATCAGCCACAGCGAAGCGCCACCCCACACGATCGGCGTGCCGAAGGGTATCAAGGCGACCACGACGGTAACGGCCGTCAGGGTTACGGGGGCGGGAACGCCCGCAACCCAGTATCCCAGGCCCGCCGCCAGCCCCTGAACCAGGGCGGTGGCAACGATGCCATAAACCACCGCCCTGGTCGTGTCTGCGGCGGCATCCAGATAATCGTTCGCGCGCTGCCCCAGCAGCGATGCCAGAACGATGCGAAATTGCCTGGCAATGCTGCGGCCATGAAGATAGACAAAGAACAGCGTGAACAGGGCGAGCACCAGCTTGGCAATGTTGCGCCCGATGTCGCCAACCAGCGCAACCGCCAGTTCATTGAGATTGCCAAAATGAGCGCCCAATTCGGTTTTGATACGGGCAGGCTCATCCGCCATCGCCTGCAACCAAGCATAGAGTTCCGCTCCGACAAAAGGCAGATTGGCGATAATGGCTGGTGGCTTGATGTGGCCGGCGGCAAATTCGGCCGCCAGGTAATCAGCCAGGTTGCCCGCCTCGCTTCGCACCAGAAAAATTACCCAAAGCGTAGGCAACACCACCACCGCTGTCGTGATCAGCGTCATCAACAGCGAGGCCGGGACAGCGCGGCCCCTTAGCAAGCCTGATAGCCGCTCGTGCAGCGGCCAGGTTGCGTAGCCAAGAATGACGGCCCATGCCATCGGCACCAAAAAAGGCGCGAGGACACTGATCACCGCCGCCCCCAGCGCAATCAGGAACACGCCAAGCAGAATCTGCCGGGCAAAAGGACTGGCGATAATCTCTCGCATGAATTCCTAGATGCTGTCGTCACAAGATGTGGCAAAATGTGGTTTTCGTAAAAAATCCATAGCCGAATGCCGGAAACCATTCATCGACACGACATTACAGACAAACACTGGGCCTTGCTCGAGCCGCATTTA
>JAJZPR010000064.1 GCA_021847835.1 Pseudomonadota bacterium
AGCGAGCGGCAGTCGGACACCAGTTCGCGCTCGCCCTGCACCACGTGGATGCTCATGGCGGTCTGGCCGTCCTTGAAGGTGGTGAAGTCCTGGGCGCGCGCCACGGGAATGGTGGCGTTGCGCGGAATGACTTTCTCGACCAGGCCGCCCATGGTTTCCAGGCCCAGCGACAGCGGAATCACGTCGAGCAGCAGCCAGTCGTCGGCCTTGCGGTTGCCGGCCAGCAGGTTGGCCTGCATGGCAGCGCCCAGCGCCACGACTTTATCCGGGTCGAGGTTGGTGAGCGGCTCGCGCTCGAAGAAGTCCGCCACCGCGCTGCGCACGTGGCGCATGCGGGTGGAGCCGCCCACCAGCACCACGCCGTCGATATCCTCTATGCCCAGGCCGGCATCGCGCAGCGCCTTGCGGGTGGGCGCCAAGGTCTTGCTGATGAGGTCGGCGGTGAGTTCGAAGAAAGTTTCTGCGGAAAGCGTCAGATCCAGTTCCTGGCCGCTGGCAAGCGTGGCGGTGATGCGCGCGCTGTCGTTGTCGGTGAGCGTTTCCTTGGCCTTGCGCGCCAGGCTCAGCAAGAGGCGCGCATCGGTGACCTGGAGTTCGGTGGCCTTGCCTTGTTCGGTTGCCCAGCGCGCGATGCGCTCGTCGAAATCGTCGCCGCCCAGAGCGGAGTCGCCATTGGTGGCGACCACTTCGAAAATGCCCTGGCGCAGGCGCAGGATGGAAACGTCGAAGGTGCCACCGCCCAGGTCGTAGATGCAGAAGGTTCCTTCGGAAGCGTTGTCGAGGCCGTAGGCGATCGCCGCCGCGGTCGGCTCGTTCAACAGGCGCAGCACGTTGAGGCCGGCCAGGCGTGCGGCATCCTTGGTGGCCTGGCGCTGGGCGTCGTCGAAGTAGGCGGGCACGGTGATGACCGCGCCGGTGAGTTCGCCGCCGAGCGCGGCCTCGGCGCGGCTGCGCAGCACCCTGAGAATCTCGGCCGAAACCTCCACCGGGCTTTTCACGCCGGCGCGGGTTTCCAGGCGGACCATGCCGGGGGCGTCGACGAAGCGGTAGGGCGTGGCGGATGCGCCCGGCACGTCCTTGAGCCCGCGGCCCATGAAGCGTTTGACCGAGACGATGGTGTTGTGCGGATCGTCGCTCTGGCGCAACTGCGCTTCGTATCCGACTTCAGGGCTGTCGCCATGCACGTAGCGCACCACCGAGGGCAGCAGGGCGCGGCCGGCTTCGTCTTCCAGCACGCCCGTTTCGCCGCTGCGCACGGTTGCCACCAGGGAATTGGTGGTGCCCAGATCGATGCCGATGGCCAGCCGATGCTGGTGGGGATCAGCGCTTAAACCGGGTTCTGCGATCTGGAGTAGGGCCATGATTTTTCTTCCTTTACACGTTGAAGCTTTCCCCGCAGCCGCAGGTGTTCTTCACGTTGGGGTTGTTGAACTTGAAGCCTTCGTTCAGCCCCTCGCGCACGAAATCGAGTTCGGTGCCGTCGAGAAAGGCCAAGCTCTTGGGGTCGATCAACACGGTCACGCCATGCGACTCGAAGGCCAGGTCTTCGGGCAGGGATTCATCCACGAATTCGAGCGTGTAGGCCATGCCCGAGCAGCCGCTTGTGCGCACGCCGAGCCTTAACCCGATGCCCTTGCCGCGCTGGGCCAGGAACTTCTGCACCCGGTTGGCGGCGCTTTCCGAGAGTGTGATCGCCATGTCGTATGCCCCTTATACCGAGAACGAACTGCCGCAGCCGCAGGTGGAGGTGGCATTGGGATTCTTGATCACGAAGCGCGCGCCTTCGAGGCCATCCTGGTAGTCGATCTCGGCGCCCGCGAGATACTGGAAACTCATGGCATCGATCAGCAGCGACACGCCGCATTTCTCAACGATGGTGTCGTTGTCGTTGGTGTTCTCGTCGAAGGTAAAGCCGTACTGGAAGCCGGAGCAGCCGCCGCCGGAGACATAGACGCGCAGCTTGAGCGCGTCATTGCCCTCATCGCTAATCATTTCCTTGACATTGGTTGCAGCCGCGTCGGTGAAGTTGAGCGGGCTTTCGATGGCGGTTTCCATTTGCGTTCTCCTGGGTTTATGCAGCTTTGGGATCGCAGGCGGCGTAGCCTTCGCTCGCGACGTCGTGTTTGTTGCGGTAGTCGGCCACCGCCGCCTTGATGGCGTCCTCGGCCAGGATCGAGCAGTGGATCTTCACCGGCGGCAGCGCCAGTTCCTCGGCGATGTCGGTGTTCTTGATCGCCAGCGCCTGGTCCAGCGTCTTGCCCTTCACCCATTCGGTCACCAGCGAGGAGGAGGCAATCGCCGAGCCGCAGCCGTAGGTCTTGAAGCGCGCTTCCTCTATCACGCCTTCCTCGTTCACCTTGATCTGCAGCTTCATCACGTCGCCGCAGGCCGGCGCGCCCACCATGCCGGTGCCGATCGAAACGTCGGCCGCCTCGAAGCCGCCGACGTTGCGCGGGTTCTCGTAGTGATCCAGTACTTTGTCGCTGTAAGACATTTGTTGCTCCTTGTCAGTCGCAAGTGAAGGGGGAAGGGAGAAGGGTAAAAGCACGACGCTGTAACACCCTTCCCCCTTCACGCATTTCAATGTGCCGCCCACTGCACGGTATTCAAATCAATGCCGGCGCAGTGCATGTCCCACAGCGGTGACAGTTCGCGCAGCTTGCCCACGTGCTTGTGGATGATCTGCACGGCGTAATCGATTTCTTCCTCGGTGGTGAAGCGGCCGATGGAGAAGCGGATCGAACTGTGTGCCAGTTCGTCGCTGTGGCCCAGCGCCTTCAGCACGTAGGAAGGTTCCAGGCTGGCCGAGGTGCAGGCCGAGCCGCTGGACACGGCGAGGCCCTTGATCGCCATCATCAGCGACTCGCCCTCGACGAAATTGAAGCTGGCGTTGAGGTTGTGCGGCACGCGGCGCTGCATGTCGCCGTTCAGGTGCACTTCCTCCATCTGGCTGATGCCGGCCCACAGCTTGTCGCGCAGCATGCGGATGCGTTCGTTCTCGGCCGCCATTTCCTCGCGCGCGATGCGGAAAGCCTCGCCCATACCCACGATCTGGTGCGTGGGAAGCGTGCCTGAGCGCATGCCGCGCTCGTGGCCGCCGCCGTGCATCTGCGCCTCTAAACGAATACGGGGCTTGCGCCGCACATACAGCGCACCGATGCCCTTGGGCCCGTAGGTCTTGTGCGCGGAGAAGGACATCAGGTCGACTTTGAGCTTGGCGAGGTCGATGGGCGCCTTGCCGGTGGATTGCGCCGCATCGACATGGAACAGCACGCCCTTGGAACGGCAGAGTTCGCCAATGGCTTCGATGTCCTGGATCACGCCGATTTCGTTGTTCACGTGCATGACCGAGGCGAGAATGGTGTCGAGGCGGATGGCGGCGGCGAACTTGTCCAGGTCGAGCAGGCCGTTGGGTTCGGGATCAAGATAGGTGACTTCGAAGCCCTGGCGCTCCAGCTCGCGGCAGGTGTCGAGCACGGCCTTGTGCTCCGTCTTCACCGTGATGAGATGTTTGCCCTTGCCCTTGTAGAACTGCGCGGCGCCCTTGATGGCGAGGTTGTCCGATTCGGTCGCGCCCGAAGTCCACACGATTTCCCTGGGATCGGCGTTGACCAGGGCGGCGACTTCCGCGCGCGCCTGCTCCACGGCCTTTTCCGCATCCCAGCCATAGGCATGCGAACGCGAAGCGGGGTTGCCGAACTGCTCGGTGAGATAGGTAATCATCTTCTCCGCCACGCGCGGATCGACCGGCGTGGTCGCGGAGAAATCGAGATAGATGGGCAGCTTGGGCATATGCGTCTCGCTTTGCTTTGGGTCCGGCGGTGGAATCGCACCGCTTCATGACTGGCTAAAAGCAACTCATGTGCCACGTGCAAAATAAAGTTCTAACTGCTTGAATAGCCTGGACTTAATTTGCACCTGCCGCAATGTTCGCCTGTGTAGCCTTTGTCTGTTTTGCGACAAAGCTTCTGTGCGACTTCTCGCGTTTGCGACATGCACGCGAGGTGCGATGAGGGCGGCAAACACGCGCTGCATCATGGATTTATGCAGATTATTGCGGCTGGCATCGCTCTTGCGTTGGATAAAACTGAAGCAACTTTTTTTCCACTTTTGCAAAGAGCACAAGCATGACCACGCTAGACCAGACCGCCTTCAAACAACTCGAAGCAGAGAAGCGCCTGCAGAACCCCGTATTCAAGGGCGCCACCGGCAGCGCCGGGCGCTTCGGCTTCCGCGGCGAAATCGCCATCAAGTTCGCGCAGCAGTTCGCCGACGAGGCGCGACCGCCCGAGATCACCGCCGACCAGGTGATCGCCGTGGCCAAGGAAGGCGGCGAGGGCCTCGATTTCATGGCCGCCTACCTGCTGTCCTTCGAATACCTCAAGCCGCTCGCCGATGCCATGGGCCCCGCGCTCAAGCCCGACGGCAAGTATTTCCTCTACTGCAACAACATCGACCTCAGCAAGAAATACCAGGTGCCCTACGACGGCAAGACCTTCTACGTGCTGCCCATCGACGAAGCCACGGTGTACAACGAACTGCTGGAACTGCTGTATCTGGAACGCAACGACCTCAAGAAGCTGGACACCGCCGGCAAGGTGGACAAGGTCGCCGACACCGCGCTGAAGTTCTCCGGCACCTTCCCCAGCATGAGCTACGAGGAAGGCCTGAAAGTAATGGGCCCCGTGCGCGACCCTGGCGAGAACCGCCCGGTCTAATAGTCCCCTCTCCCCTCGCGGGAGAGGGAGTTGTCCAACAACCGATTAAGGGATTGAGATCATGGCAACACTTATCAAAACCATCTCCGACGGCCGCAAGCTGGAAGTCATCGGCACCGCCATCTATCTCGACGGCGTGAAGGAAGCGGACGACATCGATCCGGTCATCTACCACCCCAACCGGGAAAACATTCACAAGGCCGCGCCCGATGCCACCCACATGGCGGGCCGCGTGCCGCTGACGTGGGAAGAGGCGCTGGCCGCGAACAATGCGCTCAAGGAAGCCCGCGCCGAATTCGAATCCAGCCCGCAGGGCCTGGCCGAGCGCATGCGCCTGGTGCAGAAAAAGCCCTGGCCGCGCGCGATTGATGATTTACGTCATCGAAATCCCGCATCAAGGAAGGCCGCACGCCTGGTTCGCCTTCGACCGCGACGACTTCGTGCGCAAGGTGCAGGCCACCCATGGATCGGGCCAGGCGCCGGAAGACTTCGATGCCGGTGTCGCGGTGCTGGAACAGGCCCTCAAGGCGTGCCGCATTTACCTGCATGATAAGCTGGCAATCAGGGCATTGCAGAGCGACCCGTTGCTGGACCCGAAGGAAGGCTTCTACGCCCACATGGCCCTGCGCCAACAACTGATCGCGATGGATGCCATGGAAGAGGATATCTAGATGCTGTCGTCACAAGATGTGGCAAAATGTGGTTTTCGTAAAAAATCCATAGCCGAATGCCGGAAACCATTCATCGACACGACATTACAGACAAACACTGGGCCTTGCTCGAGCCGCATTTA
>JAJZPR010000065.1 GCA_021847835.1 Pseudomonadota bacterium
TGTTGTATCTCTCCCGGAAAAAGAACCGGGAACTTGACTACCTGTACCGCCACGACCCTGTCACCGGCCTGCCCAACCGCTATTTTCTGCTGGAGCACATGCAGACGCTCATCAACCGGGCAAAGCGGCGTCCGCTAGCCTTTTCCCTGCTGTTCCTGGATATTGGGGAGGCCAGGAGACCCGACGGTGGCTTCTTCGACAGGCCCGACTTGGCGCAAGTCCTGCAAAGCGCCTCGGCCCGCATTCGTACCGTTCTGGGCAAGCGCGACACGCTGGTGCGGCTCACTGGCAGCGAATTCGCTATATTGTCCGAGGAGGCCTCTGGCGAGCAGGCCAAACGCCTGGCGGAAAATATTGAAACCGTCCTGCGTCAGCCGCTGGATATCCCGGGTGGCAGTGTGACGTGCGTTCCCAGTGCTGGCTTTGCGGTCTACCCGTCCCAAGGCAAGGATTTCGAGGAGCTGGTTCAAGCTGCCAACTTTGCCATGCACGCGGCCAAGCGCAGACCGACTTATGAGGTATTGCGGGAAGCACCTGATAATCGGTCAATTTGAAACAACGTCCATCTTAAGGAGAAAGAGCAATGTCCGCAGTCCGGATAGTCAGAATGGTTGCCGGTTCCTTTGTACTGCTGTCACTCGCACTGGGCATGCGCGTTAGCCCGATTTTCATGGACGAGAACTGGTTATGGCTTGCAGCTTTCACGGGGTTCAACCTGTTCCAGAGCGGTTTTACCAATATCTGTCCGCTGGAAATAGTGTTAAAGATAGCTGACATCAAATGAAGTGGGGGAAACCCGTCAGTCTCGTCTGAGGACACATAATTCACTGAGAAAAAAGGGGCATTGGCCGTTACCTTGATGACCAGCCCACTCAGTAGAACGTTCGAGCAAGGCTATGGTCAAGTAACTATGATCGGTAGCGAGGTGTTTACCCTAAAAACATAAAGCTCATTCAGGGTTCACCACACGAAAAACTGCGTACCCCAGGCGGCAAGCGGAAAAGCTGCGGCCACCAATATTCCCAACGCGCCCACGGCGCCGTTACGCTTCGCCAGACGCCATGCAAGATTCGCACTCCAGAGGGCGGCGAGCGCCAGCAGCGCCATGCGCGCGTCATTGGCCCAAGGCAGGATCACCCTTTCGCCAGCCAGCTGGGAGCTTGTAAGCAGGCTCAAGCCCACGAAAATACTGGTTCCGGCGAAGGGAATGAGAGTTGGGGACAGCCGCTGCCAAGGCAATCCCGTCAGCATGCCGGCCAGCTTGAGCCAGCCCCACACCCAGCCGCCGACGACGAGCGTTTCAGCGGCGATGTAGGCAAGCAGCACGCCGCCGTCCAGCCAGGTGAAGACGTCGTTCGCCTCCGGGTAATAGGTGAACAGCCACCAGTGTCCTGCCTCGTTGAGCGGCCACCAGACCTCGTGGTCTACCAGCCACCCTGCCGCAGCCTGTTTCACGGTCACGAGCCAGGGAGAAGCGCTCCACTGGAAGGCCCCGAGCGCCACGCCCAGCATGCCGAAGACCAGCAGGCGCGCAGGCCAATCGTTCATTTCCCCGGCCTTGTTTTCGGGGGCGCCGGCATGGCCGAGTATTTCGGCATTGGGCGAACGCAGGGCGAGTTGCACCGCATCCCGTTCTCCGGCGCAGCGGCCGCACGCATGGCAAGCCGAGGCGCTATCCATGCGCCGGATGTTGATCAACGGGGCGCAGTTGATCACGTGCTGGCGGCTGGTGCGATGGCCGGCAGGCGCCGCGTCCCAGGCTGTTTGATCGACCTTGAAATGGACGGGCGCGATCTTCGCCAGCAGGCCGAACACGCCGGAAACGGGACACAGGTGCTTGCACCAGACCCGTTTTTCGCGCCCCCAGATCAGCCCCACGGCAATGGCCGCGAGGGTCGAGCCGCCGAGGATGAGCAGGGCGGGCTTCGGGTATTCGTACACGCTGGTCATCTGCCCGAACACGGTGGTCATGACGAAGGCCACGAACGACCAGCCGCCCCACTTCATCCAGCGCGGAATGCCGCGCCCCAGCCCGTAGCGGGAAACCCATTCGGTGAGCGCGCCTTCCGGGCACAGCACCCCGCACCACACCCGACCCAGTGCCATGATGGACAGAATGACGAAGGGCCACCAGATGCCCCAGAACATGAACTGGGCAAAGCGGGTGAGGTTGTTCCATAGGTGCGCCTCGTCGGGCGGCAACGGCAGAAAAGCCGGCACGGCCACCAGCATGAGATAGCCCAGCACCACGAACCATTGCGCCGCGACGATGGCGTTGCGGTGGCGTCGCATGGCGAGCCCCAGGCGGGCGAGCCAGCCTGGGTTTGAACCCGCAGCCATGATGTGCCCTGTCGCTGTATTCATGCCTTGCGCCTAATCGGTTTCAATTTGAGTAGTACGCCAAGGGCAAGTGCCCAGTAGACCGCGAGCAGTGCGTAGGCCATGCCCGAGGGCGCCGCCCGGTAACCGGTGAAGGCGGCCACGAGCCCGCCTGTCCGCGTACTGTCGTCCAGCAGGAATGCCGTGTTCCACAGCGGGTCGGCCAGCGGCGGCAGCGCTTCCAGACCGACGAGTTTTTCCGTACCGTCCACCAGCAGCGCCCCGCCCAGCAGCAGAAGCATTACTTCCGTGACGCGGAAAAAGGCGCGCCACGAAACAAACCGGCTGCCGCGGGAAAGCAGCCAATAGGCGGCCAGGGCGAGCAGGAAACCGGTCGCGCTACCCAGGGCGATGTCGGCATTCGCGCTGCCCTTGACCGCGCCGTAGAGGAACACCACCGTCTCCGCGCCTTCGCGCCCCACCGCCACCGCCGCCAGGACCGCAATGCCCAGCCAGTTGGCCCGATCGGCGGCGCTCGCCATCCCGGCTTCCAGTTCCTTCTTCAGACCGGCGCCGTGGCGGCGCATCCACCAGACCATCTGGAAAATCAGGCCGCAGGCCGCCAGCGGCATGATGGCCTGAAACCATTCCAGCGCACTCGCCGACGCCCACGACTGGATGTCCATGATCGTCACGGCCAGGAACACGGCCAGCCCCAGGCCTGCCGCGATTCCGCCCCATAGCCAGGGGAAGCCGGCGCGGGCGTCGGGGCGGGCGCTGAGCCAACCGTGCAGAATGCCAATGACCAGCATCGCTTCGATGGTTTCCCGCCAGACGATGAAAAGCGCATTACCCATGTGCCACTCCTCTTATTTCACAACGATGCGGGTGCGCCCGGTGTTTGGGTGGAATTCGTCGAAGAACGCATACTCGCCGGGCTTGAGCGGGGAGATCACCACGAAGGACTCCGCGCCAGGTGCGAGTACTTTCTCTTTCCGGAGCTGCAGGCTTTCGAACTCGATGGCGTCACGCCCTTGGTTGCGCACCGCGATCTTGAAACGCACGCCTGCTGGCACGTTCAGCGTGTCGGGGATGAGCCGTCCGTCCCTGGCCACCACGGTATAGGTGGGCAAGTCGGCGGCGCCAGCTTTGACGGGTGCGAGCAGGAAGGCTGCCGCCATCAGCGCGAGATAGTCGACGACACGGACGTGCAGCCAGGACAGGGGGCCGGGTATGCCAAAGACGGTTTTCTTTTCGCTCATGCAGGTCTCCTCGTCAGAACGCCAAATTGGCCCGCACACCAAGAATCGTCACCGCTCGTGCGTCCGCGTTGCCAGCCGGATTGCGGATGTACTGGAAGTCGGGTGTCAGTTCGAATCGCTCATGGACATGAAAGCGGTAATACGTCTCCACGACCTGTTCCCAACCCGTGGCGACAAAGCCATAGTCGGGTATGCCATTGGCGTCCGCATCCACGGTTGCGGACTGGGCACGGAAGTCCTTGCTGGTGCGATTGCTTCCGATGGCAAGGCCAATGGCGTCGGCTCCCCGGTCCCAGTAGCTGCCATTGAATTCGGCGCCGAAACTGGCGGCACGGTCGAAAGGCAGGCGGTCGCCGCTGCCCATACCCAGGCGACCGAACAGTGTGATGCCGTCGCCGAGTCGCTGATTGAAGTTGAATCCGAGGCCGCTGTGGGAAGCGGTTTTCGCCTTGACGAAGGTCGGCGCCTGGCCGTTTTGCCACAGATACACGCGGTAGTTACCCTGAAGGCCTGCGAAGAAGCGTTGGCTGGTTTCCGCCTGCAGAATGATGAACGGCGATTTGAATGAGTCGCTGAAATTGGCGCTGCGCCCCGCGCCGAATACGCCGAGGGAAAGGCGGTAGGTCTCGGGTTTTGCGCCCCAGTTGAAGTAGGAGACGCGCATGCCCGGCGAGAAGCCGAAACCGTCGGCGCCGATGTTGGCCGCCAGCGGATTGTCCAGCAGCGCGTTGTGCACGAACGGGCTCGCCAGGAACTGGCGGGTTTCGTCGTTGGCGGCCGCGTTCTGGTCGAAGAACGCGAAGGGGTCCATCTTGCCGAAATTGACGGTGAGGGTTTGCCGCGAATTGGGCTTGAAGCCGCCATACGGCAGCGGGATGTCAGCCTGGTACCAGGCCTGCGCCAGCATCATCGCGCTGGATTCCGGCTCGACCACCGAACCGAGCTGGAACGAGGTGGCATTGGGTCCGACGAAGGAGATGAACTTGTCGCCCAGCCCCTTGCCCTGGCCGACGCGGAAATGGCCGAACAGCTTGCTCTCGATGTCGCCGGTCTTGATGGTCGGCGTGGTCACCGTGATGTCTGCACGGTAATTGAGTTCGGTGCCGCTGGTATCGATGCCGCTTGCACGCTGGGCAACCGTGGTGAAGTTCGCGCCGGCGGAAAATCCTTCGATGGAGTCGATGACCTTCGCCTGCTTCTGGATATCGAGTGTCTGGTATTCCACCGCCTTCAGACGCGACGCCAGTTCCGGTTCCTTCTCGCTCACGTCCTCGGTGGACAGCGCGGAATCGAGTTGCGCGTTACGCTCTTCCAGAACCTTCAGGCGAGCCTCGATCTGGCTGTTTGCATCGGTACCATGGGGCAGCAAAGCCTTTTCGAGTTCGGCGTTTCGCTTTTCGAGTTTTTCCACCCGTTCCATGAGGCGCTGAATCAGGCGGGCGGTGTCGGCATCCTCCGCCGCCAGGGCGGGGAAGGAGGTGATCATGGCCGCCGCCAGCAGGCCGATACGTGCCGCGTGGCCGGTCATTGCTAATACCCTCCCTTTTTTCCGATTCCGACATAGGTGAACTCGTATTCCACTTCGAAAGGCTTGAACCACGGACGCACGCCTGTCAGGCGGTCGATATGGCGGCCGAAATGGGTGTGTGGATCCGCCGAGGGAGGCGAAATGGTGTATTTGACGCGGTATTTCCCCGGCCCCTTGAGCTTGACGTTGTCGCCGTAGTGGGGGCCGTCGTTGGCGACCATCGGCATGAAATCGCCGCTGATCCTGTCGTTGCTGCCGATCTTGGTGA
>JAJZPR010000066.1 GCA_021847835.1 Pseudomonadota bacterium
GCAGGCTGCCCAACCATTTTTTCATCTATGTGCTGGCCAACGGCTTTTTCGGCGCGGCGCTCGCCATCGGCGCCGCCGCGCTTGCCGCGACGGCCGCGCTGGCGCTTTCCGGCGCCTATGCGCCGTCCTACCTGCTGGAAAACTACACGCCCTACTTCATCCTGCTGGCCTGGTCGGAGGCGCTCACCACCGGCATGGGCGCCACGCTGATGGCGGTCTATCGGCCGGAATGGCTGGAAAGCTTCGATGATGACCGTTACATCAGGAACAAGTGAATTTAAAAAGCTAGCCACAGAGGACATAGAGAGCACAGAGAAAACCTGGCAAGCCTTCTGGCGAAAAACCGGCTGCCTTGCTCTGTGGCTTGATTTCGGTTTCTAAATGAATCAACTACTTATTGAATATCCCGACCTGCCGGTGTCAGGGCGACGGCAGGACATCATCGCCGCGTTGAAGGTCAACCCCGTGCTGATCCTGTGCGGCGAAACGGGTTCTGGAAAAACCACGCAGATTCCCAAGATGTGCCTGGAGGCGGGCCTGGGCGGCCAAGGTTCAATGGGGGGTGGGCTGATCGGCTGCACCCAGCCGCGCCGCATCGCTGCGCGCTCGGTGGCTGCCCGCGTGGCCGAGGAGTTGAAAAGCGAATTCGGGGGGCTGGTCGGCTACAAGGTGCGGTTTACCGACAAGGTCAGGCGCGATACGAAGATCAAGTTCATGACCGACGGCATCCTGCTCGCGGAAAGCCAGGGCGATCCCATGCTGTCGGCCTATTCCTGCATCGTGGTCGACGAGGCGCACGAGCGCTCGCTCAACATCGATTTCCTGCTCGGCTACCTGCGCACCCTGGTCGAACTGCGGCCGGAACTGAAAGTCGTCATCACTTCCGCCACCATCGACGCGGAAAAGTTCTCCGCGCATTTCGGCAATGCGCCGGTGATCGAGGTTTCGGGACGGACGTATCCGGTGGAGATACGCTATCGGCCGGTGGGGGAAGACAAATCGCCCACCCTCACCCCGGCCCTCTCCCCTCAAGGGAAAGGGGGGAGAAGCACGAAGGAGGAGCCGGACCTGACCCAGGCCATCCTCGATGCCACCGATGAACTCGCGCGTGAGGGCTGGGGCGACACGCTGATCTTCCTGCCGGGCGAGCGCGAAATCCGCGAGACGGCGGAAGCCTTGCGCAAGCATCACCCGCCGCACACGGAAATTCTGCCGCTGTTCGCGCGCCTGTCGGTGGAGGAACAGGATCGCATCTTCAAGCCGGGCAACGCGCGGCGCATCGTGCTCGCCACCAACGTGGCGGAGACCTCGCTCACCGTGCCAGGCATCCGCTACGTGATCGATACCGGGCAGGCGCGGGTCAAGCGCTATTCCGCGCGCAACAAGGTCGAGCAGTTGCTGATCGAAAAAATCTCGCAGGCCTCCGCCAACCAGCGCGCCGGCCGCTGCGGGCGGGTGATGGACGGCATCTGCATCCGCTTGTATGACGAGAATGATTTCAACAACCGCCCGCGCTTCACCGATCCCGAGCTGCTGCGTTCCTCGCTGGCCGGCGTGATCCTGCGCATGAAGTCGCTGGGTCTCGGCGCGGTGGAGGGCTTTCCCTTCATCGATCCGCCCCAAGCCAGATACATCGCCGACGGCTATCGTCTCTTGCACGAGCTCAATGCGCTGGACGAGAAAAACGAGTTGACCAAAACAGGCGAGCGCGTGGCGAAGCTGCCACTCGACCCGCGCATGGCCAGGATGATCCTGGCGGCCGAACGCAGTGCTTGTCTTGCCGAAATGCTCGCCATTACCAGCTTCCTGTCGGTGCAGGACCCGCGCGAGCGCCCGCTGGACCGCGCCGGAGCCGCGGACGAAAAACATAAAATTTTTGCCGACGAGCGCTCGGATTTCGTGTCGGTGGTCAAGCTGTGGAACTGGTTCGACGAACAGGTCAAGCACAAGAAATCCAACCGCCTGCTGCAAAACCAGTTGAGCGAGCACTTCCTGTCGCCGCGCCGCATGCGCGAGTGGCGCGACGTGCACGGCCAGCTCGCCACCCAGGCGGCAGAGATGGGCCTGCGCCTGAACGAAAAGCCCGCCGGCTACGACGCCCTGCACCAGGCGCTATTGACCGGCCTCTTGGGCAACATCGGCTTCAAGTCCGACGACGTCAAGGCCAGGAAGCCGGGCGAGGGCAATTACCAGGGCGCGCGCGGCCTGCGCTTTTCCCTGCATCCGGCCTCGGTGCTGGCGAAGAAAGGGCCGAAGTGGGTGGTGGCGGCCGAGCTCACCGACGTCGGCCGGCTCATGGGGCGCATGGCGGCGGAAGTGCGGCCGGAATGGATCGAGGCCGCTGCCCAGCATGTGCTCGAACGCAGCCATTCCGAGCCGCACTGGGACCGCAAGTCCGCGCGCGTCACCGCTTACGAGCGCGTCACGCTATACGGGGTGACGCTGGCCTCCAGAAGGCGCGTGCATTACGGGCCGCTCGAGCCGGAACTCGCGCGCGAGCTTTTCATCCGCGGCGCGCTGGTGGCGGGGGAATACGATACCGAGGCAGCATGGTTCAAACACAACCGCGAACTCATCGCGCATATCGAGGAGCTGGAGCACAAGGCGCGCAAGGCCGGGGTGTGGCTGGACGAGGAGCGCATCTACAGGTTTTTCGACGCGCGCATTCCGAAAGGCATGCACAACGGCCCCGCCTTCGAGAAGTGGCTGAAAACCATCGACGCGGAAACGCTGAAACTGAAGCGCGAGGACATCGTGGCCGAAGGCCTCGATCTGTCGCAGGGCCTGTACCCGGAAAACCTCAAGATCGACGGCGTCGAATGTGCGGTCAAATACCGTTTCGAGCCCGGCCATCCGCTCGATGGCGCCACCTTGTCCCTGCCACTGTACCTGCTGAACAAGGTCGGCGAAGCTCAGCTCGACTGGGCCATTCCCGGCCTGCTGCGCGACCGCGTCAATGCCCTGTTCAAGGCCCTGCCCAAGGACATCAGGAACAGTTTTATCCCGCTGGCGCAGTCGGTCACCGCTTTCTTGAGTGAAGCCAAGCCCGGCGAGGCGCCGCTGGCGCGGGCGGCGGCGGCCTGGGTGGAAAGTCGCACCGGCAAAAAAACCGAACTGCGCGAAGCCGAGTTGCCGGCGCACCTCAAGCTCAATCTGCGCGTCCTCGACGACGGCGGCCAGGAACTGGCCATGGGCCGCGATCTGGCCGCGCTCAAAAAACAGCTGGGCGAAACTGCCAGCCTGACCTACGGACAAAGTGACGAAACCGCCGGGCACGAACGCGAAGGCATCACCGCGTGGGACTTCGGCGACCTGCCTGCGAGCGTCGCTTTCAGCCGCGGCGGGCAGAAACTCACCGGCCACCCTGCGCTGGTCGATTGCGGCGGCAGCGTGGCCATGAAAATCCTGGACACCCAGGAGAACGCAGAAAGCGAAAGCCGCAAGGGCGTGGTGCGATTGTTAAGGCTCGCGCTGTCCGCGCAATTCCGGCAGCTGGAAAAAGATCTTTCCAGGCAAACTGCGCTGGCGCTGAAATACCGCACCTTCGGCAATGCCGACGCCTTCTTTGCCGAACTCATCGACACCTTTGCCGCGCGCGCCTGCCTGGGCGAGGACGAACTGCCCAGGAAACAGAAGGAATTCGACAAGCAGAAGGAGCGCGCCAAGCCGCGCATCGCGCCGGTGACGCAGGCGCTGTTGAAATCGGTGGAAGAGTGCCTCGACCTGCACCAGCAGGTGCAGGCCAGGCTCGCGCAGAAGTCGCCTTTTGAGCATGCGCAAAAGGACGAGCAGGCGCACCTCGCACGGCTCGTCTACCCTGGGTTCATCCGTGCCACGCCGTGGGAGCGCTGGCAGCACCTGCCGCGCTATTTAAGAGCCATATTGCGGCGCTTCGACAAGCTGCCTACCGCAGGCGACCGCGATTCCAGACATACCGCCATCATTCAGGGCCTGGAGCAGCGTTATCAGGAGCGCCTGGCCAAACATCGCAAGGCCGGAATCGTTGATCCGCAACTGGCCGAATTCCGCTGGCACCTGGAGGAGCTGCGCGTGTCGCTGTTCGCGCAGGAACTGAAGACGCCTTACCCGGTATCGGCCAAACGCCTTGAAAAATTGTGGGAGAGCGTCCAGAAATAGGGAAGGCAAAAGGCAAAAGGCAAAAGGCAAAAGGCAAAAGGCAAAAGGCAAAAGGCAAAAGGCAAAAGGCAAAGCACTCCCTGTTTGCATTCCTGCCTTATATTTTTGAGTTTTGCTTTTTGCCTTTTGATTTTTGATTTGTTTTTTCTATGCACGAAAAAGCTTTCAACCTGCCCAACTCCATCACCGGCGTGCGCCTCATGGGCGTGCCGGCGACGATCTGGTTCATGCTGGAGGGCCAGTGGACGGCCGCGACCTGGGTGTTCCTGGCGGCGGCGCTGACCGACGGCCTCGACGGCTTTCTTGCGCGCAGGCTCAGGCAGACCACGGCCATCGGCGCGGCCCTCGACACAGTCACCGACAAGGCATTGTCGCTCTCGGTGCTGGTGGTGCTGACCAGCTTCGAGTTGGTGCCGGTGTGGGTGGCGCTCGCCATCGTCATCCGCGATGCGGTCATCGTGATCGGCGCGCTGGCCTATCGCGGCATGGCCGGCCACCTGGAAATCCAGCCCACCCTGCTCGGCAAGGCCAACACCTTCGCCGAATTCGCCATGCTGGCGCTGGTGCTGGGCCATCAGGCCGGCATCGTGCCGGGCGAGGCCTGGGTTCAGCCCATGTTCTGGGTGGTGTTCGCCACCACCGTGGCATCGGGCATGCAGTACGTGTGGGTCTGGGGCAACAAGGCGCGCCGCGAGGGTCTGGGCAGCTAGGGCTTGCAGGCCCCTCATTTCATACCTGCGCGATGGCGGTAAAATATGCGGCAGCGCAACTTCCATCATCAGCTGACAGGCTTTAATGGCCGGACGCCGGCAACCGGCGGCCGAAATTGGAATAAAATGCGCGCCTCGCCCCCGTAGCTCAGTGGATAGAGCATCCCCCTCCTAAGGGGAGGGTCACACGTTCGATTCGTGTCGGGGGCGCCATTCAAAAGTGTCCGCAATGGCGGTCGCCATGCCATTGCCGGCCTGCG
>JAJZPR010000036.1 GCA_021847835.1 Pseudomonadota bacterium
AGCAGGCCGTGCAACCGGTGGTCATAACGCGACTCATCGGAGCGCGCGATTTCTTGTTGGATGGCGATTCGCATGACTTCAGGGTCGGCAATTTCCAGCTTTCTCATGATGGCACCTCCGGCGCGGGAAACTGGCATGAGTATAGCTCATCAGTGCGGCATTACATATGTCGCTGTGTTTAGTGACACGATTTCCGTTTACTTTCACTACAGTTTTACACGTCCAGATTCCGCACCCCCAGCGCATTCGTCTCGATGAACGCGCGTCTCGGTTCGACATCATCGCCCATCAGGGTGGTGAAGATCTGGTCGGCGGAGATGGCGTCCTCGATGCGCACTTTCATCAGGCGGCGCACCTTGGGGTCCATGGTGGTTTCCCACAGCTGTTCGGGGTTCATTTCGCCCAGGCCCTTGTAGCGCTGGATGGCCATGTTGCGTTTGACTTCGTTCAGCAGCCAGTCCATGGCTTCCTTGAAGCTTTGCACGCCGGCTGCCTTTTCGCCGCGGCCGATGCTGGCGCCGTTGCCGATGAGGCCGCGCAGCATTTCGCCGGTCTTGGTGAGCTGAGCGTAATCGCCGGATTCGAGCAGGTCTTCTTCGAGGAAGTTGACGATGACGTTGCCGTGCAGGTTGCGGGTGATCTTCAGCCGGTGCGCCTCGGTCTCCGGCACGAATTCGGTTTCCACGCTGTAAACCCCGCCGTCGATCTGCGCGGCCAGCGCCGCCTCGGCCATCATGGCCTGGGTGCTGTCGGCGAGCGACAGCGCCGGAATGTGCATCAGCGCATGCAGCACTTCTTCGGGCAGGATGCGGGTAAGGCGGTCGATCACGGCCTCGGACAGGAAGTATTCGCGCGCCAGGTTTTCCAGCGCCTCGCCCATGATGGGGGCGGCGCCCTCACTGGGAATGAGCGCGGCATCGGACAGCGCCTGGCTAAGCAGAAACTCCTTGAGCGCGTGCTCGTCCTTGAGGTACTGCTCGCGCTTGCCGGACTTGACCTTGTACAGCGGCGGCTGCGCAATGTAGATGTGGCCGTGCTCAACCAGTTCGGGCAATTGCCGGTAGAACAGGGTCAACAACAGGGTGCGGATGTGTGCGCCGTCCACGTCCGCGTCGGTCATGATGATGATGCGGTGGTAGCGCAGCTTCTCGATGTTGAAGTCGTTGGCGCCGATGCCGGTGCCGAGCGCAGTGATGAGGGTGACGATCTGCTCGGAGGAAATGAGCTTGTCGAAACGCGCCTTCTCCACGTTCAACACCTTGCCGCGCAGCGGCAGGATGGCCTGGAACTTGCGGTCGCGGCCCTGCTTGGCGGAGCCGCCGGCGGAGTCGCCTTCCACGATGTAGATTTCGGAGAGCGCGGGATCCTTTTCCTGGCAGTCGGCGAGCTTGCCGGGCAGGCCGACGCCGTCGAGCACGCCCTTGCGGCGCGTCATTTCGCGGGCTTTTCTGGCGGCATCGCGGGCGCGCGCGGCTTCCACGATCTTGCCGCAGATGATCTTGGCGTCGATGGGGTTTTCCTGCAGGTATTCGGCGAGTTTTTGCCCCACCACTTCGGACACCACCGGCTGCACTTCGGAGGACACCAGCTTGTCCTTGGTCTGGCTGGAGAACTTGGGCTCGGGCACTTTCACCGACAGCACGCAGGTGAGGCCTTCGCGCATGTCGTCGCCGGTGGTTTCCACCTTGGCCTTCTTCGCCAGTTCGTTGTCCTCGATGTACTTGTTGATGACGCGCGTCATGGCCGTGCGCAGGCCGGTCAGGTGCGTGCCGCCGTCGCGCTGCGGGATGTTGTTGGTGAAGCACTGCACGGTTTCGGAATAGCTGTCGTTCCACTGCATGGCGACTTCGACCGTCATGTTCTCCTTTTCGCCGACGGCGTGGAACACTTTCGGATGCAGCGTGGTCTTGGCCTTGTTCATGTACTCGACGAAGCCCTTGACGCCGCCGGAATGGGCGAAGTTCTCGCTCTTGCCGTCGCGATGATCAAGCAGTTCGATCTTGACGCCGTTGTTGAGGAAAGACAGTTCGCGGATGCGCTTGGCCAGGATGTCGAAGTGGAACTCGACCTTGCCGAAGATTTCCTCATCGGCCAGGAAGTGCACTTCGGTGCCGCGATTCTTGGTGTCGCCGACCACTTTCATGGGCGAGACCTCGACGCCGTTCTGGGTTTCGATCTCGCGGTCTTCCACCTTGCCGCGGATGAATTCCATGAAGTATTTCTTGCCGTCGCGGCGCACGGTGAGCTTGAGCCACTTGGACAGGCCGTTGACGCAGGACACGCCCACGCCGTGCAGGCCGCCGGAAACCTTGTAGCTGTTCTGGTTGAACTTGCCGCCGGCGTGCAGCACGGTCATGACGATCTCGGCGGCCGAGCGCTTGGGCTCGTGCTTGTCGTCGAACTTGATGCCGACCGGGATGCCGCGGCCGTTGTCGGAAACGGAAATGGAGTTGTCCGGATGGATGATGACCTTGATGTCGTCGCAATGCCCGGCCAGGGCTTCGTCGATGGCGTTGTCCAGCACTTCGAACACCATGTGGTGCAGGCCGGTGCCGTCGGAGGTGTCGCCGATGTACATGCCGGGACGCTTGCGCACGGCCTCCAGGCCTTCAAGCTGCTGGATGCTGGATTCGTCGTATTGGTCTGCCATGTTTGCTTCCTGGGTTGACTGCTTTCCCCTCTTACTGCGGGAGAGGGCGTTCCGAAAAACTAAATGCGCATGGGCATGACGACATACTTGAAGCCGGGTTCGGATTCGGTCGTCAGCAGCATGCTGCTGTTGGGGTCGGCGAAGGCAATGGTCACTTCCTCCGCGGACAGCGCATTCAGGCCATCCTGCAGATAGGTAACGTTGAAGCCGATGTCGATCGGATCGGCATCGTACTTGGCCTCGATTTCTTCCTGCGCCTCTTCCTGCTCGTTGTTGTTGCACACCACGGTCAGGGTGTTTGCGCTCATCACCAGGCGCACGCCGCGGAATTTCTCGTTGGACAGGATGGCCGCGCGCTGCAGGGCCTGGACGGCCAGCTGGCGGTTGACCACGAGCATCTTGTCGTGCCCCACCGGAATCACGCGCTGGTAGTCGGGAAACTTGCCGTCGACGATCTTGGATACCAGCCTGGTGCCGCCCAGCTCGATGGTGACCTGGTTCTCGCCCACGCGCAGGGTGACCGGCTCGTCGCTATCCTGCAAAAGCTTGACCAGCTCGACGATGGTCTTGCGCGGAATGATCACATCCTTTTGCGGCCCGGCCTGGTCGAGCGTGGTTTCGGCCAGCGACAGGCGATGGCCGTCGGTGGCGACGACGCGCAAGGTGGTGCCGTCCAGCACCAGCAGCATGCCGTTGAGGTAGTAGCGGATGTCCTGCTGCGCCATGGCGAACTGCACCAGTTGCAGGAGGTGTTTCAGCGTCTTTTGCGGCAGGCTGACTTCGCCCGCCACGCCGGCGCCCGTTTCCATGCGCGGGAAATCCTCTGCCGGCAGGGTTTGCAGGGTGAACTTGGATTTGCCCGCGCGCACTTCCAGTTGCGAGTCCTTGCTGCCCAGCTTGACCTTGGCGTCCTCCGGCAGGGCGCGCACGATGTCGAACAGCTTGCGCGCCGCGACGGTGACGGCGAAATCCTCGCCCGCCTTGCCGGCGAGCGTGGTGCTGACCTGCAATTCAAGATCGGTGGCCAGCAAGGTCATCTGCTCGCCCTGTTTCTGCAGCAACACATTGGAAAGGATGGGCAGCGTATGCCGCTTTTCGACGACGCCCACCGTGGCAGCAAGCGGGGCGAGCAGAGTGTTGCGTTCTGTTTCCAGCAGTACCATGTTTATATATTCCTTGTGTTCATTGTTTGGTGGACAGGAAAACCGGGGATAAGTCGGGACAGCCCATAAGACGGGCGGCACGCGGAGCGCTCAAGGTCTGTGGGTAACTCAGGTTCTGGTTGTGAGGCTTTGTGGAGGGTTTTCCATGTCGCCTGATCGGCCTTCGAGTTATACATACTTGTCCCTCAAGCGTTAACTGGTCAGCGTCTGCAGCAAAACAAGATAGTCGCGGCTGATGCTTTGTTCCTGCTCGCGCAGTTCCGCCACCTTGCGGCAGGCGTGCAGCACCGTGGTATGGTCGCGGCCGCCGAAGGAGTCGCCGATCTCGGGCAGCGACAGCGGCGTCAGCTCCTTGGCCAGGGCCATGGCGATCTGGCGCGGGCGCGCCAGGTTGCGGGTGCGCTTTTTCGAATACATGTCGGCGACCTTGATCTTGTAGAAGTCCGCCACCGTCTTCTGGATGTTCTCGATGGATACCTGCTTGTGCGCCGAGGCGATGAGGTCGCGCAGCGCGTCCTTGACGAGGTTGACGGTGATGGACTTGTCGCTGAACTTGGCGTAGGCCGCCACGCGCTTCAGGGCGCCTTCCAGTTCGCGCACGTTGGAGCGCACCTGCTTGGCGATGAAGAAGGCGACGTCCTCGTCGAGCTTGATGCCGTCGGCCTGGGCTTTCGTTTGCAGGATGGCCACGCGCATTTCCTGTTCGGGAGGCTCGATGGCCACGGTGAGGCCCCAGGCGAAGCGCGATTTCAGGCGGTCTTCGATGCCGGAGAGTTCCTTGGGAAAGGTGTCGCTGGTGATGACGATCTGCTTCTTGTTTTCGATCAGGGCGTTGAAGACGTAAAAGAATTCTTCCTGCGTGCGGCCCTTGTCGGCAAAGAACTGGATATCGTCGATCAGCAGCACGTCCAGCGACAGGTAGTGCTTCTTGAACTCGTCGAAGTTCTTGTAGCGGTAGGCCTTCACCATGTCGTTCACGTAGTCGTTGGCATGGATGTAGCTGATGCGCGCGGCCGGATTGTCTTGCCGGATCTGGTTGCCGATGGCGAGCAGCAGGTGGGTCTTGCCCAGGCCCACGCCGCCGTAGATGAACATGGGGTTGTAGGCCTGGCCGGGATTTTCCGCCACCTGCATGGCCGCCGCCCGCGCCAGCTGGTTGGCGCGGCCGCTGACGAAATTGTCGAAGGTGAACTGCGGGTTGGTGCGCAGCCTGGAGCCGCTGACCTCGGCTGCGGAGGCGGGGTCGGGGGCGACGGCGATGCCGGCTTGCGGAGGCGCGGAAACCGGAGGCGCCGAGGTGCGCGGCAGCAGGGAAAACTCCAGGGGTTTGGCCGCGCCGTAATGGTTTTGCGCCCATTCCTGCAGGCGGATGGAAAACTTGTCGCGCACCCAGTCCAGGATGAAGCGGTTGGGCGCGGAAATTTTCAGGCCGTTCTCGTTTTCCTGGCAGGACAGCGGCTTGATCCAGGTATTGAACTGTTGCGGAGTGAGTTCCACGCGCAGACGGTCGAGGCAGGTTTCCCAGAAGCCGTCGAAAGGGGAAGGGGAGGCAGTGGACATGCGCGGGATATTGATTATGGTTTGGTGGGCGCTTATGCAAAACGCGATTTTACTCCGAACAGCGGGACTTATCCACAGGTAAAGTGGCATGACACGCCTTGACAGAACGGGGGGTTGAGGCGTCTAATATGCGGTTTTTTCTGGGCTTTTTCAGCCCATCACCAGCAAGGGCAGCAAAAATGAAACGTACCTACCAGCCTTCCGTCACCCGCCGCAAGCGCACGCATGGTTTCCGCGTGCGCATGAAGACCCGCGGCGGCCGCGCCGTGATCAATGCGCGCCGCGCCAAGGGCCGTCACCGTCTGGCCGTCTGACGCGAACTTGTCCGGCGGACAGGGGTTTTCCCGCCGCCAGCGCTTGTTGAAGGCGGCGGAATTCGATGCGGTGTTCGCGCATCGCTGCGCGGTTCGAACGGCGTATTTCCAGGTCATGGCCAGGCCCAATGAACAGGGACATGCCCGCCTGGGCATGGTAGTGTCCAGGCGCCTGTATCCGCGCGCGGTCGACCGCAACCGGGTTCGTCGCCGCATTCGTGAAGCTTTCCGGCATCTCGGCCCCGCTCTGCCGGCGCTGGACCTCGTCGTGCGCGCACAGGCGGTCCCGGATGCGGGCGCGCCGCGGGGCGCGCAAAATCTGGATTTGCTGAGTGCACTGGAAAAGGCGGCAAAAAAATGCTTTCCCGCCTGCTGATGCTGCTGGTGCGGGCTTACCAATATGCGGTCAGCCCGCTTTTGCCGCCCAGCTGTCGCTACCTGCCCACCTGTTCGGAATACACGCTGGAGGCCTTGAAGAAGCATGGCGCGTTCAAGGGCGGCTGGCTGGCGATCAGGCGCATAGGCCGCTGCCGGCCGGGTTGCCCCGGCGGGCACGATCCGGTGCCGTAATATACGGCTGTTACGATAAGAACACCCAAGCCAATTAATAAAGTCATGGATACCCAACGTCTGATTCTTTTTGTTGTGTTCTCTTTCTCGCTGTTGCTGCTGTGGGAGGCATGGCAAAACAAGGATCGGGTTCCGCTGGCACCGGCCGGGCAGGAGGCCTCGACGCAAGCGGCCAACGGCGTGCCGGCCGCCACGCCGGCGCAGACGGGCCAAGCGGCGCCGCAGCAGGCCGGAACGCTGGCCGTCGGCGCGCGCGCGATCGTCGAAACGGATGTCTTTCGTGCCGAAATTGATGCGAACGGCGGCGATCTTCGCAAACTTGAGTTGATCGGCTATCACGAACTGGACAATGCCAAGAAGGGTCTGATGCTGTTGAAGGACGAGGCAGCCAGCCCCTATGTCGCGCAAAACGGGTTTACGGTGTTCAATGGGCAACAGGGCATGCTGCCCACGCACAAGGACGTGTTCCAGCTGACCCCGGGCGTCTACAAACTGAGCGGCGACACCCTGGCCATCCCCATGACCTGGCGCAATCCCGAAACCGGCCTCACGGTGGAAAGAACCTATGTGTTCCGCCGCGGCAGCTATGAAATCGAGCTTGTGCAGAAAATCAGCAACGGCGGCAGCCAACCGGTGCAGCTGGAAAGCTATGCGCAGCTGGTGCGGCATGGCCGTGCCCCGGCAGGGGAATCCAAGTTCCTCTATACTTTTACCGGCCCGGTGGTCTATACCGACGCCGCCAAGTTCCAGAAGATCAAGTTCGAGGACATCGCCGACGGCGACGCCGAATTCCAGAAAACCGCCAAGGATGGCTGGGTGGGCATGCTGCAGCATCATTTCGTGGCGGCCTGGTTGCCCAAGGCGGGGGCGCCGCGCACCTACTATGCCGACAAGCTGGACAAGGATCTTTATTCCTCAGGCTACAAGCAACTGCACGGCCAGCTGGCGCCGGGGCAGACGGTTTCCCTGAGCACGCGGCTTTATGCCGGCCCGCAGATTCAGCGCACGCTGGAGGCGGCCGCACCCGGCCTGGATCTGACCCGCGACTACGGCTGGCTTACGCCGATCGCTGCGCCCATGTTCTGGGTGCTGGAAAAAATCCACGGCTTTGTCGGCAACTGGGGCTGGGCCATCGTGATCTTCACCGTGCTGCTCAAGCTCGCACTGTGGCCGCTGTCAGCCTCCGGCTACAAAGGTATGGCACAGATGCGAGCGCTCGCTCCGCGCCTGCAGAAGATGAAGGAAATGTATGGCGACGACCGCCAGAAGCTGCACCAGGCCATGGCCGATCTGTACAAGAAGGAAAAGGTCAATCCGCTCGGCGGCTGCATGCCCATCCTGATGCAGATTCCCATTTTCATCGCCCTGTATTACGTGCTGATCGCGGCTGTGGAAATGCGCGGCGCGCCCTGGCTGGGCTGGATCACCGACCTGTCCGCACCCGACCCGTTCTACGTGCTGCCGGTGCTGATGGGCATCAGCTCGATCATCCAGGTCAAGCTCAATCCCACGCCGCCCGACCCCATGCAGGCCAGGATCATGATGGCCATGCCCATCGTGTTCAGCGTGATGTTCATTTTCTTCGCCTCCGGCCTGGTGTTGTACTGGCTGGTCAACAACATCCTGTCCATTGCCCAGCAGTGGGCGATGAACAAGAAGTATGGTGAAGGCGCAGGCGGCAAGCCCGCCCATGCAAAAAAATAATGCCGACCTGATCTGCGCCGTTGCCACCCCGAGCGGGCGCGGCGGCATCGGCGTGGTGCGGGTATCGGGCGGCGATCTGGCCGCCCTCGCCGAGGGGCTGATCGGCGCCCTGCCCGCTCCCCGCTACGCCACTTACACCTGTTTTCTCGATGCCGGCGGCGCACCCATAGACCAGGGCATCGCGTTGTATTTTCCTGCGCCGCATTCCTTTACCGGCGAGCACGTGCTGGAATTGCAGGGCCACGGCGGCCCGGCGGTGATGCAGGCCCTGCTCGCACGCTGCCGGGAGCTGGGGGCGCGCCTCGCCGGGCCGGGCGAGTTCACCTATCGCGCCTTTCTCAACGGAAAGCTGGACCTCGCGCAAGCCGAAAGCGTGGCCGACCTGATCGATGCTGCTTCGGCCGAGGCCGCGCGTTCGGCGCTCAATTCGCTTTCCGGCGAGTTCTCGCGCCGCATCGGCGCCATGCAATCGCGCCTCACCGAACTGCGCATGCGCGTCGAGGCCAGCCTGGATTTTCCCGAAGAGGAGGATGTGGTCGAGGCGGAGCAGGGGAAAGTGCGGGCCGGCATTGCGCAAACCCTGGACGAACTCGCCAGTGTGCTGGCGGCCGCCCGCCAGGGCGCGCTTTTGCGCGACGGCGTGCAGGTGGCGCTGATCGGCCAGCCCAATGTCGGCAAGTCCAGCCTGATGAATGCGCTGGCGGGCGAGGAGGTGGCCATCGTCACCGACATCGCCGGCACCACGCGCGACGCGCTGCGCCAGGAAATCCATATCGAAGGCGTGAGTTTCCATCTTGTCGACACCGCCGGCCTGCGCGAAACCGCGGATGCGGTCGAGCGGATGGGCATCGCCCGCACCTGGGCCGCGGTGGAAAAGGCCGCCATCGCGCTCTTGCTGGCGGACAGCCAGCATGGCCTGGGCGACGCGGAGCAGGCCATCATCGCCAGGCTGCCGCAGGGCATCACCCGCATCACCGTGCACAACAAGATCGATCTTTCCGGGGAAGGGCCGCGCGCTGCGGACGGCCCGGAAATCTGGCTGTCCGCGAAAACCGGCGCAGGCATCGATCTGTTGCGCGCCGAATTGTTGCGCACTGCCGGCTGGCAGCCGGCGGGTGAGGGCGGCTTCATGGCGCGCGGCCGCCATTTGGATGCGCTGGTGCGCGCCCAGGCCAGACTGCTCGCTGCACAGGCATTATCCGGCCAGGTCGAATTGCAGGCGGAGGAATTGCGCCTGGCCCAGGAAGCGCTGTCGGAGATCACCGGCGAATTCACGCCGGACGACCTGCTGGGCGAAATCTTCAGCCGCTTCTGCATCGGTAAATGACGGCAGGCAGGGACAAAAACGAGGTTTCACGTGAAACAGGGCCGTTGCGCTGGCTGACGGATCGCGGTCTGTGCGTGGCGACGGGGGCAGACACCCTGGGACTGTATCGGCGCCTGCTACAGGCGTGCCTGCCGGGCGTGGAGGAGGTGGTGCCGGCCGATGGCTCGCTGCTGCTCGTGCTGGCACCCGGCGCCGCCGTTCCCGCCGGCCTTCTCGATTTGTTGAAGGACGGGCCGCGGGCGGAAGGCGGCATGACCGCCGCTCGAAGCCACGAGATTCCCGTGCGTTTCGACGGCGAGGACCTGGCCGAGGTGGCCGAGCGCGCAGGATATGGCGCAAACGCGCTGGCCGGTCTTTTGTGCTCGCTTGCGCTGAAAGTGAAATTCCTCGGCTTCCAGCCCGGTTTTGCCTATCTCGACGGCCTGCCGCCGGTGCTGCATCTGCCGCGGCGCGCCAATCCGAGAAAGCGAGTCCCCGCCGGCAGCCTCGCCCTGGGCGGCGGTTACTGCGGCATTTACCCGGCGGCCGGGCCGGGCGGCTGGCATTTGATCGGCACCACCGAGGTCCGCCTGTTCGACCCGGCCAGTGACCCGCCGGCCCGCTTTCGGCCCGGCGACACGGTGAGGCTGGTCGAGGCATGATTGAAATACTCAGGCCGGGCTTGCTGGACCTGGTCATGGACCTGGGCCGCCGGGGCTTCCGCGCCCAGGGCGTGCCAGAAGGCGGCGCGGCGGATGCGCCGGCGCTGATGCTGGCCAACCGCCTGGTCGGCAATGCCGACGGCACGGCTGGCCTGGAACTGCTGCTGCACGGCCCGCTGCTGCGCTTTCCCCTGGGAGGCCGGGTCGCGCTGGCCGGCGCCGACATGCAGGCCAGGGTGAATGGGGTGACTGCACCGCGAGGGCGGGCGCTAGAAGTTCCCCCCGGCGGTGAACTGGATCTGAGGCAGGCGAGCGGCGGGCTGCGCGCCTATCTGGCCGTGGCCGGCGGGATAGCCGTGCCGCCGGTGCTGGGCAGCCGCTCCACTTTTCTGCCCGGTGGCTTCGGCGGCTGGCAGGGCAGGGCGTTGCAGGCGGATGACGTCCTGCCGCTGGGCCCGGCGCCGCAATCGCGGCGCGCGACGCTTGCACCTGACGCGCGGAGCGGAACGCTGAGGATTTTGCCGGGCCCGCAACTCGCGGGATTCAGCGACACGGCCCTCAAGGCGCTGGCGGGCGGCGAGTTCACGGTGAGTGCGGACGCGAACCGTCTGGGCCTGCGCCTTGCGGGCGCGGCGCTGGCCTACGCGGGGGGCGAGCTTGCCTCGCAGGCGGTATTGCCGGGGGCGATCCAGGTGCCGCCGGATGGCCAGCCCATCATCCTTGGCTGGGATGGCCCGGTGACCGGTGGCTATCCTGTCGTTGCCGGGATCATTGCGGCGGACATGCCAGGCGTGGCCCAGCTGAAGCCGGGGGACAAATTGAGGTTTCGTTTCGTCACGCCGGAACAGGCGCGGGCCGCATGGGCCGCGCATCGGCGATTCATGGAGCAGGCGATCGGATGGAATGCGTAATCGAACTCAATGCCGATGTGGGCGAGGGCGGTCCGGACGCCGAGGTCGTGGCGCATGTGCATCGCGTGTCGATCGCCTGCGGCGGGCATGTCGGCGATGCCGAATCGATGCGCGCCACCCTGCTTTTGGCTCAAACGCATGGCGCTCTGGCGGGGGCGCACCCCAGCTACCCCGATCCGGCCAATTTCGGCCGCAAGGCCATGGCGGCGAAACCGGCCGAGCTGACGCGCTGGATCGTGCAACAGACCCGGGCTTTGCAGGCCATCGCCGACGAACTTGAGGTGAGGCTGTTTCACGTGAAACCACACGGCGCGCTTTACAATCGCGCAGCGACGGATAGGGAAACGGGCGAGGCCGTCATTGCCGCCATGCGGGAGCTGGAAGGCCTGGCGCTGGTGGCGCTGGCAGGGTCGCCGCTGGCGGGCTGGGCGCGGGAAGCAGGCATCGAGGTGCTGGAGGAGGCGTTTGCCGACCGGCGCTATCTGAGTAGCGGCGCACTGGCGCCGCGCAGCCATCCCGGTGCGGTGATCGAGGAAGCGGACGAAGTACGGGCGCAGGCGCAAAAAATCGCCGCGGGGCTGGCGCTCGAAACCCTGGATGGCGGGCTGCTGACACTGCATGCCGACACCCTGTGCCTGCACGGCGAAGGCCCGCGTGCCGCGGCACTGGCGCGTCTGCTGAGCGAAGCCTTGCGGCGAGCCTGATCCGGGTTTTGCCGCCGTTTCACGTGAAACGCTTCGTAGCGTAGAATTGCGTCCATGAAATTTCCCGAAGTTTTCGATGTGATCGTGGTGGGCGGCGGCCATGCCGGCACGGAGGCCGCGCTCGCGGCTGCGCGCGCGGGCGCCAGGACGCTGCTCTTGACCCACAACATCGAGACCCTCGGCGCCATGTCCTGCAACCCCTCCATCGGCGGCATCGGCAAGGGCCATCTGGTCAAGGAGGTGGATGCGCTGGGCGGCGCGATGGCGCTTGCCACCGACGAAGCCGGCATCCAGTTCCGCACCCTCAATGCCTCCAAGGGCCCGGCCGTGCGCGCCACCCGCGCCCAGGCCGACCGCGTGCTGTACAAGGCGGCGATCCGCCGGCGCCTGGAAAACCAGGCCAATCTCACCCTGTTCCAGCAGGCGGTGGACGACTTGCTGCTCGAAGGCGAGCGCGTCAGCGGGGTCCGCACCCAGCTGGGCCTGGAGTTTTCCGCGCGCTCTGTTGTGCTGACCGCGGGCACTTTCCTTGCCGGCCTCATCCACGTCGGCCTGCAGAACTACGAGGCGGGGCGCATGGGCGATCCGCCGGCCAGGACGCTCGCGCACCGCCTGCGCGAGCTCGACCTGCCCGTGGGCCGCCTGAAGACCGGAACCCCGCCGCGCCTCGATGGCCGCAGCATCGACTGGAGCCAATGCCGGGAACAGCCGGGCGACGATCCTGTTCCAGTGTTCTCCTTCCTCGGCAGCCGCGCCATGCACCCGCGCCAGGTGTCGTGCTGGATCACGCATACCAATGCGCGCACCCACGACATCATCCGTTCGGGCTTCGAGCGTTCGCCCATGTTCACCGGGGTGATCGAGGGCGTGGGGCCGCGCTACTGCCCGTCCATCGAGGACAAGGTCAACCGCTTCGCCGACAAGGCCAGCCATCAGATCTTCCTGGAGCCGGAGGGGCTTGCCACGCACGAGGTCTATCCCAACGGCATTTCGACCTCGCTGCCCTTCGACATCCAGCTGGCCGCAGTGCACTCCATCCCCGGCCTGGAAAATGCGCACATCCTGCGCCCGGGCTATGCCATCGAGTACGACTATTTCGACCCGCGCAACCTGAAGGCCTCGCTGGAAACCAGGTCCATCCACGGCCTGTTCTTCGCCGGCCAGATCAACGGCACCACCGGCTACGAAGAAGCCGCCGCCCAGGGCTTGCTGGCGGGTCTGAACGCCGCGCGCCATGCCCAGGAAAAGGAAGCCTGGCATCCGGCCCGGCACGAGGCCTATCTCGGCGTGCTGGTGGACGACCTCATCACGCGCGGGGTGTCCGAGCCTTACCGCATGTTCACCAGCCGCGCCGAATACCGGCTGTCCCTGCGCGAGGACAACGCCGACATGCGCCTGACCGAAATCGGCCGCGCACTGGGCCTGGTCGACGATGCGCGCTGGGAGGCCTTCAACCGCAAGCGCGACGCCATCGCGCGCGAAGCCGAGCGCCTGAAAACCACCTGGGTGCGCCCGGAAGTGTTGCCGGCAGCCGAGGCCGAAGCCGTGCTGGGCAAGGCCATCGAGCGCGAGTACAACCTCTACGAACTCCTGCGCCGTCCCGAAGTGGCGTATGCCAGCCTCCTGCAACTGCCGGGCGGCGCGCCCGGCGTGGACGACGCGCAAGTCATCGAACAGCTGGAAATCCAGGCCAAGTACCAGGGCTACATCGAGCGCCAGCAGGACGAGGTGGAAAAGCACCGCGAGCAGGAAGAACTCAGGCTGCCGCAGGACTTCGACTACATGCAGCTTGCGGGCCTGTCCATCGAGGTGCGCCAGCGCCTCAACAAGCACAGGCCGGAAACCCTGGGCCAGGCCTCGCGCCTGCAGGGCATCACGCCGGCGGCGATTTCGGTGCTGATGGTGTACGCCAGGCGCGGATTCAAGCCGGACATCAAAAAAACCGCATGACGCTCGCCGCACAGCTGGCGGCAGGGGTCGCTGAATTGGGGGTCGATGTCGACCTGGAAACACAAAAAAAGCTGCTGGCCTATCTGGAACGGATGGCCAAGTGGAACCGGGTCTACAACCTCACGGCGCTGAGAAATCCGGGCGAATGGGTCAGCCACCACCTGCTCGACAGCCTGTCTGTGCTGCCGCACGTCAAGGGGCCATTGGTGGCGGACGTGGGCAGTGGCGCGGGGTTCCCGGGTCTGGTGCTGGCCATGGTGCAGCCCGACTGGCAGGTGGTCAGCGTGGAGGCGGTGGACAAGAAAGCCGCCTTCCAGCGCCAGGTTTCGGCAGAGTTAGCGCTCACCAACGTCAGGGTGGAAGGGCGCTGCGTGGAGGATGTGAGGCTGGAAGCCGGGGCCGACAGCGTGGTGTCGCGCGCGTTTTCCAGCCTGGCGGATTTCGTGAATCTGACCCGCCACCTGCTCAAGCCGGGCGGGCAGTGGGCAGCCATGAAAGGGCGCTTGCCGAAGGAGGAAATCGCCGCCTTGCCGGACGATGTGCAGGTGAGGGAAATAATCGAACTGAAAGTGCCGGGCCTCAATGCCGAGCGCTGCGTGGTGTTGATGAACGAAACCGGAAAAAATGCTTGAACCGCAGAGACACAGAGTGAAAGCCTGGTTTTGGATTTCTCTGTGCCTCAGTGGTGAGATTCAGGTTTAAAAAAGAGAGAGCCGAAAACGTGGCCCGTATCCTTGCAATAGCAAACCAGAAAGGCGGAGTCGGCAAGACCACCACCGCCGTCAACCTTGCCTGCGGGCTGGCCCAGAACGGCCGGCGCGTGCTGCTGGTGGATCTCGACCCCCAGGGCAACGCGACCATGGGCGCGGGCGTGGAAAAGCGCACCGCCATGCCCACGGCCTACCAGGTGTTGCTGGAGCAGGCGGACATTCCGGCAAGCCGGCTGCACTCGGCAAAAGGCGGGTTCGACGTGGTGCCGGCCAACCGCGAACTGTCCGGCAGCGAAATCGACATGGTCGAGATCGAGAGCCGCGAATATCGTTTGAAGACCGAGCTCGCCAAGGTCGCGCACGAATACGATTTCGTCCTCATCGACTGCGCGCCCACGCTCAACCTGCTCACCGTCAACGCGCTGGCCGCCGCGGATGCCGTGCTGATCCCCATGCAGTGCGAGTACTACGCGCTGGAGGGCCTCACCGACCTGGTCGCCACCATCAAGAAGGTCAAGGCGCGGCTCAATCCCGGCATCGAAATCGAAGGACTCCTGCGCGTGATGTACGATCCGCGCTCGACGCTCGCGCAGCAGGTGGCCGCCGAACTCAAGAGCCATTTCGGCGACAAGGTATTCGACACCGTGATCCCGCGCAACGTGCGCCTGGCCGAGGCGCCCAGCCACGGCCTGCCCGGCGTGATCTACGATCCCCACTCGAAAGGTGCGCAGGCCTATCTCGACCTGGCGCGCGAGGTACTGCAGCGCTACGGTATGACGGCGGCACAACCTGACGCAACCAACTGAAAGGCAAGCAGCCATGGCGAAAATGAAAGGACTCGGACGCGGCCTTGACGCCCTGCTGGGCGGCGACAGCGGCAGCGGCGGCGGCGAGGGCGACAGGAGCGATCTGCGCACCCTGCCGATTTCGCAACTCAAGCCCGGGCGTTACCAGCCGCGCACGCATTTCGACGAGACCGCGCTCGACGAGCTGGCCGACTCCATCCGCAACCAGGGGCTCATGCAGCCCATCCTGGTGCGCGCGGACGGCGGCCAGTACGAAATCATCGCCGGCGAGCGCCGCTGGCGCGCAGCGCAGCGCGCGGGGCTCACCGAAGTGCCGGTGCTGATCAAGGACGTGCGCGAGGAAGCCGTGGCCGCCATGGCGCTGATCGAGAACATCCAGCGCGAGGACCTCAATGCCATCGAACAGGCGCATGGCTTGCAGCGCCTGATCCAGGAATTCGGCATGACCCACGATGCCGTTGCCCAGTCTGTCGGCAAATCGCGCGCCGCGGTATCCAACCTGCTGCGCCTGCTGAACCTCTCCAAGCCGGTGCAGGATATGTTGACTACCGGCCTGATCGAAATGGGCCATGCGCGCGCATTGCTGCCGCTGCACGCCACGCAGCAGAAGGAGCTTGCGCACGAGATCGAGGAGAAGGGCCTGTCCGTGCGCGAAGTCGAACGCCGCGCCGCCAGGCTCAAGCAGGGCGATGTCGCCAAGGCCGCGAAAAAAGCCGTGCCGCGCGACATCCGCCGCCTGGAAGAAACATTATCCGAAACCCTGGGCATGGAAGCGCGCGTGCACATGAGCCGCCACGGCGGCCGCCTCACCCTGACATTCTCGGATGCGGAGCAGTTGCAGGGCATGCTGGAAAAGCTGGGGATCGCCCTGTAACTGGACGGCTCAATCAAGGCCCCTGATAATTGCATCAAACCAGCTAATTGGTATATCATCGCGGTCTAATGTTCAGGCCCACCACCCGGGTGGCAGTTGCGCAACTCGCCATTCTTCTTGCCGCAACGGGCATTGCCTGTTTCGTCTGGGGCGGGAAGGCGGCGCTGTCGGCGGCATACGGGGCGGCGACAAGCCTGATCATCACCCTGTTGATGCTGGCAAGGCAGCGGGAAAGCGAAGCGCATCCCGAGTGGACGGCGCAGCGTCAACTGGGACAGCTTTTCCGGCTGGAAGCCGAGCGCCTCATTCTCGCGATGGCGCTGCTGGCACTGGGTTTCCTGTCCGGCAGAGTCGAGCCTCTGGCGCTGGTGTCCGGCTTCGTGCTGGGGCAGCTGGGCTGGGCGGCGGCGCTGAAAAAGCAATAAATATTATTTGCAGGTGTGTTTTGATTAGGGGGGGAGGGGATCGGCCCCCCATAACCAAAACTTACTTGAATTCATTCCGCGAATCATGGCCGAAGCACATACCTCTGGCGAGTACATCAAGCACCACCTGCAAAACCTGACCTTCGGTCAGCATCCCGACGGGACCTGGGGCGTCGCCCACAGCACCGAAGAAGCCAAGGCAATGGGCTTCTGGGCGATCAACCTCGACAGCATGGGTTTCGCCATCGTGCTCGGCCTGCTGTTTCTGCTGCTGTTCCGTTCGGCCGCCAAGAAGGCGACCACCGGCGTCCCTTCCGGCCTGCAGAATTTCGTCGAATGGGTGGTCGAGTTCATCGACAACTCCGTGCGCGGTTCCTTCTCGCACAAGAACGCTCTGGTCGCGCCGCTGGCCATGACCGTGTTCCTGTGGGTGTTCCTGATGAACTTCATGGATCTCCTGCCGATCGACTGGCTGCCTTATGCCGCCACCCTGGCCGGCGTGCCGTATCTCAAGGTGGTGCCGTCCACCGACCCCAACGTCACCTTCGGCCTGTCGCTGACGGTGTTCGCCCTGGTGCTGTACTACAGCGTGAAGATGAAGGGCCCCGGCGGCTTCTTCGCCGAGCTGGCCTTCCAGCCCTTCCCCAAATTCCTGTTTCCGGTCAACCTGCTGCTTGAAGGCGTGGGCCTCATCGCCAAGCCGATCTCGCTCGCCCTGCGTCTGTTCGGCAACATGTACGCCGGCGAGATGATCTTCATCCTGATCGCGCTCATGTTCAGTGGCGGCGTGCTGCTGGGCGTGTTCGGCGGCGTGCTGCAGTGGGCGTGGGCCGTGTTCCACATCCTCATCATCACCCTGCAGGCGTTCATCTTCATGACGCTGACCATCGTGTATCTGGACATGGCGCATTCCGAGCACCATTAAAAGAATTTTTTGCGGTTAACTTTTTTCAACTTAATCTGAAAACTCAAGGAGTAAACAAATGGAAATGACTCAAGCCGTGCTGTATATCGCAGGTGCGCTGATGATGGGCCTGGGCGCTCTGGGCGCAGCCGTGGGTATCGGTATCCTCGGCGGCCGTTTCCTTGAAGGCGCTGCCCGCCAGCCCGAACTCATCCCCATGCTGCGCACCCAGTTCTTCATCGTCATGGGTCTGGTCGACGCCGTGCCGATGATCGCCGTGGGTCTGGCCATGTACGTGCTGTTCGCGGTGGCTGGCTAATCTGGCGGATTGCAGCAATAGCAAGCGGGGCCTCTGCCTCGCCGTTGATTCCCCAGTGAAGGTGCGAAAATGAATTTCAACGCTACCCTGATCGGCCAGTCCATCACATTCGTGTTCTTCGTGTGGTTCTGCATGAAGTTCGTCTGGCCGCCCATCATGCATGCGCTCGAAGCGCGCAGGAAGCAGATCGCCGACGGCCTTGCCGCCGCCGATCGCGGCAAGCACGAGCTGGAGCTCGCCGCCAAGGCCGCCGCCGACAACATGCGCGAAGCCAAGGCCAAGGCCGCCGAAGTGCTGGCCCAGGCCGAGAAGCGCGCTGCGCAGATCGTCGAAGAAGCCAAGAATGCCGCCAAGGCCGAAGGCGAGCGCCAGCTGGCCGCCGCCCAGGCCAATATCGAACAGGAAGCCAATCGCGCACGTGAAAGCCTGCGCGAACAGGTGGCGGCCCTGGCCGTGGCCGGCGCCGAAAGGATCCTGCGCCGCGAAGTCGATGCCAAGGCGCATGCCGACCTGCTCAACCAGTTGAAAGCCGAGCTGTAATCATGGCCGAGCTTTCCACCCTGGCCCGCCCCTACGCCGAAGCGGTCTTCCGCCTTGCCAAGGAAAAGAACGCGCTGGGCGAGTGGGCCGATCGCCTGGCCATGCTGGCTGCCATTGTCAGCAACGAGCAAATGCAGGCCGTGATCGCCGACCCCAACACCTCGGCCGCGCGTGCCGCCGAGCTGGTCGGCTCGATCGCCAGCGCCGACGAAGCGGGCAATAAGCTGCTCGCCGTGCTGGCCAGCAATGACCGCCTGACCCTGCTGCCGGAAATTGCCGCCCAGTTTGAAGTGCTGAAAGCCGAAGCCGAAGGCGTGCTGGAAGCCACCATCGTTTCCGCCCAGTCCATGAATGACACGCAGAAGGCCGACCTCATGGCCGCGCTCAAGGCGAAGTTCGGGCGTGACGTGGAGGCGACGGTGGAAGTGGATGAAAGCCTCATCGGCGGCGCAGTGATCACCGTGGGCGACCAGGTGATCGACGGCTCGGTGAAGGGCCGCCTGCAGAAAATGGCAGCCTCCCTCACCGCCTGAAGAATTTAATTTGATACGGAACCGGCCTGACCGGAGATGACCATGCAACTGAATCCAAGCGAAATCAGCGAACTGATCAAAGCCAAGATCGAGAACCTGGGTACAGGTTCCGAGCTGCGCACCCAGGGCACCATCGTGTCCGTGACCGACGGCATCATCCGCGTGCACGGCCTGTCGGATGTGATGTCCGGCGAAATGATCGAACTGCCGGGCAACGTGTTCGGCGTGGCGCTCAACCTCGAACGCGACTCCGTCGGCGTGGTGGTGCTGGGCGACTACGAACACCTCAAGGAAGGCGACATCGCCAAGTGCACCGGCCGCATCCTGGAAGTGCCGGTCGGCCCCGAGCTGAAAGGCCGCGTGGTCAACGCCCTGGGCCAGCCCATCGACGGCAAGGGCCCCATCAACGCCAGCAGGACTTCCCCCATGGAAGTCATTGCTCCCGGCGTGATTGCGCGCCAGTCGGTGTCCCAGCCGCTGCAGACCGGCCTGAAGTCGGTCGACTCCATGGTGCCCATCGGCCGCGGCCAGCGCGAGCTGATCATCGGCGACCGCCAGACCGGCAAGACCGCGGTGGCGATCGACACCATCATCAATCAGAAGAACACCGGCGTCACCTGCATCTACGTGGCGGTCGGACAAAAAGCGTCGTCGATTGCCAACGTGGTGCGCAAGCTGGAAGAACACGGCGCCATGGACCACACCATCATCGTGGCCGCGTCCGCTTCCGACTCCGCCGCCATGCAGTACCTGGCCCCCTACGCCGGCTGCGCCATGGGCGAGTTCTTCCGCGACACCGGCGAAGATGCGCTGATCGTGTATGACGACCTCACCAAGCAGGCCTGGGCCTACCGCCAGATCTCCCTGCTGCTGCGCCGTCCCCCGGGCCGCGAAGCCTATCCCGGCGACGTGTTCTACCTGCACTCCCGTCTTCTGGAGCGCGCCGCGCGCATCAACGCCGACGAAGTGGAAAAGCGCACCAAGGGCGCGGTGAAAGGCAAGACCGGTTCGCTGACCGCCCTGCCCATCATCGAAACCCAGGCCGGCGACGTGTCCGCCTTCGTGCCGACCAACGTGATCTCGATTACCGACGGCCAGATCTTCCTGGAAACCGACCTGTTCAACGCCGGCATCCGTCCCGCCATCAACGCCGGCCTGTCCGTGTCGCGCGTGGGCGGTGCTGCGCAGACCAAGGTCATCAAGAAGCTGGGCGGCGGCATTCGTCTCGCGCTGGCCCAGTACCGCGAACTCGCGGCCTTCGCACAGTTCGCTTCCGACCTGGACGACGCCACCAAGAAGCAGCTGGAGCGCGGCAAGATCGTGACCGAGCTGATGAAGCAGGCGCAATACTCGCCCATGAGCGTCGCCGAAATGGCGGTGACCCTGTTCGCCGTCAACAACGGCTACATGGACGGCCTCGGCGTCAAGAAAGTGCTGGCTTTCGAAGCCGCGCTGCAGGCTTACGTCAAGGACAAGCACAAGGGCATGGTCGACGCCGTCAATGCCTCCGGCGAGATGAGCGGCGACAACGAAGCCGAACTGAAGTCGGCGATCGAGTCCTTCAAGCAGACCGCCGTCTATTGATTCGGCGCTGATTAAGGAGTCCCGGCAATGGCCGCAGGCAAGGAAATACGAACCAAGATCAAGAGCGTGGAAAACACGCGCAAGATCACCAAAGCCATGGAAATGGTGGCGGCGAGCAAGATGCGCAAGGCGCAGGACCGCATGCGTGCGGCCCGTCCCTACGCCGAAAAGATCGCCAATGTCGCCGTGCACATGGCCTATGCGCACCCCGAGTACAAGCATCCTTTCGTGGTGCGCCGCGAAGAGACCAAGCGTGTCGGCCTCATCCTCGTCACCTCCGACAAGGGGCTGTGCGGCGGCCTGAACACCAATGCCCTGCGCGTGGTGCTCAACAAGGTCAAGGAATGGGAAGGCCGGGGCGTGGGCATCGACGTCACCGCCATCGGCAACAAGGGCCTCGGCTTCATGCAGCGCATGGGCGGGAATGTCGTTTCCCAGATCACCGCGCTGGGCGACGCTCCCCACATGGAGCGCCTGATCGGCCCGGTCAAGGTCATGCTCGACGCCTATGTCGAAGGCAGGATCGATGCGCTCTACATCGTGTACAACCGCTTCATCAACACCATGAAGCAGGAGCCGACGTTCAAGCAACTGCTGCCGCTGGAACAGGCTGCCGGCAGCGAGGAAGACAAGCTCAAGCATCACTGGGACTACATCTACGAACCCGACGCCAAGCCGGTGGTGGATGCCCTGCTGACCCGCTACATCGAGTCCATCGTGTACCAGGCCGTGGTGGAAAACATCGCCTGCGAACAGTCGGCGCGGATGGTGGCGATGAAGGCCGCTTCCGACAACGCCAAGAACGTCATCGGCGAACTGAAACTGCTGTACAACAAGACCCGTCAGGCCGCCATTACCAAGGAGCTGTCGGAGATCGTGGCCGGCGCGGCCGCGGTGTAATGCATTTGGCTCCCTCTCCCTTGAGGGGGGAGGGTTGGGGTGAGGGTGAAACCCCCAGGAAGAATTTAATTTAGATTGAACCAGGAACCAACCATGAGCAACGGAAAAATCGTTCAGGTCATCGGCGCGGTGGTGGATGTGCAGTTCCCCCGCGAAGCCATGCCCAAGGTGTTCGACGCGCTGAAGCTGTCGAATCCCGACCTCACCTTTGAAGTCCAGCAGCAAATGGGCGACGGCGTGGTCCGCACCATTGCCATGGGCTCCACCGACGGCCTGCGCCGCGGCATGGACGTGGTCAACACCGGCAACCCCATCTCGGTGCCCGTAGGCCAGGCCACCCTGGGCCGCATCATGGACGTGCTGGGCAACCCCGTGGACGAAGCCGGCCCCATCGGCACGGACCTGCGCATGCCCATCCACCGCAAGCCGCCGGCATTCGACGAGCAGGCTGCGAGCGTGGAAATCCTGGAAACCGGCATCAAGGTGATCGACCTCATCATGCCCATCGCCAAGGGCGGCAAGATCGGCCTGTTCGGCGGCGCCGGCGTGGGCAAGACCGTGACCCTGATGGAACTCATCCGCAACATCGCGGTTGAGCACAGCGGTTTCTCCGTGTTCGCCGGCGTGGGCGAGCGTACCCGCGAGGGCAACGACTTCTACCACGAGATGAAGGAAGGCGGCGTGATCGACAAGGTGGCCCTGGTCTACGGCCAGATGAACGAGCCCCCGGGCAACCGTCTGCGCGTGGCGTTGACCGGCCTGACCATGGCCGAATACTTCCGCGACGAAGGCCGCGACGTGCTGATGTTCATCGACAACATCTACCGCTACACCCTGGCCGGTACCGAAGTGTCCGCGCTCTTGGGCCGCATGCCTTCCGCCGTGGGCTACCAGCCCACCCTGGCCGACGAAATGGGCCGCCTGCAGGAGCGCATCACCTCCACCAAGACCGGTTCCATCACCTCCTTCCAGGCCGTGTACGTGCCCGCGGACGACCTGACCGACCCGTCGCCCGCCACCACCTTCGCGCACCTCGACGCGACCTTGGTGCTGTCCCGCCAGGTTGCCGAACTGGGCATCTACCCGGCAGTGGACCCGCTGGATTCCACCTCGCGCCAGCTCGACCCCCAGGTGGTCGGCGAAGAGCACTACACCGTGGCGCGCCAGGTGCAGGGCACCCTGCAGAAGTACAAGGAACTGCGCGACATCATCGCCATTCTGGGCATGGACGAGCTGTCGCCCGAAGACAAGCTCACCGTGTCCCGCGCCCGTAAGCTGCAGCGCTTCCTGTCGCAGCCCTTCTTCGTGGCGGAAGTGTTCACCGGCGCCAAGGGTAAGTACGTGTCGCTCAAGGACACCATCGCCGGCTTCAAGGCGATCGTCAACGGCGAGTATGACCACCTGCCCGAGCAGGCCTTCTACATGGTCGGCCCGATCGAAGAAGCGGTCGAAAAAGCGAAAACCCTTCAGTGAGGAGTAAGGAGTGAGGAGTGAGGCGTAAATCTCTTCTCCTCACGCCTCATGCCTCACGCCTCACAGGAATTTGAAATGGCAATGACACTCCACGTCGACATCGTCAGCGCAGAAACCTCGCTCTTCTCCGGCACCGCGGAATTCATTGCCGTGCCGGGCGAGATGGGCGAGCTGGGCATCTATCCGCGCCACACCCCGCTGCTGACCAAGCTCAAGCCCGGCTCGGTGCGCATCAAGCGGCCGGATGTGGCCGAAGAGGAGTTGATTTTCGTGTCCGGCGGCGTGCTCGAGGTGCAGCCGCACGTCGTCACCATCCTGTCCGACTCCGCCATCCGCGGCCACGACCTGGATGAAGCCGCCGCGCTGGAAGCCAAGCGCGCCGCGGAAGAGGCGATGAAGGACAAGTCCGCCGCCATGGATCTGGCCAAGGCCCAGGCCGAACTGGCCGAAGCCGTGGCGCAGATTGCTGCGATCCAGAAGCTGCGCAAGAAGAGCTGACGGAAATCGGGATGGAACGGCGAAAAGGCAGCTTCGGCTGCCTTTTGTTTTTGCGCGGTTTTCATTAGGATTCGGGATTCGGGATTCAGGGGCTAGGGGCTTTGTGCTTCGCTCTTTGAAAATGCTGCGGCCTCCGGCCGCACATCCCCTGACCCCTGACCCCTGACCCCTGACCCCTGACCCCTGACCCCTGACCCCTGACCCCTGACCCCTGACCCCTGACCCCTGACCCCTGACCCCTGAATGAATCATCCTGCCCTCGACATCGTCATCCTCGCCGCCGGCAAGGGCACGCGCATGCGCTCGGAGCTGCCCAAGGTCCTGCACCCGCTCGCCGGCCGCCCGCTGGTGTCGCATGTCATCCGCACCGCGCGCGAAATGGATGCGCGCAGGATCTGCGTGGTTTACGGCTTCGGTGGCGATGCGGTACCGCAGGCGCTGGCCGGCGAAAAGCTGACTTTCGCGCTGCAGGCCGAGCAGCATGGCACTGGCCACGCCGTACAGCAGGCGCTGCCGCACCTGGATAAAGACGGCGTGACCCTGGTGCTGTATGGCGACGTGCCGCTCACGCGCGCCGATACCCTGAGGCCGCTGATCGCGGCCGCGCAGTCCGGCAATCTGGGCCTGTTGACCATGGTGCTCGCCGATCCCGCCGGCTACGGCCGCATCGTGCGCGAGCATGGCAGGGTGGTGAAGATCGTCGAGCACAAGGACGCTACCGAGGCCGAGCGCGGCATCCGCGAAGTGAACACCGGCATCCTCGCGGCGCCTTCTGCCAGGCTCGCCGACTGGCTGGGCAGGCTCGGGAATCACAATGCACAAGGCGAGTATTACCTCACCGACATCATTGCCATGGCGGTGGCCGATGGCATCGACGTGCTGGCGAGCCATCCGAATGACGAGTGGGAAGTGTTGGGCGTGAACAGCAAGGCCCAGCTCGCCGAACTCGAACGTATCCACCAGCGCAACCTCGCCCGTGAACTCCTGGACCATGGCGTCACGCTCGCCGATCCGGCACGGATCGACGTGCGTGGTGAACTCGTTTGCGGCCGCGATGTCGGTATCGATGTCGGATGCGTGTTCGAGGGCAGGGTCGAACTCGGCGACAACGTGGCGATCGGGCCTTATTGCGTGCTGAGGGATGTGCGCGTGGCAGCGGGCACGAAGATCGAGGCCTTCTCGCATCTGGTGGGCGCGGACATCGGCGAGGACTCCAGCATCGGCCCATACTCGCGACTGCGGCCCGGTGCCAGGCTGGCACGCGAGGTGCACGTGGGCAACTTCGTCGAAATCAAGAACAGCGTGGTGAAGGAAGGCGCCAAGATGAACCACCTCTCCTACATCGGCGATGCCGAAGTGGGCGCGAAAACCAACATCGGCGCCGGCACCATTACCTGCAATTACGACGGCGCCAACAAGCACAAGACCGTGATCGGCGACAACGCCTTCATCGGCTCCAACTCCGCGCTGGTGGCGCCGGTGAGCATCGGCGACAACGCCACCATCGGCGCCGGCTCGGTGATCGTGAAGGATGCGCCGGCCGGCGAGCTGTCGCTTTCCCGGGCCAGGCAGCTTACCATTGCCGGCTGGAAGCGGCCGGCTAAGAAGCTAAGGCGTGAGGAGTGAGGCGTGAGGCGTGAGGCGTGTAAAACCAAACAGGACAGAAACGTGTATATGAAAATTGCGCTAACGAAGCGAGGTGGTGTTCGTGTGGCGACCGATTTGCCCTCCTCACGCCTCACGCCTCACGCCTCACCCAGCGCGGAGCGCTGACCATGTGCGGCATCGTCGGCGCGGTCGCCCAGCGCAACGTCATCCCCATCCTGCTCGAAGGCCTGCACCGGCTGGAATACCGCGGCTACGATTCCGCCGGGCTGGTCACGGTCAACGGCGGACTCAAACGCGTGCGCAGCGTGGGCCGCGTAGCCTCGCTCGAAGCGGAGACCAGGGCGCAGGGAGTGCACGGGCATCTCGGCATCGCGCATACGCGCTGGGCTACCCACGGCGCGCCTACCGAAGCCAACGCGCATCCGCATGTGAGCCACGACGAGATCGCCGTGGTGCACAACGGCATCATAGAAAACCACGAGGCCCTGCGCGAAAAGTTGAAAGGCCTGGGTTATCGCTTCGAATCGGAAACGGACACCGAAGTCATCGTGCATCTGGTGCACCGGCACTACCAGCAGAGCCGTGATCTGCTCGACGCCGTGAAAGCCGCAGTCAATGAATTGCGTGGCGCTTATGCAATTGGCGTGATCGCCAGGGACGCGCCCAATCAGCTAGTGTGCGCCCGCAGGGGCAGCCCGCTCATCATCGGCCTGGGCATCGAGGAGAACTTCATCGCCTCGGACGCCTCGGCGCTCTTGCCGGTGACCCAGCGCATGATCTACCTGGAAGAGGGCGATATCGCCGATCTCGGCCTCTTGCGGGTACGGATATTCGACAGTGCGGGCGAAGAGGTGGCGCGTGAGGTGCACGTGTCGGAGCTTTCCGCCGACATGGCCGAACTCGGCCCCTACCGCCACTACATGCAGAAGGAGATCCACGAGCAGCCGCGCGCGCTCGCCGACACCTTGCAGAACGCGCTGCTGCCGGGCGGCCTGGCCCCGGCGCTGTTCGGCATCGAGGCCGAAGCCGTGCTGGCCAAGGTCAAGGCGGTGACCATCCTCGCCTGCGGCACCAGCTATCACGCCGGGCGCGTGGCCGGCTACTGGCTGGAGTCCATCGCCGGCGTGCCGGCCAATGTGGAAATCGCCAGCGAATACCGCTACCGCGACACCATTCCCAATCCCGAAGCGCTGGTGGTGACGATCTCGCAGTCGGGCGAAACCGCCGACACGCTGGCTGCCCTGCAGCGTGCCAAGGAACTGGGCCACGACTGCACGCTGGCGATCTGCAACGTGCCGGAATCCTCGCTGGTGCGCGCAAGCCGCCTGAAATTCCTCACCCGCGCGGGGCCGGAAATCGGCGTGGCCTCGACCAAGGCCTTCACCACCCAGCTCGCTGCGCTGTTTTTGCTGACCCTGGTGCTGGCGAAGCTGCGCGGCAGGCTGGATGCCGGGCAGGAAGCCGAACAGCTTGCGGCCCTGCGCCAACTGCCGCTGCTTGCGCAGGAGGTGCTCAAGCTCGAACCGCAGGTGGAGGCCTGGGCGCGCCGCTTTGCCAACAGGCACCACGCCCTGTTTCTGGGCCGCGGCCAGCACTACCCGATCGCGCTCGAAGGCGCGCTGAAGCTCAAGGAGATCTCCTACATCCACGCCGAGGCCTATCCGGCGGGCGAACTCAAGCACGGCCCGCTGGCCCTGGTCGACAAGGACATGCCGGTGGTGGCGGTGGCGCCCAACGATCAGCTATTGGACAAGCTCAAGTCCAATTTGCAGGAAGTGCGCGCGCGCGGCGGCGAGCTCTATGTGTTCGCCGACCTCGACACGCATATCGCGCCCAGCGCAGGCGTGCACGTCATCCAGCTGGGCAGCCACGCCGGGCCGCTGTCGCCCATCCTGCATACGCTGCCTTTGCAGCTGCTGTCCTATCACGCGGCCCTGCAAAAGGGCACGGATGTGGACAAGCCCCGGAACCTCGCAAAATCAGTTACGGTCGAGTAGGTTTGTGCCTACGCAAATGTTGGCGATGGCAAAGGGTTCCGGGGCTTACGGCGAAGGCTAAGCTGTAAAGCTGGTTAAGGCCGAAGACCGGCCGCAGCCACAAGCCCCGGAATCTGTCCAAGAGCGTAACTGGGGGGTGAGCGCCTAATTTCGTGAAAAGTTTCGGGATTATGTACTGAGAAACCCATCCCGTTTTTCGGTTTCGTAAAGGGGTGCTACAAGAGGCTGAAGAACGCCAACCGGCTGCTTACCGCCTGCGCCTGGCTTTGTACCTGGCGCGGGTCTATGGGGAACGCAAGCGCAACTTTGTCGGGCAGCACTTCTGGGCGAGAGGGTACTTTGTCTCGACCGTAGGGCGAGATGAAGCCGTGATTCGGGAGTACATCAGAAACCAGGAACGCGAAGATGAGCGATTGGGTCAGATGAATCTGTGGCGCTGACAGGCCACTGTCAGGTGGCGCCGAATACTGGGGCCGCTCAAAGCGACCCTGCCGGCCGCTTTGAGCGGCTCACAATCTAAAGCCCCGGCTTTGCCGGGGGCTACTTACTGTTCATGCATGCCCGTCGTTCATGGAAATTGGAACTTCTTCGGAGTTCTTTAGATAGTGTCGTCATGAGATAGCCAGCCAAAGGGTAAGGCAGCGAATTTGTACGGCAGCAACAAAGGATGACAGGTTTTTCGCATAGCGGGTGGCGATCCCCCGCCACCGCTTGAGATGCAAGA
>JAJZPR010000067.1:0-1252 GCA_021847835.1 Pseudomonadota bacterium
CCGAGCGCTATCGCCAGCACGTCCTGGAAACCAAGGGCGCTCAACTCGATGCCGAAGGCCGCGCGCTGTTGGAAGAGGATCTGCGTTCGCCCTGCACGGAAGAGATTGCGGTCTTCCAGGCGTTCTCCCGCATCATTCGCGAGGCCGGTAAAAAGTTCGTCGTCATGGACACGGCCCCGACCGGGCACACCTTGCTCCTGCTCGACGCGACGGGTGCGTATCACCGCGAAGTGTCACGACAAATGGGCAAGACCGGCGTGCACTTCACGACGCCGATGATGCAATTGCAGGACCCGAAGCAAACGAAGGTACTCGTCGTCACGCTGGCAGAGACGACGCCGGTATTGGAGGCCGCCAACCTGCAAGCTGACTTGCGCCGTGCCGGGATCGAGCCATGGGCCTGGATCATCAACACAAGCGTGGCGGCGGCTTCGGCCAAGTCGCCGTTACTGCGTCAGCGTGCGGCCAACGAGCTACGCGAAATCAGCGCCGTGGCCAATCAGCACGCGGACCGTTACGCGGTTGTCCCGCTTCTGAAGGAAGAACCGATCGGTGCAGAACGACTGCGTGCGCTCATCCATCCCCAAACATAGGAGATCGACCATGTTGATCCGGAATTACATGACGCCCGATCCGGTAACCATTCAACCTGAAACACCGGTTGAGGACATCGCGAGGCTGCTGCTTGCCCATCGCATCAACGGCGTTCCGGTGGTCGACGGCGCTGGTCGGCTGATCGGCGTTGTGACTGCGGAGGACTTGATTCACCGGGGAGCGGACGAACGGCTTGAACCCCGTGAATCGATTTGGAAGGAGAACTTCTGGGTTTCCTTTCTTGGCCCAAAGGGGACGCAGCGCGACAAGGCCGAGGGGCGTACTGCCGCAGAGGTAATGACCACGGAAGTGCACAGCGTCGCGCCTGCCATGCATTCCTCCGTTGCAGCCCGGCTGATGGTGGACCATCACTTAACGTCCCTTCCTGTCGTGGAGGATGGGAAAGTGATCGGCGTCATTTCCCGGATTGACCTCTTAAGCCTTCTTAAAGAACTCGAAAACCCGCTGGAAAGAGAGAATTGACGTGATTGCTGCCCTACTGATTTTTCTTGCCACTATCGTCCTGGTGATCTGGCAACCGCGCGGGCTGGGCATTGGCTGGAGTGCGACGCTTGGCGCTGTCGTGGCGTTACTGTCCGGTGTCGTTCACTTCGGTGACATTCCTGTCGTCTGGCAGATCGTCTGGAACGCCACAGCC
>JAJZPR010000067.1:1352-4893 GCA_021847835.1 Pseudomonadota bacterium
TCCATTGATGCCACGAGCGCAACGGGCGTGGTGAAGGACGCGATGATCTACGCCAATGTGATCGGTAGTGACCTGGGGCCGAAGATCACCCCGATCGGCTCGCTGGCGACGCTGCTTTGGTTGCATGTGCTGGCGCGCAAGGGAATGACAATCACATGGGGGTATTACTTCAAGGTGGGCATTGTGCTGACCGTCCCCGTACTTGCGGCGACCCTGGCAGCGCTGGCACTGCGCCTGAGTCTCGCTTAATGCGAGCGGAGCGCTGTTTGCGGACATGCATGCAGTATTGGAGTAAAGAAGGGTGAGCGGCTTGGCGTATGGCTATTCTTTTGAGTGCGGTCATCGGGATACCGCTCTATATCGCCTTTTTTAGCGGAACTGGATTTACTCGGCCATAGAAAGAAAAAGAGCATCCATGCCACGCCGTTCGATCCTGTCCGCCGCCGAGCGTGACAACCTGCTGGCATTGCCGGACGCCAAGGAAGAACTGATCCGTCACTACACGTTCAGCGACACCGACCTGTCCATCATCCGGCAGAGGCGCGGTCCGGTCAACCGGCTGGGCTTCGCCGTGCAGCTCTGCTACCTGCGCTTTCCTGGTGTCATCCTTGGCGTCGATGAGCCACCGTTTTCGCCCTTGTTGAAGCTGGTCGCCGACCAGCTCAAGGTCAGCATCGAAAGCTGGGACGAGTACGGCCAGCGGGAACAGACACGGCGCGAGCACCTGGTGGAGCTTCAAACGGTGTTCGGCTTCCAGCCCTTCACCATGAGCCACTATCGGCAGGCCGTTCAGTTGCTGACCGAGCTGGCCATGCAGACCGACAAGGGCGTCGTGCTGGCCAGCGCCTTGATCGAGCACCTGCGGCGGCAGTCGGTCATTCTGCCCTCCCTCAACGCCGTCGAACGAGCGACCGCCGAAGCGATTACCCGCGCGAACCGGCGCATCTACGATGCCCTGGCCGAACCGCTATCGGACGCGCATCGCCGCCGCCTCGACGATCTGCTCAAACGCCGGGACAACGGCAAGACGACCTGGTTGGCCTGGCTGCGCCAGTCACCGGCCAAGCCGAATTCCAGGCACATGCTCGAACACATCGAACGCCTCAAGGCGTGGCAGGCGCTCGACTTGCCTTCGGGCATCGAGCGCTTGGTTCACCAGAATCGGCTGCTCAAGATCGCCCGCGAGGGCGGTCAGATGACGCCCGCGGACCTGGCCAAGTTCGAGGCGCAGCGCCGCTACGCGACCCTGGTGGCGCTCGCCATCGAGGGCATGGCCACCGTCACCGACGAAATCATCGACCTGCATGACCGCATCCTGGGCAAGCTGTTCAACGCCGCCAAGAACAAGCATCAGCAGCAGTTCCAGGCGTCCGGCAAGGCGATCAACGCCAAGGTGCGGCTGTTCGGGCGCATCGGTCAGGCGCTGATCGAGGCCAAGCAAGCAGGCCGCGATCCGTTCGCCGCCATCGAGGCCGTCATGTCCTGGGATGCCTTCGCCGAGAGCGTCACCGAAGCGCAGAAGCTCGCGCAGCCCGAGGACTTCGATTTCTTGCACCGCATCGGCGAGAGCTACGCCACGCTGCGCCGCTACGCGCCGGAATTTCTCGGCGTGCTCAAGCTGCGGGCCGCGCCTGCCGCCAAGGACGTACTCGACGCCATCGAGGTGCTGCGCGGCATGAACAGCGACAACGCCCGCAAGGTGCCTGCCGACGCGCCGACCGACTTCATCAAGCCGCGCTGGCAGAAGCTGGTGATGACCGACGCCGGCATCGACCGGCGTTACTACGAGCTGTGCGCGTTGTCGGAGATGAAGAACGCACTGCGCTCCGGCGACATCTGGGTGCAAGGCTCCCGCCAGTTCAAGGACTTCGAGGACTACCTGGTGCCGCCCGCGAAATTCACCAGCCTCAAGCAGGCCAGCGAATTGCCGCTGGCCGTGGCTACCGACTGCGACCAGTATCTACATGAGCGGCTGACGCTACTGGAAACGCAGCTCGCCACCGTCAATCGCATGGCGCTGGCCAACGAGCTGCCGGACGCCATCATCACGGAGTCAGGCCTGAAGATCACGCCGCTCGATGCAGCGGTGCCCGACACCGCGCAGGCGCTGATCGACCAGACGGCCATGATCCTGCCGCACGTCAAGATCACTGAACTGCTGCTGGAGGTGGACGAATGGACGGGCTTCACCCGGCACTTCGTGCACCTGAAATCGGGCGACCTGGGCAAGGACAAGAACCTGCTGCTGACCACGATCCTCGCCGACGCGATCAACCTGGGTCTGACCAAGATGGCAGAGTCCTGCCCCGGCACAACCTACGCCAAGCTGGCCTGGCTGCAAGCCTGGCACATCCGCGACGAAACCTACGGGGCGGCGCTGGCCGAGCTGGTCAACGCGCAGTTCCGGCATCCCTTCGCCGAGCACTGGGGCGGCGGCACCACGTCGTCATCGGACGGCCAGAACTTCCGCACCGGCAACAAGGCCGAGAGCACCGGCCACATCAACCCGAAATACGGCAGCAGCCCAGGGCGGACGTTCTACACCCACATTTCTGACCAGTACGCGCCATTCCACACCAAGGTCGTGAACGTCGGCGTGCGCGATTCAACCTACGTGCTCGACGGGCTGCTGTACCACGAATCCGACCTGCGCATCGAGGAGCACTACACCGACACAGCGGGCTTCACCGATCACGTCTTCGCCCTGATGCACCTTTTGGGCTTCCGCTTCGCCCCGCGCATCCGCGACCTGGGCGACACCAAGCTCTACATCCCGAAGGGCGATGCCGCCTATGACGCGCTGAAGCCCATGATCGGCGGCCCGCTCAACATCAAGCACGTCCGCGCCCATTGGGACGAAATTTTGCGGCTGGCCACCTCGATCAAGCAGGGCACGGTGACCGCCTCATTGATGCTGCGGAAACTCGGCAGCTACCCGCGCCAGAACGGCCTGGCCGTGGCTCTGCGTGAGCTGGGCCGCATCGAGCGCACGCTGTTCATCCTGGACTGGCTGCAAAGCGTCGAGCTGCGTCGCCGCGTGCATGCCGGGCTGAACAAAGGCGAGGCGCGCAACGCGCTGGCTCGCGCCGTGTTCTTCAACCGCCTGGGCGAAATCCGTGACCGCAGCTTCGAGCAGCAGCGCTACCGGGCCAGCGGCCTCAACCTGGTGACGGCAGCCATCGTGCTGTGGAACACGGTTTATCTGGAACGGGCCGCGAATGCCCTGCGTGGCCACGGCAAGCCCGTTGATGACTCTCTATTGCAGTATCTGTCGCCACTGGGATGGGAACACGTCAACCTGACCGGCGATTACCTCTGGCGCAGCAGCGCCAAGATCGGCGCGGGCAAGTTCAGGCCGCTACGGCCGCTGCAACCAGCTTAACGTGCTTTATTTTCCGTTTTCTGAGACGACCCCTACAGGAAGCCGGCCGGCGTTCCATGGAAACGCTGCTCAACTGTTATTGCCGCGAGGTTGCAGGGCTGGTGGGGCAGTTAAGCGTAGGCCCCTTGTTCGGGCAGAGCGACAGTCCGGCATCGGTGC
>JAJZPR010000037.1 GCA_021847835.1 Pseudomonadota bacterium
CTTGCATCTCAAGCGGTGGCGGGGGATCGCCACCCGCTATGCGAAAAACCTGTCATCCTTTGTTGCTGCCGTACAAATTCGCTGCCTTACCCTTTGGCTGGCTATCTCATGACGACACTATCTAGCACATTGTTGGCCAAGATTAATGAGGGACACGGATCTCTGTCAAATTGGCAATCCCAGTTTTCACTGGCAAAGGAGCGAAGAAGGCTTCGTCGAGGATTCAAGCCATATGCCGGCCATGGCGGGCGAAACAAAGCTTGGCGCCACCCGGGCGGACGACACCAAGCATTGATTGCGGTCAGGAAAGGAAATATCCGGCCCCGACGCCTGTCAAGGCACTCAGCTTGCCTCGTCTATCCACGCCATCTGGATGGCTTCGAGGATTTTCTCGTTGGAATGGTTGGGATCGTCGCTGAAGCCGGGCAGCGCCATCACCCAGGCATGCAAGTCGGTAAAACGCACATACTGCGGATCCACGTCCGGATGGGCTTCATACAACTCGATGGCGATGTCCTGTACGTCGGTCCATTTCATCTCAGTGCCCTCCTTCCTTCACCATGTTGATGGTGTACTTGGGAATCTCGACGACCAGGTCCGCATCCGCCACCTTTGCCTGGCAGGACAGGCGCGACTGCGGCTCCAGGCCCCAAGCCTTGTCGAGCAGGTCGTCCTCCTTCTCCTCTGAGGGTTCGAGCGTGTCGAAGCCCTCGCGCACGATGACGTGGCAGGTGGTGCAGGCGCAGGATTTCTCGCAGGCATGCTCGATCTCGATGCCGTTATTGAGCAGCGTGTCGCAGATGGTGTCGCCGGTCTTGGCTTCGATCACCGCGCCTTCCGGGCACAGTTCGACATGGGGCAGTACGATCAGTTGAGGCATGATTATTGGTGTCTGGTGAATTCTCTCAGGCGGCTTTCCGGCAGCCGGGCAAGGCTTCCAGGACGCCGTCCCACAGCGCGATGCGGGCGTTTACCGCCTGCACGGCGGCCTCCTCCGCTTCCCGGCACTTGATCGCATCGCCGCCGCACAGCGCCTGCAGCAGGCGCAGCGACAGCGGTGCGTGGAAATCCTCGTCCAGATGGATGTGGCGATTCAGGTAGAAGTGGAAAGTCGGCGCCTGCGCTTCGCTGATGTGCATGCGCGACAGGAAGGCGCGGAACATGGCGGGAATGACGTGCTCGCGTCCGAGCGCCAGCGCGGCGGCGACGGTATGCGGCTTGCCGCTTTCGATGAAGCCGAAGGTGGTGCGGGTAAAGGCCAGCGAAGGCGCCGGCACCAGGCCGGAATCGAGCGCGGCCTGCAGGCCGCCGTCCTCGATCTGGCGGATGAATTGCAGCGGTTTCTCGGCATCCGCGCCGACCTCGCGCATCGCGCCGATGTAGAGCATGAAGTGACTGGAGAATTCACCCGCCTGCCCCGGCGCAGTTGCATCGGTTTCCTCTTCCAGCACCAGTTCGTTGATGAAGCGCTGCACGCTGGCGTCGCGTCCCGGCGTCCACGGCCAGCGCGCGGGCGCAACCTGGTGCTGAAGATATTTGATCAGCGACATGAAATCCCACACCGAATAGACGTGGTGCGCCATGAATACGCGCAGGTCCTCGACGGTTTGCAGCGCCGCATAGATGGGGTGGCCGTCCAGGCGCTGCCGCAGCGATTCGATCAGTGAGTCATTCAGTCCGCTCATAAGGAAATCTCGTCCAGTTTGTGCCCACGCAGTGCCTTCTTCACGCTGGCGTCCATGCGGCGCGCGGCAAAATCGGCAGTGGCCTGGTTAAGCGCTTCCACCGCGCGCTTGATGGCAAGGTGGTCCTCACCCGCCATGCTGGCCTGCAATTCGGCGATTTTAGCCTCGATGGCAGCGCGTTCGCCGGCTTCGAGCAATTCGTCGCCGTCCTGTTCCAGCGCGGCGCGTGTGGCCTCGATCAGGCCGTTGCCTTCCACGCGCTGTTCGTTCAGGGCGCGCGCCTTCATGTCTTCCTCGGCGTGGGCATTGGCGTCCTGCAGCATGCCGGCAATTTCATCATCGGACAGACCGTAGGACGGCTTGACCGTGATCGCTGCTTCGACGCCGCTGATCTGCTCGCGCGCCGACACCGACAAGAGGCCGTCGGCGTCGACCTGGAAGGTGACGCGGATGCGCGCCGCGCCCGCCACCATGGGCGGGATGCCGCGCAGCTCGAATCTGGCCAGCGAGCGGCAGTCGGACACCAGTTCGCGCTCGCCCTGCACCACATGGAAACTCATGGCGGTCTGGCCGTCCTTGAAGGTGGTGAACTCCTGCGCGCGCGCCACCGGAATGGTGGTGTTGCGCGGGATGATTTTTTCCGAGAGGCCGCCCATGGTTTCCAGTCCCAGCGACAGCGGAATCACGTCGAGCAGCAGCCAGTCGTCCTCCTGCGTGCGGTTGCCGGCCAGCACATCGGCCTGCATGGCCGCGCCCAGCGCCACCACCTTGTCGGGATCCAGGTTGGTAAGCGGCGTCTGGCCGAAGAATCCTCCCACCGCGTGGCGGATGCAGGGCATGCGCGTGGCGCCGCCCACCATCACCACGCCCTTGACGTCTTCCGGTGCAAGGCCCGCGTCGCGCAAGGCCTTGCGCGTCGGCGCCAGCGTCTTGCTGACGAGTGTGGCGGTAATTTCATGAAAAATCGCGGTGGTGAGATTCAGGTCCACCAGTTCGCCGGTGGACAGGAGCGCGGTGATGCGCGCCTCGTCGTGCTCGGTCAGCTGTTCCTTGGCCTCCCTCGCCCTGGTGAGCAGCAGGCGCGTGTCTTTTGCATTGAGGGGGGTCAGGTGCGACTGCTCGACGATCCAGCAGAACACGCGCTGGTCGAAATCGTCGCCGCCCAGCGCGGAGTCGCCATTGGTCGCCAGCACTTCGAACACGCCGCGCGTGAGCTTGAGAATGGAAATGTCGAAGGTGCCGCCGCCCAGATCGTAAATGGCGTAGACGCCCTCCGCCGCATTGTCGAGGCCGTAGGCGATGGCCGCCGCGGTGGGTTCGTTGAGGAGGCGCAGCACGTTGAGGCCGGCGAGCTTCGCCGCATCCTTGGTAGCCTGGCGCTGGGCGTCGTCGAAATAGGCGGGCACGGTGATCACGGCACCGACCAGTTCGCCGCCCAGGGCGCGCTCGGCGCGGTCGCGCAGCGCCTTCAGGATGTCGGCGGACACCTCGACCGGGCTTTTGCATCCCGCCGCAGTCGATAGCTGCACCATGCCCGGCGCATCGACGAACTTGTAAGGATAGCGACCGGGGTCGCCCAGGTCGACGAGGCCGCGGCCCATGAAACGCTTGACCGAGACGATGGTGTTGTGCGGATCCTCGCTCTGGCGTGCCTGCGCGTCATAGCCCACTTCCACCTTGCCGTCGGCGTGATAGCGCACCACCGAAGGCACCAGCGAACGGCCGCGCTCGTCGTCCAGCACCCGCGCCAGCCCCGACTGCACCGAAGCCACCAGCGAGTTGGTGGTGCCAAGATCGATGCCGACCGCCAGCCGGTGCTGGTGCGGCGCGGTGGACATGCCGGGTTCGGAAATTTGCAGCAGGGCCATCTTTTAAGTCTTTGACGCAGAGGCGCAGGGACGCTCAGAAAAACAATAAAAATTCATATGCATCATGTTCTATTGAGTGCCCATCCAAAGCGCGGTGTTGTTTTCCATTTTTGTCCTTCTCTGCGTCTTTGCGTCTCCGCGCCAGATTTCAAATTCAAGCTGCGTCCAATTCTTCCTGCGCGTCGCCGATCTCTTCGATCAGCTTGTGCATGAACTTAAGCTTGCGCGCCGTGACGGCGGCGGCCCCGTAATCCTTGCTGTCATCCAGCTCGGCCGCAAGTTGTTCTTCCATGCGCTTCGCTTCCGCGCGCAGTTCGCGCGCGAGCTTGTCCAGGGCATCGATGTCGCGCGTCTGGCGCGCATCGCCTATGGCCTCGCGCCATTCCATCTGTTGCATGAGGAAGGCGGGCGGAAAGCTGGTGTGCTTTTCGGAAAAGGCTTCGATGCCGTGCAGATGCAGCAGATAAGTGCCGCGCGCGAGCGGCTTTTTCAGGGTCTGGAAAGCCTCGTTGACCCTGGTTGCCCACTGCATGGAAAGCCGCTTCTCGGTTTCGCCGGCGGCCGCGAAGCGGTCCGGGTGGACCTCGTTCTGCAGCTTGCGGTAGGCGGCCTCCAGCTTGTCCGTATCGAGCCGGAAATGTGCGGGCAGATCGAACAGTTGGAAGTGGTTTGCGTGGAAATCCATGTGTGGGCGCGTGAGGAGCAAGGAGTGAGGAGCGGGGCGCCGGGGAAACCGTTTTCAACTCCTCACGCCTGACTCCTCACTCCTCACTGATTAAACGTTGAACGATTCCCCGCACCCGCAGGTGTTCTTGACGTTGGGGTTGTTGAACTTGAAGCCCTCGTTCAGCCCTTCGCGCGCAAAATCCAGTTCCATGCCATCCAGATAAGGCAGGCTCTTGGGGTCGACGAACACGGTGACGCCATTGCTGTCGAAACGCGCGTCCTCGGCCTGCGCCTCGTCGACGAACTCGAGCTTGTAGGCCATGCCGGAACAGCCGGTGGTGCGCACGCCCAGGCGCAGGCCGATGCCCTTGCCGCGCTTGGCAAGGAAGTTGGCGACGTGCTTGGCTGCGCTATCAGTAACGGTAATCGCCATGCCTCACCTCAAGCGTTGGCTGCTGCTTTGGGTTCGGCCGCAGCATCACCATGCTTGGCCTTGTAGTCGGCAACCGCCGCCTTGATGGCGTCTTCGGCCAGGATGGAGCAGTGGATCTTGACCGGCGGCAACGCCAGCTCTTCGGCGATCGCGGTGTTCTTGATTTCCATGGCCTGGGCCAGGGTCTTGCCCTTCACCCATTCGGTGACCAGCGAGGAGGAGGCGATGGCGGAGCCGCAGCCGTAGGTCTTGAACTTGGCGTCTTCGATCACGCCCTGTTCGTTGACCTTGATTTGCAGCTTCATCACGTCGCCGCAGGCAGGGGCACCGACCATGCCGGTGCCGACATCATCCGAGTTTTCGAAGGAACCCACATTGCGGGGATTTTCGTAGTGGTCGAGAACCTTGTCGCTGTATGCCATTTTCGTTACCTCCAGTAAGGAGTGAGGAGTGAGGTGTAAGGAGCGAAGAACCGGCGCGCGTAGCGCACAACCAGACTCCTCACTCCTAACGCCTCACGCCTCACCATCATAATCAATGTGCAGCCCACTGCACGGTGTTCAAATCGATGCCGGACTTCACCATCTCCCACAGCGGCGACATTTCGCGCAGCTTGGCGACCTGCTTCTTCACGAGGTCGATGGTGTAGTCGATTTCCTCTTCGGTGGTGAAGCGGCCGATGGTGAAGCGGATGGAGGAATGCGCGAGTTCGTCGTTGCGGCCCAGCGCCTTCAGCACGTAGGAGGGTTCCAGGCTGGCCGAGGTGCAGGCGGAGCCGGAGGATACCGCGACATCCTTGATCGCCATCATCATCGACTCGCCTTCGACGTAGGCGAAGCTGATGTTGAGGTTGCCGGGAATGCGGTGCTCCATGTCGCCGTTGACCACGGTTTCCTCGATTTCCGACAAGCCCTTGTAGAGGCGATCGCGCAGCATGCGGATGCGCTCGTTCTCGGCCGCCATTTCCTCGCGCGCGATGCGGAAGGCCTCGCCCATGCCGACGATCTGGTGGGTGGCGAGCGTGCCGGAGCGCATGCCGCGCTCATGGCCGCCGCCGTGCATCTGCGCCTCCAGGCGGATGCGCGGTTTTCTGCGAACATACAGCGCGCCGATGCCCTTGGGGCCGTAGGTCTTGTGCGCGGAAAAGGACATCAAATCCACTTTCAGCTTCGAGAGGTCGATCTCGACCTTGCCCGTGGCCTGCGCCGCATCGACGTGGAAGATCACGCCCTTGGAGCGGCATATCTCGCCGATGGCCGCGATGTCCTGGATCACGCCGATCTCGTTATTGACGAACATCACCGAAACCAGAACCGTATCGGGCCTGATCGCGGCCTTGAATTTTTCCAGGTCGACGAGGCCATTGGGCTCGGGCATCAGGTAGGTGACCTCGAAGCCTTCGCGTTCGAGCTCGCGCATGGTGTCGAGCACGGCCTTGTGCTCTGTCATCACGGTGATGAGGTGCTTGCCCTTGGTGCCGGAGTAGAAATGCGCGGCGCCCTTGATGGCGAGGTTGTTCGATTCGGTGGCGCCGGAGGTCCACACGATTTCCTTGGGGTCGGCATTGACCAGCCTGGCGACGTTTTCGCGCGCCTCTTCCACGGCCTTGTCGGCTTCCCAGCCGAAGGCGTGCGAGCGCGAGGCCGGGTTGCCGAAATGCTCGGTCAGCCAGGGAATCATCTTCTCCGCCACGCGCGGATCGACCGGGGTGGTGGCGGAGTAGTCGAGATAGATGGGAAATTTCATGTTGCTGTTAACACCTTAATCAAAACGTGGCAGCCACTTTGGTGCCTTGGCGGCTTTCCGTCATTATCGCCATACTCTGTTTTTCCTGCTGCTTGCTGACCAGTTCCGCAAGCGTGACCGAGTCCAGGTATTCGTAGATTTTCTTGTTCAGGCTGGTCCACAGGTCATGGGTCATGCAGCGGTGCTCGTCGTGGCAGTTTTCCTTGCCGCCGCACTGGGTGGCGTCGATGGGCTCGTCCACCGCACGGATGATGTCCGCCACGGAAACGACGTCCAGCGGCTTGGCCAGGGTATAGCCGCCACCCGGTCCGCGCACGCTGTCCACCAGCTGGTGGCGGCGCAACTTGCCGAACAGTTGCTCCAGATAGGAAAGCGAAATGTCCTGGCGCTCGCTGATGCCCGCCAGCGTGACCGGCCCCTTGCCGTGGCGCAGGGCCAAGTCCACCATCGCGGTTACCGCAAAACGTCCTTTAGTCGTCAGTCTCATGATTTTTCACCCGTGGTAAGTGGCTGAAATATAAAATTCCCGATCATTTCAGTCAACTATTATAGTTACCCGAGCAAATTAGTCAACAATTTTGTTCAGCTGTTCCGGGTCGAAGTCGTCCCTGGCTTTTTGCGCCTCGGAAAGCTTGACGCCCAACTGTTCCAACTGGGCCATGACCTCGGCCAGTTTGCGGTCCATGTGGGCGGCGTGGTCGATCAGGCCATGCACTGCCTTGACCATGGGATCGTTCATGTCGGCCGAAATGGCATAAGCCGAGAAACCCATTTTTTTGGCCTGGTCGTCAAGCGCCCTGGCCTGTTCGTCCAGGATGCGCGCGGGGATGCCCACCGCCGTGGCGCCGTCCGGCACGTCCTTCACCACCACCGCGTTCGAGCCCACGCGGGCCTCGCGGCCAATGGTGATGGGGCCGAGGATCTTGGCCCCCGCCCCCACCACCACGCCCGGCATCAGGGTGGGATGGCGCTTGCCCTTGTTCCAGGAGGTGCCGCCCAGGGTCACGCCGTGGTAGAGCGTGCAGTCGTCGCCGATTTCGGCGGTCTCGCCGATCACCACACCCATGCCGTGGTCGATGAAGACGCGGCGGCCGATGGTGGCGCCGGGATGAATCTCGATACCGGTGAACCAGCGCGCGAAATGGGAAAGCCAGCGCGCCAGCCATTTCAGTCCCATGCCCCACAAGTGGTGCGACAGGCGATGAAACACGATGGCGTGGAAACCCGGATAGGTCGTGACGATCTCGAACACCGAACGCGCGGCCGGATCGCGGTCAAAAACGACAGAGATTTCCTCTTTAAGCCTGGCAAACATAGGACGGGACTGTTTTCCGACTATTTCAGTCGATTATTTTACCCTAATATTCTTGCAGCTTTCCATGGCCGAAAGCATTCCCCGCAGAATATTGATTTCCTCTTTCTGCAGGCGGGTGCGGGAAAACAGCCGGCGCAGCTTGGGCATCAGCCGCTTGGGCGAGGCGGGGTTGAGAAAGCCGATCTCGATCAGGGTCTGTTCCAGGTGGGCGTAAAAGCGCTCCACGTCGGCGAGATCGGCCGCATCGAGCTCGGGCTGGGCAAAGCTTTCCGCCAGCGCGGTGCGCCGCAACTCGTAGGCCATCACCTGCACCGCCGCACCGAGGTTGAGCGAGCCGTATTCGGGGTTGGCCGGGATAGTCATCAAGGCCTGACAGCAGGCCAGTTCCTCTTTCGACAGCCCGAAGGTCTCATTGCCGAATACGAAGGCCACATTGCCGCCCTGCGCTTCTGACAACGCCTGGCGGGCCGCTTCGGCCGGAGTCAGCAGCGCAGTCTGCAAGTCGCGCTGGCGCGTGGAGGTGCCGATGGCCAGCACGCAGCCGGAAAGCGCTTCCTCCAGCGAGCCGCACACGGACGCGCCTGCCAGCACATCCGCCGCGCCCGAAGCCATGGCTTCGGCATCCGCATGAGGAAACTTTTTCGGGCTGACCAGAAAGAGTTGCGACAGGCCCATGGTCTTCATGGCGCGCGCCGCTGCACCGATGTTGCCGGGATGGCTGGGACGGCACAGCACGACGCGGATATTGGAAAGAAGATTCTGAGTAGGCACGGCTAGATGGAAATTTGATAAAAGCTAGACACAGTGGCAAACCGATTTGTATTCGGCTTCCCGGGCTCTGGGCGACACATGAGGGGACTTGCCTTTTTCTCTGTGCTCTCTGTGTCCTCTGTGGCTCGAATTTGGATTTTCCCGTTTAAAATAGCGCTTTGCTCTTTATGAAGTTGCCGTCTCATGCATCCCATGCTCAACACGGCGGTGAAAGCCGCCCGCAAAGCCGGGGCGATCATCAATCGCGCCGCCAATGACCTCGACCGCCTGACCATCCACGCCAAGCGGCCGCGCGATTATGTCAGCGAAGTCGACCGCATTGCGGAACAGGCCATCATCGAAACCCTGCTCGACGCCTATCCGAACCACGGGATTCTAGCAGAGGAGTCCGGCCGCTCCGGCGGCGAGGAGCATGTCTGGGTGATCGACCCGCTCGACGGCACCACCAACTTCCTGCACGGCCTGCCGCAGTATGCCGTGTCCATCGCGCTGCTGCACAAGGGCGTGCTGCAGCATGCCGTGATCTACGACCCCGCGCGCAACGAACTCTTCACCGCCACGCGCGGCGCCGGCGCCTATCTCAACGAGCGCCGCATCCGCGTATCCAAACAGCACAAGATGGACGACGCCCTCATCGGCACCGGCTTCCCCTTCCGCGAGTTCCAGCATGCCGACGCCTACCTCGCCATGTTCCGCGACATGATGCTGAAGACCGCCGGCCTGAGAAGGCCTGGATCCGCCGCGCTCGACCTCGCCTGGGTCGCCTGCGGCCGCTACGACGGCTTCTTCGAACTCGGCCTCAACCAATGGGACCTCGCCGCCGGCGCGCTGCTGGTGCTGGAAGCCGGCGGCCTGGTCGGCGACTTCCAGGGCAACGACACCTACCTCAAGTCCGGCCACATCGTCGCCGGCAATCCCAAAATCTTCGGCCAGATGCTGCCGGTGTTCGCGCCGCACCTGACCCAGGCCATCCGCGCTGCCGAATAAATCCATGGCTGCGGCCGGCCACACGCCGATGATGGCCCAGTACCTGGGCATCAAGAGCCAGCATCCGGACATGCTGGTGTTCTACCGCATGGGGGATTTCTACGAGCTGTTCTTCGACGATGCCGTCAAGGCCGCGCGCCTGCTGGGCATTACCCTCACCACACGCGGGCAATCGGCAGGTGAACCGATCAAGATGGCGGGCGTGCCCTATCACGCCGCCGAGCAGTATCTGGCCAAGCTCTTGAAACTGGGCGAATCGGTGGTGGTGTGCGAGCAGGTGGGCGATCCCGCGACTTCAAAAGGCCCGGTCGAGCGCCAGGTCACGCGCATCATCACGCCGGGCACGCTGACCGATGCCTCGCTCATGGACGAGCATCGCGACACCCTGCTGCTGGCGCTGGCGCACGAAAAAAACAGCGTGGGCGCAGCCTGGCTCAACCTCGCCGCCGGGCGCATGACGGTGGCGCAGTTTGGCGAAAACGAGTTGCCTGCCCTGCTTGCGCGCCTGAAACCGGCGGAATGCCTGCTGCCGGAAAGCCTGGCGCCCGATTTCAACGGCCCGCGGAAGAAGCTCTCGCCCTGGCAGTTCGACAGCGCGCGCGCCGCGCAGGATCTGGCCAAACAGTTCGGCTGCCGCGATCTTGCCGCCTTCGGCGTGGACGACCTGCCGCAGGCCGTGGCCGCCGCCGGCGCGCTGCTCGATTATGTGAAGCAGACCCAGAGAAGCGCCCTGCCCCACCTGCAAGGGCTGACGGTCGAACGCAGCGACGAATTCGTGCGCATGGACGCCGCCACCCGGCGCAACCTGGAACTGACCGAAACCCTGCGCGGCGAAGCTGCGCCCACCCTGCTTTCCGCCATCGACGCCACGGTCACCGCCATGGGCGCGCGCCTGTTGCGCCACTGGCTGCACCATCCGCTGCGCGACCGGAAAATGCTCGGACTGCGCGTCGAAGCCATCCGGACCTTGTCAGAGGACAGCGCATTGCGCGGACAGCTCTCTACCCTGCTGAAATCCTGCGCCGACCTCGAGCGCATCGCGGGGCGCTGTGCCTTGCGCACCGCGCGCCCGCGCGACCTTTCGGCCATGCGCGACACCCTCGCCCTGCTGCCCGAGATTCAGGCACAGCTTGGGCTGGACTCACCCGCGCTCAATGAAATCAGAACTGCCTGCACGCCACTGCCCGAACTGCACGAACAGCTCGCCCGCGCCATCCAGCCCGAGCCGGCGGTGGTGCTGCGCGAAGGCGGCGTCATCGCCGACGGCTTCGACACTGAACTCGACGAACTGCGCGCACTGACCGAGAATGCCGGCGCCTTCCTGCTCGACCTGGAAACGCGCGAGCGCGAGCGCACCGGCATTCCCAGCCTCAAGGTCGAATACAACAAGGTGCACGGCTTCTACATCGAAGTCACCCACGCACATGTCGAAAAAATTCCCGACGATTACCGCCGCCGGCAGACGCTGAAGAACGCCGAGCGCTACATCACGCCTGAACTGAAAGCCTTCGAGGACAAGGCGCTGTCCGCACGCGAACGTGCGCTGGCACGCGAAAAGCTGCTGTTCGAGCAAGTGCTGGATGTCATTGCGCCGCAGGTGCCGCAGCTCTTGAAATCCGCATCGGCGCTGGCCGAACTCGATGTGCTGGCGAGCCAGGCCGAACGCCTCGCCACGCTGGACTGGGTGCTGCCCGAATACGCCGAGACAGCCGGCATCGACATCGAGGCCGGCCGCCATCCGGTGGTGGAAGCGCAGGTGGGCAATTTCATTCCCAACGACACCCGGCTATCTCCAACCAGGCAGATGCTGCTCATCACCGGCCCCAACATGGGCGGCAAATCCACCTACATGCGGCAGACCGCGCTCATCACCCTGCTCGGCTGCTGCGGACTGCCTGTGCCGGCGAAGCGTGCTGCCATCGGCCCGGTGGACCAGATCTTCACCCGCATCGGCGCCTCCGACGACCTGGCCGGCGGGCGTTCCACCTTCATGGTGGAAATGACCGAGACCGCTGCGATCCTGCGCCACGCCACCGGGCAGAGCCTGGTGCTGCTGGACGAGATCGGCCGCGGCACCTCGACCTTCGACGGCCTCGCCCTGGCCTGGGCCACGGCGCGGCATCTGCTCACCGACTCACGCGCCCTCACCCTCTTCGCCACGCATTACTTCGAACTGACCCAACTCTCATTGCAGCACCGCCAGCTCGTCAACGTCCATCTCGATGCGGTCGAACACGGCGAAGAGCTGGTGTTCCTGCACGCCGTGGAAGACGGCCCCGCCTCGCAAAGCTACGGCATCCAGGTCGCGCGCCTCGCCGGCGTGCCTGCCAAGGTCATCGCTGCTGCGAAAAAGCGTTTGAAGGAACTGGAAGACGCCCAGATTCAAGCCGGGCCGCAGGGCGATTTGTTCGTGCAGACGGGAGAAAGCCAGACAGAAGAACCCAGTGCCGCGCTGCTGGAAGCGCTGCGCGCGCTCAATCCGGACGAACTCAGTCCGAAAGAGGCGCTGGAAAAGCTCTATGAGCTGGCCGCGCTGGCGCGGCAGTAATTCAGGTGCCCTTCCTGCGCCAGAGATAGCGGTAGATGAAGCCGGGAAAGGCAAACACCAGGAACAGCGAGGCGGTGACGGCGTAGAACTCCCAGTTCTGGGCATGGATGTCGCTGCCCTTCTTTTCCAGCAGCAGGCCGATGCCGCCTACTGCGAAATACAGCACCACCAGTTCGAGCAGGCGCCAGCCGAGGTGCTTGCCTGAGGCGAGCGGTTTAATGAAGAACAGCCGTTCCACCAGAAACGGCAGGTTGGCGGCGATCAGGGCGATCACCAGCAGCAGCGAGACTTCCATGACAATCCAGAATCAATCAAAGCGAGGATTGTACGGCAATCAGGCAGACGCTCATCAGCGGGCCGGGCAGTATGCCCAGCGCCAGTATGCCCAGGCCGTTGAGCGATAGCGCCATGCGCATGTCGCCGGGTGCCTCGATGGGCGCGGCCTGCAGCGGCTCGTCGAAGTACATGAGCTTGACCACGCGCAGGTAGTAGAAGGCGCCGATGAGCGAGAACAGCACCGCCACCACGGCCAGCCACACAAGGTCGGCTTCCACCACCGCCTGCAACACCGACAGCTTGGCGTAGAAGCCCACGGTGGGCGGAATGCCGGCCATGGAGAACATCAGCAGCAGCATGAGGAAGGCCGCCCACGGACTGCGCACATTCAGCCCCTTGAGGTCGTCCAGTTCATCGGACTCGAAACCCTGGCGCGACAGCAGCAGGACGATGCCGAAGCCGCCCAGGCTCATCATGGCGTAGACCACGCTGTAGAACATGGCGGCGGCGTAGCCGTTCTGGCTGCCGGCAAGGATGCCCAACAGCAGGAAGCCCATGTGCGAGATGGTCGAATACGCCAGCATGCGCTTGATGTTGCTCTGCGCGATGGCGGCGATGTTGCCGACCGCCATGGACAGCACCGCCAGCAGCACCAGCATGTCGCGCCAGTCGGTGTGCAGCACTTCCAGGCCCTGCACCAGCAGGCGGATGCTGAAGGCGAAGGCGGCGAGCTTGGGCGCGCTGCTGATGAATAGCGTCACCGCCGTGGGCGCGCCGTGATACACGTCCGGCACCCACATGTGGAAGGGCACCGCGCCCAGCTTGAAGGCCAGCCCGGCGACGATGAACACCAGGCCGAACACCAGCGGCACCTTCTGCCCCGTGCCCTCCTGCAAGGCGACCGACACGTCGGTCAACATCAGCGAGCCGGTGCTGCCGTAGACCATGGACATGCCGTAGAGCAGCATGCCGGATGCTATGGCGCCCAGCACGAAATACTTCATCGCCGCCTCGGTGGCGACGGCGGAATCGCGCTGCAGCGCCACCATGGCGTAAAGCGACAGCGACAGCAGTTCCAGACCCAGATAGAGGGTGAGGAAATGGCTGGCGGAAATCATCACCATCATGCCCAGGGTGGCGAACAGCGTCAGCACGTAGAACTCGCCCTTGAACATGCCGCGCGCCTGCAGGTAGCCGCGCGAATACACCAGCATGAAGGCCACCGCGAGATAGAGCGCGAGCTTGAGCACATCGGAAATGGCGTCGGACACGAACATGCCGGAAAAGGCATGCACCGGATCGACCTGGTGGCCGCTGAAAGTGAGCCAGGCGCAGCCGGCAAGCGTGGCCAGCGTGAGCACGTAGGTCAGCGTGCGCTGGCTGTCCTTCAGCATCGTGTCCACGATCAGGATCATGGACAGCATGGACAGCAGGAAGATTTCCGGCAGCAGGGGAATCAGCTCAGTCATGTTGAAATTCATCGCAATTCCTCAGGGCAGCTTCGAGTGCCCCACATGGGCGACCAGGTTGTCGACCGAGGCGTGCATGACATCGGTAAAGGGTTTCGGATACAGGCCCATGCCCAGCACGCACACCGCGAGCACGCCGAGGATGAGGAATTCGCGCTTGTTGAGGTCCTGCATATCCTCGACCCGCGGGTTGGTGACCTTGCCGAACACCACGCGCTTGTACATCCACAGGGTGTAGGCGGCGCCGAAGATCAGCGTGGTGGCGGCGACGAAGGCAAACCAGAAGTTGACCTTGGTCGCAGACATGATGACCATGAACTCGCCGACGAAGCCCGAAGTCGCCGGCAGGCCGGAGTTGGCCATGGCGAACAGCATGAAGAAGGCGGCGAATACCGGCATTTTGTTGACCAGGCCGCCGTAGTCCTTGATCTGGCGCGAGTGCAGACGGTCGTACATGACGCCGATGCACAGGAATAGCGCGCCCGAGATGAAGCCATGCGAAATCATCTGCACCAGTCCGCCCTCGATGCCGAGCGGATTGAACATGAAAAAGCCCAGGGTGACGAAGCCCATGTGCGCGATGGACGAATAGGCGATGAGCTTCTTCATGTCCGCCTGCACCAATGCCACCAGCCCGATGTAGGCGACGGCGATGAGCGACAGCGTGATCACCAGCCAGGCCAGTTCGTGGCTGGCGTCCGGCACGATGGGCATGGCGAAACGCAGGAAACCGTAGGCGCCGACTTTCAGCGTGATCGCCGCCAGCACCACCGAGCCGCCGGTGGGCGCTTCCACGTGCGCGTCCGGCAGCCAGGTATGCACCGGCCACATCGGCACCTTGACCGCGAAGGCGAGGAAGAAAGCCACGAACAGCAGTATCTGCGCGGTCATGCCGATGGCGAGCTTGTGGTAGTCGAGGATTTCGAAACTGTTGCCGGCCTGGAAGTACAGGTAGATGAAGGCCACCAGCATCAGCAGCGAACCCAGCAGGGTGTAGAGAAAGAACTTGATCGCGGCATACACCCGGTTCGGCCCGCCCCACACGCCGATCACCAGGTACATGGGGATCAGCATGGCCTCGAAGAACACATAGAACAGCACCGCGTCGAGCGCCGCGAAAACGCCGTTGATGAGGCCGGACATGATGAGGAAGGCAGCCATGTATTGCGCGACCTTCTTTTTGATCACTTCCCAGCCCGCGATGACGACCAACAGGGTGGTAAAACTGTTGAGCAGGATGAAGGGCATGGAAATGCCGTCCACGCCCAGGTGGTAGTTGATGTTGAAGCGGTAGATCCAGGGCACCAGTTCCTCGAACTGCATGGTGCTGATGGTGGTATCGAAGCCGGTATACAGCGGGATGGAGACGATGAAACCCAAGGCTGCGGCAAGCAGGGCAAGCATGCGTGCCAGCGGCGCGTTCCTGTCGCCACCCGTGGCGAGCACGGCGAGGCCGCCGAGAATCGGCACCCAAATGACTAGACTGAGAGGCGGCAATCCGAACATTGTTTTTCTTTCTTAAGCCGTGGCTCTGACAAACCAGGTCACCAGCACGAACACGCCGATGATCATGGCAAAGGCATAGTGGTAGATGTAGCCGGACTGCACGTGGCGGATGAGGCGCGAAGCGTAGCCGACCAGCCTGGCCGAGCCGTTCACCACCCAGCCGTCGATCACCATCTGGTCGCCTCTGCGCCACAGGCTGCCGCCGAGCTTGCGCGCGCCGCCGGCAAAGAACCAGTCGTTGAAGTCGTCGAAGCCGTACTTGCGCTCAAGGATGGCGTAGATGAAGCTGAACTTCTTCTGGATCATGGCCGGGATGTCCTGGCGCATCATGTAGAAGAACCAGGCCGTACCCACGCCCGCCAGCGCCAGCCAGAACGGCAGCGTGGAAACCGCGTGCAGCGCCATGGCCGCGGCCCCGTGGAAATGACGCTCGAGCTCAAGCATGGCTGGATGGCGGTCGGAGACATAGATGGCATTGCCGAAATAGTCGCCGAACAGCATGGGCCCTATGGTCATGTAGCCGATGGCAAGCGAGGGCACCGCCAGCGCCAGCAGCGGAATGGTCACCACCCAGGGCGACTCGTGCGGGGTATGGTCGTGGTGGTCCTCGGCGTGCTCCTGCACTTCATGATGATGGTGGTGCGCGTTGTGGAAACGCTCCTTGCCGTGGAACACCAGGAAGTACATGCGGAAGGAATAGAACGCGGTCACGAACACGCCGATCAGCACGGCCCAGTAGGCGATGCCGGCCACGGGCAGGTTCGAGAACTTGACCGCCTCGATGATGTTTTCCTTGGAATAGAAGCCGGACAGGAAGGGCGTGCCGATCAGGGCAAGCGAACCGATCAGCGAAGTGACCCAGGTGATGGGCATGTATTTCCGCAAGCCGCCCATGTAGCGGATGTCCTGGTTGTGGTGCATGCCGATGATGACCGAGCCGGCAGCCAGGAACAGCAGCGCCTTGAAGAAGGCGTGGGTCATGAGGTGGAACACCGCCACCGAGTAGGCCGAGGCGCCCAGGGCCACGGTCATGTAGCCCAGTTGCGACAGCGTGGAATACGCCACCACGCGCTTGATGTCGTTCTGGATCACGCCGAGGAAGCCCATGAACAGCGCGGTGATGGCGCCGATGACCATGACGAAGGACAGCGCGGTGTCGCTCAATTCGAACAGCGGCGACATGCGCGCGACCATGAAGATGCCGGCCGTCACCATGGTGGCGGCATGGATCAGCGCCGAGATCGGGGTCGGGCCTTCCATGGAGTCCGGCAGCCACACGTGCAGGGGAAACTGCGCCGACTTGCCCATGGCGCCGATGAACAGCAGGATGCAGATTACCGTCATCAGCGACCATTCCTCGCCGGGGATGAGGGTGATGGTGGCGGTCGCCAGTTCCGGCGCGCGCGCGAACACGGTGGCGTAGTCGAGCGAGCCGAAGTGCGCCAGCACCAGGCCGATGCCCAGGATGAAGCCGAAGTCGCCCACGCGGTTGACCAGGAAGGCTTTCAGGTTGGCGTAGATGGCGGTGTCGCGCGTGTACCAGAAGCCGATCAGCAGATAGGACACCAGGCCCACCGCCTCCCAGCCGAAGAAGAGCTGCAGGAAGTTGTTCGACATCACCAGCATCAGCATGGAGAAGGTGAACAGGCTGATGTAGCTGAAGAAGCGCTGGTAGCCGGGGTCGTCCGCCATGTAGCCGATGGTGTAGATGTGCACCATGAGCGAGACGAAGGTCACCACCAGCATCATCATGGTGGTGAGCGGATCGATCAGGAAGCCGACTTCGAAGCGCACGTCGCCGCTCGTGATCAGGCCACTGCTCATCCAGGTGTAGACGCTGCCGTTGAAGACATGGCCCGCCTGCACGTCCTGGAAGATCACCACCGAGGCGACGAAGGAAATCGCCACGCCGGCAATGGTCACAACGTGCGACAGCCTGCGGCCGATGAACCTGCCGAACAGGCCGGCGACGATGGCGCCGAAGAGCGGCGCCAGGGGGACGGTCAGATACCAGGCTTGCATTGTCATCTGGTCATCCCTTCAGCTTGTCGAGGTCATCGACGTTGATGGTGCGCAAATTGCGGAACAGCACCACCAGGATGGCGAGGCCAATGGCGGATTCGGCCGCCGCCACGGTGAGGATGAAGAACACGAACACCTGGCCATGGATGTCGCCGAGGTAATGCGAGAAGGCGATGAAGTTGGTGTTGACCGCGAGCAGCATCAGCTCGATCGCCATCAGCAGGATGATGACGTTCTTGCGGTTGAGGAAAATGCCCAGCACGCTGATGGCGAACAGCAGCCCGCCCAGAATCAGGTAATGCGACAACGAAATCATGCCTGCTCCTCCCCTGCCCCGCCGGCCGGCTTCTCGGCTGGCATCTTCACCAGGCGCACGCGGTCGGCGCGCTTGACGGTGACCTGTTTGGCCGGGTCGATATATTTGGTGTCTTTTCTTTTTCTCATGGTCAAGGCAATCGCCGCCACGATCGCCACCAGCAGGATGACGGCGGCCAGTTCGAAGGCATAGACGTATTCGGTATACAGCAGCCGGCCCAGCTCCTTGGTGTTGCTGTAGTCGGCAGGCTTAGGCGCCGGTGCTGAGACTTTGTCGAGGCCGAAGAAGCGTCCGCCCAGCACCACGGCCATTTCCAGCATGAGCAGGATGGCCACCGGCAGGGCCAGCGGCAGGTAGTCCCAGAAGCCTTCCTTCAACCTGTCCAGGTTGATGTCGAGCATCATCACCACGAACAGGAACAGCACCATCACCGCGCCGACGTAGACCAGCACCAGGGTGATGGCGAGGAACTCGGCTTCCAGCGTCATCCACAGCCCGGCCGCGGTGAAGAAGGCCAGCACCAGGTAGAGCGCGGCGTGCACCGGGTTCTTCGCGGTGATCACGCGCAGGCCCGCGAACAGCAGGATGGCGCTGAAGAAATAGAAGATGAAAGTCTGGAAATTCATTTTTGTCCGTGAGGAGTGAGGCGTGAAGAGTGAGGCGTATCACACCCTACCGCCTTGACTGCGCGCATTGTCTTGGTCATTTTCATCATTTTTTCCCTTACGCCTAACCCCTCACGCCTCACCGATACATCGCATCCTGTTCGCGGCGCGCGGCGATTTCCGCCTCGTACCTGTCGCCTACCGCCAGCAGCATGGGCTTGGTGTAGTAGAGGTCGCCGCGCTTCTCGCCGTGGTATTCGAGGATGTGGGTCTCGACGATCGAGTCCACCGGGCAGGATTCCTCGCAGAAGCCGCAGAAAATGCACTTGGTCAGGTCGATGTCGTAGCGCGTGGTGCGGCGGCTGCCATCCGCGCGCTGCTCACTCTCAATCGTGATCGCCAGCGCCGGGCACACCGCCTCGCACAGCTTGCAGGCGATGCAGCGCTCCTCGCCGTTGGGGTAGCGGCGCAGCGCGTGCAGGCCGCGGAAACGCGGGCTCTGCGGGGTCTTCTCTTCCGGGAACTGCACCGTCATCTTGCGCGCGAACATGTAGCGGCCGGTGAGGCGCATGCCCTTGAGCAGTTCCCACAAGAACAGGCTGTTGAGGAAATCGAAGATGCGTTTCATCCCGTTCTCCTCAGTGGAACCAGTGCTTGTAAGGCGTCTGCATCATGGCGCCGACGACGACGATCCAGACGATGGTAATGGGGATGAACACCTTCCAGCCCAGGCGCATGATCTGGTCGTAGCGATACCTGGGAAAGGTCGCGCGGAACCACAGGAACAGGAACAGCACGAAGGCCACCTTGGCCGCCCACCAGATGAAGCCGTCCGGCAGGAAGGGGAAGGGCGACAGCCAGCCGCCCAGGAACATGAGCGTGGTCAGCGCCGCGATCAGGATCATGTTGGCGTATTCGGCCAGGAAGAACACGGCGAAGGCCATGCCCGAATATTCCACGTGGAAGCCGGCCACGATCTCGGATTCGCCCTCGGCCACGTCGAAGGGCGCGCGGTTGGTCTCGGCCACGCCGGAAATCAGGTACACCAGGAAGAGCGGGAACAGCGGCAGGAAGTACCAGTGCCAGAAGCCGCCCGCCTGCCCGTTCACGATGTCGGTGAGGTTGAGGCTCTGGCTCGCCATCAGCACGCCGACGAGGGCGAAACCCATGGCAATCTCGTAGGACACGATCTGCGCGGCCGAGCGCATGGCGCCAAGGAAGGCGTACTTGGAGTTGGAGGCCCAGCCCGCCACGATCACGCCGTACACGCCCATGGAGGTGATCGCCATCACATACAGCAGGCCGGCGTTGATGTCGGCCAGCACCCAGTTCTCGGCGAAAGGGATCACCGCCCATGCCGCCAGTGCCGGGGCGATGGCCAGGATCGGTCCGAGGATGAACAGTCCCTTGCTGGCGCCTGAAGGAATGATGATTTCCTTCATCAGGAGCTTCACCGCGTCGGCGATGGGCTGCAGCAAGCCCTGCCAGCCGACGCGGTTGGGGCCGATGCGCACCTGCATCCAGCCGATGATCTTCCTCTCGGCGTAGGTCAGGTAGGCCACCGACAGCATCAGCGGAATGACGATGATCATGATCTTGACCAGGGTCCACACCGGGGTCCAGGCGGGTCCGAGGAGGTTCTGGAAGAATTCCATTACGCGCGCTCCACGGTCAGTTCGCCGAACAGCGGGCCCAGGCCCGCGGTCACGGGGTGCGCGCCGGGCAGGCGCACGCAGTTGGCAGGCAGGCAGTCATCGCGGTCGATGCGGATTACCACCGAGCCGCGGCCTTGGCGGATCACCGCCATGCCGCCTTCGCCCAGGCCCAGCTTTTCCAGCAGCATGCCTGAAGCGCGCGCCACCGGCGGCGCACCATCGGCCGTGCGCTGCAGCGAAGTGGCGCGGCGCACGATGGGGTCGGCCTGGTAGATCGGCACTTCGCCGATACGTTCGAGTTTGTCGGAAACGGCGAGCGACACGGCGACCGGCTCGATGCGGTTGTTGAGCAGCTTGTTGACGTGCGCCTGTGCCTCGGCGGCGCCAAGGGCCTCGTCGCGCACGGCTTCGCTCGTGTCCTGCTCGAAGCCGGAGAAATTCAGGAGATTGCCCAGCACTCGCAGCACCTTCCAGGCCGGACGGGTCTCGCCCAGCGGCTTCACCGCACCGTGGAAACTCTGGATGCGGCCTTCGATGTTGATGAAGCTGCCGGAGGTTTCGGTGAAGGGCGAAATCGGCAACAACACGTCTGCATAATCCAGCGCGGCGTGCTTGTAGGATGACAGCGCCACCACGAACTCGGCCTGCTTCATGGCCGACAGCGCGGCCTGCGGATCGTGGCAGTCGTACTCGGGCTCGGCGCCCAGCAGGATCATGGCCTTGCGCGGAGAGGCCAGCATCTCGGCTGCGTTCATGCCGGCAATGCCCTGACGGCCCATGGCCGAACGGCCGGGAACCGCGCCGGCGGCGATGGCGCCCACACCGTTGCCGGAGTCGCCCAGCACGCCAAATTTTGCACCGCACAAACGCGCGGCCTCCTGCGCCAGCGTCACCATCTCGGCAAAACGCGGATGATGCTGGGCGAGGTTGCCGATGAAGATGCCCTTCTTCTCGCCGCCCGCCATGCTCTCGGCGATGGCCCTGATCTCCGCCGTCACTTCCGCATTGCCGGCCACGGCCGGCACGCCCTCGCCTTTCATTTCCGCCAGCGCGCGCACCAGCGCGGCCAGCGCGTTGACCATGCCTTCGGGCGAGACGATGGCCTTGTTGGCCACCTTGCACAAGTAGTCCTCGACCACCGGGTTGATGAGGTTCATGCCGGCGCCCCAGCGCACGGCATGGCGCAGGCGCAGGGCCAGGAGCGGATGGTCCTTGCGCAGGGTCGAGCCCACCACCAGGAAGCGGTCGAGCTTGTTGAGATCGGCCACATTCATGCCCAGCCAGAAGGCGCCGTGCGCCTGGCTGTCGAGCCGGAAATCGGACTGGCGCAAACGGTGGTCGATGTTGCCCGAGCCCAGCGCGCGCATGAGTTTTTGCAGCAGGTACAGCTCTTCCACCGTCTGCATGGGCGAAGCCAGCGCGCCGATCTGCCCGGCGCCGTGGTTCACCTGGATTTCGCGCAGGCGGCTCGCCACCACATTCAGCGCGGCCTGCCAGTCGGCCTCGACCCATTGGCCGTTTTCCTTGATCAGCGGCCTGGTCAGGCGGTCTTCGCTGTTGAGCCCCTCATAAGAGAAGCGGTCGCGGTCGGAAAGCCAGCATTCGTTGATGTCTTCGTTTTCCAGGGGCAGCACGCGCATGACGCGGCCGTTCTTGACCTGTATCTGCAGGTTGGATCCGAGGGAATCGTGCGGGCTCACGCCCTTCCTGCGCGACAACTCCCAGTTGCGCGCCGAATAGCGGAAAGGCTTGCTGGTGAGCGCGCCCACCGGACACAGGTCGATGATGTTGCCGGAGAGTTCCGAATCGATGGTCTTGTCGATGAAGGGCATGATCTCGGCGTGCTCGCCGCGGAAGGCCTGGCCCATTTCCATGATGCCGGCGATTTCCTGGCCGAAGCGCACGCAGCGCGTGCAGTGGATGCAGCGCGTCATGTCGGTGGCAACGAGCGGGCCGAGGTTCTTCTCCACCACCACGCGCTTGGGCTCGGCATAGCGCGAACTGCTGCCGCCGTAGCCCACCGCCAGGTCCTGCAGCTGGCACTCGCCGCCCTGGTCGCAGATCGGGCAGTCGAGCGGATGGTTGATGAGCAGGAACTCCATCACGCCCTTCTGGGCTTGAATGGCGTAGTCGGAGCGGGTGTGGATCTTCATGCCGTCCGACACCGGGGTGGCGCAGGCCGGCAGCGGCTTGGGCGCCTTTTCCACCTGCACCAGGCACATGCGGCAGTTGGCGGCGATGGACAGCTTCTTGTGGTAGCAGAAATGCGGAATGTAGATGCCGAGCTTGTGCGCGGCGTCCATCACCGTGGTGCCGGGTTCCACTTCGATCTGCTGGCCGTCGATTTCAACGTTCAAACCCATCACTTACACCATGCACTTTTTATGTTCGATGTGGTGCTCGAACTCATGTCGATAATGCTTCAGCATGCCCTGTACCGGCATGGCGGCGGCGTCGCCCAGCGCGCAAATGGTGCGGCCGGCGATGTTGGCCGCCACGTTGTCCAAGAGCGCCAGATCTTCCGGCCGGCCCTGGCCGTGCTCGATGCGGTGCACCACGCGGTACATCCAGCCGGTGCCCTCGCGGCAGGGCGTGCACTGGCCGCAGGACTCCTCGAAGTAGAAATAGGACAGGCGCTCGAGCGCCTTGACCATGCACACGCTCTCGTCCATCACGATCACCGCGCCCGAGCCCAGCATGGAGCCAGCCTTGGCGATGGAATCGAAGTCCATGGTGCAGTCCATCATGATCTCGCCCGGCAGCACCGGCGCGCTCGATCCGCCGGGGATGACGGCTTTCAGCTTGCGCCCGCCCTTCACCCCACCGGCCATTTCCAGCAGTTTGGCGAACGGCGTGCCCAGGGGAATCTCGTAGTTGCCCGGCTTTTCCACGTGGCCGGAAACCGAGAAAATCTTGGTGCCGCCGTTGTTGGGCTTGCCCAGTTCCAGGAACTTCTGCCCGCCCTCGCGCATGATGTAGGGAATGCTGGCCAGCGTCTCGGTGTTGTTGATGGTGGTGGGTTTTCCGTACAAACCAAAAGACGCCGGGAACGGCGGCTTGAAGCGCGGCTGGCCTTTCTTGCCTTCGATGGATTCGAGCAGCGCGGTTTCCTCGCCGCAGATGTAGGCGCCGTAGCCGTGGTGGTTGTAGAGGTTGAAGGAAAAGCCCGAACCGAGGATGTTGTCGCCGAGATAACCGGCGGCGCGCGCTTCCTCGACGGCGCGCTCCATGCCCTCGTAGATGTCCCAGATCTCGCCGTGGATGTAGTTATAGCCCGCCTTGGCACCCAGCGTGTAGCCGGCGATGATCATGCCTTCGATCAGCGCGTGCGGGTTGTAGCGCATGATGTCGCGGTCCTTGAATGTTCCAGGCTCGCCCTCGTCGGAATTGCAGACGACATACTTGTCGCCGGGGAACTGGCGCGGCATGAAGCTCCACTTGAGGCCGGTGGGAAAGCCGGCGCCGCCGCGGCCGCGCAGGGCCGAGGTCTTCACTTCGGCGATGATGTTTTCGGCTGGCGTCTTCTCGGCGAGAATCTTCTTCAGCGCGGCATAGCCGCCCGCGCTTTCATAGGTCGACAGCTTCCAGGGTTCCGGAAGATGCAGGGTGTTGAAGATGACGGGGCCGCCTTGGATGACCATGCTTATTTCTTCTTCAGTTCTTCGAGCAAGGCGTCCACTTTCCCTTCATCGAGAAAGCTTTCCATGCGGTGGTTGTTGACCAGCAGCAGCGGCGCGTCGCCGCAGGCCCCCATGCATTCGCCCTCCACGAGGGTGAAGGCCTTGTCGTCCGTGGTCTCGCCGAACTCGATGCCGAGTTTCTGCTTCAATTTCTCGGCAATAGCATCAGCGCCCATCAGCTTGCACGGCAGGTTGGTGCACACGCAGAGCTTGTGCCTGCCCACCGGCTGGGTGTTGTACATGTTGTAGAAGGTCGCCACCTCATAAACGGCAATCGGCTGCATGCCGAGGTAGTGGGCGACGAAGTCCATGACTTCGTTGGACAGCCAGCCCTTTTCCACCTGCGCGATGCGCAGCGCGGACATCACCGCCGACTGGCGCTGATCAAGCGGATACTTGGCGACTTCCTTGTCGATCTGGGCGAGGGATTCAGCAGACAACATCAGCGGTCGATCTCCCCGAAAACGATATCCTGGGTGCCAATGATGGCTACCACGTCGGCAATCATGTGACCGCGGCTCATCTCGTCCAGCGCCGCCAGGTGGGCGAAGCCGGGCGCGCGGATTTTCAGGCGGTAAGGCTTGTTGGCGCCGTCGGACACCAGATAGATGCCGAACTCGCCCTTGGGATGCTCCACCGCCGCATAACACTCGCCCTCGGGCACGTGCATGCCCTCGGTGAAAAGCTTGAAGTGATGGATCAGCTCTTCCATGTTCTGCTTCATGTCCACGCGCGAGGGCGGCGCCACCTTGTGGTTGTCGGTGATGACCGGGCCGGGATGCTTGCGCAGCCAGTCCACGCACTGCTTGATGATGCGGTTGGATTGGCGCATTTCTTCCATGCGCACGAGGTAGCGGTCGTAGCAGTCGCCGTTGACGCCCACCGGGATGTCGAAGTCCATGCGGTCGTAAACTTCGTAGGGCTGCTTCTTGCGCAGGTCCCATTCCACGCCGGAACCCCTGAGCATGGGGCCGGTGAAGCCCAGGGCCTGGGCGCGCTCGGGCGACACCACGCCGATGCCCACGGTGCGCTGCTTCCAGATGCGGTTGTCGGTCAAAAGAGTCTCGTATTCGTCGACATAGCCGGGGAAGCGGTTGGTGAAATCCTCGATGAAGTCGAGCATCGAGCCCTGGCGGTTTTCGTTCATCTTCTTCACCGCCTCGGCGTTGTGGAACCTGGAGGCCTGGTACTGCGGCATGTTGTCCGGCAGGTCGCGGTACACCCCGCCCGGGCGGTAGTAGGCCGCATGCAGGCGCGCGCCCGACACGGCCTCGTAACAGTCCATCAGGTCCTCGCGCTCGCGGAAGGCATAGAGGAACATGGTCATGGCGCCCACGTCCAGCGCGTGCGCGCCGATCCATAGCAGATGGTTGAGGATGCGGGTGATCTCGTCGAACATCACGCGGATGTACTGCGCGCGGATGGGCACGTCGATGCCGGCCAGCTTCTCGATGGCCATGACGTAGGCGTGCTCGTTGCACATCATGGACACGTAGTCCAGGCGGTCCATGTAGGGCACCGACTGGATGAAGGTCTTGTGCTCGGCCAGCTTCTCGGTGGCGCGGTGCAAGAGGCCGATGTGCGGGTCGGCGCGGCAGATCACCTCGCCGTCCAGTTCCAGCACCAGGCGCAGCACCCCGTGCGCCGCCGGATGCTGCGGGCCAAAATTCATCGTGTAATTTCTGATTTCGGCCATGGCCTAGCGCCCTTCCCCGTAATGCTCTTCGCGCACGATGCGCGGGGTGATTTCGCGCGGTTCGATGGAAACCGGCTGGTAGATCACGCGCCGCTGCACAGGGTCGTAGCGCATTTCCACATGACCGGAAAGCGGGAAGTCTTTCCTGAACGGATGGCCGACGAAGCCATAGTCGGTAAGGATGCGACGCAGATCCGGGTGGCCATCGAACACGATGCCATAGAGATCGAAGGCCTCGCGCTCGAACCAGTTGGCCGAGGGCCAGATGCCGGTCACGGATGACGCCATAGGCAGCGCATCATCGGCGCAAAACACGCGCACGCGGAGGCGTGCGTTGTGTTCGATGGACAACAAATGATAGACCACGGCAAAGCGTGGCCCCTCCCAGGCACCATCCTTGTAGCTGCTGTAATCCATGCCGCACAGGTCGGTCAGTTGCGAGAAACGCAGTTCCGGGTGGTCGTGCAGTGTCTGCATGGCCTGCGCAAGCGCGCCGGGCCGGAGCTCGAGCGTCAGTTCGCCGAGGCGGATTTCGGTTTTGACCAGGGCATCACCAATCGTGTTTTGCAGGCAAGTGGAAAGCGTATCCAGGGAAAGGGCCATGGGTTTGTTCTTGAATTATCTGGCAATGGTGTTGGTGCGCTTGATCTTGTTCTGAAGCTGGATCAGGCCGAACAGCAGGGCTTCGGCCGTGGGCGGGCAGCCGGGCACGTAGATGTCCACCGGCACGATGCGGTCGCAGCCGCGGACGACGGAATAGGAATAGTGGTAATAGCCGCCGCCGTTGGCGCACGAACCCATGGACACCACCCAGCGCGGCTCGGCCATCTGGTCGTACACCTTGCGCAGGGCCGGCGCCATCTTGTTGCACAGCGTGCCGGCCACGATCATTACGTCGGATTGCCGCGGGCTCGGGCGGAACACGATGCCGAAGCGGTCGAGGTCGTAGCGCGAGGCGCCCGCCTGCATCATTTCCACCGCGCAGCAGGCAAGACCGAAGGTCATCGGCCACATCGAGCCGGTGCGCATGTAATTGATGAGCTGGTCGGCCTTGGTGGTGATGAAGCCCTGTTCGAGGACGCCTTCAATACTCATTGCGCATGCCCAAATTTATTCCCACTCGAGGGCGCCCTTCATCCATTCGTAGATGAAGCCGACGACGAGAATGCCCAGGAAGATCATCATGGAAACGAAGCCAAACATGCCGATTTCCTCCAGCACCACGGCCCAGGGAAACAGGAAAGCGATCTCCAGATCGAACAGGATGAACAGGATGGCGACGAGATAGTAGCGCACGTCGAACTTCATGCGCGCGTCCTCGAAGGCTTCGAAGCCGCACTCATAAGGAGAAAGTTTCTGGCTGTCCGGCTTGTGGGGAGCCAGCAGCCGCCCGGCCATGATCGGCACGATGCCAAAAGCCAATCCCACCAGAATGAACAACAGTATGGGGAGATAATTCTCCAGCATCCTCGTGCCTGCCCTCGCGAAAAAAACCGTCCTGCCTTGGGACGGTGTTAAGTCATGCAGTTTAGTGTTGCCGGGCAAGGACTGTCAAGCAGATAAAACGCCTGATTTCCCATTAAAAACAATGGGATATAAAATAGTCTTGACTAATGAATGGATTATTAAAACTAATGGTGAATGGAAAAAACATTCTGCACAAGGGCTTTTGATTGCCAATGCTCGTCCACAAAACCGGTTTCCCCTCATCCCGATAGAAGTCTGGATTATTTATAAATGCTAAGGAACCTCTGATCAATTCCCAATTTTTCAGATTGGTCTAAATTCGTTGGCGTCATACGGGCGAATTTCTCCCCGAAGAGGCAGGAATTCGCCTCATCCCACCGTGTTTTGATGCCTTTTGGCAT
>JAJZPR010000009.1:0-48235 GCA_021847835.1 Pseudomonadota bacterium
GTGGAGCATTTGCCGCGTGACCAATACCTGTCCTGGCTCACGGCCTGTGATGTGATGGTTGGGAATTCCAGTAGCGGCATCATCGAAGCGGCTTCCTTCGGCTTGCCTGTGGTCAACGTGGGAATCCGGCAGAATGGCCGCGAACGCAGCGGCAATACTGTGGACGTGCCGCCGGAGGCCACAGCCGTCAGGGATGCCGTAAGCGCTGCATTGGCGCATGGACGCCACACAACGAACAATGTCTATGGCGATGGGAGAGCTGGCGAGCGGATAGTGCGGCTGTTCCAGGAGTTGCCGCTGACACCGGATATCCTGAAAAAAACCAATGCTTACTGACGTCATGGACCCGCTGAATTCGCGATGTTCGCGATGGTTTCTTGCCGGTGCGGGAGGGCATGCCGTGGTGGTATATGATGCCTTGCGCGCAAGCGGTTGGTTGGGGCCGATCATGGTGGGCGATGATCGGCCGGGCCTTGACCCGGGACGTTTCCCAGGCGCCGAACTCCGTTGCCCGGCTTTGTCCGAAACCTGGGAAACCGGAACCTGTATCCACATTGCCATTGGCGATAATCGTGCCCGCAAGGCATTTCATGCGCGCTTGCATGATGCTGCGGGAGATCTTGCTACCATTGCGCATCCGAAGGCGAATCGTGCGGCCAGTTCGGTGATCGGGCAGGGCGTATTCGCAGCAGCGGGCAGCATTGTGGGGCCGCTGGCGAGAATAGGGCGCGGCAGCATCATCAACCACAATGCCATTGTCGATCATGAATGCTTGGTTGGGGAATGGTGCCATATCGCACCAGGCGCCGTACTTGGCGGCGGGGTGTGTCTGGAAGAGGGCGTGCTGGTTGGTGCGGGAGCCGTCATCCTACCCGGACGACGCATAGGGGCCTGGGCACGAATCGGTGCAGGGGCGGTCGTCACGCGAGATATTCCACCTAATGAAACTGTAGTAGGCATACCGGCTGAACGTCATGTCCGAGATCGATAATTTGATCATTGCAATGAATGCAACCATCAGGGAGGCGCTCAAGCGCCTTGAATCGGGTGGTCAGGGCATTCTTTTACTGGTCGATGCAGAGGGGCGGCTTTTGCGAACGATCACCGACGGTGACTTGCGGCGTCTGATTCTGGGCGGCTCTGTGCTGGACGACACATTGCACCAACTACCGTCATTGCCGCCCAAGACGGTTCCCGTCGAGAGCGACCCCATTACCGCCCTCGAATTGATGAACCGGCATCAAATCGATCAGCTCCCCGTGATCGATGCCTCGGGCCGGCCGCGGGAATTATGGCTCCGGCGCGATATCGACACGCGCATTCTGCTTTCCACTCCCCATCTGGGCGAATGGGAGATGGGATTCGTGGAGGAAGCCTTCCGCACCAATTGGGTGGCTCCGCTCGGGCCCAATGTCGATGCCTTTGAAAAGGAACTCGCCGCTCACGTGGGCATCGGGCATGCCGCCGCCCTGTCTTCCGGCACGGCTGCCCTGCACTTGGCGCTTCGTCTGCTGGACGTCGGCCCCGGCGACACGGTGTTCTGCTCCACGCTTACCTTCGTTGCCAGCGCCAACCCTATCCTGTATCAAGGGGCGCGGCCCGTATTTATCGATTCGGAGCCGAATACCTGGAACATGTCTCCCCAAGCTCTCGATCGTGCTTTCAATGATGCGCAACGGACCGGAAAGCTGCCCAAAGCGGTGGTCGTGGTCAATCTCTACGGCCAAAGCGCTGACATGGCTCCCATCATGGCGTTGTGCGAACGCTACGGCGTGCCAGTCGTCGAGGATGCGGCGGAATCGCTGGGAGCGACCTATCAGGGAAAACACAGCGGCACCTTCGGCCATCTCGGCGTTTATTCCTTCAACGGAAACAAAATCATCACCACCTCCGGCGGCGGCATGCTGGTATCCTGGGATGGTGCACTGATCGAAAAAGCACGTTTCCTGGCGACGCAGGCGCGTGACAATGCGCCGTGGTACCAACACAGCGAAGTGGGATACAACTACCGCATGAGCAACGTCCTTGCGGGTATCGGACGAGGTCAGCTGAAGGTCCTGGAAGACAGGGTTGCTGCCCGCCGTAGGGTCTTTCAGCGTTATGTGGAAGGCCTCGGCCATATCCCGGCTCTTAAGTGGATGCCGGAGGCGAATTATGGCCGGGCGACACGGTGGCTGAGCGTATGTACCCTTGAGCCCGAATACACGAATATTAGGTCGGCACAATTCATCGCGGAACTGGCCACGAAGGGCATCGAGGCCAGGCACGTATGGAAGCCCTTGCACATGCAGCCTCTTTTCTCTGGCTGCGACTACTATCCGCACGAGGAAGACGCCGAGTTTTCTGGCCACGCGTTTGCCACGGGCGTATGTCTTCCGTCCGGATCGAACATGACGCCTGAACAGCAGGAGCGCATCGTAGCCGCCATCTCCCAGATGTTCTGACCTGAGGATGGATTCGAGAAAGTAGCGCCGCGCGCTTTCCGATGCTGCTGTGCCCTCTATGCAATAATGTTCTTTTGCTTGTTGTGCCGAGTGATTTGAGGAATCGATTGTGAACAACCCGTATCATCGCCCCAAACCCATTGACTTCACCCCCTATACCCAGCCCGACGGGGCAAATCTGGAAACGAAATACGGTCTTCCGCAAGAGGTTCGTTTTTGCCGGAAATGCGTGATTTCCAATCAGCGGCCCAATTCGGCCGTAGAGTTTTCGCACACCCGCGAGAGCAAAAAAAAGACGATCAACTTCGATGAGGACGGCGTCTGCGATGCCTGTCGCTTGGCCGAGCAGAAACATCAAAGCATCGATTGGGCGGAGCGGGAGCGACAGTTGCGCGAATTATGTGATCGTCATCGTCGCCACGACGGAAAGTACGATTGCGTAGTGCCGGGGTCAGGCGGCAAGGATAGCTTCTACGCCGCGCACGTGCTCAAATACAAATACGGCATGCATCCGCTCACGGTGACATGGGCCCCGCATGTATATACCGAATGGGGCTGGAAGAACCATCAGGCCTGGATACACGCCGGCCTCGACAATCTGCTCATGACACCCAATGGCCGGGTTCACCGCCTGCTGACCCGCCTGGCGGTGGAGAATCTCTTCCACCCTTTCCAACCGTTTATTCTGGGGCAGAAGAATCTGGCGCCAAAAATGGCCCTGCTGCACGAAATTCCCCTTGTGTTCTACGGCGAGAACGAGGCGGAATACGGAAATCCCATCCAGGACACCCAAAGTGCCAAACGCGATTACACGTATTTTGCCGCCGAGGACAAGTCGAAAGTTTTTTTGGGGGGGGTGTCAGTGGCCGACCTCCAGGCCGATTTCGGCCTGGATGGCAACGACCTTCTGCCTTATATGCCGGCTGATCCCGCGGCGATCGATCGGCAGAAAGTGGAGGTGCACTATCTTGGTTATTACCTGAAATGGCATCCGCAAAGCTGCTATTACTATGCAGTCGAGCACGGAGGTTTCCAGGCTTCGCCGGAACGTACGCCGGGAACCTACAGCAAGTACAACAGCATCGATGACCGCATCGACGACTTCCATTACTACACCACTTTTATCAAGTTCGGTATCGGCCGTGCCACATACGACGCGGCGCAGGAAATTCGTTCTGGCGACATCACGCGCGAAGAGGGCGTGGCCCTCGTCAAACGCTTCGACGGGGAGTTCCCGGAGCGCTTCGCGGATGAAATCTTCCACTATCTGAGTATTGCCGAGAAGGAGTTTCCCGTCGCCTCGCGCATGTTCGAGCAGCCGATGATGGATCGGGACTATTTCATGGCCCTGGCCGACCGCTTCCGCTCACCTCATCTCTGGCATGATGACCATGGCCGGTGGCGCTTGCGCCACGCGGTGTGGCATCAGCAGGGCTAGCCGGATTTATGGCCAACGTCAGATTGATCGCGCGCCTTGATATCAAGGGGCCCAATCTCATCAAGGGCATTCATCTGGAGGGGTTGCGCGTCATCGGCGATCCCCAGGAATATGCGCGCGCTTACTACGAGGCCGGGGCGGACGAACTCATCTACATGGATATCGTCGCCAGCCTCTATGGCCGTAATAATCTGCACGACATCGTGCGGCGCACCGCCAGCGGGATTTTCGTGCCGATGACGGTGGGCGGCGGTATCCGCTCTTTGGAGGACGCGCAGGCTATCTTGCGTGCGGGGGCTGACAAGGTGGCCATCAATACTGCGGCAGTGGCTCATCCCGAGTTGATCAGCGAGATCGCCAGACGTTTCGGCTCGCAGTGCATGGTGCTATCCATCGAGGCAAAGCGGGTTGGCCATGGGCGCTGGGAGGCATACACCGATAACGGACGCGAACGCACTGGCCTGGATGTGCGGGAATGGGCCATTCGGGGTGTCGAACTGGGGGCCGGTGAGGTCCTCCTGACCTCTGTGGACCAGGAAGGCACGGCCAAGGGATTCGACCTGGATTTGATCCGGACGGTGGCCGATGCCGTTACTGTTCCGGTGATCGCCAGTGGCGGTATGGGAACACCGGAACATCTTGTCGGCGTGGTGCGGGAAGGGCATGCCGACGCGGTCGCCATGGCCTATGTGCTTCATTACAAGAAATATTCTCTGCCCGAGATTCGTGCGGCTGCCCGCCTTGCCAGTATTGGCGTGAGGGAGCCATGAAACGCATCGTCGGTATCGTGGATTATGGGGTGGGCAACCTATACAGCGTGGCCCAGGCTCTGGAGCATGCGGGTGCCGGCGTGCGCTTGGTGTCCACCGCCGAGGAATTAAGACGGGCCGATCTCCTGTTGTTGCCCGGCGTGGGGTCTTTCGAGGCCGGCATGCGCGAACTCAGAGAGAGGGGATTGGTGGTGCCGATTGTTGAGTATGTGCACAGAGGCAAACCGTTTCTCGGCATTTGCCTGGGAATGCAGCTCTTGTTTGAAGTGAGCGAAGAGTTCGGTGAGCATGCCGGTCTGGGCCTCATTCCCGGTCGGGTGACCGCCATTCCGCCGTTTGGCCATGATCAGCGATCGCACAAGATACCGCATATCGGGTGGAATGGCTTGACTCTGCCGAGCGGCAGAGAAAACTGGCAGGGAACGATTCTCCAAGGACTTTCGCCCGGAGTGTCTGCGTACTTTGTTCATTCTTATACCGCATTGCCTAGTAATCCAAATCATCGCCTGGCTGACTGCGACTACGATGGTTGCTGCATCAGCGCCGCGGTGCAGGCTGATAATGTTTATGGCTGCCAATTTCACCCAGAGAAAAGTGGTGACTCAGGTTTGAGAATCTTGAAGAATTTTGTTTCCTTAAACTGAATTACAGATGATGCTACAAAAACAATATTTTTTTGATTTGTTGCGCACCTTGCGGCGATGGGTGAGGTTGATTGGTTTTTTCCTATGGTCTGGTACCCAGCGATTTATCTTCAGGCGGAACAACGTGCCGGTACGGGTGTATGGGGACCTCAAAATTTGGGTATCAGCCCGCGACTATCGCGGTTACCGGGTTTGGCAGACGAGAGGCTCGCAAAAAGAGAAAGTCAAAATTATTGAAAGATTCTCCACTTCTGGGCCAAGTGCATTTTTTGATGTCGGGGCAAACTATGGCGAGTTTTCCATCATGCCGGCAAGCATGGGGGTTTACTGCCTGATGTTTGAGCCCAATCCATTGGTGTTTTCTTTTCTTCAACAAACCATGGCGCCTTATCCTATGGCCCGCCCCATTCCCCAAGCGGTTGGCAGTGGCTGTGGCAGTGCAACTTTCAGCTTCTGTCGCGCTGCTTCCGGTTCGGGTTCGCTTGCAGCCCAAACCCCGATGCGTGAAGCGAGATATCTTGGTCGGACAAACCTGCTTGATAAGATTGATATAGTCATCACGACCCTGGATCAAGTGGTTAAATCGGAAGGGGTTGACTTGTCAAAAGGTGTGGTCTTGAAAATTGACGTCGAGGGATTTGAGAGGGAAGTTATGACGGGAGCGATGGACGTGTTGTCGTTAACACCATGGTGGAGGGCGCTAGTGGAATTCAGCCCGGCAGCCTTGAAGGATGCCGGCAAGGATGTTGCCCAAGAATGGGCTTTTTTCAGAAAGTTCGGTGGAGTGATTGCCCAAAACGGCATACCGGACACTTTGCAGAACATGAGACTGCCTCCCGAGCCGCCGCGGCACGACGTTGATTTGCTTCTGGGCAGTGGTGAGATGCCGTCATGTTGAAAGATGGTGGATCGCAGTTGGTTGTATGTGTTGGTGCCGGCAAGGCCGGCACTTCAACGCTTTATGAACATATGGCGCGCCACCCTGCTGTAAGCGTTACCAAATTCAAGGAAACGCAGTTTTTCTTTGAAGACAGTCGTTGGGAAAAAGGTGGAAAATGGTATACGCAAAAATGCTTCAGGCACAAAGCTGGTGAAAAAGTCCTATTCGAGGCCGACCCCCGCTATATGCTTCATGAAAAGTGCATTGACCGGATATATCAAGCTTTTCCAGCCGCAAAAATTGTGGTCATGCTTCGGAACCCGATTGATCTTGCATTTTCCCTGTATGTCTATAGGGCCGCTTACGCGAGGCATAAGGAATCGTTCGAAGAATTATGCGAAACAGAGCACCTTCGAATATCCAGCGGGAAAGAGTCGGATCTTGGGGAATATGGATTTTTGGCGCGTGGTCGTTACAGTGGTCAAATAGCGCATATCCTCAAGCGATTCCCGCGGAACCAAGTTCATTTCATTGTATTTGAGCACTTCATAAAATCCCACGAAACGGAACTAAGAAAGTTATTTGATTGGATTGATATTGACCCGCCCACGAGTCTCGACGTGGTATGGGAAAACGAATCGGGGGCACCAAGACTCCAGTGGTTGGCCATGCTGATGTATCACCCTTCCTATAGGAGGATGAGGCGCCTGATGAGATGGATGGTGCCGCATACTGTTATGCGCAGCAGGATTGCTGGCTTTGTTGGGAAAATCAACACAATGCGGTACTTGAATCGGTCCCGCCCAAAATTAGATTCCGAAGTGCGAATGAAGCTTATGGCCGATTTTAAGGAAGAAATCCGACAGACCGAGATGCTTACGGCGTTGGATTTGTCGGTTTGGCGTTAGCTGGCTCAATGTACCGTGAAGCCACAAAGGGACGCCTATTCAAGCACTTCGCCTTCAATGCGGCTATATATGGCGCCAGCCTTGGCCTGGTCCGATTTGGCTGGGTATTGCTGCTGCCGTTCTATTGGCAAAAACTGACTCCTGCGGATTATGGCATTATTGGCATAGCGCAGCTCGTTCAAGTGGTATTGGGGCCGATTCTGAGCATTGGGTTGCACGATGCCGTTCAGCGGTTTTTTCATGAATGGAATGATGACGAACGCCCCCGCTATGTGGCGGCGTTGTGGGCGGTTTCTCTGGTTTTTAGTATTGTCATTTGTGCGTTGCTGAATTGGGCTGGCCCTTGGTTATTTGAGCAACTGTTCAGTCAGGTTCCGTTCGATCCGTATTTGCAGATCACCCTGTGGGCGGCATTCTTTACAAACTTGAGTGCATTTCCGCTTGCCATCCTCCGGAGCCGAGAACGGCTAAAGGCGTTCTCGGTGATCACAATACTTGCTTTTCTGAGCCAGGCAACACTGACGCTTTATTTTGTGCTCGGCTTGGACATGGGCGCCCATGGCTATCTGCTCGGTGTTCTTTTGAGCGCAATTTTGATGGGAGGGTGTTATGCATTCCTCATGCTGCGCGAATGTCATTTCAAATTTTCGATGCAACACATTTCTCAGCCGCTAAGGTATAGTCTGCCCACAGTGCCGGTTGCCATATTGGACGGAACCGCAAGTTTGTTTGACCGTTTTTTTTTAGACAAACATGTCCCTCTTGCTCAGATCGGACTCTATAACTTGGGCAATCAGTTTGGGTCGGCATTCAATTTCTTCAATCAAACCCTGAAAACTTCATGGCTGCCATTTCTGTACCGCGTTGTTTCGGAGCGGGAAGATGGTCCGGAGGTTTTGTCCAAGTATGCTGTTTATTACCTTGCATTGCTGGTTGTACCTGCCCTAGCCGTTTCACTACTCTCCGAGGAGTTGATTAAGTTGATGGGAGACCCGCGATACTATGGTGTCTATACTTACGTTCCCGGTTTTGTGTTGATTTACTACATACAGTCCGTCGCAGCCGCCATGGGGCGTGGTATGGATTTGGCAAAGAAAACCCATCTATGGCCTGCCGTTCCGATCAGTGCCATTGTCGTCAGTCTTTTTGGATTGTCGATTCTTGTACCTTCCTACGGCCTTTGGGGTGCCATCGCCGCGCTGATTGTCGCAGCTCTGGTGCGCGTGACCGTTCAAGTTTGGTTGTCGGTAAGGTATTACCCACGTCCTTTGCGCTTGGGGCAGTTATCCATTATCTGGCTGGTCGGGATGTTATTTTTCGGTATGGGTTTTGCGCTTGATGGCATTCCCTGGTGGGTTGAGCTAATGGCAAAATTAGTCCTCATAGCCGTGGCCATCGTGATTATCGGGCGCCTCGCAATTGGGCGGGCTGGATTTGCCAATGTGCTCGGCCTTCTGCGGAATTCGCTTCGAATAAAAGGGGGATGAGATGTTACCTGCAGGATTATGGAAACCCTGGGAGCCGCGCTCATACTTTCCTGTATTTTCACACGCGCGCAATCTGGTGGACTTCGTGGTTCAGTCTGACTTCAAGCCCAGCCTGCGTGATTGGGCGCGTCCCGCCAACGACTGGCTGAAGAAGCGCAAAACCTTGCGGGGAGTAACCCGTACTTATCTCAACATGGCTCTCCAACGCCCCATTGATCTGCGCGGTGTGTTTATCACCCGTCAGGGTGAATTTGTCCATTCCTGGGAATTGCGGCGAGGCCTGCGGGTGGGGGATTTCCATGTGGCGGATATTAATACTCTGCTTTCTTCAGTAGGCAAACCACTGGTGGACGGCGTTTTCATACTCGTGGCAAGCAGGGGGCGGCCGGACTTATGGGACTCCTCACCTGGCAGTGCAACGGCCAGATATGTGGGGGGAAATTTCGTCGCCGGCTATCGCACGGGTTTTTTTGCAAGAACCATCAACCCGGCCCATGGCAAGAAACATTTCGGGTTTACGGGAATTAATCCACAGGTACTATTAAAAGACGGGCTGCAAGCATCGGTCATGCTCATCAACCACTCCTCCGATCCCGCTTACGATCAGACTGTGACTCCCCGTATCCGGCTGTATCGGGCGCCGGATGAATATCTGGAAACCGAGTTCGGGCGGATTGCTCCCCATGGGGTTTTGGAGCGTTCCGTGATGGAACTTTTTCCTTCGGCGCAGGATTTTTTGGCGAAGAATGGCGGCCGTGGTTTGACTGTGGCGACAGCCACTGGTGTATCGCTAGCTTCTATTCACATTATGCGCAATACCGCGAGCGGTAGCATGGGTATGGATCATTCCCGTCCGGCATACACGAACGTGGTTGATTACCTGTAGATGGCCATGATGAAAAAATCTCTTCTTGAACTGCGTGCCGAACATCCGGGGTTCGATCTCCCTTGCCAGTACCGCATCGGCCGCTCTCTGGGAAATTCTTACATTTGTTTCCAAAATTTCTACTCCCAGGTGTTGCCAAATGAGGAAACGCCAGTTGACCTGCATCTTTGCCTGTTCAACGAGGAAGGAGAGCAGCTTGAGCATGCCTGCATCTCAGTTCCCACGGCCGGTTTTGCACAAGTCGATGTTGCTGCGCTAGGTATCCAGGAGCCCGGTTTGGCGGCGGTTATGGCAGTGCCTAAGTTCGATTTGGCAGGCTTGAGTAAAGGACGCTTCAGGCTAAAGAACAACAAGGGGACTGGCTACTATATCGTCTGGCAAGGGAGGGATGGCCAAGTCGATACCATGCACGAGTGGGTAGCGGTTACGGAAGCAACGTTGCCTAAGCGAAGCCTGTATGCGGTCTACAGTGCGGACGATGGTGTACTTGTTCGCCATGGAGTTGTATTAATCAATCCCTTGCTGGGGAAGGGGGTCGAAACGGCCCCGCTTTTGACTGTTCAGACATCGGGCCGAAAACTATTGGGGCAGGCCCGGGTGGAAGTTATCCCGTCATTGGGATCTCGCATGCTTTATCTGGACGAACTGTTTTCGGACTTCACCGCTTGGCTGGATACGCATCGTCATCTGTGCGTGGGCTTTCATGGCGCTAACTTGGCCGAGCCTCTGACAGTAGAGTTACATGCAGCGGGCGACTTCCACATCCACCATATCAATTGAAGATGGGTGGCAGCAGGATTGCCATACTGCTCGACAATCCCAAACGCGATGGACGGGGTGTCGCTTTGCTGGCCTACGAACTACAAAAGCGGGGAGCATGTGCCTACGTGGTGCCTATGTACCAGCAGGGCATAGACTTGCCGCTAATCGCACCTGATTGGGTGGTGGTCAATTACGCCAGGCTTAACAATAAGCCCCTGCTTGAGGCTTACCGCGCCTTGGGCGCGCGCGTTGCCGTGATGGATACGGAGGGCGGGATACTCTCGGAAAGCGGCCTCGATTCCCCGGACAATTGGGCACGGACGTTCAAGGATAGCGGGTTGTCCAGTTGCGTTGACCATTATTTTTTTTGGGGCGAACGGGTGCGCGATGCCTTCGCACAGCATAGCGGAATCCCACTTGACCAGCTCACGGTGACGGGTTGTCCGCGTTACGATCTCTGTGCGCCCAAATGGCGGGGCATGATGGACTATAAGCGCGAAGGTTACGTGCTGGTCAATACCAATTTTTCCGCCATTAATCCCGCTTTCACCGATTCGGATGCTTCGGAGATGGCGATTTTCGAGCAACTCGGGTGGGGTGCGGATTATGTCCAGGCGCTCTTTGGAGAACTCCGAGCAGTCTTCCCGCGCTATCTCGATGCTGTTGCCGAGCTTGCGGCCAGTCAACCCGGCCGTTGCTTCCTGGTGCGGCCGCACCCCTTCGAAGACGCCACGCTCTACGAAAAACGTTTCAAGGGGCTGGATAATGTGATGGTGGATGGCGAGGGGGATGTGCTAAATGTGATAGCCCATGCCGATTGCGTTCTGCATCTGAACTGCGGCTCGGCGGTGGAAACTGTGCTGCTGGGCAAGATTCCCATTTCCATGGAATTCCTCAACACCGGGACCATGCGCCGTCATGCGTCACTACCCTCGCAGTTGAGTTGTTTGGCTACCAGCATGGAGGATCTGAGCCTGCTGGTACGGGATGCTGCATTACGCACCGCCCGATTTGATGCTGATTCCGCACGGGCTCGCATCGAACCTTGGTTCCATTCCATTGATGGTTGCGCCAGTGCCCGTGTTGCCGAAATTCTGGCGGCAGCCAAAAGCACACGTGCCCAATCGAAACGATCACTCACCATATCACTTCGCGGCGGCTGGCCGCAGCCAAGCTTGGGACAGCTCATGCAGGGCTTGGCAAGCCAGATATTCGGCTCCTTGGGGGTGGCAAGGCTGCGCAGCCTTGCCCGTCCCGGCCGGCGCGATAAAAGCCTGGCGTCAAACCAACTGCTTGGCATGTTACAAGGCTTGGCTGCCTGTGAGGGGAACCCCATGAAGTTCCGGGTCCGGCACGCATGCCATCCCCATACCGGCCTTCCCTTGGCCAGCCTCCATCTTGAATGCGCATGAATACCCAAAGCTCCCCGACCCTGCTGTTCGTCAGCCTCGCCATGAACCAGACGGTCTTCTTCAAGGCGGTCGGCGACGAGATGGAGAAACGTGGCTTCGGCGTGGCTTATGCAAGCTTTCATGAGCGCAGCCATGAGTGGCTGACGGCCCAGGGGGCACACTCCTACAATCCCTTCGCCTTGCAACCGGACGACCCGGATGCCGTGGAACTCGACCGCTTCGATGTGCGGAGCGCGAACCTGCTGCTCAGCCATGAGAAGGCGGCCTATGAAGTATTCGACAGCACCCGCCTGCTGCGCAAGTTCAAGGGGCATTTGCATGCCATGGCGGCCATATTCGACGAAATTGCCGTACGGAGCCTTGGGCCCGTCTATCTTGTGCAGGAACTGGGGGGATTCCTCTCGGTGCTCGCGGCCTATCATGCCGCGCGGGCACGGGGCATCGACAATCTATTTATCGAGCCTTCGTTTTTCCGTGGCAGGGTGTTTTTCGAGCGGAACAGCTTCGTGGCGCCGACGGTGCCTGGCCCCCTAAGCGGCTCGGTATCGGAAGCGGTGCGCGCCGTCCTGGATCAGGTGAAGGCTGCACGGCAGACGGTTATCCCGGCCAAGGACAGGCATCATTATCGCGGCGCCTCCAATAAGCTTCTGGATTCGCGCAATATGCGCCGTTTCGCGCAGAAACTGGCGGACAAGTACTTGTTGCGGAAACACGAGGAATTCCAGCACGTAGGCGGCCATGTTCGCCGCCACCTGCGCATGTTCTTCAATCATCTGCGTCTGAAAACCCACTACAGGCCGCTGCCTGAGGGGGGGCGGCTGATCTACTATCCCCTGCATGTGCCGGCGGACTTCGCCCTGACCATACGTTCGCCCGAGTTTCTGGATCAGTATGCGCTCATTGATTATCTCTGCCGCTCGGCACCCTTGGGCTATAAGGTGGCGGTGAAGGAGCATCCCGCCCTGATCGGTGCGGTCTCCCCGGCGCGCATGGGCGATCTTCTCGCCCGGAATGACAACCTGCTGCTGCTTGATCCCGGCTACAACAATTACGAGGTGCTCGGCCGCGCCGAAGCGGTGGTGACGGTGAACTCCAAGTCTGGGGCGGAAGCGCTACTCCTGGGCAAGTCGGTCGTGGTGCTTGGAGACGCCTTCTATCGTCCCTGCCGCCTGGTGCATGCCGTGGATCGCCTTGGCGATCTGCCCACCGTTTTGGCTGCCCTGGCATCGCGCCGCGAAGGGCCGGATGCGGCGGGGGTGGAAGCCTATTTCCAGGATATCTGGGACAGGTCCTTTCCGGGCGAGCTCTACGATATGGCGCCGGACAATGTTCAGCGCTTTGCCGAATCCCTTGTGCAGAGCCTGGTGCAAGACTGATCATGACCCTGCTGCGAAGCCCGCCGGCAATCATCGCCCTCTATTACGCCGTCGCACTGCTCGCCGGCGTCGGGGGGATGCCGCCATTGGGCGCCACGGTATTGTCGGCACCCCTATTCGTCCTGCTGCCGACTGGGCTTGGCCTGTTCCTGCTGGGAGCCATCGCTGCTCGGGTACCCCAGCCGCTTGGCCGTATGCAGGTTTTGCTTCTGGCCTATTTGATTGGTGCCGCTATTCTGGTCCAAGTATATGTCTTAGCGGAGCGGTTCGGCCTGCTTGCAGAAAATGCGGGTAGCATTTTTATTGTCATCTATGCCTTGTCTTTATCGGGATTTGTGCGGTTCCGTTCTATGCTGGCGCTCGATGCGGCTGCCCGTAAGGCAATATGGCTTTTCGCTCTCATGGCACTGCCTATCCTGGCTTTTCGATACCTGACCCAGATAGGGAATTTGGCCGATTTTCCCGTCTTTGACCTGTTCCAGCGCGTGCATTTCCACAAGGGGGCTTTGGAATTCGCCCGCTTCGATATGCTCAACCCCTTTGTGGCCGATTCCTATATCCCATTTCAGCAGGTACATCTCGGCCTGCTCGCGAAATATTTCGGTTTCGATCCTTTGCTGGGCGAATGGGTGCTCCCTTTCGTGACAGAACCTCTCAGGTTCGCTAGCTACTACGTGGTCGTCATGCGCCTGAACACGACGCCCGCCAGCAGAATGCTTGGCTTGGGTTTGTGTCTGGTCTGGGCTTCCAGCCACAACCCGACCAACGGTGAGATAGTTGTCATCGCAGTCTTGCTGCTCATTTCTTTGCTGGTGCCAACCGGTTCGAGGAATCGTGGTTGGCCGGGAATTTTGGGAACGGTGGTGTTCCTGCTACTGGTTGTGGCGGCATCGACGTGGCTATATGGCCAACCCGAGCACGTCATGCATCAAGCGCGTCTTGTGGTCATGGCGGGCTCGAAGTGGTTATATGGCCAATCGCTATGGATTCCTTTGCTCGTGCCGCTACTGGCGATACCGGTCGTTTGGCGCTGGGCAAACGCCAACCGCCCATTGGCGGGGTTGTTGGCCGGCGCTATCGCCATCATCATTCTCCTGCCTTTCCATCGGGCATCTTTGATGCTGGTGGTATTGGTGCTCGTAACGATACTGGTGCTGGCCTTGGTGGGGCGCATTCTGCACAGCGAAAAAGGTGAGAAGTGGTCTAGAGGGATGCTGGCCTTATCGGTTTCGCTCGCAGTGCTCGCGGCAGTGATGTCGGGAATCATCTTGTTCGAAATTAACCTTGGAAGGCATGATGAATTCGGCCTGTGGCCCGTATTCGATGCTGTCATGCGAGTCATCCTGGGCAAGGATATATATGATGAGGATGTCTTTTCCGGCCTTGGCGGAAAGACCGCACTCTTTGAGTTGGGCCGCAGTATAAGCGTGCTGGCCGTGGGACTGGTTGCTTATTTCCTTGGCAGGCATTTCCTTGGACTCCTTGCTGGAAATGCGGCAATTCCGGGGGGACACTTGCCGGAACGTTCAGAAAATCCAATGGTGCAGGACTATAAATCTGTGCTCGGCCTCCTCTTGGTGGCGCTGGTGTTCATAGTCCTCATCCTCACAGGCTTCCCCTTCATCCATAGGGCGGCATTTCTCCCCGCTGTATTCATCAATGTCATTCTTGCTGAACTGGCGACCTCCTTTTTCCAGCGGCGTGGGCAAGGTCGCGAACGTAGCGCGTTCTACGGCTTTGGGGTTGCAGCAGGGTTTTTTATCCTCGTAATAGTCATTGCCAGTCATACAGCGCCATTCCAAGCCACCAAACCATACCTCAATGAAGTAAGCCCCGGGCTGGTTGGTCTTGGCGTGGCATTTGTTATTTTTGCGGGATTGCTTTGGGGACGCAAAGCATCGTCACACTATCGAATTTTGTTGCCGGCATTGATGCTGGGGACTGCTATGCTTGCCGAGAAAACCTTCGTGACCGCTTTTTTTAGGCCATATGCCTATAACCATGAAATTCCGGGGAACGGGCAGCCCATTTCGCATTTCGACGCGGAGGAACTGGCGATAGCCGACTATGTGGCCCGAACGGCGCCGCCAGATGCGATATTGCTGTCTGATCCCTATACCTTGTCCCTCGTCAGGGCGCGCTCCGGATTGAACGGGGCAGTGACCTATTCCAACCTTGATACCTTGTCCGCAAAAAACAAGGAAGGACTGCTACGGGTCATGCGCCTCTTGGCTGAAGGTTCGGAAAGAGGGGTTGTATGTGGCGCGATTACCGAAATGCTTGTAGGGGGCTCGTCGCCGGAATTGAACTATGCGCTTCAGGCGCAAAGGCAAGGAGTGGTGCGCAAGACGCAGGAGACCGTCTACCAGAAAGCCTCGGCCGTCAAACAGACTCCTCCTTCCATCACGGCCGTTACTGATTTTTTTGCCACAACTGCCACCGCGAATGAGGATCGTGAATTCTTGCAATTGATAATGCGTGAGCATGGCTTACCTATTCAAATAATCTGGTCCTCGCGGACCGACCGATGGCTCGCCTCGAGTGGTGAGGGCAGAAAACTATATTTCCCTACTTCGGAGTTTTTGTCTGAAGATAGGAGGGTAGTTTTTCTCTCAAAATACGCCCCTGTTCGCACTTGGCCAAGGGCTGCGATTTTTCAACTGAATTGCCAGTGAACGATGAGCCTTGGTATCTACCCTATTGTGGTTACTTGAAGGAAAATTATGGTTAAGTTACTTGCTACACCAAGATTAAATGGCTTATTTCCATTATATGGCTTCATTAGCCTCATGGTACTGGCCACTCACGCCTTGTCGTATAAGTTTTCGGACATAGGGTCGAGCAATCCCTATCCTGGTGTGTGGTTTTTGCTTGTGTCCTACCATGTGCTGGTTTTGCTGCCGGTGTATTTGTGGGCACGCTATATGGGGCCGCGGAACAAAGATAGCATCCACCGGCTTATGGAAGCCTCGTGGAGCCTGATGTTGCCCTTGACTGTCATATCAATAGTAGGTCTAACAGCCCATTGGTATGCAAAGCTTAGTTTTTTGCCTGAAACAGGCTATGAATGTCTGTCACTGGTGCGCACCAACTGGCTTAACCATGACCGCGAACTTCTATCCACTCCCGTTCGAGTGGCCAGCATGTTCGGGCATTCTCTCTCGTCATTCATCTTTCCGGGACTATTTATCAGCGCATACCATTCTGTTCTGAAAAAGCGGGCCTTGTTTTTTTTGGGATTCTTTGCGCTGGCGGGCGTGGCCTACGCGCTGCCGATCGTGTCGCGTACGATCCTGCTGTCTTTGGTGATCATGGGATTCATGGGCGGGGTGCTGGCGATCTACTCAAGTCAAACCAGGGTATTCCAGAAAGCCTTGCGATTTGGCCTGATTATCGGCGGAATTGTTTTGGCTGCTTTTTTGTTGTCCAAGGCCGTATTCGACAATACCCTGGCTTGCGGGGACGGAAATGGGCAGATACAGAATGTATCCATTACACGTGCTTCCGTTGTGAAATATGAGAAAGGTTTTCTTGACGAATTGCCCGTACAGCATTTGGCGCCAGAGAAGGCACAGGAGAAAGTGCTGAACGCCTGCCCAAGCTGCAATATGGTTTTCCTGTATCTCAATCACGGCATATTTAACTTCGAAAGTATATTAGCCAGTGGACAGCGTGGCACGCCTATCATGCTTGCGTCCGTGCGCTACTGGCTGACCCGGCTAGGCTTTGATCTGGCCGAGGAGCCTCCGGTGCGCGTGTATGGACGGGGTGGCCTGACCCTTCCAGGTGCCGCATGGCACGACTGGGGGCCGATGGGGATGATTGTCGTTGCCCTATTGCACGGCGGAATAGCCGTGATTTCGGCTTTTCTGTTTACCCGTGGGTTGCTGTCCGCGGCATTTGGGCTCGTTCTTTTTGTTATACCGGGCTTGCTTTCCGCTTTTTCACTCTTGTTTCCGGCTACGTCCACCATCGGTTTCCCCTTCATTGTCTTTTCCATGTTTGTTACTTCGTTGATGGCGCTCGCCGTTGCCGTAAAGAGAAGGGCGATTTCGTGACAGAGCGTATTTCCATCATCACCCCCGCCTACAAAGCCGAGCCTTTCATTGCCGAGGCCATCCGCTCGGTACAAGCCCAGGACCATTTAGACTGGGAAATGCTGATTGTCGACGACGGGTCGCCGGACAATACCGCAGATGTGGTCGCGGGCCTTGCTGAAGCGGATTCCCGCATTCGGCTCATCCGGCAGAAGAACAGCGGTCCCGCGATGGCGCGGCAGCGGGCGCTGGAAGCTGCGCAGGGGCGCTATATTGCGTTTCTGGACGCCGACGATTACTGGCTGCCCGGAAAGCTTTCGCGCCAACTGGCCTTCATGCGCGAACATGGGGCGGCCGTCTCCTTCACCCGCTTCCGGCGCATTTCGTCCGACGGACGGAAACAGGGACGTCTCATCGCCATTCCTGAACGCCTCAGCTACCGGCAACTGCTTGGCAACACCGCCATTGCGACGTCCACTGCCATGGTGGACAGGACGCTCACCGGGCCTTTCTCCATGAAGAAGACCTATTACGACGACTTCGCCCTGTGGCTGGATTTGCTGAAGCGCGGTTTCGTGGCCCACGGATTGCAGGAAGACCTCATGCGCTATCGCGTGGTGGGCAAATCCGTCTCGCGCAACAAGGGCAAATCGGCGAAGATGGTCTGGCGTACTTACCGGGAGGTCGAAAGGCTCGGAGCGGTCTATGCGGGCTGGTGTTTCGCCAACTATGCAGTTCGTGCTTTCCTGAAGTATCGATACTTCTGAAAATGCCTCTTGCATTGGTTACCGGCGGCACGGGTTTCATCGGGGCGGCTTTGCTGCCCGCGCTCCATGCGGCTGGCTGGCGCGTGCGTGCGACGGCGCGGACTGTTCCGGAGCGTTTCACGCTGCCGGTCGATTGGCGCGAAGTGGGCGACATCGGTCCGGATACCGCATGGGACGGGCTGCTCGATGGGGTGGACTGCGTCGTGCACCTGGCCGCGCGCGTGCATGTGCTCAACGAGACCAGCAAGGAGCCTTCCGCCGCCTTCCGCCGCACCAACGTCACGGGTACCGCGCGCCTGGCAAGGGCTTGTGTCGAAGCCGGGGTGAAGCGATTCGTTTATCTGAGTTCCGTGGGCGTGCACGGTGCAAGAAGTTTTGGCCGGCCTTTGTCGGAGTCAAGCCCTGCGGCGCCGCATGACGATTATTCGTGTTCCAAGCTGGAGGCCGAATTGGCGCTTGATGAAATCGGTCGCGGCACGTCTCTGGAGGTGGTCATGCTCCGGCCGCCTCTGGTTTATGGCCCCGGCGCGCCGGGGAATTTTGCAAGGCTGATCCGACTGGTTCGCACGGGCGTGCCGCTGCCCCTGGGCGCGATCGACAACCGCCGCAGTCTGCTTTATCTGGGCAATCTGGTGGATGCCATCGCGCTGTGCCTTGCGCATCCGGCGGCGGCGAATCGGACTTATCTCGTTGCCGACGGCGAGGATGTTTCCACGCCCGAACTGATCCGCCGCCTGGCCGCGTTGATGGGCGGCCCTGCCCGGCTGTGGCCGGTGCCGCCCGGGTTGCTGGAGCTGGCCGGCAAGCTCGTGGGAAAAAGCGCGGAGGTGCAGCGCCTGCTGGGCTCGCTGGCGGTGGACAGCGGCGCAATCCGCCGCGAACTGGGCTGGCAGCCGCCGTTTACCTTGGAGGAAGGACTGGCGGAGACGGTGCGGTGGTATCGGGGAAGTCAGTTGCGAGTTGCAAGGGGCAAGCTGCAAGGGTGAGGGACAGGGGACGGGGCAGTAGCAAGGGGCAAGGCGTGCGGCGCGGCTGCACTCAGAACTTCTTGGGCAGTCCTGCTTGTTTCAACACGGCATTGGCGGTGTGTCGGGACAGGATTTTGCTGTCTACCACGAAGCGTATGCGGGTTATGGGGCTATACCAGATATCGTGGTCACCTTTGCCGTGCCGCTCGAAGCTGCAGCCGGCCTCATGCAGCAGCTTCTTGAGCTGGGCAGCATAGTCGGCCATCAGGCTGGATGGCGGCGTGCGGTCTGAAAGCGGCGGGTAAGCAGTTCGAAGGGGACTTCAGCCGCTGTTTCGCCTTCGTTGGCCTCCAGCAACTCCGGGATCATGCGTTCAAGTTTGGCGATTAGGCCTTCCACGGTTTCCGCCTCGGTCGCCAGGCCGGGTACGTCATCGCTGGTTGCCACCCAGACGCGTGCATCCTCGTCCCATTCGGCGTGGACGAACAAGGCCTTGGCAAAGGTGGGATTTTGGGTCATGACAGTTCCGCTGGGGGAGATGGATGCATGATCTTAATGTTTTTTGGGACTGGAAGCCACAATCGGAAATCCTGGGCTGGATGTGGATTCAGTCGCAAGTTACAAGGGGCAAGGGGGTTGACTGGGTTGCCGCGGCCCTGTGGGCTCGTGGTGACCGATCTCGCCGACCATCTGATCTTGATATGGAAATAGTCGCGACTGAATTCCAGCTTTTCGGCTCCCCGGTTTGCGGGGTGGTTGGGAGGGGAGCTGTATCCCCACCCCAACCCTCCCCACAAGTGGGGAGGGGGCAAACGCTGGGCCCAAACCGACCAAACGCCCACCCCAACCCTCCCCACAAGTGGGGAGGGGGCAAACGCCACGCCCAAACCGACCTGATCCCCACCCCGACCCTCCCCACGCGGTGGGGAGGGGCAAACGCTGGGCCCAAAGCGACCTGATCCCCACCCCAACCCTCCCCACGTGTGGGGAGGGGGCAAACGCTAAGCCCAAACCGATTACACGCCCACCCCGAGCTTCCCCACGTGTGGGGAGTGGAAAGATCACTCCTCCCCCGCTCGCGGGGGAGGTTGGGAGGGGGAGACCCGCGCACGCCAGCCCATGGTCGGGGCGCTTGATATCGAGAATTCCTGTTTCCCCCATCAATAAATCATGCTGAAACGGCTGTTCGATCTGATTCTGGCAATATTCGCCGCCGCGCTGCTGGCCCTGCCGATCGCCGTCATCGCCCTGCTGGTGCGGCTGACCTCGCCCGGCCCGGCGCTCTACTGGTCCGACCGCATCGGGCGCGACAATGAAATTTTCCGCATGCCCAAGTTCCGCACCATGCGGACGGATACGCCGGCGGTGGCCACGCATCTGCTCGCCGACCCTCACGCCTGGCTCACGCCGCTCGGCCCCTTTCTGCGCAGGACCAGCCTCGACGAGCTGCCGCAGTTGTGGAGCATCCTCAAGGGCGACATGAGTTTCGTGGGCCCGCGCCCGGCGCTGTTCAACCAGCATGATTTGATGGCGCTGCGCACGCAGCACGGCGTGCACGAACTGGTGCCGGGCCTCACCGGCTGGGCGCAGATCAACGGCCGCGACGAGCTGCCGATTCCGGAAAAGGTGAAACTGGATGTCGAATACCTGCAACGCCGCTCGTTCCGGTTCGATCTGAAAATCCTCTGGCTGACGCTCGTGAAAGTGCTCAGGCGCGAGGGGGTTTCGCATTGACAGAGGCAAGATTCAAGTTGCAAGTTACAAGGGGCAAGGGGATGGGAGCGGCTTCAGCCGCGAGTGCCTTGTAACTTGTGCCTTGTAACTCGTGCCTCGAAAGCCTGGACTGCCGTACGCCTTCGACACTTGGCAACGGTTAAATTTATCCTTGTGACAAGGATAAATTTAAAATAATATGTCCTTCATGAACGACCAATATCGCACGATCATCCGCCAAAAAATCGTCGATGCCCTGGCTGCGCCGGTGCCGGCGTTGACGCGGCGTGATGTCTGGCTGCCGGCCGTGCCCAACAAGGCCACCGTCGTCATCGGCATGCGGCGGGCGGGCAAGACCAGCCTGCTCTGGCAGATCCTGGCCGACCGTCTGGCGCGGGGGACACCGCGCGAAGGGCTGCTTTATTTCAGTTTTGAAGACGAGCGCCTCGCCGGCATGGAGGCCGCGGACCTGGATCTGCTGGTCGAGGAGTACTACCGCCTCTACCCGCAATGGCGCGACCGGCAGCGCGCCACCTTTTTCCTGGACGAAATCCAGGTCGTCCCCGGCTGGGAAGGTTTCGCCCGCCGGCTTCTCGACAGCGAAAAGGTGGACCTGTTTCTGTCCGGCTCGTCCGCCCGCCTGCTCTCGCGCGAAGTCGCCACCAGCATGCGCGGCCGTGCCATGGAGGCGGTGGTCCTGCCCTTCAGCTTTCGCGAAAGCCTGCGCCATGCCGGGCGCGAGCCGCTCAAGGCGCCGGAGCGGCTGACCAAGGCCGAGCGCTCATTCCTCGACAACCAGTTGCTGGCCTATCTGGCCCAGGGCGGCTTTCCCGAAGCGCAGGGTTTCGACATGCGCAGCCGGACCGAACTGCTGCGCGGCTATGTCGATGTCGTCCTGCTGCGCGACGTCATCGAACGCCACGCCGTCTCCCAGCCCCTGGTGCTGCGCTGGATGGTGCGCCAGCTGCTCGGCAATGCGGCCGGCAGCTTCAGCGTCAACAAGTTCCATGCCGACCTCAAGTCGCAGGGCATCGCCGTCGGCAAGGACACGCTGCACAGTTACCTCGGCCATCTGGAAGACGCCTTCCTGCTGCGCAGTCTGAGCATTGCCGCCGACTCCGAGCGGCGGCGCCGGGTCAACCCGCGCAAGGTCTACCCCATCGACACCGGCCTCATCCCCATCTTCGACCGCTCGGGCAAGGCCAACCTCGGCCACGCTCTGGAGACTGCCGTGCTGCTGGAACTGGACCGTCACGGCGCCGAAACCGCCTATGTCCGCACCGCCAACGGCTTCGAGGTCGATTTCCATGTCCGCCATGCCGACGGCCGCCAGGAATTGATCCAGGTCTGTGCCAGCCTCGACCACCCCGACACCGCCGCCCGGGAAATCCGGGCCCTGCAGGACGCCGCCGCCGAATTCCCCAAGGCCGCGCGGGTACTAGTCGCCCTGGACAAACCCGCGAGCATCGGGCTGCCCGCCGGCGTTAAACTCGTCGCTGCCAGCGAGTGGCTGCTGGGCAAAAAGGAGCGCTGAGGCACTGGAGTGGGGACTCAAGGAACAAGTAACAAGAGGCAAGGGGGCAAGATGTGGAGGCGGTTCCCCCTCCCGGCCTCCCCCACATGGTGGGGGAGGAGCGACAGACCCCCTCCCCCGCGAGCGGGGGGAGGAGTGATCGTTCCCCTTTCCATGTGTGGGGCGGGTTGGGGTGGGCATTCAGTCGCTTTGGGCCCAGCGTTTGCCCCCTCCCCACTCGTGGGGAGGGTTGGGGTGGGCGTTTAGTCGCTTTGGGCCCAGCGTTTGCCCCCTCCCCACTCGTGGGGAGGGTTGGGGTGGGGATATCCCCCGCAACCGCGAGAGGCGCGTAAAGTTCATTCTTCCCGGGTCAATAATCTTTTTGAGCAACTTTAAGCTACAGGACGCAAGATGACGGTATCCGAATTGAATTCCGGCATTGCGCAGCCGGTACTGGCGCTGCCGCGCGCGGCGAAGCGCATCATCGCGCTGACGGTGGATGCCAGCCTGTGCGTGCTGACGGTGTGGCTGGCCTATTATCTGCGGCTGGGCAAATGGGTGGCCTTGTCCGGAGACGCGTTTTACGAGCCCTTGCTGGCCGCCGCGGCCGCGGTGGCGCTTGCCCTGCCGATCTTCATCGTTTCGGGCCTGTACCGCGCCATTTTCCGCTACTCGGGCTGGCCGGCCCTGATGGCCGTGACGCGGGCCATCGTGATCTACGGGCTGCTGTATGCCGCCATTTTCACCGCATACGGCGTGCCAGGGGTGCCGCGCACCGTCGGCCTGATCCAGCCGGTTCTGCTGTTGCTTGCGGTGGGCGCGTCGCGCGCCTTTGCCCGCTACTGGCTGGGCGAGCAGTACCAGGGCCTGCTCAAGCGCGCCGCCCTGCCCAAGGCGCTGATCTATGGCGCCGGCTCGGCCGGCCGCCAGCTTGCCGCGGCCATGGCGCACAACCAGGAAATGCGCGTGGTGGGTTTTCTGGATGACGACGATCGCCTGCACGGGCATGTGCTCGACGGCCTGAACATCTACAGCCCAGCGGATTTGTCCGGCCTGGTGGTTTCGCTGGGGGTGAGCAACGTGCTGCTGGCGCTTCCCGCCGCCTCGCGCCGCCGCCGCAACGACATCCTGGACGAGATGCGGCACAGCCACGTGTCGGTGCGCACCCTGCCCAGTGTCACCGACCTGGCGCAGGGCCGGGTCAGCACTTCCGATCTGCGCGAACTGGACATCGACGACCTGCTGGGGCGCGAGCCGGTCGCGCCCAATCACATCCTGCTCGCCAAAAACATCACCGGTAAGACGGTGCTGGTGACCGGGGCGGGAGGGTCGATCGGCAGCGAGCTGTGCCGGCAGGCGTTGAAGCTCAACCCTGCCAGGCTGCTGCTGGTGGACAGCAGCGAATACGCGCTGTATGGCGTGCACGCCGAGATCGAGCGCTTGCAGGCGGCAAGAAACGAGGGGAAAGCTGCAAGCAGGAAGCTGCAAGGGGAAAACCAGAATCAGGAGTCCCTTGAGCCTTGTACCTTGAGTCTTGTGCCTCTCCTCGCATCGGTGCAGGACGAGGCGCGCATGCGCGAGATCATGTCCACCTGGAAGCCGGACGTGGTTTATCATGCCGCCGCCTACAAGCACGTGCCGCTGGTCGAGCACAACCCCACCGAGGGCATCAAGAACAACGTGCTGGGCACGCTGGTCGCGGCGCAGACCGCCGCCGAGCAGGGGGTGGCGGATTTCGTGCTCATCAGCACCGACAAGGCCGTGCGGCCCACCAACATCATGGGCGCCAGCAAGCGCCTGGCGGAGATGGTGCTGCAGGCGCTGGCGGCCGAGTCCACCGGCACCCGCTTTTCGATGGTGCGCTTCGGCAACGTGCTGGGCTCCTCCGGCTCGGTGGTGCCCAGGTTCCGCCAGCAGATTCGCGATGGAGGCCCGGTCACGCTTACCCATCCCGACATCACGCGCTATTTCATGAGCATCCCCGAGGCCGCGCAGCTGGTGATCCAGGCGGGCGCCATGGCCAGGGGCGGCGACGTGTTCGTGCTGGACATGGGCCAGCCGGTCAAGATCATGGATCTCGCGCGCCGCATGATCGAACTGTCCGGCCTGACCGTGCGCGACGAAGATGAACCGGAGGGCGACATCGAAATCGAGATCACGGGCCTGCGTCCCGGCGAGAAGCTCTACGAGGAACTGCTGATCGGCGAAAACCCCAGGCCCACCGTGCATCCGCGCATCATGAAGGCGCACGAGGATTTTCTGGCCTGGCCGGCACTGGAGGAAAAACTCGAAGCGCTGCAAGTCGCGCTGAACGTGAATGACGTCGGCGTGATCCGGACCATGCTTCAGCGGCTGGTCGCGGGCTACCAGCCGCAGGGCGGAATCGTCGACTGGGTGTATCTGGAACAGGAGGTGGCGGCCGATGCGCTCGAGGAAACCCGCACGCGTGTTTAGGCCGGCGCGCGAATTCACGGCTGGTCCGCCCGAGCGGGAAAGCGCAGCCTCGCCAGCAGGCCGCGGCCGCCGGCGCCTTCCAGCAGTTCGAGCCGCGCATCGTGCAGTTCGGCGATGCGCGCCACGATGGACAGGCCCAGCCCGCTGCCGCCGGCTGCCGCGCCCTCCAGACGATGAAAACGGCGCAGGGCGTTTTCGCGCTCGGCGGCCGGAATGCCCGGGCCCTGGTCCTGCACTTCGAGCACGATTTCATCGGCGACACGCCGGATCCCGACTGAGACTTCGGTATTCGACGGCGTATGGCGCAGCGCATTGTCGATCAGGTTCCTCAGCAGGATGGCCAGCAGGCCGGCATGACCGGTGATGGCGAGGCCGGATTCGCCCGCGAGCGACAAGCGTATGCCCTTCCCGGCGGCAAGCTGCGCGGATTCGGCCAGTGCCTGCGCGGCCAGCGCATGCAGGTCGACCGCCGCGGCCTGCCCCTGCCAGGCGTCGTGCTCCAGGCGCGCCAGGGTCAGCAGCTGTTCGACCAGGCGGGTGGCACGGTCGCCGGCCGCGACGGCCTTGGCGATGGCCTGCTCGCGTTCACCGGCCTCGGCCGCGCCCTGGGCCACCTGCAGCTGGGTCTTGAGCGCGGCGAGCGGGGTGCGCAGTTCGTGCGCCGCATCGCTGGTGAAGCGGCGCTCGTTTTCGAGCGAGGCGCGCACGCGTGCCAGCAGCGCGTTCAGGTGCTCCACCATGGGCGCGATTTCTTTCGGCGCCTCGCCTTCGATGGGCGCGAGATGGTGCGGGTCGCGCCGCGCCAGGGCGGCGCCGATGCGGCCGAGCGGCTTCAGGGCGCCGCCCACGCTGAACCAGATCAGCAGGCCCGATAGCGGCAGGGCGACCAGCAGCGGCTGCACCAGCTTGACCAGGACTTCGTCCGCGAGATGCTCGCGCGTATCGGCGGCCTCGCCCACCTGCACCAGATATTCGCGCCGCGTATCCCAGTGGCTGAAGACGCGCCAGCTGCGGCCTTCCACCGTGGCGTCGGAAAATCCCTCTTCCGTTGCCGACAGCCTTGCCGCGGGAGCCTCGGCCGAGCGGAGCAGCAGGGTATCGCCGCCAGTCCAGATTTGGAAGGCCACGTTGCGCGCGTATTTGTGCAGCGGCTCCACGTTTTCGAGTTCGCCCTCGTCGATTTCGTGTCCGATCTGCGCGGCCAGCAGCGAGGCGTTTTGCGCGAGGTGGGCGTCGAGCAGTTCCTGCATTTCCTCGCGCGTTTCCCAGGCGGTGAGAACGGCGGCCGCAAGCCAGACCAGCAGCATGCCGCCCAGCAGGGTCGCCAGCAGGCGCTTGCGCACGCTGCCGCGAACGGCGAGGCTCACCGGACGTCCCTGGGCATGAGATAGCCCACGCCGCGCAGGGTCTGCACGATGCCGGGCGACAGCTTCCTGCGCAGGTGGTGCAGGTGCACGTCGACGGCGTTGGATTCTATTTCCTCGCCCCAGGCATAGAGCGCGGCGGCGAGCTGCTCGCGGCTGAGCACGCGGCCGGCATTGATCATGAACACGTGCAGCAGGTCGAACTCCCTGGCCGACAGGATCCTGGGCTCGCCGCGGTAATCCACCGTGCGCGCGGCCGGATCCAGCGCCAGCGCGCCCACCGTGAGGATGGCCGCGGGGCTGCCGCCGGCGCGGCGGATCAGCGCGCGCAGCCGGGCGGACAATTCGCCAAGGTCGAAGGGCTTGACCAGATAATCGTCGGCGCCGGCGTCCAGCCCGGTGACGCGGTCCTCGATGGTGTCGCGCGCGGTCAGGATCAGGACCGGCACGAGGTTCTTCTTCTGGCGCAGCGACTTGAGCACGTCCAGGCCCGAGCGGCGCGGCAGGCCGAGGTCGAGCACGACCGCGGCATAGGGCTCGGCCTCGATGGCGTGCGCGGCGGCCACGCCGTCGCGCACCCAGTCCGCGCTGAACCCCTGTTGCCGGAGTCCGGCCTGGATGCCGTCGCCCAGGAGGGCGTCGTCTTCAACCAGCAGAATGCGCATGCCCAGTTTTCAATCGTCGTCGGCGCGTTCGCCATTTTCTTCCTGTTGGCCCGCCGGCTGTGCGGAAACCAGGAAATCGAGCCTGCCATTGAACCAGAGTCCCCAGAAACCCGCCACTGCGGCCACGAGCAAAATGGCAGCCAGCCCGCGTTTTCGGGTGATGGCGGCATCGGGCTCGCCTTGCTTGTATCCTGTCACCATGGCGCGCGCCAGGTTTTCGCGATGCAGCACGCTGGCCGCAATCACGCCGGCGATGTGCAGGCCGGCCATCAGCAGCATCAGGTCGGAAAACAGTGCATGGCCCGCCTCCATCCAGTCGCCGCCGATTTCGTTATAGGCCAGCCAGCCGGAAATGCCGCTGGCGATGCCCAGCGCCAGCAGCAGAAAGATGGCGGCCGCGCCGGCCGGGTTGTGGCCGATGTAATGCTCGGGCTGGCGTGACAGCAGCGATTTCGCATAGCGCATGACGCTTGCCGGTGAATAGGCAAAATCGGCAAAGCGGGCGTAGCGGGTGCCGATGAAGCCCCACAGCAGCCGGAATGCAATGAGTCCCAGCATCGTGTAACCCAGTATGACGTGAATGTCGCGGAAGCGCTCGCTGTCGCCGGTCAGCCAGGCGCCGGCAAAGCTTGCCGCCAGCAGCCAGTGGAACCAGCGGGTGGGCAGGTCCCACACCAGGATGCGGGTATTCCCCGGCGCTTTCATTTGCCGGCTCCTTTCGGCAGGCGCAGGCTGCGCCCGGAATAGTCGCCGCTGTCGGCGGCGGTATGGCAGGCCGCGCAATTGGCGGCCGATTTCACTGCCGGGTGCTTCCAGATGTCGCGCGGCAGCTCTTCGGCATGCTCATGCACGAACCAGCGCGTCTCGCTGATGCGCAGCTGCGGCTTGCCGGCCGCGCGGGCATGACGGCGGCCGGCATTGGCTTCCAGATAGCGCAGGATTTCGGCATGGCTGGCGGGGTCGAGGCTGGCATCGCTGCCGAAGTGCCTGTCCAGGCCGTTCATGAGCGCACGCCAGGACGCGGCCGGCAGCAGTTGCGGGGGGTAGGCCACATGGCAGGAACCGCATTCCTGCCGGTAAGCCGGGTTGCGCACGTCGAAGCGTTGTCCGTCTGCATGGGCAGGCAGGGCGGCCATCGCGGCCAGCAGGCAGACGGCCAGGTTGGCGGTGGGCTTTCTCATCATCAATCTCCTTTGCTCATTTCAGTGACAGCAGCCAGGCCAGCACGTCGGCCTTTTCCCCCGCGGTGCAGGCGCGGCCCAGCACGTCCTTGCAGTTGCGCCTGAACCATTTCTCGACCTTGGCTTCACGGGTAAAACGCGCGGCATTCGCCGCGGGCGCCAGCGGCTCGATGGCCTTGCCGGTCACGGCATGACGGCCGCCGGCGGCTGGATTGCGGGTATGGCAGGATGCGCAGCTCCATTCGCGGCCGTGCCGTTCGGTGAAGAAACGCTGGCCGCGTTGGGCGGAAGGCATGTCGTAGGCGGGGTGGTCCCGTTTCGCTTCCTGCGCATAGGCCGCGAGGAAATCGGCGGGGGTTTCGGCAAGTGCTGCGGGACTGGCGGCGGCCAGTGCGAGCAGGCAGACGAGGGCGTGCATGGCATGTTCCCTGGAGGGTTTCGATGGCTCCAAGGATGGGCGCCCAAAATTAAGGCCCCGTTAAGCGGGGCCTCGATCGTGGGCGGGCAGCGTGGCGGTCAGGGCTTTTTCTTCCCGCCGCCTTTCATGATGGTGTTCTCGAACTCCTCCCACGAGCCTTCGCGTATGTCATAAGCCCCTTTCTTCTCGAGGTATTCCAGACCTTCGCGGACATACTCGTCGGGCTTTTTCTCGGGGGCTTCCATTTCCCTGGCGCCCGCTTCCTGGTTCTTTCCGTAGATGGGAAAGCGCCAGAAGATGCGGTCCAGTTGCTCGCCGCAGGTGCGCTGCACGTGAGCCCGCAAGGAGGATTCGACGATGTGGGAATAACGGAAGCGCTTCATCGGTTCCGATTCGACGAAGGCGACAAAGCCCTTGCCGCCCGGATTGGGCACGCAATTCACGTGAACTTCGATGCCGTCCGTGCGGAAATAATCGGTGATCACGGCGGAAATCGCCTTGGTGCTGTTTTCCCGCTGGCGCGCACGATGCTTGAGCACCAGCACATAGCCCAGCAGGGCAATGACGTTGACGGAGACCAGATACAGCACCGCCAGGTCAAAGGCTATGGTTACGATCATACGGCGTCCCCCCTTCCCGTTTCCGGAACTGTAATCGAAATCGCCAGGCAACTGCAATCTCGCCCGCGTTGGCGCGGGCGAGAGTGTTTACTGCTTGGCGGCGTCGGCGAACTCGCCTGCGTATTCGATCTTGGCCGTCGCCTTCAGCGCATCGAGCTCGGCCTTGATGGCGTTTTGGCGCGCCTGCGTCTTCAGCATGCGCGCGATCACGGGCCTGGCCTGTTCCAGCGTCACCGGCTGCGCCTGGGAATCGATTTTCACCATCACCGCCAGGCCGGCGGGTACCTGCGCCACGATCGACTGGCCGTTCTGCATCTCGGCCAGTTTGGGCAGGATTTCCAGCGGCAGCTGCTCGGCGGGCTTCACGCCCTGCGCAGACTGCACCGGCAGATTTTCCGCCTTCAGCCAGGCGCCGAAATCGTTCAAGGTTTTGGATGCGGCCAGTTGCGCGCGGATTGCCTCATGCCTGTCTTCCGGCGCCTGGATCAGGATTTCCTGCAGGCGGTAAATCTTGCGCTTGGCGAAGAGTTCCGGATTCTTGTTGAAATAGTCCGTCACCTCGGCCTCGCCCGGTTCGGCCGGTGTGCCCAGCTTGCGTGACAGGTAGGTTTCGGCCAGGATCTGACGGCGTGCCGCATCCAGCGCCTGCACCACGTCGGGGTCGCGGTCCAGCTTGTCCGCCACCGCCTTCTGGAACAGCAGTTCCTGGTCCACCAGCTTGCGCACCACCTGCAGCGAAGCCGCCTTGGTCTGGTTCTCGTCCAGATTCGGAATGCGTTCCAGCGCATGGTTCACCTGGGCCACCGTGAGCTCGGTGCCGTTGACTTTGGCCGCCATTTCGCCGGCGCTCTTGCCTCCCTGCGTTTCCGACTGCTTGTCGCCACAGCCCGCGACCAGCGCGGCGGCAATTATCAGCGGCAGATACAGTTTCTTGAAAGCTTGCATTTTGTTTTCCTCTTCACCCGGGTTGTTGGAAATGCTTGCAGTGCGGCCGTTACGGCAAACGCACAGCCGGCTAGCCAGGGCGGGGTGCGCGCCAGGGATAAAACCGGGATGCGCCCCGACGCAAGGCATGGTGCCTTGGCCCGAACCGGAATGCGGGCATCCCGATGTCCCGGCGTCTCCGCGGGGCGACAGTTGAAGTTGACCCCAAAACGGGGGCCAGGTTTCCCGACGATGCCTGGCCACAACGAATTCCCGGTTCCGGGGGCAGGTATCCCCTTGTCCCTACAGGGGAATCCCCTTTGGGCGCATTGCCGGGCGGGGCCCTGGCCGGTTAAAATAAAAAACTTTTCGCCATTTTCGGCCGCCGCTGCTTTTTTGAACACGCTATGAACAGACAAGACAGTCTCCAGGGCACGCTCTACAGCCCCGATTTCGAACAGGATTCCTGCGGTTTCGGGCTGATCGCCCAGATGGACGACCAGCCTTCGCACACGCTGGTGCAGCGCGCCATCCATTCGCTGGGCTGCATGACCCACCGTGGCGCCATTGCCGCCGACGGCCTGTCGGGCGACGGCTGCGGCCTGCTGTTCAAGAAGCCGGACGCCTTCCTGCGCGCCGTGGCCAAGGAAGCCGGCATCACGCTTGCCGAGCGCTATGCCGCCGGCCTGGTGTTCCTGTCCCAGGACGAGAGCGCCCGCAAGACCGCCAAGGACACCCTGACCCGCGAGCTGCAAGGCCAGAAGCTTGCGGTAGCCGGCTTCCGCAGCGTGCCGGTCGACACCAGGGTGTGCGGCCAGTACGCCCTGGCCTCGCTGCCGGTGATCGAGCAGGTGTTCGTGAACTGCCCGGCCGACATCGACGAGGAGCATTTCGAGCGCGCGCTCTACATCGCCCGCCGCCGCGCGGAAAAGGCGCTGGCCGCCGACAAGGTCTTCTACACTCCGACCCTGTCCTCGCGCGTGATCTCCTACAAGGGCCTGGTGATGCCGGAGAACCTGCCGGTGTTCTACCCTGATCTCAACGACGAGCGCTTCGCCTCTTCGCTGATCGTGTTCCACCAGCGCTTCTCGACCAACACCTGGCCGCAGTGGAAGCTGGCCCAGCCCTTCCGCTTCCTCGCCCACAACGGCGAGATCAACACCCTGCAGGGCAACCGCAACTGGAGCCGCGCGCGCGAGATGAAGTTCGAGTCCGAACTCATCCCCAACATGGATGACGTGCGCCCCATCGTCGGCACCGACGGTTCCGACTCCATGAGCCTGGACAACATGCTGGAAGGCCTGGTCATGGGCGGCGCCGGCCTGTTCCGCGCCGTGCGCCTCCTGGTGCCGCCGGCATGGCAGAACGTCGAGGACATGGACCCCGACATGCGCGCCTTCTACGAATACAACTCCATGCACATGGAAGCCTGGGACGGCCCTGCCGGCCTGGTGATGACCGACGGTAGATACGGGGTTTGTGCGCTGGATAGAAATGGTTTGCGCCCGGCGCGCTGGGTGCTGACCCGCGACCGCATCCTCACCATCGCCTCGGAAGTCGGCGTGTGGGATTACGGCGCGGAAAACGTGGTGATGAAAGGCCGCGTGCGCCCCGGCCAGATGGTGGCCGCCGACCTCGCCACCGGCAAATTGCTGCTGCCCGAGGACATCGATGCGGAACTGAAAGGCCGCCATCCCTACCGCAAGTGGCTGAAGGAGGCCACCAAGCTGGAGTTTGGCGCCTATCCCGATGGCGACATGCAGGCCATGGATGCGGCCAGCCTGCTCACGCACCAGAAGCTGTTCAATGTCAGCCTGGAAGAGCGCGACCAAATCCTGCGCGTGCTGGCCGAGGACGGCCAGGAAGCCATCGGCTCCATGGGCGACGACACGCCCATGGCGGTGCTCTCGCAGAAAGTGCGCTCGCCCTTCGACTACCTGCGCCAACAATTTGCACAAGTCACCAACCCGCCGATCGACCCGATCCGCGAGGCCATCGTCATGTCGCTCGCCACCTGCTTCGGCCCCGAGCGCAACCTGTTCAAGGAATCCAAGGACCACGCGCACCGCCTGGAAGTGAGCACGCCGCTGCTGTCGGAGACCGCGTTCAAGGCCATTACTTCGCAATCCGACCCGGCCTACAGGAGCCAGCGCCTGTCGCTCAACTACGATGCGTCCAAGCTATCCCTGAAAGCCGCCGTGGAAAAGCTCGCGGCCGATGCCGTGGCCGCCATCAAGGGCGGCGCGGTCATCCTGGTGCTGTCCGACCGCGATATTTCCGAGAAGACCCTGCCGATCCCGGCGCTGTTCGCCGTGGGCGCGGTGCACCACGCGCTGATCGACGCCGGCCTGCGCTGCGACGCCAACATCGTGGCCGAGACCGGCAGCGTGCGCGATCCGCACCACTACGCCTGCCTCATCGGTTACGGCGCCACTGCCGTGTACCCCTACCTCGCCTATCAGGTCATCGCCGATCAAGTGAACAGCGGCGAATGCAAGACCCCGCTCGACAAGGCGCTGTCCAACTACCGCAAGGGCATGGACAAGGGCATCTACAAGGTGCTGTCCAAGATGGGCATTTCGCTCGTCGCCAGCTATCGCGGCGCGCAACTGTTCGAGGCCGTGGGCCTGAACGAGGAAGTCATCGCGCTCAGTTTGAAAGGCACCGTGTCGCGCGTCTCCGGCGCCGACTTCAGCGATTTCGAGGCCGACCAGAAGCAACTGCACAAGAACGCCTACAACCCGCTGAAGCGCCTGCCTGCCGGCGGTTTGCTCAAGTTCATGTTCGGCGAGGAATTCCACGCCTACAACCCGGACGTGGTGCAGCAGTTGCAGAAGGCGGTACAGACCGGCAACTACGAGGAATACAAGAAGTATTCCGAGATCGTGAACACCCGCCCGGTGGCGATGATGCGCGACCTCATGCAGGTGAAGTTCGACGCCAAGCCCATCTCCATCGACGAAGTGGAGCCGATCGAAGAGATTTTGAAACGCTTCGACTCCGCCGGCATGTCGCTGGGCGCGCTGTCGCCGGAAGCGCACGAGGCGCTGGCCGAAGGCATGAACCGCATCGGCGGCCGTTCCAACTCCGGCGAGGGCGGCGAGGATCCCAAACGCTACGGCACGGTCAAGACCTCCAAGATCAAGCAGGTGGCCTCGGGCCGCTTCGGCGTGACCCCGGCTTATCTGGTCAATGCCGAAGTCTTGCAGATCAAGATCGCGCAGGGCGCCAAGCCCGGCGAGGGCGGCCAGCTGCCCGGCGACAAGGTGTCGCCGCTGATCGCCTCGCTTCGCCACTGCAAGCCCGGCACGCCGCTGATTTCGCCGCCGCCGCACCACGACATCTACTCGATTGAAGATTTGGCGCAGCTGATTTTCGACCTCAAGCAGGTCAACCCCGCAGCGCAGGTGTCGGTGAAGCTGGTGGCCGAGCCCGGCGTGGGCACGATCGCCGCCGGCGTGGCCAAGGCCTACGCCGACCTCATCACCATTTCCGGCTATGACGGCGGCACCGGCGCTTCGCCCCTGACCTCCGTGAAATACGCCGGCACGCCGTGGGAACTGGGCCTCTCGGAAGCCCAGCAGGTGCTGCGCGCCAACGGCTTGCGCGGACGAGTCAGGGTTCAAACCGACGGCGGCCTCAAGACCGGCCTCGACGTGGTCAAGGCCGCGATCCTGGGCGCGGAGTCCTTCGGCTTCGGCACCGGCCCCATGGTGGCGCTGGGCTGCAAGTACCTGCGCATCTGCCACCTGAACAACTGCGCCACCGGCGTGGCCACGCAGAACGACAAACTCAGGAAGGAACACTTCATCGGCCTGCCCGACATGGTGGTGAACTTCTTCACTTTCATGGCCATGGAAACGCGCGAGCTGATGGCGCAGCTGGGCGTGAAAAAACTCACCGACCTCATCGGCCGCACCGACCTGATCGAGCTGATGGAAGGCCAGACCCCCAAGCAGCAGAAACTCAAGCTCGACGTGCTGCTGTCGCAGGGCGGCATTCCCGCCGATGCGCCGCGCTTCGCGCAGCAGGATCGCAATCCCTCCTTCGACAAGGGCGAACTGGCGGAAAAAATGGTGGCCGACTGCGCGCCCTGCATCAAGAGCGGCAAGAAGAAGGCCTTCACCTACGCCATCCAGAACGTGAACCGTTCCATCGGCGCGCGCGTGTCCGGCGAGATCGCCAAGGCCCACGGCAATGCCGGGCTGCCCGACGATACCCTGCACATCAAGCTCTTGGGCTCCGCCGGCCAGAGCTTCGGCGTCTGGAATGCCCAGGGCCTGACCCTGGAACTGGAAGGCGACGCCAACGACTATGTGGGCAAGGGCATGGCCGGCGGCCGCCTGGTGATCTACCCGCCCAAGGTTTCCACGTTCGAGCCGCACCGCAACATCATCATCGGCAACACCTGCCTGTACGGCGCCACTGGCGGCGAACTGTTCGCCGCCGGCATGGCCGGCGAGCGCTTCGGCGTGCGCAATTCCGGGGCGTTTGCCGTGATCGAGGGCGCAGGCGACCACTGCTGCGAATACATGACCGGCGGCACCGTGATCGTGCTGGGCGACACCGGCCTCAACTTCGGCGCCGGCATGTCCGGCGGCATGGCCTTCGTGTACGACGAGTCGGAGAAATTCTCCACCCGCATCAACCACGAACTGGTGGACGCGAGCAAGCTGGTGGGCATAGAAACCGAGCCCTACCGCGTGTTCCTCAAGGCCAGCATCGAGCGGCATCTGGCGTTGACCGGCTCGCCGCGCGCGCAGTGGCTGCTCGATAACCTCGATGCCGAGATCACGAAGTTCTGGCTGGTGAAACCCAAGCGCGTTTCATTGGAAGCGCTGCTGGACGATCTGCCCGGCGCCAAAAAAGAGGCCGTGGCGGCCTGACCCGACCAAGGAGAACGGTAATGATCGATCTGCTGGAAGAAGCCAAGAAGCTCTCGCTCGCCGAGAAAATCCAATTGGTGGAGGACCTGTGGGATGCCATTGCCGAGGAGGCCGCACAACGTCCGCTTACCGAAGCGCAGGAGCGTGTGCTGAAAGCCCGCATGGAGGCGCGCAGGCAACGTCCCGACCAGTCGCGCTCCTGGGAGGAAGTTCGCCTGGATGTTGAAGGCCGTTTATGAAAATCCGCTTTGAACCGGAAGCGGAACAGGATGTTTGGGATGCGGCCAGTTGGTATGAAGCGGAGTCGTCAGGCCTGGGTTACGAGTTCATGCGGGCCGTGGAAGCGGCTGTGCACCGGGTGGCGAGATTCCCAGAGGCGTCGAGGTTCATGCCGGACTCAGACGCGCCGGAATCAAGCGCTTTCCGTACAGCCTGTTTTACGAAATCGAACCTGGCAGGATTGTCGTCGTCGCCTGCATGCACCAGCATCGCGACCCGGAATCCTGGCCGAACAGTTAATGCAATTTTTTGATTGAACAACATGTCCGACGTATTCCAGTTTCTGAAGAAGCCCCGCCGCGACGGTGAAAAAACCGCGGCCGTGATCCGCATCCACGAGTTCAAGGAAATCTACGCCAAGATGGACGAGGCGCATGCCAAGGAACAGGCCGGGCGCTGCCTGGGCTGCGGCAATCCTTACTGCGAGTGGAAATGCCCGGTGCACAATTACATCCCCAACTGGCTCAAGCTGGTGGATGAAGGCAGGCTGTTCGAGGCCGCCGCACTGTCGCACGAAACCAATTCCCTGCCCGAGGTCTGCGGCCGCGTGTGTCCGCAGGACAGATTGTGCGAAGGCGCCTGCACCCTGAACAGCGACGGCTTCGACGGCAAGGGCGGCTTCGGCGCGGTCACCATCGGCCAGGTCGAGAAGTACATTTCCGAAGAAGCCTTCAAGGCCGGCTGGCGCCCCGATATGAGCCAGGTGAAACCCACCGGCAGGAAGGTCGCCATCATCGGTGCCGGCCCGGCGGGCCTGGGCTGCGCCGACGTGCTGGCGCGCAATGGCGTGAAGGCCGTGGTGTTCGACCGCTATCCCGAAATCGGCGGGCTCCTGACTTATGGCATCCCCGAATTCAAAATGGAAAAGTGGGTGATGAGCCGCCGCCGCGAAGTCTTCGAGGGCATGGGCATCGAGTTCCGCCTGAACACCGAAGTCGGCAAGGACGTACAGATGGCCGGCCTGCTCAAGGAATACGACGCCGTGTTCCTGGGCATGGGCACCTACACCTACATGAAGGGCGGCTTCCCCGGCGAAGACCTGCCCGGCGTGCTGGAAGCCCTGCCCTTCCTGATTTCCAACGTGAAAAATTGCCTTGGCCAGCTCGGCAAGGACGAAGTGTTCCACGACATGAAGGGCCAGAGCGTGGTGGTGCTGGGCGGCGGCGACACCGCCATGGACTGCAACCGCACCTCCATCCGCCAGGGCGCGTCCAGCGTCACCTGCGCCTATCGCCGCGACGAGGCCAACATGCCCGGCTCCAGGCGCGAGGTCGCCAACGCCAAGGAAGAGGGCGTGAAATTCCTGTGGAACCGCCAGCCCGTGGAAATCGTCGGCGACGGCAAGGTGGAAGGCATCAAGCTCGTCACCACCGAACTCGGCGCGCCCGATGCCCGCGGCCGCAGAACGCCGGTCGTGGTACCCGGCTCCGAGGAAATCGTGCCGGCCGACCGCGTCCTCATCGCCTTCGGCTTCCGCCCCAATCCGCAACCGTGGTTCGCCGATCTGGGCATCACCACCGACCAGGCCGGGCGCGTCATCGCCAAGGGCAACGCCCACGCCTTCCAGACCGCCAACGAGAAAGTCTTCGCCGGCGGCGACATGGTGCGCGGCTCCGACCTCGTCGTCACCGCGGTGTGGGAAGGGCGCGAGGCGGCGAAGGGTATCCTGGGCTATCTCGGCCTGGATTGATCGTCGCCATCCCGCATCAACGCAAAAGGGCCTCGCTTGAGGCCCTTTTGTTTTTGGATTGCCCGCCTCATCGCCGCCTGCTAAGGTGGCGCCCATGGAACACTTCCTGCTGAGTCTCGCCGCCGTTGCCGTGCTGGGGATTTCTGCCCAGTGGCTGGGCTGGCGCCTGCACCTGCCTTCGATCCTGCTGCTGCTGGTGTTCGGTATCCTGGCCGGGCCGGTGACCGGCTTCCTCCAGCCGGATGAACTGTTCGGCAACCTGCTGTATCCCTTCGTTTCGCTGTCGGTTGCAGTCATCCTGTTTGAGGGTGGCTTGAGCCTGTCGCTCAAGGAGCTGCGCGAGGTGGGCGGCGTCATGACCCGGCTGCTGACCATCGGCGCACTGATCACCTGGCTGTTGAGCACGCTGGCCGCGCACTGGATTCTGGATTTCAACTGGCCGCTGGCCACGCTGCTGGGCGCTATCCTCGTGGTCACCGGTCCTACCGTCATCGCCCCGATGCTGCGGCATATCCGGCCCACGGGCATCGTCGGCCCCACGCTCAAATGGGAAAGCATCGTGATCGATCCGCTCGGTGCGGTGCTGGCGGTGCTGGTGTTCCAGTTCATCACGCTGGCCGCCGACAGCTGGGGCGATGTCGCGCTGTCCCTGCTCAGCACCATGGTGATCGGCAGTCTCGCCGGAGGACTGGGCGCCCTGCTCATGGTGCTGTTTCTGAAAAAGGATTGGGTGCCGGACTTTCTGCAAAATCCCGTCACCCTGATGCTGGTGATTGCCGTTTTTACCGCCGCCAATCTGCTCGAGCACGAGTCCGGCCTGCTGGCGGTGACGGTGATGGGCTTTGCCATGGCCAACCAGAAGCTGGTCAGCGTGCATCACATCATCGAGTTCAAGGAAAACCTGCGCGTGATGCTGATCGCCACGGTGTTCATCCTGCTGGCCGCCAACCTGCGTCCGGCCGATCTGGCCGACGTGGGCTACCTCAGCATTCCTTTCCTGCTGGCCCTGCTGTTCCTCGTGCGGCCGGTTTCGGTGTTCGCCGCCACCGTCGGCTCGAAGCTGACGCTGCCGGAGAAGCTGTTCCTGTCCTGGATGGCGCCGCGCGGCATCGTCGCCGCTGCGGTTTCTTCCGTTTTTGCGCTGCGCCTGCAGGAACTTGGCTATCCGGGCGCGGAAAAGCTGGTGGCGGCGACTTTCCTGGTCATCATCGGCACGGTGGTGGTTTATGGCCTGACTTCGGGGCCGCTTGCCAAACGCCTGAACCTCACCCAGGCGGAGGCGGACGGCGTCCTGTTTCTGGGCGGGCGTTTCTGGGTGCGGCGCATTGCCAAGGTGCTGCAGGAGGAAGGCTATCCGGTGCTGGTGGTGGACAACACCCTGCACAATGTCCTGGCCGCGCGCATGGAAGGTCTGCCCGCCGTTTATGCCAGCGTGTTCTCGGAAGCGGTGCTGGAGCGTGTCAACCTGGCTGGCATCGGGCGCCTGCTGGCCATGACCGGGAATGACGATACCAATGCCCTGGCGGCACTGCATTTTGCCCCCGTGTTCGGGCGCAACCAGATCTTCCAGCTGGCGCCGGAAGAGCAGCGCCTGCTCGACGAGGCTGCGCCGCATTTGCGCGGGCGCATCCTGTTTGGCGAGGAGGTCAGCCACATGAGACTGACCCAGCACTTTCTGGATGGCTGGGTGATCAAGAAAACCCGGCTGAGCGAAAGTTTTACCTTTGAGGCGCTGACAAGCCATTACGCCAGCAACATCATCCCCCTGTTTCTCATTGCCGCCGATGGCAAGCTGCGCATATTCAGCCCCGATGCGCAGCTGAACCCGCAGCCGGGGCAGGCCGTCATCAGCCTTGTCAACCTCAAAACCGATCCGCCTGCGGTCATGCCGGCCTGAAGCAAGCTTGTTACAACTCCTTACATCCTGACACAGCCGGCAAACAGGCTGCATACATCTCCTGCATACAGTGCAAGCGTGCGCCGTTGAGTTCGAATCGATCCTGGTTCCGGCGGCACGTGACATGATAAGGAGCAGCGAGATGAAAAACGGCAACCTGATTCAATCCCTGGGCCTGGCCGCAGCGATGACGGTTTCCGCCGGCGCGTTTGCGCACGGCAATGCCGGTTACCATGAGGGCTTTGACGGCCCTGCCTTCCAGCAAAGCCTGCGCTTTATGAATAAAGTCAACGAGCGCCAGGACAGGCAGATGGACCGCATTCTCAACGGGTTTTACGACAGGAACCTCAACCCCAGGGAATTCCGCAGGCTGATGGAGGAGCAGCGCGACATCCAGAGAATGGAACACGAGTTTCTGGCCGACGGCCTGCTCACTCCGTCTGAGTTCCGTCAACTGATAGCGGCGCTGAATTCTGCCAATCGCAATATCTACCGCGAAAAGCACGATGAGCAGCGCCGGCCCGGCCACGACGGCTGGCACTGCAGCTACGGCTATGGCAGGTGATATCCTTGGGCTGCGGCAGGCATGGCGCGGCCTCTGGCGCCCGCCCGTCAAGCCGGGCTTGCGTCTGGCGCCCGCCCGTCAAGCCGGGCTTGCGGATGACCGTAAGCATGTGTAGAAACTGACGCGCTGTTCCAAACCAACTTGCACCTTAAACCTTTGTTATGGGAGAGACCATGAAAACCAAACTTACCGCAAGCGTGATTGCCCTGCTCTGTGCCGGCGTCGCCTTCGCCGATCCGCCCAGCCACGCGCCCGCGTATGGCTGGCGCAAGAAAAATGATCCGGGTTATGCCGGCTACACCGGGAAAAGCGGCGTGGTTTACCAGCAGGACTACGGCATTCTGGCCGGGCGCTGCAACCGCGACGCCATCGGCGCGGTCATCGGCGGCGCGGCCGGCGCGACCATCGGCGGCCAGGTGGCGAGCAGGGACGATCGCGTAGTCGGCATGGTCGTGGGCGGCGTGCTGGGCGCGGTGGTCGGTCACACCATCGGCAAGGAGATGGACAAGGCCGACCACGCCTGCATGGGCCACGCGCTGGAAATCGGCAAGGCCGGCACGCCGGTGGTGTGGAGCCACGACGGCCACAGCTACCACTTCACCCCGCGCGGCGACGCGCCCGGCGGTTGCCGCTACGCCACGCTGGCGGTGGACAAGGGCAGGCCGAAGGAAGTGCTTGCCTGCCCCGCCGGCAACGGCGAGTGGAAGTTCAGCAAGCGCTGAGCGTAGTCGGAAAATGCAGGCCGGGCCCCGCGCCCGGCCTGTTAAACTTGGGGTTTGGCGAACTTTCATCCAGCCCCATGTCCGCACTCAAAAACGATACTTTCCTGCGCGCGCTGCTGCGCGAGCCCGTCGACTACACCCCCAGCTGGTTGATGCGCCAGGCCGGGCGCTACCTGCCTGAATACAACGCCACACGCGCGCGCGCCGGCGATTTCATGACCCTGTGCAAGACGCCGGACCTGGCCACCGAAGTCACGCTGCAGCCGCTGGCGCGCTATCCGCTGGATGCGGCCATCCTGTTTTCCGACATCCTGACCGTGCCGGACGCCATGGGCCTGGGGCTTTACTTCGCCCAGGGCGAAGGCCCGCGCTTCGAGCGGCCCCTGCGCGAGGAATGGGCGATCCGCGACCTCGCCGCCCCCGACCCCGCGGACAAGCTGGGCTACGTGATGGACGCGGTTAAAAGCATCCGCAAGGCCCTGGACGGCTCGGTGCCGCTGATCGGCTTTTCCGGCAGCCCCTTCACGCTGGCCTGCTACATGGTGGAAGGCAGCGGCTCGGACGATTTTCGCACCGTCAAGGCCATGCTCTACCAGCGTCCGGACTTGCTGCACCGCATCCTCGAAGTCAATACCCGGGCGGTCACGGATTACCTGAATGCCCAGATCGAGGCGGGTGCCCAGGCGGTGATGATTTTCGACACCTGGGGCGGCATGCTCACGCGCCGCGCCTACCGCGAGTTTTCGCTGGCCTACATGGCGCGCATCGTGGAAGGCCTGAAGAAGGAAAACGAGGGCCGCCGCGTGCCCAGCATCCTGTTCACCAAGGGCGGCGGCCTGTGGCTGGAAGACATGGCCGCGACCGGCTGCGACGGACTGGGCCTGGACTGGAGCATCGACATCGGCGATGCCCGCGGGCGGGTGGGCGACAGGGTCGCGTTGCAGGGAAATTTCGATCCGCTGTGCCTGATGGGCAGCGAGGACGCGATCGTCGCCGAGGCCGAAGCCATCCTGGAAAGCTACGGTTCCGGCTCGGGCCATGTATTCAATCTCGGGCACGGCATCAACCAGTACACCCCGCCGGAGAGTGTGGGCTTGCTGCTCAATACCGTGCGCAACGCCAGTCGCAAATATCATGCCGGGTAACGCATTAGTTTTTACTTATGCACATCGTTATGTATTGCAAGAAAAAATTTATCGCTTTGTGTTGACAGTGCCACAGAAAATATAAGCACTTGTTTTGGAAAAGCTATTCTGTTTGCCCGTTTTTTAACCGAATTGTCACGATGGCGTATTAGCGCCCTTTCGGGGGGGCGGGAGGGAGTCATCCACAAAATTATCCACAGATTTCGTGGACAACCCCAAAACCTTTATCAATCATAAGCATTTAGCGCAAACTTCACGAAACGACGGCAACTTTGCCGGCTAACCGAAGCGCATTTATCCACCGCTCGACATGCCCCACAAAATCGCACGCATTGCGCTGGATGTGCCGCTGCCCAAGCTGTTCGATTATCTGGCGGTTGAGGCTGATCTGGGGCCGGCGGATATCGGCCGCCGGGTCAAGGTTCCCTTCGGGCGCAGGCTGGCGGTGGGCCTGCTGCTGGAAATGGCCGACACCTCCGACTGTCCGCCGCAAAAACTCAGGCGCGTCATCGAGACGGACAGGACTCGGCCCCCTTTGCCCGCCGACGTGCTGGCCCTGTTCCGCTTCTGCGCGAACTACTACCACTACCCGATCGGCCAGATCGCCCTGGCCGCGCTGCCCACCGCCCTGCGGCGCTGGCAGTTTCAGCTGCCTCCGCCACGGTTTCGCCATGCGCTGACGCCGGCAGGGCGGCGCATGCTGCCGGACAGCCTGCCCGTGCGCGCCGTGGCCCGGCGCCGCCTGGCGGCGCGGCTTGCCGCCGGCCCCGCCGATTCGGCCGAACTGGGCGCGCTGTGCAGCAATGCCGCAACGGTGCTGCGGCAGTGGCACGAAAAGGGCTGGCTGGAAAGCGTGCATCGGGACAAGGCCGCCCCCCCGCCGGTACGGCCGCAACTCTTGCCGGAACAGCAGTCGGCCTGCGCATGCATTACCGCGCGCCTGGGCGGGTTCGCTTCCTTCCTCCTCTTCGGCATCACCGGCAGCGGCAAGACCGAGGTCTATCTGCGCCTGGTCGATGAGGCGCTGGCGAGAGGACACCAGGCGCTGATCCTGGTGCCGGAAATCGGCCTCACCCCGCAGTTCACCCAGCGCGTCGCCGCGCGTTTTCCCGATACCCTGATCAGTGTGCTGCACAGCGGCCTGGCCGAAGGCGAGCGTCTGCAGCGCTGGCAACTGGCTGCGGAGGGGAAAGCCCATATCGTGCTGGGCACGCGTCTGGCCGTATTCACGCCGCTGCCGGAACTGGGGTTGATCATCGTGGACGAAGAACATGATGCCTCGTTCTCGCAGCAGGAAGGCCTGCTCTATTCTGCCCGCGATCTGGCGGTATTCCGCGCCCGCCAGCGCAATGTGCCGGTGGTGCTCGGCTCGGCCACGCCCAGCCTGGAAAGCTGGCACAACGCCGAGGCCGGGCGCTATGCGCTGCTCACCCTGCCCGCGCGCGCCACCGGCGCGCAGCTGCCCGAACTCGGGCTCATCGACACCCGCATCGAAAAACTCGATGAAGGCTTGAGCCGGCCCGCGTTGAAAGCCATCGGCGACACCCTCTCACGCGGCGAACAGGCGCTGGTCTTCATCAACCGGCGCGGTTATGCGCCGGTGCTGCATTGTTCGGCCTGCGCCTGGGTGGCGCCCTGTCCGCGCTGCTCCTCCCGTCTTACCCTGCATCTGCGCGAACAGCGCCTGCGCTGCCACCATTGCGGGCACGAGGAAAGAATCCCCGCGCATTGCCCGGCCTGCGGAAATCCGGACATCCGCGCCCTCGGCCAGGGCACGCAGCGCGTGGAAGACGCGCTGGCGCGCCATTTCCCGGATGCCAACATCGTGCGCGCCGACCGCGACGCCACCCGGCGCAAAGGCAGCTGGGAAGCCATGCAGGCGCAGATTCACGCGGGCGAAGCGAATCTCATCATCGGCACCCAGCTGATCGCCAAGGGCCACGATTTCCCCAACCTCACCCTCGTGGTGGCGCTGGATGCCGACGGCGCGCTGTTCAGCCTGGACTTCCGCGCCGAGGAGAGGCTGTTCGCGCAATTGATGCAGGTGGCGGGCCGCGCCGGGCGCGCCGACAAGCCGGGACGGGTGCTGATCCAGACCGGATTTCCCCAGCATCCGCTGTTCGCGCATCTGCTTGCGCACGACTTCGCCGCTTTTGCGAAGGAGCAGTTGGAGAGCCGGAAGAAAGGCGAGCTGCCGCCATTCTCGCGCCAGGCAGTGCTGCGCGCGGAAGCGGCAAAACTGGATGATGCGCTGGCCTGGCTGCAATCCGCGCGCGCGCTGGTGCCAGCCGTGCCCGGCGTGGAAATCTTCGAGCCGGTGGCAGCGCCCATGCAGAAGAAAGCCGGGTTCGAGCGCGCCCAGTTATGGCTGCAATCGCCTGCGCGCGCCGATTTGCAGCAGCTGTTGCGCGAATGGGTGCCAAGGCTCCATGCCCAGTCCGCGCGCAAGGTGCGCTGGCACCTGGACGTCGATCCGGCGGAGAATTGATTCAAATCAAAAGGCAAAAATCAAAAAGCAAAATTCAAAATGGTGGTTTTGCCTTAATCCGCTTCATCGAGGGTATTGATGTTGGCCATCACCGCCGCGTCGAAATGTGCGGTGGCAAAGCCCGCGCTTTCCTGAAAACCGTGCACCGAACGCTTGCCGCTGGCCAGATGGGCGGCCAGTGCCTGCGCCAGACGGGTGCGGATCAGCATGACGGCAGGGTGGGTGCGGGCGTCGTCGACCGCCACGACAATGTCGAAGCCTTGGCTTGCCGACATCATGCGCTGGGCGAGATCGGCGGGCAGATGCGGCATGTCGCACGGAACGGTAAGCACCCACTCATGGCCGGCCGCCTGCAAGCCGGCAAGCACGCCGGCCAGCGGGCCGGGGAAGTCCGGCAGGCTGTCGGTGACGACCGGATAGCCGCGCTGCGCGTATTCATCGAGATTGCGGTTGGCGGAAACCAGCAGCTCGGCGACCTGCGGGGCGATGCGTTCGATCACGTGATCGACGAGTGCCCGGCCGCGGTATGGCACCAGGCCCTTGTCGCGCCCGCCCATGCGGCTGCCCTGGCCGCCCGCGAGGACGAGCCCGGTGATCGGCAGGCGTTCGGCGGCCATGGCTCAGTGCGTGCGCTGGTAAAGCCGGAACCACTCGCCGCGCTCGCCGGGCCGGGCGCCTTCCCAGCGCAGCTCCCAGCCGGGTCGGGCGGCGTCCCGCTTGCGGCCTTTCTGGTGCACCAGCAGCCAGCCGCAGTCGGCCGCGGGGGGCCTGAAATCCAGGCCGGTGTGATATGCCAGCAACTGCCTTTGCACCCGGTTGAGGCTTTCCCCGGATAGGCACTTCGCCGAGCCTGCCTTGTCCTGGATCGAGCGCGCCACGGCCACGTAGCTCAGGCGATTGTCGAGAGGGGACTGGAACAGCGCCAGCAGCAGCGACCAGACGAAAGTCGTGCCTGCCGCCCACACCATGATGGGGCGCTGCGGCGTGCGCGGCTGGCGTTTCAGCCACGCCAGCCAGGCGATCCAGGCGGACGTTATGAGCAGTCCCAGCGCCAGCGCCCATGGCCTGAGGCCTTGCGTTTCCATGCCCAGGCGGGCCAGCCGCCTGGCCATCTGCGCCGGCCAGCCGAGATCGAATGCCGCCCAGTAGGCCCAGAACACCAGCGCGAAAAAGCTGAACAGCATCAGCGAAAACCACAGCAGGGCGTTGGCGGCGCCGCGCTTGAGTTCGCCCAGGCCCGCGCCCGCCAGCAGCGCCAGCGCCGGCAGCAGGATGATGGTCTGGATCTGCTCGGCATCCGTATGCAGGCTCAACGCGACCAGCACCACGGCAAAGATGCCGAGCGGCAGCCACAGCCTGATCGAATCCCAGCCTTCGCGCCGCAGGCGGTAAACCGCCCACCCGGCGAGCAGCCATGCCGGCCAGGCAAACCAGGAAAGGGCGTTGAGAAAATACAGCGGGTCGTATTTGCCCTGTTTGTCCGAAGTGAAAACCAGATGATTCAGGATGGCGTGGCGCGCCCACTCCGCCAGCCGGCCAGGGTACTGCGCCTCCACCGACATCAGCCACACCCCGCACAGGGCAAGCGCACCGGTCAACGCAAACCAGGAGCCGCCCACGCGCGCGGAAGTGCGCCAGCTCGGCAGGAACGCGGGCAGGAGGAGCAAGGCAAGCGCCAGGGCCAGCGCAGACAGCCAGGCGCCCGCCAGGAACAGCCCGGCCAGGCCCAGTCCGGCGAGCCCGCCGCCGCGCAGGGGTTGCGTCAGCATGCGCGCCAGGCCATAGGCGAACAGCGCGATCGCGGCCAGTTGCGCGGTGTAGGGATTGGTTTCGTGCGCCGGCACCAGCAGGCCCATGCAGCCCATCAAGGCCAGCACTGCGGGCCACACGGCATTGGCGCCATATAAAGTGCGCGCCGTCAGCGCGACCAGCCAGAGCGAGGCGCCGACCAGGATGCCGCTGGCCAGGCGGGCCGCATCGTGCAGGGGAAGAAGCGGCGACAGCAGCACCCCCAGGCCCTGCGCCAGCCACAGGTAGAGCTGCGGCATGTGGTGCGCGCCGGCAGCCCCCGAAGGAAACAGCCAGTCGTCCTGCTCGCGGGCTGCAAGCAGGCGGGCGAAAGTTTCGGCATCCGGCCCCTTCCAGGGCGCGTGCCCGACCAGGCCGGGCAGCAGCCAGGCCAGGCAAAGCCCGACGAGCCAGTAATGGGCCGGGATGCGGCTCACTGGATGGTCTTGATCATCTGGCCGGGTCTGGGCTCGCCCGCGGGATAAAGGTCGTTCATCAGCCGCAGTTGCGCCTCCGCGCTTTTGCCGAGCGGAGACTGCGCCGCCAGTTGCGCCATGCTCATGCCCGCCTGCGCCTGGATCACGTGAATGACGTAGGGGCGGGCCTTCTGCCGTTCTTCCCGGGTAATCGTATGGAAGCTGTTGATGGCCGCCTTCATTTCATTGCGGTGGCGGCTGTAGGCATCGGCGTCCCTGGCCAGGGCGGCGATCAGGTACGGGTTGCCGTTGTGGTTGATGGCGGCCGCCAGCACCGGCTTGCCCTGCAGGGCGCCGGCCGCGAATGCCGCCGGATGGCCGTTGACGTTGCCGGACTCGAAACGGGCGCCCTGGTCGAACTTGAGCCCCTGGCGCAGGGTATCCATGGGCGGCGTGTTTTTGGGGCCGGGCTTCAGTTCCACCAGTGCCGTGCCCTGCGGATGGACGGCGGTCACGCGGTCGGGCTGGTTCCGCACCCGCCAGCCCTGCGGAAACTGCACGGCGATGCCGAGCTTTTCGTGCAGCAGGGCGTTGTTGCGGATCACGCCCTGATCGGGGCTGTCGCCGAAATACATGCCGTTCATTACTTTCAGATAGGCGTCGCGGTTTTCGACGGGATTCGCCACCTGGTATTTCTTCGCTTCGCCCACCACCTGCTTGAGCCGCGCGTCGTTGCGGGGGTGGGTGTCGAACACGCCGTGGTAGCGGCGCGGCTCGCGGCCTTCCTGCCTGGCGAGTTCGATGTCGTAGAGTTCCTGGTTTTTCAGCACGCCGATGATTTCCACCATGGCCTGCGGGTTGTAGCCGGTCTTGGCGAGGTATTCGGCGCCCAGGCGATCCGCTTCCAGTTCGTGCTCGCGGCCGTAGCCCGCCACCAGCGACTGGCTGAGGGCCTGCAACAGGGAGGAGCCGGCCTGGCTGTTCAGGCCCGGCACCAGAATCGAGCCCAGTATCGCGCCCAGACCCACCGCCGTGGCCGTGCTTTGCTGGCGCACGCCGTGGCGCGCCGTCACGTGGGCGATTTCATGGCCGAGCACGCCGGCCAGCTCCGCCTCGGAATTGAGATAGGCCATGATGCCGCGGGTGATGTAGACATAGCCGCCGGGCAGGGCGAAGGCGTTGACCTCGGGGCTGTCGACCACGGTGAAATGCCAGTTCAGACCGGGACGGTGGCTTTTTGCCGCCAGCCCCTTGCCGATGCGGTTTACGTAAGCCTGCAACTGCGGGTCGTTCACCACGCCGTATTGCTGCAGCACTTCGCGGTGCGCCTGCGCGCCCTGCTGGATTTCCTGGCTTTCCGACATCAGCACGAAATCCTTGCTGCCGGAAACCGGATTCTGGGCACAATGCGTCAGCAGCAGCGCGCCGCTGAAGGCGACGGCGACGCGGCGCAGAATGGGGTGACTCATGTCATACCTCGGCAAAGCAGAATACAGAACGCGATGATACCCGCGCGCCGCGCAAATGAAAAAAGGCAGCCTCGGCTGCCTTTTTGCGTCCGTGCCTGCGGAATTACTTCCTGGCGCCGTAGCGCTGGCGGAATTTCTCCACGCGGCCGGCGGTGTCGACGATCTTCTGCTTGCCGGTGTAGAAGGGATGGCATTCGGAGCACACTTCCACGTGCAGGGCCTTGCCCAGGGTGGAGCCGGTCTTGAACGTGTTGCCGCAGGAGCAGGCCACGTCGATTTCGGTGTATTCGGGATGGATGTCAGCTTTCATTGGGGGGTTCCTTATGTCCGGTTTTCGCGGCGAGTACGCGAAATAGCCGCATAGTCTATGCAAAATCAATCCGTTATGCAAGCCATGAATTCCTGGAATCATTTGCCGTTGCTTGTTTCTAACCTAAACTGAATCGTGGATTTCTTTCAGCGATCGATCACAGGAGGTTATGCATGAAGCCGTTGCTTACTCTTTTCCGGCTGCCGGCAGTGTTGTTCGTGTTTCTTGCCCTGGGCGCCGCGCCCGCCAGGGCGGCCAGTTCGGCGGAAATAGACGCCGGGGTGGATCACACGCTGGCGCGTTTCACCAAGGAGGTTGCCGGGGCGGAGGCTTTCCTCAAGAGCGCCAAGGGCGTGCTGGTCTTTCCCAAGGTGTACAAGGCCGGCATCGGCATCGGCGGCGAGTACGGCGAGGGCGCCCTGCGCGTGGACGGCAGGAGCGTGGACTATTACAGCACGGCCGCGGCTTCGGTCGGCTATCAGCTCGGCGGCCAGGTCAAATCCATCATCATTCTGTTCATGAAGGACGAAGCCCTGCAAAAATTCCGCGCCAGCGAGGGCTGGAAGGCCGGTGTGGACGGTTCCATCGCGCTGGCGGACATCGGTGCCGGCCGCGAACTTTCGACCCAGACCCTCAAGAGTCCCATCGTCGCTTTCATCTTCGACCAGAAGGGGCTGATGTACAACCTGACCCTGGAAGGCTCGAAATTCACCAAACTGAAAAAATAGACAAGGAGCAATAAAATGAAAAAAGGACTGCCTTTGGTGCTTTTGCTGGCGGCGACTGCCGGAATGAGCGCCTGCGAAACCCCGCCCACCTACGGCGAGGTGCGCACGCACGGCCGCGACTACGATGTGCGCGTGGTGTTCAGCGATCGTGACCGCGTCATCATCCGCGACTACTACCGCGGCGGCTACCGCCTGCCGCCAGGGCTCGCCAAGCAGGGCAA
>JAJZPR010000009.1:48335-97845 GCA_021847835.1 Pseudomonadota bacterium
TAGATCACGTCGTCCATGCGGCTGCCGGTGTCGATCAGCGCGGTGGCGATGATGGTGAGCGAACCGCCTTCCTCGATGTTCCTCGCGGCGCCGAAGAAGCGCTTGGGCTTTTGCAGGGCGTTGGCGTCGACGCCGCCGGTCAGCACCTTGCCGGAGGCCGGCTGCACGGTGTTGTAGGCGCGCGCCAGGCGGGTGATGGAGTCGAGCAGGATGACCACGTCCTTCTTGTGCTCGACCAGGCGCTTGGCCTTCTCGATCACCATCTCCGCGACCTGAACGTGGCGGCTGGCGGGTTCGTCGAAGGTCGAGGCCACGACCTCGCCGCGCACCATGCGGCTCATTTCCGTCACTTCCTCGGGACGCTCGTCGATCAGCAGCACGATGAGCTCGACTTCCGGGTGGTTGGAGGTGATGGCGTGGGCGATGTGCTGCAGCATCACGGTCTTGCCCGACTTGGGGCTCGCCACCAGCAGGCCGCGCTGGCCCTTGCCGATGGGAGCGATGATGTCGATGACGCGGCTGGTGACGTTTTCCTCGGCGCGGATGTCGCGCTCGAGCTTGAGCGGCTTGTCCGGGTGCAGCGGGGTCAGGTTCTCGAACAGGATCTTGTTCTTGGCCGCTTCGGGCGGTCCGTTGTTGATGGTGTCCAGCTTGGTGATGGCGAAGTAGCGCTCGCCGTCCTTGGGCGTGCGGATCTCGCCGTCGATGGTGTCGCCGGTGTGCAGGTTGAAGCGGCGGATCTGCGAGGGCGAAACGTAGATGTCATCGGGGCTGGCGAGATACGAGGTATCCGGCGAGCGCAGGAAGCCGAAGCCGTCGGGCAGCACTTCCAGCACCCCGCTTCCGTAAATGCTTTCGCCCTTCTTGGCGTGATTTTTCAGGATCGCGAACAGCAACTCCTGCCGCCGCATGCGGTTGGCGTTGTCGATGCCGTTGGCGGTGGCCATCTCCACCAGTTGGGTGACGTGGTACTGCTTGAGTTCGGAAAGGTGCATGGATTGTGGCGGCGCGGGGCCGGCAGAAGGAATACGGTGGTTTGAGGACCCGCCCGCGAACGCGGGCGGCGAGAATACGTCTTGTTTTAGGTAAGCCTAGTTGGGTTAGATGTTGCTGTCAACAAAAGCGGTGAGCTGGGACTTGGACAGGGCGCCGACCTTGGTCGCCTCGACGTTGCCGTTCTTGAAGATCATCAGCGTGGGAATGCCGCGAATGCCGTACTTGGGGGGGGTGGCCTGGTTCTCGTCGATATTGAGCTTGCAGACCTTGAGCTTGCCGGCGTATTCCTTGGCCACTTCGTCCAGCACCGGGGAAATCATCTTGCACGGGCCGCACCATTCGGCCCAGTAGTCCACCAGAACCGGCAACTGGGATTGCAAGACCTCCTGCTCGAAAGAAGCATCGGAGATGTAATTAATGTGCTCGCTCATTATGGAGAACTCCTGACGGGGAACGTAGACATGCCGGATCGTTGCGGCAACAGGGAAAGTTTTGGGTTCAAGGTTGGCAAAACCGGATTATTGCCGCTATCCTACCCGAAAATCCATGAAAATTGGAAGCACCCGCGCCACGGGTGGTTTTCCTGATCCTGAAGGCTGCCAGCATGACCTACGTCGTAACCGAATCCTGCATCAAGTGCAAATACACCGACTGCGTGGACGTCTGTCCCGTGGACTGCTTCCGCGAAGGCGAAAACTTCCTGGTCATCGATCCCGACGAATGCATCGACTGCACCCTGTGCGTGGCGGAATGCCCGGTGGAAGCCATTTTCGCGGAAGACGACTGTCCGGCCGACCAGCGCCATTTCCTGGAGATCAACGCCGAACTGGCGAAAAAGTGGAAGCCCATCATCGAGAGCAAGGACGCCTTGCCGGACGCCGATGACTGGGCCAAGGTCAAGGACAAGCTGCAGTACCTGGAAAAATAATCCCCTTGGAAACCCTGGGCGTCACGGCAAACGATCTGTTTGGCGCGGCCGCCCGTCTGCTCCTTGAACGCCACCCGGAAGCCGCGGCTGCGGCGGACTTTTCCGGCCTCACCGTCCTGGTCCCCAACTTTCAAGCCGGCCATGAACTCTACCGGGCATTGTCGGCCGAGGCCAGACGGCGCGCGCTGATCCCGCCGCGCGCGCTCACCTTTCCCGCCTGGGCCGATACCGCCCCGCTCCCGCCCGCGCAGGCCGGGAGCCGGCGCCAGACACTGCTTTACCAATCGCTCAAGAACTGGCGGCGCTTCGAGGACCGACAGCTCTGGCCGATGTGCGCGGAACTGCTGTCGCTGTTCGATGAGCTGACGCACTGCCGCGTATCCCTGCCCGATGACGCCGCGGACTTTTCCCGCCGCCTGCGCGAGGCCTACGCCTCGCGCGACACCCGCTCCCTCGACTTCGAGTCGCGCCTCCTGCACGACAGCTGGTATGCGCTCGCCCGCAACGCGAGCAGCGAGCCGGACGAAGCCTCGCGCCACGTGCAGGCACTGTCCTGGCTGGCCGAGTCGCATGCCGGGCCGCTGTACGTGCTGGGCATCACGCAATTTTCACCGGCCGAGCGCGAGTGTCTGGAGCGCCTCGCCGCGCGCGAGGCCGTCATCCGCCTGCTGCCCGATGCCGGCAGTACGGCGACTGGCCGCCTCCTGCAAACGGCCTGGGCGCAAACGCCGCCCTTGCGCGCACGCGCGCAGCCCTTGCAGGACATGCCGGTTCCTGACCTGCCCCTGCGCCTCTTCCCCGCCAATTCCCTGGAGGAGGAAGCGCAGGCCGCCAGCATGCAGATTCGCCTGTGGCTGGCGCAAGGCAAGCGCAGGATCCTGGTGGTGGCGCAGGACCGGTTGACTGCGCGGCGCACCCGCGCCTTGCTGGAACGCGCCGAAGTGCTGGTGGAAGACGAGACCGGCTGGCCGCTTTCCACCACCGCGGCCGCCAGTGCCGTCATGCGCTGGATCGAAGCCAGCGCCGACGGTTTCAATCACGAAGACACGCTCGACCTGCTGAAGTCGCCCTACCTGCTGAACACCTGGCCGGGCGAGGACCTGCACGAGGGCATTGCCAGCCTGGAAATGCAGTTGCGCAAGGACGGGCCCGCGCCCGGGCTGCCCGGCTTGCAGCATAGGGCAAGACAGAGCGGCAGCACGCATGCGCAAAACCTCGTCATTGCCTTGCAGCGCGCCGCCCAGCCGCTGGCCGCCAAGCGCCTGCCGCTGGCCGGCTGGTGCAGGCGTCTGCAGGAAAGCCTGGGCCTGCTGGACATGGCGGCGAGCCTCAGGCAGGACGAAGCCGGCCGCCAGCTCCTCGACGAACTCGCCCAGCGCATGCACGAATTGCAGACGGACCAGACGCCCTACGGTTTCAGCGAATGGCGGCGGTGGCTCGCGCAGGAATGGGAAAGCGCGAATTTCGTCGACCATGGCGTGGAAAGCCCGGTCGTGTTCACCCACCTTGCCGCCACACGCTGCCGCCCGGCAGATGCCGTGCTGGTTCTCGGTGCGGATGCCGCCAAGCTGCCCGCACCGCCGCCCGTCTCGCCTTTTTTCAACCAGCGGGTGCGGGCGGCGCTGGGCTTGCCCGGCATTGCCGATCAGCAGGCGCAAACCGAAAGCGACCTGCTGTTTCTGTTGAGTCCCGGCCCGGAGGCGCTGGTTACCTGGCGTGCGCGCCAGAATGGCGAAGACACGCTGGTCAGCCCCTGGTTTGCCAGGCTCGAATCGCTGTGCAAGCTGGCCTGGGGCCGCAGCCTCGTCGATACCCGGCTGCGCGGGCTGGCCGGCGCCACCCGCCCTGCCGCAGAGCTGTCGCCGGCCGCCGCGCCGCGGCCTGCGCTTGCGGCCGGGCAGGTTCCGCAGCGCATCAGCCCCAGCGCCTACAACCAGCTCGTGGCCTGCCCCTACCAGTATTTCGCCGCCCGGGTTCTGCGTCTCGAAGAACTGGACGACATCGACACCGAACTCGACAAGCGCGATTACGGCGAAACCGTCCATGCCATTCTCGACCGCTTTCACCGCCAATACCCGGTATTGGGCGACATCCCGGACGCAGTGCTGATCGAGGCGCTGCAAAACATCTCCGAAGCCGAATTCGGGAACATCGGCGATGGCGATTTTTTCGCGCTGGCCTGGCTGCGGCGCTGGCAAGGCCGGCTGCCGGCCTACCTGGCCTGGCAGCGCGCACGCGAAGCCCAGGGCTGGCGCTGGCAGGCCGGCGAGGAAAAACGCAGCCGCGGCTTTCCCTTGACCGATGGCAGCACGCTGGAACTCGCAGGCACGCTGGACCGCATCGACCGCAAAGGCGACAAATATGCGGTGCTCGACTACAAGACCGGCGCCGCCGCCAAACTGCGCGCGCAACTGTCCGCGCCCGGAGAAGACGTGCAATTGCCGGCCTATGCATTGCTGCTCGATCAGCATGTCAGCTCCGCCGCCTACGTGACCGTGGATGAAGCCAAAACCGGCGACCTTTCTCCAGCGCAGGAGATCGCGGAACTGAGCCGGGCAACCGGAGAGCGGCTGGTAAAGATTTTCAATCGGCTGCATGAAGGCGCGCCCCTGCCCGCCCAGGGCATAGACGCCGCCTGTGACTATTGCAGCATGCGCGGCCTGTGCCGCAAGGATTACTGGCTGAATGACTGAGCAGGCTTTCGATTCCAGCATTGCGCTGGACCCCGCCCGCTCCGTGGTGGTGGAAGCCTGCGCCGGCAGCGGCAAGACCTGGCTCCTGGTGTCGCGCATCCTGCGCGCGCTGCTGGCCGGCGCCGAGCCGTCGGAAATCCTCGCCATCACCTTCACGCGCAAGGCCGCGCTGGAAATGCAGGCGCGCCTGAACGAATGGCTGGAAATACTGGCCACCGCAGACGACGCCAGAGTGCGCGAGGAGCTTGCCTATCGCGGCATTGCCGAAGCCGAAATGGAACAGATGCTGCCGCGCGTCCGCGGCCTGCACGAAAAGGTGCTGATGGCGCGCCCCGGCATCACGCTGACCACTTTCCACGGCTGGTTTCTGGAGGTGCTGAAGCGCGCGCCGCTCGATGCGGGAATGTCGCAATTCGAGCTGACCGAACAGGCCGGCATGCTGGAAAAGGAGGCCTGGCTGCAGTTGAAGGACCGCTTGCGCAGGGAGCCGGCCGGCGCCGTGGCAAGGGCCTTCGATGCGCTGGTCAGCGAAATCGGACTGCCCAGCACGCGCACCCTGCTGGGCAGTTTCCTGCGCCAGCGCGCCGACTGGCTCGCGCTCACCGCCGGCAAGGCCGATGCGGTGGCCGCGATGCAGCAGCGGCTGGGCGAGGAGGCGGGCGTCATGCCCGATGCCGATGTATTGGGCGATTGCCTGGCGCCAGGCCTGCTTGCGCAATTGAAGGACTATGCCGCACTGCTGGCACGCAATAACACCGGCCCGGATTCCGAGCACGCATTGAATGCCGCAAGCTTGCAGGATGCCTTGGCGTCATCCTCGCTGGAAACGGTTTTTGAATGTGCCTGCACCGCCCTGCTCACGCAAAAAAACGAACCGCGCAAACACAAGCCTAGCAAGAAAAGCCAGGAGCGCCTGGGCAATGACGAGCCGCGTTTTTTCTCGCTGCACGAAGAGCTTGCGAGCGCACTGTCGAAAGCCAGGGAGCAACTTGCAGCGCAGCGCTGGCTTGCCCTGCACGAATCGGGGCTGCTGTGCGGCACCGCGCTGCTTGAGGAATACCAGGCGCTCAAGGACCAGCGCCAGCTGCTGGACTTCGCCGACATCGAGTGGCTGACTGCGCGCCTGCTCTCCGATTCGGATGCGGCCGAGTACCTGCAATACAAGCTGGATGCGCGCTATCGCCACATCCTGCTGGACGAGTTCCAGGACACCAGCCCGCTGCAATGGAAAATCCTGCGCGCCTGGCTCAGCGCTTCGCAGGGGGCGGGACGCGCACCGTCGGTATTCATGGTCGGCGACCCCAAACAGTCGATCTACCGTTTCCGCGGCGCCGATGCGAGGCTGTTCGACGAGGCGGCCGCGTTCCTCGAGCGCCAGGGCGCCATCAAGCTCATGCACAACACCACGCGCCGGCTGGCGCCGCCGGTGCTGGAGATCGTCAATCGCACCTTCGCCGCGGTGGCCGACCGCTATCCGCGCTACCAGCCGCACGAGGCGCATGAAAAGGCTCTGCCCGGCTACGTGGAACTCGTTCCGCAGTTTCCCGTGCCGGAACAGGCCGATGAGCCCGCCGGACTGCGCGACCCCTTGACCACCCCCCTGCCCGATGAGGCCGGCGCCGCCCGCGAAGCCGAGGCCAGGCATTTTGCCGCCCGGCTGCTGGAGATCAGGGCGGGATGGTCGGTGCACGAAAACGGCAAGATGCGCCCCGTGCGATGGTCTGATGTGCTCGCCCTCGTGCGCACGCGCAAGCACCTGGCCGCCTACGAACAGGCGCTCAAGGCCGCAGGCATCCCCGCCGTCTCCACTCGCCAGGGCGGGCTGCTCGACACCCTGGAAGCCCGGGACCTGATCGCGCTGCTGACGTTCCTGGTGACGCCCTCGGCCAATCTCGAACTGGCGCACGCCCTGCGCTCACCGCTGTTCGCCTGCACCGACGAAGACCTGCTGAGCCTGGCCGCTCACAAGAACTGGTGGGCCGCCGTCAGAACTTCGGCGCTTCCGCGCCTTGCCCGCGCGGCCGAACTGCTCGGACGCTGGCGCAACCTGGCCGGCCGCCTGCCGGTGCACGATCTGCTGGACAGGATTTTCCACGAGGGGGACATGCTGGCGCGCTATCTGGCTGCCGTGCCGGCTCCGATGCACGCCGGTGTTGCGGCCAACCTGCATGCGCTGATGGAGCTGGCGCTGAACCTCTCGGGCGGCCGCTATCCCAGCCTGCCGCGCTTCGTGTTCGAACTCAGGCAGCTGCGCAGCGCCCGCGCAGAGGAAGCGCCGGACGAAGCCGACACTGCCGAGGGCCAGGATGCCGTCAGCCTGATGACCGTGCACGGCGCCAAGGGCCTGGAAGCCCCCATCGTCTGGCTGCTGGATGCAGGCCCTGGCAAACCCGGAGCGGACAGCTACCGCGCGCTGTCGGACTGGCAGCCGGGAGAGGAGGCTCCCCGGCATTTTTCCTTGTTTTTCAAGAACGAAATTTCCGGCGCGCCGCAACGAGCCCTGCTGGAACGGGAATCCGTATTGATGGAAACCGAGGCCTACAACCTGCTCTACGTGGCCATGACCCGGGCAAAACAGGCGCTGTTCGTCAGCGGCAATGACAGCCGAGCCAAGGGTCTGCGCGACGAGCGCGACTGGCATGCGCGCATCGGTGCCGCATTTGGCGCGCAGGAAGCCGGCCAGGCGCTCATCCATGGCAGCGCCCTGGCCGGTCCCGGCGGGCCGACCCCTGCGCCGCCTCCGGCCGCAGAGGCCGAAGCGCCTGTCATCCCGGCCCTGCCGCCCATCGTGCCGGCAGGCATGCGCCGGCAAAAGGCTGACAGCGATAAAATCCGCATGGGTACGCTGGTCCATCGACTGCTGGAAATGCTTGCCTCGGGCACACCGCCGGACAAGGACATGCTGCGCCCGCGGCAGCCTCAAAATTTCGACCAGGCCTGGGAGATCGCACAGACCATCTGCCGGGCCGCAGGACTGAGGCGGTTTTTCGACCCCGGACAATATCTGCGCGCCCGCAACGAACTGGACTTTGTCGACGGCAGCGGCAGGCTGCAGCGCATCGACCGCCTGGTCGAGTTTGAGGACGAGGCCTGGGTGCTGGATTACAAGACAGGCGCGGCGGACATGGCGAGCGGGAGGCATGCGCTCGTCGCCAGTTACCGCGCCCAGTTGCAGGCCTATGCAGAGGCCGTCGGGGCCTTGCTGCCCGGCAAGCCGGTACGGGCAGGCATCATTCTGGCGGATGGCAAACTGGTCGAGCTATGAGCGAAAAGCCCTTTTCCGAATCCTGCGAACGCAACAAGGGACCCATCCTCGACATCCTGCGCGAGGTGTTCACGCGGCCCGCGCTCATTCTGGAAATCGGTTCCGGCACCGGCCAGCACGCCGTGCATTTCGCTGCGGCCTTGCCGCATCTCGTCTGGCAGACCGGCGACCTGGCCGCCAATCATGCCGGCATCATGGCGTGGATCGAGGAGGCTGCGCTGCCCAACGTGCTGGCGCCGATCGTGCTGGATGTGAACGGGCCCTGGCCCGAGCGGACTTATGGCGGCGTGTTCACGGCCAATACCCTGCACATCGTGTCCTGGGAGTTGGCGCAGAAACTGGTTGACGGCGCGGGCAGCCTGTTGGAGAAGGACGGGCTGTTGGTGATATACGGCCCGTTCAATTACCGCGGCAGTTTCACTTCGGACAGCAATGCCCGCTTCGACGCATGGCTGAAAGCGCGCGATCCGCGCGCGGGCATCCGCGATTTCGAGGCCGTATCGAAATGCGCGGAAATCAACGGCCTGCGCCTCGAAGCAGACCATGCCATGCCCGCCAACAACCGGCTGCTGGTCTTCGTGAAAAATTGAGCTTGGCAGCGCGCGGTTCTGGGCTATAAAAACCATATGAAGATCAGCGACCTCATTCCGCGCTGGGGCAGCCATTTGCACCCGCCGCTGGCGGGCAGGCACTACCGCATGCAGTTGCCGCTGCGCGACGCCGCGCGCATCGAAGCCTTGCAGATCATGTATCCGGACTGCACGGAGGAGGAAATATTGTCCGACCTCTTGCACGCCGCGCTGGACGAGCTGGAAGTCGCCATGCCCTATGTGCCCGGCAAGCGCGTCATTGCGGAAGACGACCAGGGCGATCCCATCTATGAAGACCTCGGCCCCACCCCGCGCTTCTACTGCCTGAGCCATGAGCTCATGCGCAAGCTGGCCGGGAAAAAACCAAATGGAGGGAAGTAAAATAGCGGCTTCCGAATCCTGAAGCTGCTGCCATGCCCGTCAATCTCGCCGTCCCCGATCCTGCCTCGCTTCAGCCTGTCGCCGGAGTCAGACTCGGCATTGCCTCCGCAGGCATCAAGAAACCCGGCCGCCGCGACATCACCCTGATCGAACTCGCAGCCGGCTCGAAAGTGGCGGGCGTGTTCACGCAAAACCGCTTCTGCGCCGCGCCGGTGACGGTATGCAGGCAGCACCTTCAAGGCGGCAACATCCGCGCCCTCGTCATCAACACCGGCAACGCCAATGCCGGCACCGGCGAGCAAGGTCTCGAACGCGCGCGCCAGACCTGCGCCGCAGTGGCGGAACTGTTCGGCATCGAGGCCGAACAGGTGCTGCCGTTTTCCACCGGCGTGATCCTGGAGCCTTTGCCCGTCGACAAGATTCTGCCCGCGCTGCCCGCGGCCAAGGCCGATCTGACGCCGAACCACTGGAGCGAGGCGGCGCACGCCATCATGACCACCGACATCGTGGCCAAGGCCGCTTCGGTCAGGACCGAGATCGCCGGCAAGGCCGTCACCGTCACCGGCATCGCCAAGGGCTCGGGCATGATCCACCCCAACATGGCCACCATGCTGGGCTATGTCGCGACCGACGCGGCGGTGTCGCAAGCCATGCTCAATCAACTGGCGAAGGAAGTCGCCGATGTCTCGTTCAACTGCGTGACCGTGGACGGCGACACCTCGACCAACGACAGCTTCATCCTCATCGCCACCGGCCAGGCGGGCCATGCGGAAATCGCCGACGACAATGCGGCCGCCTACGCTGTGTTGAAGGCCGCGCTCTCGGAAGTATCGATCAAGCTCGCGCAGGCCATGGCGCGCGACGGCGAGGGCGCCACCAAGTTCATGACGGTGAAAATCGAAAAGGGCCGCGACCATGCCGAGTGCAAGCAGATCGCCTACGCCATCGCGCGCTCGCCGCTGGTCAAGACCGCGTTCTTCGCCAGCGACCCCAACCTGGGCAGGATCCTGGCCGCCATCGGCTATGCCGGGGTGGCGGACCTCGACGTGGACGACATCCAGGTCCATCTCGGCGACGTGCTGGTGGCGGAGAAGGGCGGTCGCGCCGCGAGCTACACCGAAGCACAGGGCGCGGCCGTGATGAAGGAAGCCGAAATCACCATCCGCGTTGTATTGAACCGCGGCGACGCGCATGCCACGGTATGGACCTGCGATTTCTCCTACGATTACGTGAAGATCAACGCGGAGTATCGTACTTGAGCACGCTCGCCCATTTGCTGCCGCGCATCGAGCAACTGCTCGACCGCCTCGAAGGCGCGCCTGCCGCGCCGCTCGACTGGAAGAAAACCCATGCCGCGCGCTGGATTGCGGAAACCCGCAGCTTGCGCGCCATCACGCGGCCGCACCGCATCGAGGCCAGGCATCTGCTCGCCATCGACGAGCAGAAGCGGAAGATCGACGCCAACACGCGCCAGTTCGTGGCCGGCAAGCCCGCCAACAACGTGCTGCTGACCGGCGCGCGCGGCACCGGAAAATCCTCGCTGGTGAAAGCCATGCTGGCGAAATACGCCGGCAAGGGCCTGCGCCTGGTGGAACTGGACAAGACGGGCCTGGCCCACCTGCCCGAACTCTTCGATCTGTTGCTGCAGGGGCCGCAGCGCTTCATCCTGTTCTGCGACGACCTCTCGTTCACTTCCGACGAGCCCGGCTATCCGGCGCTGAAGGCTGCGCTCGACGGCTCGCTCGCCACGCCCGCCGACAACGTGCTGATCTACGCCACCAGCAACCGCCGCCACCTGATGCCCGAGTACATGGCGGAAAACGAGGCGGCGCGGCACGTGGGCGGCGAAGTGCATCCGGGCGAGGCCACCGAGGAAAAGATCTCGCTGTCCGAACGCTTCGGCCTGTGGATCAGCTTCTATCCCATGGACCAGGACGAGTACCTGGCCATCGCCGCGCACTGGGCCAGGGAACTCGGCGCCAGGGATTCCGGTTCGGAGGGCTTCACCCGCGCCGCGCTGCAATGGAGTCTGGGGCGCGGCGCACGCTCTGGGCGCACCGCCTGGCAGTTCGCGCGCGACTGGGCAGGACAGGGGAAATGATGAGGAGTGAGGAGGCCATAAATGATGAGGAGTGAGGAGGCCATAGAGGTGGTGGCCGCGGTGCTGACGCACCCCAGCGGCGAGGTCATGCTGGCCTCGCGCCCGGCGGACAAGGTGTACGCCGGCTATTGGGAATTTCCCGGCGGCAAGGTGGAGGCGGGCGAGTCGCTGGAGCATGCGCTCGCCAGGGAGCTGAAGGAGGAACTCGGCATCGACGCCGTGCGTGCCACGCGCTGGATCACCAGGGTGTTCGCCTATCCGCACGCCACCGTGCGGCTGAATTTCTTCCGCGTGTGGGACTGGCAAGGCGAGCCGCACCCGCACGAGGGCCAGACCTTCGCCTGGGACGATCCGGCAGCGCACTCGGTCGAGCCCCTGCTGCCGGCGAATTTCCCCATCCTCAAGGCGCTGCAGCTGCCGCCGGTGTATGGCATCAGCCATGCCAGGGCGCTGGGGCGCGAGACCTTTCTTGAACGCCTGGACGCCGCGCTCGCTAACGGCCTGCGCCTCATCCAGGTGCGTGACAAGGAACTGCCGGAGGCCGAGCGCCTAGAGCTGGGGCGCGAGATCGTCAGGCGCGCCAAGCCCCACGGCGCGCGCGTACTGGTCAACGGCACGCCGGAGCTGGCGCGGGCGGCCGGCGCCGACGGCGTGCACCTGGACAGCGGCGCGCTGATGAAATGCGCCGCCCGTCCGCAATGCGAATGGGTCGGCGCGTCCTGCCACGACGCGGAAGAACTCGCGCATGCCGCGGATATTGCCGACTTCGCCATGCTCTCGCCGGTGCTGCCGACGGAAAGCCATCCCGGCGAACCCACGCTGGGATGGGAGACGTTTTCGAAACTCGCAGCGCTTAGCCCCATTCCGGTGTATGCCCTGGGCGGGGTCACCGCCGCCGATCTCGATGTCGCACGCGGCCACGGCGCGCACGGCATTGCCATGCTGAGGGGGGCGTGGGCGTGAAGCGCCTCGCCGCGCCCATACTGGTCATCCTGGCGCTGGCGGCGCTGGCGTTGTGGGGCGTGTGGCAGAGGGCGCCCAGGGAGGCGGTGCAGACCATTGCCTGCGCCGATCCGGTAGCGGGCTGCGCCTTTGTGCACAACGGCGAACCCGCGACCCTGCGTTTTTCGGCCCAGCCCCGGGCGCTCGAGCCGTTCGTGCTTACGCTTGCCGCCCCGAACCTGCGCGCGGCCGCGGTTTCATTCCGCATGGCAGGCATGGACATGGGCTTCAACCGCTACGAACTGAGGCAAGGAGAGACGGGCCGCTGGGCTGCCTCCGTCACCCTGCCGGTGTGCACCGCGAGCCGGGTGGACTGGATCGCGGAACTCGACCTGGACGGCAGGCTCTATAATCTGGTCTTCACTACGCACTGATCCTGGCCGTAGTTGTCGTCATGCAATTGACACACAGCGGCTTATAATGGATTGGTTTCATGGAGAAAAAAGAAATGCCCACTGAACACACCTTCAAGCAGTTTGACGTGGACCTGGAAAGCATACGCGCCAACGTCCTGAAGATGGGCGGCCTGGTGGAGGAGCAGATCACGCGCTCCGTGGAGGCGCTGATAAACGGCAATCTCGGTCTGGCGGACGACGTCATCGCCCAGGACCATAGCGTCAATGCGCTGGAGGTGCAGATCGACGAAGAGGTCGCGCACATCATTGCCAAGCGCCAGCCCACCGCCTCGGATCTGCGCATGCTGATGATGGTGGTGAAGACCATCACTGACCTCGAGCGCATCGGCGACGAGGCCTCCAAGATCGCGCGCATGGCCAAGCTCATCCACCAGGGCGAGCGGCTGTCGCTGCCGCGCTTCAATGAGATCAAGTACATGTCCACGATCGTGCTGGACATGCTGAGAAAGGCGCTCGACAGCTTCGCCCGGCTGGAGGCCAGCCACGCTGCCGCCATCGCGCGCCAGGATGACGAAGTGGACGAGGAGTTCCGTCTCAGCCTGCGCCACCTCATCACCTTCATGATGGAAGACCCGCGCACCATCTCGGTATCCATCGACATCCTGTTCGCGGCAAAAGCCATCGAGCGCATGGGCGACCACGCCAAGAACATGTCCGAGTATGTGGTCTACATGGTCAAGGGCAAGGATGTGCGCCACACCTCGCCCGAGGAAATGGAAAAGGAATTGCTGTAACTTCCAGGCTTTCCAAATGACAAACGGGCCCCTGCGGGCCCGTTTGTTTTTGCCAGGTCAGGCTTGCTTGGTGGGCGGCACGTAGCCCGCTACCTGGTCGGCGCCGGCGCCGAAGAAATACTGTTCCATCTGCGTCAGCAGGTACTTGCGCGCCTGCGGGTCGGCCAGGCTCAGGCGGTTTTCGTTGATGAGCATGGTCTGGTGGCGGGTCCATGCGGCCCAGGCCTCCTTGGACACGTTTTCGAAAATGCGCTTGCCGAGTTCGCCGGGCACGGGGGGGAAGGCGAGGCCTTCGGCCTCGCGGCCGAGTTTGACGCAATGCACCATGCGGGTCATGTTCTGCTCCTGAGTGGATGACTATACGAATGCCTGAATTATAAGCCCAGGCTTTTTTCGATGCGCCGCGCGAATACCTTCATTTCCTTGGCGGCCTGAATGTCTCCCCTGGCCTCGGCAACTTCGATGCCCTTGCGGTAGGCCTCCAGCGCTGCCCGGCTGTCGCCCGAGTCGTTGAGCGCGCGCCCCAGCAGTTTCCAGGCGGCGGAATACTTGGGGTCATGCTCGACCGCCTTTTGCAGATGCGGTACCGCCCTGGTGGCCTCGCCCGCGCCCAGCCACGCATTGCCCAGTGAAAAGCGCAGCAGGGCATTGTCCTTGCCGGATGCGAGCATTTTTTCCAGGTTTGCGATGACGGGGTTCATTTTCTCCAGAAGGCGGGGGTCAGCACGACCAGGAAGGTGAACATCTCCAGGCGGCCCAGCAGCATGGCAAACGAAAGCAGCCAGGTCTGGAAATCGTTGAGCACGGCAAACGTGGTTGCGGGCCCCACCTGGCCGAGTCCGGGCCCGATATTGGACAGCGTGGCCACCACGGCGCTCATCGCGGTGACCGGATCGAGCCCGGTGGCCATCATGGCGAGGGTCATGACGGCGGCGGTCAGCACGAAAACAAAAAAGAAGGCCAGCACCGCGAAGATGATCTGATTGGGCACGGTGGTGCCGACATAGCGCACCGGGATTTGCGCATTGGGGTGGAGCAGGCGCCTGAGCTCGCGGTAAAGCTGCTGGACGAGGAGGCGGGCGCGGATCATCTTGATGCCGCCGCCGGTGGAGCCCGAACAGGTCGAGAAAGTGCCCAAAAGCAGAATCCAGAAGCCGGCGAATGCCGGCCACAGCCCGAAATCGGTGGTGGCGTAGCCGGTGGTCGTGGCAACCGAAACGGTGTTGAACATGGCATGGCGAAAGGCCGTGGCCATGTCCGGGTAATGCCCCATGGCCAAGAGGTAAATCCCGATCAGCACGCCGCTGATCAGTACGGTGAAGACGAAGACCTTGGCCTCGCCGTCATGGGTGTAGATGCCGAAGGTGCGTGCGCGCACGAAGTTGAAATGGGTGGCGAAATTGATGCCGGAAATCAGCATGAAGGTAATGGCGATGATTTCCAGCGTCAGCGAATCGAAGTAGCCGAACGAGGCGTCATGCGAGGAAAACCCCGCCAGTCCCATGGTGGTGAAGGCATGCATCAGCGCATCGGTCCAGACCATGCCGCCCGCCCAGTAGGCCGCAAAGCACGCGGCGGTCAGGCCGGCGTAGATCAGCCAAAGCCCCTTGGCGGTCTGCGCGATGCGCGGGGTCAGGCGGGTTTCCTTCATGGGGCCCGGCGTTTCCGCCTTGAACAGCTGGCGGCCGCCGATGCCCAGCATGGGCAGGATGGCCACTGCCAGCACGATCACGCCCATGCCGCCGAACCATTGCATTTCGCCGCGCCAGATGTTGAGCGAGGCGGGCAGCACGTCCAGCCCGGACAGCACCGTGGCGCCGGTGGCGGTCAGGCCCGAGACGGCTTCGAAATAGGCGTCGGTGACGCTGATGTCCAGATAGGACAACAGCGGAAACATGCCGAACACGGGCAGGCCGGCCCACACCAGCGCCACCAGCAGGAAGCCGTCCTTGATGCGCAATTCACGCCGGAAAGGGCGGAAAAAAAACCACAGCAGCAAGCCGGCGCCGCAGGTGAAGAACAAATCCCTGACGAACATGTGCAGCGTGGGTTCGTCATTCAGCCAGGCCACCAGTATCGGCAGGCTCAATGTCAGGCCGAACAGGAACACCACGCCGCCGAGCACATGCAGGAGGGAAAACAGCGCCTGCATCAGAAGAACCCGAAGCCGACCTGGAACAGTTTTTCGACCTTGGGAATGATGCGCTTGTTAAGGACGAAAATGATCACGTGGTCTTCCGCTTCGATCAGCGTGTCGTGGTGCGCGATGACGACTTCCTCGCCGCGGATGATGGCGCCGATGGTCGCCCCGTCGGGCAGCTTGATTTCCTCGATGCGCCGGCCGACCACCCTGGAGTTCCTGGCGTCGCCGTGCACCACGACCTCCAGCGCCTCGGCCGCGCCGCGGCGCAGGCTGTGCACCACCGCCATGTCGCCGCGCCGGATCTTGGACAGCAGCGGGCCGACGGTGGCCTGTGCCGGCGAAATGGCGATGTCGATTTCGCCGCCCTGCACCAGATCGACGTAGGCCGCGCGATTGATCAGGGCCATGACGCGGCGCGCGCCCATGCGCTTGGCCAGCAGCGCGGACATGATGTTGTCTTCATCGTCATTGGTGAGCGCGCAGAAAATGTCCATGTCCTGGACGTTTTCCTGGTCGAGCAGTTCCTCGTCGGTGGCGTCGCCCTGCAGCACCAGGGTACGGTGAAGCTCGCTGCCCAATTGCGCGCAGCGCTGCTTGTTGTGATCGATGATCTTGACTTCGTAGTCGCGCTCCAGCGTTGCCGCCAGACGTTTGCCGATATTGCCGCCGCCCGCGATCATGACTTTCCTGGCCGGCCGGTCGATGCGGCGCAGTTCGCGCATCACCGGCTGGATATCCATTTTCTTGGCGAGGAAGAACACCTCGTCATTCGGCTCGATCACGGTATGGCCCTCGGGCACGATGCCGCGATCCCGGCGAAAGATCGCCGCCACCCGGCAGTCGAGATTTGGCATGTGCTTGCGGATGACCTGCAGTTCGTGCCCCACCAGCGGACTGCCGTGATAGGCGCGCACCGCCACCAGGCGCACGCGGCCATCGGCGAAATCGAGCACTTGCAGCGCTTCCGGGTGCTCGATCAGGCGGCGCAGGTAATGGGTGATCTCCTGTTCCGGGCTGATGGTGTGGTCGACCGCGAAGTGCTTGCGCGCCAGGGTTGTGCCGTCATCGTCATCCTGGGCAAGATAGTCCAGCGAACGCAGCCGGGCCACGCGGGTGGGGACGTTGAACTCGCTGGCGCACAGCCTGCAGGCGACGAGGTTGGTCTCGTCGCTCTGCGTGACGGCCACCACCATGTCGGCGTCGCCGGCGCCAGCCCTTTGCAGCACCGATGGATGCGCGGCATGGCCCAGCACGGTGCGCAGGTCGAGGCGATCCTGCAGCAGCGCCAGACGCTCCGGGTTCATGTCGACGACGGTGAGGTCGTTGTTTTCCGCTACCAGGCTTTCCGCCAGCGTGCCGCCAACCTGTCCGGCGCCGAGAATGATGATCTTCATTGGTTGGGGGTTGGGAACCAGGGGCTAGGAATTAGGGAATGTACTTCGCACCTGAAATTATACGCGGCCTTAGGCCGCACCTCCCCTGGCCCCTGGCGTCCCTCACAACTCTTCATCCAGCCGCTTGCCATGCCTGATATTGAGCTGCTTGAGCTTGCGGTAGAGATGGGTGCGCTCGAGCCCGGCGCGGTCCGCCACCCGCGTCATGCTGCCACCCTCCTTCTGGATCAGCTGCTCGAAATACAGACGCTCGAAAACGTCGCGCGCTTCCCTGAGCGGTGCGTCCATGGGGATCATCTGGGAAAAGGAAGGCGTCGTTGCCTGCTTCAGCGGCGCCACCACGCGGTTCACGTCCTCGCTGTCGATCTCGTCGGAGAGGGCGGCGATCGCCAGGGTGCGCACAATGTTGTTGAGCTGGGGCAGGTTACCCGGCCAGTCGAAATGCCGCAGCTGGTTGAGCGCGGCGATGCTGAATTTGCGCGGCGGGCATTCGCCGCTTTCGATCAGCTGCGTCAGCATGAAATTGGCGATGTCGGGGATGTCCTCGCGGTGCTCGCGCAGCGGCGGGATGTGCACGCTGACGGCGGACAGCCGGTAGTACAGGCGGGAGTCGAATTCGCCGGCGGCGATCATCTCGTCCATGTTGCGGCTGGTTGCGCACACCAGCCGCGCGGTGCTGCCGTTCAGCTTGTCGATCAGCAGGGACAGGCCTTTCTGCTCCAGCTTGTTGAGTTCACAGAGTTCGGGCAGGTAGAGCGTGCCGTTTTCGACCTTTTCCGCCAGATCGGAGGGGGAGGCCACCAATTGCCCGCGCTCGGTGATTTCCACCCACGGCATGTTGGCCGGGTGCAGGAAACGCGCGCACAGGTCGAAGCCGCTGCCGGGTTCGCCCGACAGCAGCACCGGATGCGTATGCCCGGCGATCTGGGCCAGGCGCTTTTTCAGATCCTGCACCACCTGGCTCTTGCCCAGGGCGGAGAGCTCGAACGAGGGCGCGCGGCGCGGCGCATCGACTTTCTTGATGGCCTTGGTCACGGTGGCCAGCAGCTTGGCGAGTGCTATGGGCTTTTCCAGGAAATCCACGGCGCCGAGCCGGGTCGCCTCGACCGCGGTATCGATGGTGGCATGCCCGGACATCATCACCACCGGCATGGTGAGCTGGCCGCCGGCTGCCCATTCCTTCAGCAGCGTGACGCCGTCGGTATCCGGCATCCAGATGTCCAGCAGCACCAGATCGGGACGCCGTTCGGCACGGTAACGGCGCGCTTCCTCGGCGTTTTCCGCGACATGCACGTCATAACCTTCCTCAGTCAGGATTTCCGACAGCAGGTCGCGGATACCGATTTCGTCATCCACCACCAAAACATAACCGCTCACTGCTTACCCCCCGTGGAATCCTTGTAACCCGGCAATGTCACGCATACGCAGGCCCCTGCCCCCGGCAGGTTCTCCACTCGTATGCTTCCCTTGAGCTCTTCGACGATTTTTTTCACTATAGGCAAACCCAGTCCCGTGCCTTTCGGTTTGGTTGTGGCATACGGCTCGAACATTTTCGCCATCATGCCTTCGGAAAACCCCGGCCCGTTGTCTGCAACCGTCATCCTTGCCCCGTCCTTGGCCGCCTCGGTACGTATGCTGATGCGGCCATCCGGCCGATCGCCGAGTGCATCCTGCGCATTTTGCAACAGATTATGTATCACTTGGCGCATGAGTGTGGAGTCTCCTGCAACGAGGGGCAGATCCGGCGACAGGTCGGCCTGCATGACCGTGCTGTCATACAGGGACAGCACCTCGCGCACCAGGGCGTTCAGATCCAGCGCCGCGATCCTGGCGCTGGGCATGCGCGCGTAGCTGGCAAAGGCGTCCACCATGCCTTTCATGGCGCCTACCTGGTTGATGATGGTGTTGGTCGCGCGCGCCAGCATCTCGGCGTCATTGCCCTCCAGCTTGTCCTTCAGCTTGAACGACAGGCGTTCGGCGGAGAGCTGGATGGGAGTGAGCGGGTTCTTGATTTCGTGGGCCAGCCGCCGCGCCACTTCGCCCCAGGCGGCGTCGCGCTCGGCGCGGATGAGCTTGGTGACGTCGTCGAACACCAGGGTGTAGCCGCGCTGCACCTCGGCAGGGAGCTTGCTGCCGCGCACCAGCAGGATCTGCATGTGGCCGGGGCGCGGGAATTCCATCTGTGCCTGCCAGTCTTCGCCTTCCGCGGCAATGAAGCGCTCGGCCGCCTCTTCGCCGAATTTGCGCAGCGGCGTGTCCGCCTCGCCCCATTCGACCAGCGGCTTGCCGGACAGCGCTTCGGTGCTGGCTTCAAGGATGCGCTCGGTGGCGTCATTGACGGCGCGCACGCGCAGCCGATGGTCCAGTGCGACCACGCCTGAAGAAAGATTGGCCAGCACGCTTTCCAGATAGGCCTTGGCCTGCTCGGTCTGCAGCTGATGGCGCTCGGCCTCGCCGCGGGCCTCGGACAACTGGCGCGTCATGTTGTTGAAGGACTGGATCAGCGCGCCCAGCTCGTCGCGGCTCCGCACGGATCGCATCTGCGAGAAATCGCCCTTGGCCACCGCGCGGGTGCCGCGCGCCAGCGTGCGCAGGGGCGCGCCCATGCGCTCCGACAGCAGATAGGAGAGCGCGATGGTCAGCAGCAGCGCCAGCAGCAGGGTCAGCGTGAGCGCCATGCCGTACATGCGCTTGAGCCCCAGGCGCGAGGCGGCGATTTCCTGGTAGTCGCGGTAGGCGCTCTGCACCGCCTCCGCATCCTTGGCCAGGCTGGGCGGCACTGCGTGCAGCACTTGCAGCACGCGCGTCTCGCCGGCGAACGAGGTGCTGTAGACCGGTACCAGCACGCGCATGACCAGGCCTTTTCCCGGCAGATCGTCCACCCGGCTGTAGGCCTTTTCCTGCAATACCTGCCAGAGCAGGGCTCGTTCCGGGATTTCCGGCAGCAGGCCGGCCCTTTCGCCCGCCGCCGTCGCCACTACGCTGCCCTTGTCGTTGAACAGCGTGGCTTCGTTCACCGCCGCCTGCTCGCGCAGGGTGGACAGCATGGTGATGGTCGAGCCCGGGCCGGCGTCGGACAGGGCCAGGGCCATGCGTTCCGCTTTCCTGGTGAGGTCGGCGAGCAGGTCGTCCAGCGCCGCCTGCCCGAGGTTGACGCCGGAGCCGAGCGCGGTGTCGACGCGCACGTCGAACCAGGTCTCGATGCTGCGGTTGAGGAAGAACACCGAGGCGCCGAATACCACGGTCGCCGGCAGCAGGGCCACCAGCCCGAACCACAGCATCAGGCGGAAAGTCAGCTTGCTGCCGAAGACACCCGCGCGTATGCGCCGGCGCAGCAGCCACAGCTGCCAGCCCACCAGAACCAGCAGGGCAATCGCAATGACGGCGCCGACAATCAGCAGTGCCGGAAAGCTTTCCGTGAGCAGGGGGATGTCGCCGCTGGCCGGAAACAGCAAAGCCAGCACCGCCACGCCGAGTATGGCGGCGGTTGCCAGCAGGTAGCGCATCAGGGCGTGACTTCCCACTCGTGCCAGTCGCCTTCCACGTCCCATTTGCCGGAGGCCAGGGCGTTGATCTGCAGCGGTTTGGACAACTGCCCGACATCCAGCCGCATGCGCAATGCCGCCAGATAGGTGCGGCCGGGCTTGAGTGCCTTGCCGGGGTGGATCGCCTGGTTTTCGATGCGTCCTAGTTCCGCCAGTGCCGCGGGCAGGGTGTCATATGCCTTGAAGCCGTCCACGGTTTCCACCTGGTAGCGCCGGGTGAGCGGGCTGTAGTTCAGGCGTCCGATGCGGCTGACCACCGCAAGATCCTCGTTGAACCACCACCAGCGCACGCGCTGGATTCGGGCCTCGGTCACGAAATGCAGCGGAATGCCTTTTTTCAGCGCCTCTTCCTGCGTGCGATTGAGCCGCACGTTCAGTGACGCGTTCAGCACCCACTCGTCACCGCTCGGCTGCAGCGTTGCGTACAGCACCGTGACCGCATCGTCCGCGTCTGCCCGCTGCACCGGCATGGCGGCAAGCGCCAGGCAAAACAGGAGGAGGAAACAGCGGCCCACGGAAAGCCTATGCCGCAGCCTTGCCGGCGCGCCCAAGCAGGGCATAGTAGAAGCCGTCGTGATTTTCATCTGGCAAAAGTTGTCCGTTCCCCAGTTCCGGCGGCAGGGCCAGCAGGCTTGCGTCGGCATGGCGCGCCAAGAAAGATTCCATCTGTTGCGAGTTTTCCTCGGGGAAGATGGAACAGGTCGCATAGAGCAATTTACCACCGGGCGCCAGCATCTGCCAGAGCGCATCCAGAATCACGGCTTGCTGGGCGGCAAATTTGGCGATGTCCTGCGGTCTTCTCAGCCACTTGATGTCGGGGTTGCGCCGCACCACGCCGGAAGCGGAGCAGGGCACGTCGGCCAGGATACGGTCGAACGGCCGCCCGTCCCACCAGCCTTGCGGCCGTGCGGCATCGCCGACGCGCAATTCCGCGGCAAGGCCCAGGCGGTCGAGATTTTGCCGCACGCGGGAAAGGCGTGCCTCGTCCGCGTCCAGCGCCAGCAGGTCGGCCTGTGCCAGTTCCAGTATGTGGCCGGTCTTGCCGCCCGGCGCGGCACAGGCATCGAGCACGCGCATGCCGTCCTGCACATCGAGCAGGGGCGCCGCCCATTGCGCGCCGGCATCCTGCACCGAAACCCGGCCCTCGGCAAAACCCGGCAGCTTGTCCACGGCAACCGGCTTTTCCAGGGTCAGCGCCGACGCGCCGGTCTGTCGGCAGCCCTGGCCGCTGTCCTGCAACTCCGCGCGGCAGGCCTCGATGCCGGTCTTCCTGCGGTTGACGCGCAGCGTCATGGGCGGATGCAGCTGGCTGGCGGCGAGGATGTCTTCCCACTGCATGGGGTAGGCCTGGCGGAGTTTTCCCACCCACCATGCCGGAAAGTTGGTGCGGCCTTCCGTGCTGTCTTGCGCCGCCGCCAGCAGATCCTCGCGCTGCCGCATGAAATTGCGCAGCACCGCATTGACCAGGCCCTTCAGATGGCTCGGCGCGGACCTTACCGCGTTGTCCACCGCCGCATAGGGCGCTTCCTGCGTGTAGGCCAGCAGATACAGCGCGGCCAGCAGCAGGGCGTGGGTGTAGGAATCGTCCAGCGGCTTTTTCAGAAGCTGCGACAGCACTGCCTCCAGCGTGCCCCTGTAGCGCAGCGCGCCGTAGGCCATGTCGAGTACCGCACCGCGCCTGGACGGGTTCAGCGCGGCCGTTTCCAGGGCCTGGGTGAGCGTGCGGCCCTGCAGGACTTTGGAAATGACATCGGCGGCCAGCGCCGCCGACGCTTTGGAGGCGCTGCCGCGAGGCTCATGCGCCACGCGCGATCGCCAGCAGCTTCGTCACCCGCTCTTCGGTCGAGGGATGGGTGGAGAACAGGCTCTTGATGCCGTCGCCCGAAAGCGGGTTGATGATCATCATCTGCGCGGTTTCCGGGTGCGCCTCCGCCACCGGCATGGGCAGGCCCCTGGCATAGGCCTCGATCTTTCTCAGCGCCGAGGCCAGCGCCTCGGGGTCGCGCGAGATTTCGGCGCCGCCGGCGTCGGCGCCGAATTCGCGGCTGCGAGAAATCGCCATCTGGATCAGCATGGCGGCGATCGGCGCGATGATCATCACCGCCAGCGCCACCGCCGGATGCGGACGATCCTCGCCGCGGCCGCCGAAGAACATGGCGAAGTTGGCCAGCATGGAAATGGCGCCCGCCACCGTCGCGCTCATGGTGGAAATGAGGATGTCGCGGTTCTTGATGTGCGCGAGTTCGTGCGCCATCACCCCGCGCAGTTCGCGCTCGGACAGGATCTGCATGATGCCGGTGGTCGCGGCCACCGCGGCGTGCTCGGGATTGCGGCCGGTGGCGAAGGCGTTGGGCTGGGCCTGGTCGATGATGTAGACGCGCGGCATGGGCAGGCCGGCATTGGCCGCCAGCTCGCGCACGATGGCGTGGTAGCGGCCGCCGCTCTGCGCGTCCACCTCCCGCGCGTTGTACATGCGCAGCACCATCTTGTCCGAGTTCCAGTAGGCGAACACGTTCATGCCGGCGCCGATCAGGAGCGCGATCAGCATGCCCTGCGCGCCGCCCAGCAGCATGCCCGCCGCGCCGAACAGGGCGACGATGCCGGCCATGAGGATGGAAGTCTTGAGCCAGTTGAACATAATCTTTGGATACTCCTTAGAAACAGCTTCAAACCAGCACTTTAGATGCGGGTTCCGGCAAAAAATTCAATCACTTAACAGGGTGCCCGGCGTGATTTTCATGCCGGCCAGGAATGCCGCCGCATCCATGCGCCTGGCGCCGGCTTTTTGCAGTTCGATCAGCCTGAGCGCATTCTCGCCACAGGCCACCACCAGCCGGCCCGCGGCTGCTTCCAGGACCTCCCCGGGCCGGCCCTTGCCCGGCACGACTTGCGCCTGCCAGATTTTCAGCGGCTCGCCGTTGAATGGCGTCCACGCCCCCGGCACCGGATTGAAGGCGCGTATCCTGCGCGCCAGCACTTCTGCCGGCAGCGTCCAGTCCAGGCGAGCCTCTTCCTTGGAAAGCTTTGCGGCGTAAGTGACTCCTTGCTCCGGTTGCGGCATAGGCTTCAACTCGTTCAGCTTGTCCAGCGCCTCGACGATGGCCTGCGCGCCCAGTTCGGCGAGCTTGTCGTGCAGGCTGGCGCCGGTGTCGGTTTCGATGATCGGCAGGCGCTTTTCCAGCAGCACGGGGCCGGTATCCAGGCCGGCCTCCATTTGCATGATGCCGATGCCGGTGTCGGCATCGCCCGCCTCGATGGCGCGCTGGATGGGCGCGGCGCCGCGCCAGCGCGGCAGCAGGGAAGCGTGGATGTTGAGGCAGCCGCGCGCGGGGAGATCCAGCACCGCCTGCGGCAGGATGAGTCCATACGCCACTACCACCATGACCTCGGCCTGTGCCGCTTTTATGGGCTCGTGGGTGGCCGGATCCTTGAGGCTGGCCGGCTGATGGACCGGGATGCCGCGCTTTTCCGCTTCCTGCTTGACCGGGCTGGGGGTGGGCTTCATGCCGCGCCCGCTGGGGCGGTCGGGCTGGGTCAGCACCAGCGCCACATCGTGACCGGCATTGCTGATGGCCGCCAGGGCGACCCGCGCGAATTCGGGCGTGCCCGCAAAAATGAGTTTCATCAGAGAGCCGGCTGACGCTCGGCGTGGACCTGCTTGTGCTCGCGCTCCTGCTTGACGAGCTTGGTCTTGATGCGCACCTGCTTCAGGCGCGAAAGATATTCCACGAACACCCGGCCCATGAGGTGATCCATCTCGTGCTGCACGCACACGGCCAGAAGCCCTTCAGCGTCGAACTCGCAGGGCTCGCCGTCGCGGTTCAGGGCGCGCACGCGGATTTTCTCGGCGCGTCGCACCTTGTCGTAGATGCCCGGCACCGACAGGCAGCCTTCTTCCCATTCGACGTCGCCGGATTTGCTGATGATTTCCGGATTGATCAGCACGCGCAGGTCGCTTTTGTCTTCGGAAATGTCGATCACGATGACGCGTTCGTGCGCGTCGACCTGGGTGGCCGCCAGGCCGATGCCGGGCGCGGCGTACATGGTCTCGGCCATGTCGTCGACCAGCTTGCGGATGCGTTCGTCCACGGCCTGCACCGGCTTGGCCACGGTGTGCAGGCGGGGGTCGGGGTAGCGGAGGATGTTAAGCTTGGCCATAAAAAAATCGTGTGCTTGCAGGGGCTTGATCGCAGACTTTCAGGGAAAATCCGAACAAATGCTAAATTCCTGCCGGGATTGTCCGTAAACGCAACAGTAGCTTTTCCACGAAAATTAGACAAGGTCTAAACATGCGCAACCTGCTGTCAGCCCTGATTTTATCCGCTCTTGCCCTGTCTTTGCCCGTGCGGGCGGACAAACTGGAAATCCAGGAAAACGCCCCGGACCGTTATGTCGTGGTCAAGGGCGACACCCTCTGGGACATTTCCGGAAAATTCCTGAAAACGCCCTGGCGCTGGCCGGAAATCTGGCAACTCAACAAGGAATCCATCAAAAACCCGCACCTGATCTACCCCGGTGACATTGTCGTGCTCGACCGTTCCGGCGCCCAGCCCACCCTGCGCCTGCTCAAGGGCGAAGGCCACGGCCTGGAGACGGTAAAACTGTCGCCCACGGCGCACGAGGAAAAAATCGAGAGCGGGGCCATTCCCACCATTCCCATTTCCGCCATCCATGCCTTCCTGTCGCAGCCGCGCGTGGTGTCCGCGGGCGCCCTGGATGACGCGCCCTTCATCCTGGGCAGCAACGACGAGCGCGTGATTTTCGCCAAGGGCGACGATGCCTACGCCACCGGCGGTCCGGCCAATGTCACGCGCTGGAACATCCTGCGCCCCGGCAAGGCCCTGAAGGACCCGGAAACCGGCGAGGTGCTGGGCTACGAAGTCGAATACGTGGGCGATGCAAAGACGGTCTCGCCCGGCGCGCCGCAGAAGATCCGCATCACGCGCACCGCCCAGGAGGCGCTGGCCAAGGACAAGCTGCTGCCGGCAGTGGACAGCGACGCCTTCGAATACGTGCCGCGCGCGCCGGAAACGCCTGTCAGCGGCCGCATCATTTCCGCCTATGGCGGGGTGTCCGACACGGGGCGCCACCAGACCGTGGTGCTGAACCGCGGCGCCGATCACGGCCTTGCTCCCGGCCACGTGCTGGCGATCTACCACACCGGCAACACCGTCCAGCTCAGCAAGACGGAACTGGAGAAAATGACCTGGCTGGCCTCGCGCAACACCGCCATTCCCGACGGCGGCGCCTGGCTCTACAGCGACGTGCGCTGCCTCAAGGACAGCAGCAGCAAGCTGACCTACGACCAGGCCGCCGACCTCAAGGCCGTGACCCGCGTAGGCTGTCTGGAGCAGGACGAAAGCAAGGTCAAGCTGCCGGATGCGCGCATCGGACTGGTCATGGTCTATCGCGTGTACGACAAGGTTTCCTATGCCCTGGTCATGGAATCCGATGGCCCGGTCTTCCTGCTCGACACGGTGAAAAACCCCTGAGCCGCGCTTGTGCGGGTTGCCGTGAATGACGTTACACTGCAACCGCCCTTCGGGGCGGTTTTTCTTTTTTCGGACGACGGCGGATCGGGGAGGGGGATATGAATCAGGAACTGGAAAAGGCGCGCGATCTCACGCAAATCGTGTACTTTCTGTACGCCGCTTCCATCATCATCGGCGTCACTGCAATCGTCGCCGTCATCATCAACCATCTCAAGCGCGACGAGGTCGCGGGCACCTGGCCAGCAGCCAGTCGGACTTATTTCACCCCTGCGTTGTGGGTGAAAAAGTCCGAGTGCAAGGCGCGAGGAGCGCGGTTTGGTAATCCAAATAAGCAACGAGCAACGCCGCAATCGGGCTTTTTCACCCGCAACCCGGAGGGCCAAGGCGATTTGGGCGCATTGCTTTGTCGCGGACCGCTTGTTGTGGGCGGCACAACGGCGCGTCCCGCTTCGCGCACTGCATCCCAAATCGCCTTGGCGCAGGGGCGAAATAAGTCCGACTGGCTGCCGAGCCATTTCCGCTGGCAGATGCGCACCTTCTGGTTCGCCCTGATGTGGGGCGCCATCGGCATGCTGACCTGGATTGTCGGCATCGGCATCGTGATCTGGATTGCCGCCGGCATCTGGGCCATCTACCGCATCGTCAAGGGCATGCTGAACTTCTACGACGGCAAGCCCATGTACCAGGGCGCCTGAGCACCGTGCGGGACAGTCAGGCCTGGCTGAAGCTCGCGCTCGTCCCCGGCATCGGCGACGGCGCGCTGCGGCGGCTGATCGAGGCTTTCGGCGTTCCGGAAGCGGCGCTTGCCGCCTCCCGCGCCCAGCTTGCCGGGCACTTGCGCGCAAAACAGATCGACGCCCTCATGGCCGGGCCGGATGCCGCCTTGCTGGCGGACAGCCTGGGCTGGCTGGGCGAACCCGGCCATCATCTCCTCACCTGGCTGGACGAGGATTATCCGCAACAGCTGCGCGAAATGGCTGACCCGCCCATGCTGCTGTATGCAAAGGGCCGGCGCGAACTGCTGGCGCGGAATTGCCTGGCCATCGTCGGCTCGCGCTCCGCCACGCCTCAGGGTGAGGCCAATGCCGAGGCCTTCGCGCAGGTTTTGTCCGCAGCCGGCATCACCATCGTCAGCGGCCTGGCGCTGGGCATCGACGCGGCCGCGCACCGCGGCGGCCTCAAGGGCGCCGGCTCCACCATCGCCGTGGTCGGCACCGGCCTGGACCGCGTCTACCCGGCGCGCAACAAGGCGCTGGCGCATGAAATCGCCGAAAAGGGCCTGCTCCTGTCCGAGTTTCCGCTTGGCACGATTTCCGCGCCCGGCCATTTTCCCAAGCGCAACCGCATCATTTCGGGGCTGTCGCACGCCGTGCTGGTGGTGGAAGCCGCGCTCAATTCCGGCTCGCTCATTACCGCCAAACTGGCGCTGGAGCAGGGGCGCGAAGTCATGGCCATCCCCGGCTCCATTCATTCGCCGCTGTCCAAGGGCTGCCATGCCCTGATCAAGCAGGGCGCCAAGCTGGTGGAATCCGCGCAGGACATCGTGGAGGAACTGGCCTGGCCGGCCATGCCGGCGGGCGTCGCCATGCCGGGAGGAGGGGCCCATGAAACCGAGCCCCTTTTGCAACATCTGGGCTTCGATCCGGTCAGCCTTGACCAGCTGTCGGAACGCTGCGGGTTGACGGTGGAAGCGCTTTCGGCGAAGCTGTTGACGCTCGAACTGGAAGGCTTGGTAACCCAGCTTCCGGGGGGACGCTACCAACGACTGTAAAATCGTGAGGAGTTAGGAGTGAGGCGTGAGGCGTGCAAACCAAGGGGTTTGTCCTTTGCTCCTCAGTCCTCACGCCTTACTCCTGACTAAAACCCGATGCTCGAAATCCTGGTTTATCTGTACGAAAGCTACCGCATGGCCGAACTCGCTCCCGATCGCGACACTCTGGAAAAAAAGCTGTTTGCCGCCGGTTTCGACGCGCCTTCGGTCAAGGAGGCGCTGGACTGGTTCGGCCGCATGACAGCCTCGGAGATCCACCCGCGCCTGACCGAAAGCCCGCACTACCGCCACTATGCGCCGGAGGAGATGGATCGCCTGGACGACGATTGCCGCGCCAGTCTGCGCTTCCTGGAAGAAGCGCAAATACTCGATGCCGAGTCGCGCGAATGGGTGATCAACGGCCTGATGCATCTTTCCGGCGAAGATATCGGCCCCGAAGAGGTGCGCTGGATGAGCCTGGTGGTGCTGTGGAGCCGCGGCCACATCGAGCATTTCACCTTTCTGGAAGATTTGCTGCTCAACGAAACCACCCTGCATTGAAACTGAAAAACAAATCAGCCACAGAGAACACCAGAGTGCGCAGAGAGAAAGACACGGGTTTGTGCTTCGCCAAGCTCAGCCGCACGGAAGCGAGTGTGATGCGCGAGCGCGGTCTCGAAGCAGGGTTTTCTCTGTGTGCCCTGTGGCTAGACGTGAGGTTTTTAACCTAAATGAAGCTTGTCGTCGTCGAGTCCCCCTCGAAATCCAAGACGCTGAAGAAGTATCTGGGCGCGGATTATGAAATCCTCGCCTCCTACGGCCATGTGCGCGATCTCGAGCCCAAGACCGGCGCCGTGGATACGGCCAACGACTTCGCCATGAAGTACCAGATCATCGAGCGCAACCAGAAGCACGTCGACGCCATCTGCCGCGCGGCGAAAAAGGCCGACGAAATCCTGCTCGCCACCGACCCGGACCGCGAAGGCGAGGCGATTTCCTGGCATCTGGCCGAGATACTGAATGAAAAGAAGCTGCTCAAGCCGGGCAAGCTGAAACGCGTGGCGTTCTACGAAATCACCGAAAGCGCGGTGAAGGACGCGGTGGCGCATCCGCGCGAAGTCTCCATGGATCTCGTCAACGCCCAGCAGGCGCGGCGGGTGCTCGACTACCTGGTGGGCTTCAACCTGTCGCCGCTGTTGTGGAAGAAAATCAGCCCCGGCCTTTCCGCCGGCCGCGTGCAGAGCCCGGCTTTGCGTTTGATCGTCGAACGCGAGCAGGAGATCGAGAAGTTCAAGCCGCGCGAGTACTGGACCCTGCATCTCGACACGCACAAGGACAAGCAGGCATTCTCGGCCCGCCTTACCCATTTCGAAGGGGAAAAGCTCACCCAGTTCTCCGTCGAGAATGAAGCGCGCCAAGCGCAGATCCTGCAGGCGCTGGCGGCAAAAGAGGCCAAGGTCATGCAGGTGGAGAAAAAGCGCAAGGCGCGCCACGCGCCGCCGCCTTTCACCACCTCCACGATGCAGCAGGCCGCCGTGCGCCAGCTGGGCATGACTACCGACCGCGTCATGCGCACCGCACAGCAGCTCTATGAAGGCATCGATGTGGGTTCCGGCACGGTCGGTCTCATCACCTACATGCGTACCGACTCGGTCAACCTCGCCAACGAGGCCATCGCCGACATCCGCGGCTTCATCGGCAAGAAGTTCGACAAGGACTATTTGCCCAGCCAGCCCATCCACTACCGCGCCAAGACCAAGAACGCGCAGGAAGCGCACGAGGCCATCCGGCCTACAGGTGTCGCGCGCACGCCTGACAGCCTGAAGAACTTCCTGTCGCAGGACCAGCAGCGCCTGTACGAACTGATCTGGAAACGCGCCGTGGCCTCGCAGATGACTTCCGCGCAATTCGACACCGTGGCCGCCGACCTGATGGTGGAACAGGGCGTGTTCCGCGCCACCGGACAGACCCTGGCCTTCGCCGGCTTTCTCGCCGTGTATCACGACGATGAAGACGAGGAGGAAGAAGCCAGGCTGCCGCAATTGAAGGAGGGCGAAACCTTGCCGGTGGACAGGCTCTACGGCGAGCAGCACTTCACCCAGCCGCCGCCGCGCTACACGGAAGCCTCCCTGGTGAAGGCGCTGGAGGAATACGGCATCGGCCGCCCTTCCACCTACGCCAGCATCATCTCCACCCTGCAGGAGCGCGAATATGTCGTGCTCGACAAGAAGCGCTTCGTGCCGACCGACATGGGCCGCATCGTCAACGGCTTCCTCACCCTGCATTTCACCCATTACGTGGACTACGACTTCACCGCCAAGCTGGAAGACAAGCTCGACGACGTCTCCAACGGCAAGCGGGTGTGGACCAAGCTGCTCGCCGAATTCTGGAAGGAATTCGACGGCACGCTGGCCGCCAAGCAGGATGTCGAGCGCGGCATTCCGCTCGACGAGAAATGCCCCAAGTGCGGTTCTGTGCTGAATTTGCAGGCGAGCAAGCGCGGTCTCTTCATCGGCTGCTCGGCCTACCCCAAGTGCGATTACACCCGCCCCCTGCACGGCAACGAGGAAGGCCCGAAAGTGCTGGGCAAATATCCCACCGGCGAGGATGTGCTGCTCATGAACGGGCGCTTCGGCTGGTACGTGCAGGTCGGCGCAACGCCCGAGGACAAGAAGGCGCCCAAGCCGCGGCGCGCTTCGCTGCCCAAGGGCATGGCGCCGGAATCTGCGACGCTGGAAGACGCGCTCAAGTGGCTGTCGCTGCCGCGCGAAGTCGGCCACAACCCCAAGACCGGCCTGCCCATCGTCGCCAACATCGGCCGCTTCGGGCCTTATCTGCTGCATGACGGCAAGTTCAAGTCCATCCCCAAGGATGACGACGTCTACACCATCGGTCTCGCACGCGCGGTCGAAGTGCTGGAAATGCCCGCCACGCGCGGGCGCAATGCAACCGCCAGCGAGAAGAAGGAACTCGGCAAGCACCCCGACGACGGCAAGCCGGTCAACCTGCAGAACGGCCGCTACGGCTGGTACGTGAGCCACAACAAGGTCAACGCCACCCTGCCCAAGGACCTCGATCCGCAAAGCGTCACCCTGCTGGACGCGCTGCCGCTGATCGCCGCCAAGGTTGAAAAGGGCGTGGCGGAGAAGGGCGGGGCGAGGAAGAAGGCTGCGGCGAAAAAAGCGCCCGCGAGGAAAGCCGCGAAGACCTGATTCTTCACAGGGAGGCAAGCGAGGGACGGGAGCCTTGTTTTGAATTCCTCCCTTGCCGCCCTGTTTATTGCCTTATGTCAGTTCTCAACATCTCCACCTACAAATTCGTCAGCCTGGACGACCGCGAAACACTGCGGCCGCGCGTGCAGCAGCAATGCGATGCGCTTGGCCTCAAAGGCACCATCCTGCTCGCGCCCGAAGGCATCAACATCTTTCTTGCGGGCGAGGCTGCGGCGATCCACGGTTTCCTCGACTGGCTGCACGAAGATGCGCGCTTCGCCGACATCGTCACCAAGGAAAGCTGGTCGGGCGGCGTGCCCTTCCGCAAGATGCGCGTGCGGCTGAAGAAGGAAATCATCACCATGAAGGTGGCGGACATTCGTCCCGAGGGCCATCGCGCGGAAACGGTTTCACCCGCGACGCTGAAAGGCTGGCTCGATCGCGGCCGTGATGACGCGGGCCGCGAGATCGTCATGATCGACACCCGCAACGTGTTCGAAGTGGAAGCCGGCACTTTCGTCAACGCCCTCGATTTCGGCATCGAGCGCTTTTCGCAATACCCGGAAGCCATCGCCGCGCACAAGGACCGTTTCGCCGGCAAGGCCGTCGTCACCTTCTGCACCGGCGGCATCCGCTGCGAGAAGGCGGTGCTGTACATGAACCGCCTCGGCATGCAGAACGTGTATCAGCTCGACGGCGGCATCCTCAAGTATTTCGAGGAGGCCGGCGGCGCGCACTGGACGGGCAGCTGCGTGGTGTTCGACGAGCGCAGCGCGCTTGATCCCGCGCTCAGGCCGGCGCACGAACCGCTGCCGCACCGCTGAGCGTTTCCATTGCGGACGCGCAATGAAAAACGGGGACCGAAGTCCCCGTTTTTTCATGGATTCCCGATTATTTCTGGGGAACCAGTTCCACGCGCCGGTTCTTGAAGCGGCCTTCCTCGGTGCTGTTGTCGGCAACCGGCTGCGACTCGCCATAGCCCTTGGCGGTCAGACGGCTTGCCTCGATGCCCTTGCCGATCAGGTAATCGCGCACCGCGTTGGCGCGATGGGTGGACAGGTGCATGTTGTAGGCGTCGCTGCCCTTGGAATCGGTGTGTCCGGCAACTTCAACCTGCACGTTGCCCCATTCCTTGAGGGTGGCCGCAGCCTCGTCGAGAGTGGCTGCCGCATCGGGGCGCAGGGTGGATTTGTCATAGTCGAAGTTGACGTTTTCCAGGGTCAGCGTCCGGGGCGTGGCCGCAGCCGCGGCGGGCGGCGGGCAGCCGTCGGCGGTCTTGGCATAAACCGTGGGGCACTTGTCATCGCCATCCACCAGGCCATCGCCGTCGGTGTCGAGTTCGCAGCCATCGGCGTTCACCTTGCGTCCGGCAGGGGTGTTGGGGCACTTGTCATTGCCGTCCACCACGCCATCGCCGTCGGTGTCGAGTTCGCAGCCGTCGGCATTCACCTTGCGTCCGGGCGGAGTGTTGGGACACTTGTCCTTGTCGTCAGTCACGCCATCGCCATCACTGTCGGCCGGCTTGGGAACGGGACAGGGCTGGTCCAGCAGTTGTTTGCCGGGGCAGCCGATCGTCCTGAAAAGCTCATAACCTATGGTCTTGCCCGTCGGGCTGGCTACGTTCGAGGGGTCGTAAAAACGCTCCTCCGCTTGTGCGCTCAACACTCCGGCCGAAACAAGCGCAACGCCCACAATTCGTAAAACAAAACTCTTCTTGTGCATGGTTAGCTCCTTGTGTTTTGTTGCTGGTTAATGGGATTGAAGCGAGGGGTTGCCGCTGCAATCTGGCGCAGATCCAGTGCTGCCAAACCTCAGCCATACTTCCGACAATAGCAGGTATTTCCGGATTTTGGGCGGTGTTACAACCTTGTTGGCTAATTGTTCGCCCCGCTTTTCTCCCGGCGTGCAATCAGGCATGCCGTCTTTGGGACGGCAAGTTTCTTATAATGTTCCCCGCTCGATGCATTTTTTGGGTGCATGCATGCCGCAGGCAAAAAAACTTTTATTCATCATGGAGGCCGGAGGCTATGGCGATTTGCGGCCTTTTTTCGAAGCGCTCGGGTTCGAGACGGTCGTTGAAACTTCCGCACGGCGCGGCATGAACCGCTTGAAAGCCTGGCAGCCGGATATTGTGGTCGCGGATTTCTACAGGCGCTATTTTCACGACCGCGTCAGCAACCTGGAATCCCTGCTTGCCGTGGCCACGCGCAATGCCGAAACGCGCATCATCGTGCTTTACGATCCCTTCCATGCGGCGGACATCGAACTGCTGAAACAGCGCCACAGAATCGATGCGGCGCTGCCGCTGCCTTTGTCGATGCCCGCGCTTCAGGCTGCGTTGTCAGGCTCCACATAACACCATTCACCCGGCTTCAACTCCGCCGGCAGCACGAATTCCCCCATGCGCTCGCGATGCAGCGCCTCCACGCGGTTGCCCGCCGCCGCCACCATGCGCTTTACCTGGTGGTACTTGCCTCCCGTCAACGTCAGTTCCAGCGTGTGGGCATCGCGCGCGATGGCCGACTGCGCCGCCACCGGCTCCGGATCGTCGTGCAGCACCACGCCGCTGCGCAAGGCGTTCAGTTGTTCTTCCGTCAGCGGATGCCTGACCGTGGCGCGGTAGACCTTGGCGATGTTTTTCTTCGGCGACGTATAGCGATGCAGGAACTGGCCGTCGTCGGTGAGCAGCAGCAGGCCGGTGGTGTCCTCGTCCAGCCGGCCCACGGTTTGCAGGCCGCGGTTGCGCAGCTGGATCGGCAGCAGGCTCAGCACGCTTGGATGATGCCTGGGCCTTTGCGAGCATTCATGGCCGGCGGGCTTGTGCAGCATGACGCAGGCCTTTTCGCGGTATTGCCAGTCTTGCCCGCCGACCGAAAACCGCAGGCCTTCGGGGTTTATGTCGGCATCGGCATCTGCCATCGCTTCGCCGGCGATTTCCACGCGGCCGGACAGGATCAGATCCCGGCACTCGCGGCGCGTGCCGAACCCTTGCGACTGGAGCAGTTTGGTGAGGTTCATGGGGCGGATTCCATGCCGCGCTGGATGAGGCTTCCGGAAAATGATTCGTCTGCCGGCATGCCCGTTGTCTGGCGGTTTACAGAACGTAGCGGGAGAGATCCTCGTCCGCCGCCAGGGTGTTCAAGCGCTCATTGACGTAGCCGGCGTCGATGGTGACGGCCTGGCCCTCGCGCTTGGTTGCTTCGAAGGAAACCTCTTCGAGCAGTCGCTCCATCACCGTGTGCAGGCGGCGCGCGCCGATGTTCTCGGTTTTTTCGTTGACCTGGTGGGCGATCTCGGCGATGCGGCGGATGCCGTCCGCAGTGAAGTCGAGCTTCACGCCCTCCGTTTCCAGCAGGGCCTGGTATTGGCGGGTCAGGCAGGCATCGGTGCTGGTGAGGATGCGCTCGAAGTCTTCCACCGACAGCGGGCCCAGTTCCACGCGGATGGGCAGGCGGCCTTGCAGTTCGGGGATGAGGTCGGAGGGGCGCGAAAGATGGAAGGCGCCGCTTGCAATGAACAGGATGTGGTCGCTCTTGACCATGCCGTACTTGGTGGACACGGTGGTGCCTTCCACCAGCGGCAACAGGTCGCGCTGCACGCCCTGGCGTGAAACGTCGGCGCCGCCGGTGCCTTCGCGCGCCGCGATCTTGTCCACCTCGTCCAGAAAGACGATCCCGTTTTGCTCCACGGACTGGATGGCGGCGAGCTTGATTTCCTCTTCGTTGACCAGCGCGGCGGCTTCTTCTTCGGTGGCAAGCTTGAGTGCTTCCTTCACCTTCAATTTGCGGCTGCGGGTGCGTCCGCCGCCCAGCCCCTGAAACATGCCCTGCAATTGCTGCGACAGGTCTTCCATGCCGGGCGGGGTGAAGATCTGCATGGAGGCGACAGGCTGCGCCAGTTCGATTTCGATTTCCTTGTCGTCCAGCTGGCCTTCTCTGAGCATCTTGCGGAATTTCTGGCGCGTGCCGGAATCCTCGGGCTTGGCCGGTTCGGCTTCGAAACCGAATCCGGTTTGGCGCGGCGGCGGCAGCAGCGCGTCGAGGATGCGCTCCTCGGCGGCTTCCTCGGCGCGCATCTGCATTTTCTGCATCTCGCGCTCGCGAATCTGCTTGATGGCGATTTCCATCAGGTCGCGGATGATGGAATCGACGTCCTTGCCGACGTAGCCGACTTCGGTGAACTTGGTGGCCTCGACCTTGATGAAGGGTGCGTTCGCGAGCCGCGCAAGCCGCCGTGCGATCTCGGTCTTGCCCACGCCGGTAGGGCCGATCATGAGGATGTTTTTCGGCGTGATTTCATGTCGCAAGGGCTCCGCCACCTGCGCCCGGCGCCAGCGGTTCCTGAGCGCGATGGCCACGGCCTTCTTGGCTTCCTGCTGGCCGACGATGTGCTTGTCGAGTTCGTGGACGATTTCCTGGGGAGTGAATTGGGTCATGATCAGAGGTCAGGGGGCGGGGGTCAGGGGGCGTGGGGTCAGTTTAGGAGCGCGGCGCAAACCGCGCATTTCCTGAATCCTGATCCCTGAATCCTGGCCCCTCACAAAGTTTCAATCACATGGTTCTGATTCGTGTAAATGCAGATGTTTCCCGCAATCTTCAAGCTCTCGGCCACGATGTCGCGGGCGGAAAGCTCGCTGTGGCTCAGCAGGGCGCTTGCTGCGGCCTGCGCATAGGCGCCGCCGGAGCCGATGGCGGCGATGCCCTGCTCGGGTTCCAGCACGTCGCCGTTGCCGGTGAGTATCAGCGTGCTGGACTTGTCCGCCACCGCCAGCATGGCCTCCAGGCGCCTCAACACGCGGTCGGTGCGCCAGTCCTTGGTGAGGTCGACGGCTGCGCGCACCAGATGTCCCTGATGTTTTTCCAGCTTGGCCTCGAAGCGCTCGAACAGGGTGAAGGCGTCGGCAGTGGCGCCGGCAAAGCCGGCCAGCACCTTGTCCTGATACAGCCTGCGTATCTTGCGCGCGCTGGATTTGATGACCACGCTACCCAGCGTGACCTGGCCGTCTCCGCCCAGGGCGACCTGATCGCCGCGGCGCACGGAAAGAATGGTGGTGCCGTGATATTGATCCATGATTCTGGGGGCTAGGGGTGTGTAGTCTGGGCTGGATTTTGGGGCGCGAAGCACATTCCCTGATCCCTGAATCCTGATCCCTGATCCTTAGACCAGTTTTGCGGGGATCACCTTGGCCAGCTGGTCGATGCCCATGACACGGAACAGCTCATTGACCAGCGCGTTTTGTCCCTGCAGGGTGATGGTCTTGCCGCTGCCGAGCAGCTGCATCAACTGGCCGATGAAGTGGCCGACATAGGCGTAATCGACGCGGGTGACGGCGGAACAGTCCACGACGACCTCGGTGCGCGGCTCGGCGTATTGCATCATCCTGGCGATCTCGCGCTGGCTGGCCTCGGAGATCACCCCTTGGAGGGCGAAAGCGTCCTTTGGCATTTCGGCGGCGGGCGCGGCCACTTCCAGCGCGGCTTGCACGTTTTCCCACGAGGGGGGGGAAAGTTCGAAAGTCACGGCAAAATCAACCGCCAGGTCCTCGAATTCGGCTTGCTTGCCAAGCAGTTGATAGACGGCCAGCAGCATTTGCCAGTAGCTTTGTTCACCAGGTTCGGACTGCATGTGCGACTTGAGCAGGTCGATGATGGAGCTGGCGCCGCTGACATGGAGCTTGAGTTTGGTCTTGCGGGTTTTGCCGAGCATGTCCGCCACGCCCTGGGCGCCAGCCGGGTCGACCTCGGCTACCTGGGAAAAATCGAGCTGCAGGGTCGCGCCTTTTTCCAGGCTGGCCAGAATGTGCGCCAGTTTCCCCCCCGTGCTGTTGTCGAGCCTGGCGGGCAGGACCAGCGGGCGCGATACGCCCGCGGATTGTCGGGGGCTTTCGCTGCGCGCCTTCCAGACAGGCGGCGAACATTCGAATCGCATGGCGAATTCCATCGCCAGTTTCTCGAAATCGGCTTCGCGCCCGGCAACGCGGTAGAGGTCGAACAGCATGTGCCAGGCGCGCTGATCGTTTCCTGACAGCATGCCCTTCAGCAGTGCCTCGGCATTTTCCGGCTGGTTGCTGGCATACAGCATCGCCGCCTCGTCGATGGCCGACTCGGCCGAACTGCCGACTTCCTCCACCACGATGCCGAGGCCTTCGGCCGAGCCGGGTCCCAGGGTCACGAAGTCGGTGGGGGGACTCACTTCGGATTTGTGCCGATGGGGCGAGTCCGTGTCCGGTCTGTTCCTGTCTTTGCGAAAAAATGGGATAGCCATGATGGCGGCTGCCTGTCCCTACGGTTTTTGCCTCGGGTCAATATGATACTGCGCTTTTGCTGACCGGTGGCGGGTATTTGCGGCTTAACGGGGCTATGCGGCAGTGTGGACGGGGCCTGCCGGACTCGCGGCCTGGGCGAAATCCGTCAATACCTTGGCGACGAATTCAGGCTCAAGGTCGCGCACGATGAACACGAAGCGGCTGCGGCGGTCGTCGGACGGCCAGGCGTCGAGCTCGGCTTCCGGGTACAGCACATGTTGCACGCCATGCAGGACGACGGGATTTTCGTGCCCGGCGAGATTGACGATGGCCTTGAAGCGCAGCAGGTATTCCGAGCGGAAGCCGACCAGCATTTCCAGCGCGGCCTGCAGGCCGGCGGGCGGGATGGGGTCGTCGATGACCACGGAAAAGGAGCGGATGCGGCTGTCATGGCCGGCATCGGCGGACTTCTGGCCCATCAGGCCGCCTGCCTTGGCCGGCTTGTAGCGCTGTTCGTTCAGCCATTTTTGCACGTCCGGAATCTTGTCGCGCGCATTGAACAGTCCCAGGTCGAGGATGCGGCCGAAGTCTAGTTCTCCCTTGACCGCGACGAGCTGCCCGGCGGCGGGGTTGAGCTCGGCCAGGCGCGCTTTCAGCGTGGCGAGATCGGCTGCGGAAGCCAGGTCGGTCTTGGTGAGGATGAGCCTGTCCGCCACCGCCACCTGCTTGGCCGCCTCGAAATAGCTGTCCAGCTGCGCTTCGCCCAGCACCGCGTCGACCGTGGTGACCACGCCGTCCATGCGAAAACGCGCGCGCACCCAGGGGTCGTTCAGCAGGGTGTCCAGAATCGGCGCGGGGTCGGCGATGCCCGTGGTTTCGATCACCACGCGCTCGAAGCGGGGAATGTCGCCGCGCTCGCGCGCCATGTACAGGTTCTTCAGCGTGGGCGACAGCGAGCCCACCACCGTGCAGCAGACGCAGCCGCCGGAGAGCACGGCCATCGGCCCCTCCATTTTCTCCAGCAGGTCATGGTCCAGGCTGATTTCGCCGAATTCGTTCATGACCACCGCGGTGCGCGGCAGATGGCGGATCAGCTGGTTCAGCAGCGTGGTCTTGCCGCTGCCCAGAAAGCCGGTGAGCAGGGTGACGGGAAGCAGTTCGGGGGAAAGTGTGGAAGGAAGAGGCATGAAACAGAAAATAAACTAAGGCAAAAGGCAAAAGGCAAAAGGCAAAAGGCAAAAGGCAAAAGGCAAAAGGCAAAAGGCAAAAGGCAAAAGGCAAAAGGCAAAAGGCAAAAGGCAAAAGGCAAAAGGCAAAAGGCAAAAAACTGCCTGCCCGGGTTTCATTTTTGAATTTTGCTTTTTGATTTTTGCCTTTTGATTTGCCTTCCTCCTGCCTCACTTCCGTTTGGCCCGAGGGTGCGCCGTGTCATATACCTTGGCCAGGTGCTGGAAGTCCAGGTGCGTATAGACCTGGGTGGTGCTGATGTTGGCGTGGCCGAGCATTTCCTGCACCGCCCTGAGGTCGCCCGAGGATTGCAGCACGTGGGTGGCGAAGGAGTGGCGCAGCATGTGCGGGTGCACGTGCACGGGGAGCCCGGCCCTGACTGCCCAGCGATCGAGCCGCAGCGCGATCTGGCGCGTGGTCAGGCGGCCGCCGTTGCGGCTTACGAATACGGCTTTTTCTTCCGGCCTGGCCAGGCCATGGCGCGCGCCCAGCCAGGCGGCCAAAGCTTCCTGGGCCTTTGCGCCCACGGGCACGATGCGGGTCTTGCTGCCCTTGCCGGTGACGCGGGCTTCGCCTGACGACAAATCCAGTGCGTGAATGTCCAGTCCCGCGAGCTCGGCGAGGCGCAGGCCGGAGGAATAGAACAGCTCGAACATGGCCTTGTCGCGGACTTCCAGCGCATCCTCGGGGGCGCGGTCCAGCAGCTGTGCGCAGGCGTCGGGCGAGAGCGCTTCCGGCAGGGCGCGCCGCGCCTTGGGCGGGCGCAGGTCGGCGCAGGGGTTGTTCGCATAACCCAGACGCTTGCAGGCGAAGCGGTAGAAGCCGCGCCAGGCGGAAAGCCGGCGCGCCAGGCTTTTGGCCGACAGGCCCTGGCCATGCAGGCGCGCGATGAAGTGGCGGATCAGGTTGCTGTCGAGCGTCTGCAAGTCGGTGCCTTGCGCCAGCTCGATCAGGCTGGCGAGGTCGCGCCGGTAGTTCTCCACCGTATGCGCCGACAGGCGCCGCTCGGCGGCGAGGTGAGCCAGATACCGTTCGACATCCTTGTGCATGTTGAAAAAGCCTAATTCAAGCCACGGAGGGCACAGAGAACACAGAGCGGACCTTTGAAAAATTCCGTTTTCTGTTTTGCACAAGTTTCCGGGAAACGGCAGGGCAGCTCCATTTGTCTGTGACCTCTGTGTTCTCTGTGGCTCGCCTTTTCCGGTTTCAGCCCAGCCGCGTCAGCGCGGCGCCGACGAGCTGGCCCAGGCGGGAGAGATAGAGCGTGCCCATTTCCGGATAAAAGCGTTTGGGGTCCTCCGAAGCCAGCACCAGCAGGCCCACGGTGCGCTCGCCGCGCAGGGGGATGGCGGCGAAGGATTTCAGATGGGCGGCGGCTTCGCCGAACCACTCCTTGGCTTCCTCATGGCGCAGGGCGCCGCAGGAAGGATGCATCTGCGTCTCGACTTCGTTCCTGAGTTTGTCGCTCACCGTTTGTTCCGGCGTGTTCCAGATGCGGATGGCGTGGTGCGGCACCGCGAAGCCCTCCCTGAGATGGCGGTCGAGCGCGGCGAACAGGGCGGGCAGATCGCGCGCCGCCACGATGTCCAGGGTCAGGCGGTGCATTTTTTCCGAAATGCTGTCGTTCTCCTCGCCGAAGTGGATGAGTTCGGTAAGCTTGCCTTCCAGCAGTTGCACCTTGTCGCGCATGGACAGTACCTGGCGCTCGGTGATGGAAATCGCGTGCGTGCCGTGCGGATGGGTGATGCTGAGCGTGGTGAGCAGGTCCGGAAACTGGTTGAAAAAGTCCGGATGGCTGGTCAGGTAATTCGCCACCAGGGCGGGATCGGTTACGGTCTCCATCAAATCTCCAGTATGCCTTCGAATACGGTTTCGGCCGGGCCGGTCATCATCACCGGCTGGCCTTCAGCCTGCCATTCTATGGTCAAAATGCCGCCGCGGGTTTCCACGTCGACGCGCGCATCCAGCAGGCCGCGCATGATGCCGGCCACCACCGCGGCGCAGGCGCCGGTGCCGCAGGCCAGCGTCTCGCCCGCGCCGCGTTCGTACACGCGCAGCCTGATATGCGCGCGGTCGATGACTTGCATATAGCCCGCGTTCACCCGCTGCGGAAAGCGCGAATGGCGCTCGATCAGCGGGCCCTGGCTTTGGACGGGCGCGGCGTCGACATCGCCCACCACCTGCACGGCATGCGGGTTGCCCATGGACAGCGCGCTGATGATGATTTTGCTGCCGCCCGCTTCGAGTTCGTAAACCGGCTGGCGCGTGGGCGCATCAAAGGGAATGTCGGCCGGCTCGAAGCGCGGCGCGCCCATGTTGACCGTCACGCGGCCATCGCTTTCCAGGCGAGGCTCGATCAAGCCGCTTCGGGTCTCGACCGTGATCGCGGTTTTTGTGGTCAGCCCCTTGTCGACCACGAAGCGCACGAAGCAGCGCGCGCCGTTGCCGCACTGCTCGACCTCGCCGCCGTCGGCGTTGAAGATGCGGTAGCGGAAATCGGCGGCGGGGCTTTGCGCCTTTTCGACCAGCAGCAGCTGGTCGCAGCCCACGCCGAAATGGCGGTCCGCGATATGGCGGATCTGCGCCGGGCTCAGGCTGACGGACTGGCCGATGCCGTCGATGACCACGAAGTCGTTGCCGGCGCCGTGCATTTTGGTGAATTTCAGTTTCATGCCGTCATCAGATCAACATAGTCCTTGTAAATGCAGCGGTCCATGACCACGCTGAGTCCCGCTTCGCGGGCCCTGAGCGCGGCGGCCTCGTTGACCACGCCTTCCTGCAGCCAGATGGCAGGACATTTTATCCGCAGACAGGCCTCGGCGATTTCGGGCACGTGCTCCGGTGCGCGGAACACGTCCACGATATCGACAGGAAAAGGAATGTCATCCAGCTTCGCATAGGCCGGCTCGCCGAGGATTTCCGTCACCGCAGGCCGTACCGGCACGATGCGGAAGCCGAAGCGCTGCAGGTTGCGGGCGACGAAATGGCTCGGGCGATCGGCCCTGGGCGACAGTCCCAGCACGGCGATGGTGCGTGCCCTGGCGAGCAGTTCGCGGATTTCGGAGGCTTTCGGGTTCAGGAACACAGATGCATCTCCAGCAAAAAATCGTCCATGACGAAGCCGTTGCCGATGTCGAGCACATGCTCACCATAAACCCGGAAGCCGTATCTTGCATAGGCCGTCAGCGCAGCGGCGTTGTATTTGTTCACGCGCAGCACGAGGCGAACAGCGCCGGCCTTGCGCGCGTGCGCGATCACCGCGTCCAGCAGGCGCCGGCCGATGCCCTGGCGCTGGTGTTCGGGGTGGACGTACAGCTTGTCGAGCTTCCATGCGCCCCCCGGCTCGTCGGGAAGGGCGTGGGCGAAGCCAAGCATCTTTCCTGCCTGCCTGGCGACGAGCCAGCACTGGTCTTTGATGCTTGCGCGGATGGCATCGGGGCGGTAGCGCCGGCCCAGCATGTAGTCGATCTGCGCGCGGCTGATGATGGCGGGGTAGTGGGCGTGCCATATCTCGTGGGCGAGCGCGGCCAGCGCCTCGGTCTCGTCTTCGGCCAAGGGCAGGATGGACACCTCAGTCATAGAGGCCGGGTTCGCCCGCCGGCCGGGTCTTGAAGCGGCGGTGGGTCCACAGGTACTGCTCGGGCATCTCCAGCACGCGCTCCTCGATGAAGGCGTTCATGCGCCGGGTGTCGGCCTCGACGTCGCCACCGGGGAAGTTTTCCCACGCGGGATAAAACTTCAGCACATAGCCGCGGCCGCCCGGTAACTGCCGGGTCACGGCGGGCAGCACTTTCGCCCCGGCGACGCGGGCCAGCCGCGCAAGCGCCGGGATGGTGGCCGCGGGTATGCCGAAGAAGGGCACGAAAATGGACTCGCGCAGGCCCTGGTCCTGGTCGGGCAGGTAGTAGAACGGCAGGCCCGACTGGATGGCCTTGATCAGCGGCCGGATGCCTTCGTGGCGCGAGGCCAGCACCGCCTCGGTGAAGCGGGTGCGCGATTTCAGCAGGTAATGGTCGAGCACCGGGTTGCGCGAGCGGCTGTACATCGAAGCCACCCTGATTTCCGTGGACAGGCGCACGCCGCCCATGTCGAGGCCGACGAAGTGGGGGGCAAGCAGGATGACGGGCAGGCCGCGGCAGGCGTCGAGGTGTTCGCGGCCTTCGATGCGGATGAGCTTGTCGAGACGCGCGGCCGGCGCCCAGATCAGCAGGCCGTGTTCGAGCGAGGCGCGCGTCGTGGCCTGGAAGTTCCTGCGGGCCAGGCGCCCGATTTCGGCGCGGCTCTTTTCCGGAAAGCACAGTTCCAGATTGCGGCGCGCCACCCGTTTGCGGCGCCGGGCAAGACGGTAGCCCAGCCAGCCCAGGGCATTGCCGGCTGCGGCTTGCACGGAAAGCGGCAGCCAGTGGAACAGCCACAGGAAAAAGAACCCGAAGCGGGTGAAAAATTGCCCCGGGCTCATCGTTCGCCCCTCCCCCGCGTGCCGGGGCGGTTGGGAGGGGGCAATTCAGGGTTTGAGTCTGGCGTTTGCCCCTCCCCCGCTTGCCGGGGGGTGGAGGCGGAGGAGGCAAGGCCAACTGCTTGGCCTTGCCCCGCCGGAACGGGGCTGGCTTGCAAGCCAGTCCCTGGGCGGTTGGGAGGGGGCAATTCAGGGTTTGAGTCTGGCGTTTGCCCCTCCCCCGCTTGCCGGGGGGTGGAGGCGGAGGAGGCAAGGCCAACTGCTTGGCCTTGCCCCGCCGGAACGGGACTGGCTTGCAAGCCAGTCCCTGGGCGGTTGGGAGGGGGCAATTCAGGGTTTGAGTCTGGCGTTTGCCCCTCCCCCGCTTGCCGGGGGAGGTTGGGAGGGGGCAATTCAGGGTTTGAGTCTGGCGTTTGCCCCTCCCCCGCTTGCCGGGGGAGGTTGGGAGGGGGTAAAGCGTCTTTCATCGCGGCGCGTCTTCCGGCGGCGGTTCCACGCCGCCCGGCTGCTTGTGGCGGTTGTAGCTCCACATGTACTGCGCGGGCAGTTTGCGCGCCACGCGCTCGACTTCGCGGTTCAAGGCGGCGGCGGCCTCGCTGCGGCCCTTGGGCAGCGGCGCCTGGAGCGGGTCGAAATGAATGCGATAGCCGCGCCCCCAGGACAGGCGCTCTGCGTACACCATGAAGGGAACGGCGCCGGTGGACTGGATGAGCCGCACGGTCATGGTCGGAGTGTAGGCCCAGCGTCCGAAGAAGGGCGCCCACACGCCGTCGCCCAGGGTGGCGACCTGGTCGGGCAATACGCCGATGGCTTCGCCGCGCTTCAAGGCGCCGAGCAGGGCCTTGACCCCGGACAGGTCGGTGGGCACCAGTTTCGTCCGGCCGCGCTCGCGTCCCCGCCGCATCAGGCGGTCGACCGCTTCCTGTTTGGGCGGCTTGTACATGACGGTGAAGGGATGGCGCACGGTGATGTAGTGGTTGATGATCTCCCAGCAGCCGATATGCGGCGCCACCACCACCACGCCCCGGCCGGCTTGCAGGACCGCTTCGAACTGCTCCCAGCCGGGGGTTTCCTTCACCAGGCGCACGACTTTTTCCTGGGGGCGCAGCCAGACCGCGGCCAGTTCCATGATGCCCTTGCCGGTTTCGCCGATGACCTGCCGCAGCAGCTTCGGATGGGATGCCAGCAGCCCGCTTTGCAGCAGATTGTTTTTCAGCCGGGGGCGATGGCGGCCGGGCGATAGCCAGATCAGCCAGCCGAGCACGATGCCCAGGCCGTGCAGGACGGGCAGCGGCAGCAGGGACAACAGGCGAAGCAGGGCGAAAATCATGCGGGTTGACGGGGTGAACGGGGTAACGGCACAATATTGCTTGCCGCCGAGTTAAAGCTGACAACTTGCGGGCGGGGTAAAAATACCGCTAAAGCGTCGACGCTCCGAGTTTCCCCAGGGCCGATCGCGCTGTTCAGATTGGGGGAATACGGAGTCATCATGCGGGAATATATTTTCACTTCCGAATCGGTATCCGAAGGCCATCCGGACAAGATGGCCGACCAGATTTCGGACGCCATTCTGGACGCGATTCTAACCCAGGACAAACATTCGCGCGTCGCCTGCGAGACCTTGCTCACCACCGGCCTGTGCGTGGTGGCGGGCGAAATCACCACCAATGCCGTGGTCAACTACACCCAGGTCGCGCGCGACACCATCAAGCGCATCGGCTTCGACAGTTCCGAAGTCGGCTTCGATTACCACACCTGCGCGGTGATGACCGCGATCGGCAAGCAGTCGCAGGACATCGCCCAGGGCGTGAACGAAGGCGAGGGCCTGTTCCTCGACCAGGGCGCCGGCGACCAGGGCCTGATGTTCGGCTACGCCTGCAACGAGACGCCGCAGCTCATGCCGCTGCCGATCTATCTCGCCCACCGCCTGACCCAGCGCCAGTCGGAACTCAGGAAGGACGGGCGCCTGCCCTGGCTCAGGCCCGACGCCAAGTCGCAGGTTTCCGTGCGCTACGTCGACGGCAAGCCGCAGCACATCGACACCGTCGTGCTGTCCACCCAGCACCACCCGGAAATCTCGCATGCCCAGCTGACCGAAGCGGTGATCGAGGAGATCATCAAGCCGGTGCTGCCCAAGGACATGCTCAAGGAGGACACCCGCTATCTCGTCAACCCCACCGGCCGCTTCGTGGTGGGCGGCCCCATGGGCGATGCCGGCCTCACCGGCCGCAAGATCATCGTCGACACCTACGGCGGCGCGGCTCCGCACGGCGGCGGCGCGTTCTCCGGCAAGGACCCTTCCAAGGTCGACCGCTCGGCCGCCTATGCCGCGCGCTACGTGGCCAAGAACATCGTGGCCGCCGGCCTCGCGGACAAATGCCTGGTGCAGGTGAGTTACGCGATCGGCGTGGCCAGGCCCACCTCGCTCATGGTGGAAACCTACGGCACCGGGAAAGTGCCCGAGCACAAGCTGGTGGAACTGATCGAGCAGCATTTCGACCTGCGGCCCAAGGGCATCATCCAGATGCTCGACCTGCTGCGCCCGATCTATACCCGCACGGCTTCCTACGGCCATTTTGGCCGCGACGAGCCGGAATTTACCTGGGAAGCCACCGATAAGGCTGCTGTGCTTCGGGCATCCGCCGGAATCTGATAGAATTCAGCGACTTAACCAATTTCGATTAGGAACCATCATGGCCGAACGCAAACGCACCCGCCGCAACACCCTGGAACGCCGTTGCCTGTCCAAATCTTTCAAGCGCCTGTTCAACGGCTCTTCCAAGACCGTGTTCAAGATGCTGGAAGGCGTCAAGCCGGTGAAGGGCAAGGCCGCGTAAGTACCGAATTTTCCGAGGAGCGTTGCAGCCCGCCGACCCATCGGCGGGCCAGGCTCGGAAGGATGACGGCATCGCCCGTCATCCCGTCACAACGGCGCTCACGTCACTTCTTTTAGGTTTGATTAGAGAAAAGGAGGGCGTGATGAACGCCACGCTTAAATCCGCTTCACAACACGATTTTCACGTTGCCGACCTTCAGCTTTCCGGCTGGGGACGCAAGGAAATCGCCATCGCCGAAACCGAAATGCCCGGCCTCATGGCCATCCGCGAGGAATACGCGGCCGCGCAGCCCCTCAAGGGCGCGCGCATCACCGGCAGCCTGCACATGACCATCCAGACCGCGGTGCTGATCGAGACCCTGCAGGCGTTGGGGGCCGAGGTGCGCTGGGCCTCGTGCAACATCTATTCCACCCAGGATCATGCCGCCGCCGCGATCGCCGCCACCGGCACGCCGGTGTTCGCCTACAAGGGCGAGTCGCTCAAGGAATACTGGGACTTCACCCACCGCATTTTCGAGTGGCCGGACAATGGCTACTCGAACATGATCCTCGACGACGGCGGCGATGCCACGCTTCTTCTGCACCTGGGCGCGCGCGCGGAAGCCGATGCCTCGGTGCTGAACCGTCCGGCCAGCGAGGAAGAGACTGCCTTGTTTGCCGCCATCAAGGCCAAGCTCGCGGTTGACGCCAAGTGGTATTCCACGCGCCTTTCGCACATCAAGGGCGTGACCGAGGAAACCACCACCGGCGTGCACCGCCTGTACCAGATGCACGAGCGCGGCGAGCTGAAATTTCCCGCCATCAACGTCAACGACTCGGTCACCAAGTCCAAGTTCGACAACCTCTATGGCTGCCGCGAATCGCTGGTGGACGGCATCAAGCGCGCCACCGACGTCATGGTCGCGGGCAAGATCGCCGTGGTGGCAGGCTATGGCGACGTGGGCAAGGGCTCGGCCCAGGCCTTGCGCGCACTTTCCGCCCAGGTATGGATTACCGAGATCGATCCCATCTGCGCGCTGCAGGCGGCGATGGAAGGCTATCGCGTGGTGACCATGGACTACGCCGCCGACAAGGCCGACATCTTCGTCACCGCCACCGGCAACTTCCACGTCATCACCCATGAGCACATGGCCAGGATGAAGGACCAGGCCATCGTGTGCAACATCGGGCACTTCGACAACGAGATCGACGTGGCCTCGCTGGAAAAATACCAGTGGGAAGAAATCAAGCCGCAGGTCGATCATGTGATTTTCCCGGATGGCAAGCGGATTATTCTTCTCGCCAAGGGCCGCCTGGTGAACCTGGGCTGTGCCACCGGCCATCCCAGCTACGTGATGAGTTCCAGCTTCGCCAACCAGACCCTGGCGCAGATCGAACTGTTCACCCGGACCGACAAGTATCCGGTCGGCGTGTATACCCTGCCCAAGCATCTGGACGAGCACGTGGCGCGCTTGCAGCTGAAGAAGCTCAATGCCCAGCTGACCGAACTCACCGACCAGCAGGCGGCCTACATCGGCGTGCCCAAGGACGGCCCGTACAAGGCGGACCACTACCGCTATTGATCGACATCGAAGGAGCGTGCCATGCGCCTGCTGCTGCTGTGGATTCTCAACGCCGTTGCGCTGCTCGCGGTGACGTGGCTTCTGCCGTCGATCCAGCTCGCCGGCTTCGGCTCGGCGCTCGTCGCCGCGCTGGTGCTTGGCTTCATCAACACGCTGGTGCGGCCTGTGCTGGCGATCCTCACGCTGCCGATCACGCTGCTGACGCTGGGCATCTTCTATCTGGCACTGAACGGGTTTCTGTTCTGGCTCGCCAGTGCGCTGCTGCCCGGATTCCATGTGCAGGACCTCGTGTCCGCCATGGTGGGCGCGATCCTGTATGGCGTGATTGCCTGGGCGCTGTCCGCGCTCGTTCCCGAAAAGCAGTCTGAAACATGAATTCGCGTACTTTCAGCATCGAATTTTTTCCGCCCAAGACGCCGGAGGGCATGGACAAGCTGCGCGCCGCGCGCGCGCAATTGTCGGAGGCCATGCGGCCGGCATTCTTTTCCGTGACCTTCGGCGCCGGCGGCTCCACGCGCGAGCGCACGCTGGAAACCGTGCTGGAAATCCAGCAGGAAGGTTTTGAGGCCGCGCCGCACCTGTCCTGCATCGGCTCCACGCGCGCGGAAATCCGCGCCATCCTGGAAACCTACAGGCAGCGCGGCATCCGGCGTATCGTCGCGCTCAGGGGCGACCTCCCCTCGGGCATGGCCGAGCCGGGCGAACTGCGCTATGCGAGCGAACTGGTGGAGTTCATCCGCCAGGAGACCGGCGACGCCTTCCACCTGGAAGTCGCGGCTTATCCCGAGATCCACCCGCAGGCGAAGAGCGCGCAGGATGATCTCAAGCATTTCGCGCACAAGGTGAAGGCGGGCGCCGACTCCGCGATCACGCAGTACTTCTTCAATGCCGACGCCTATTTCCGATTCGTCGACGAAGTGCGCGCCTTGGGGGTAGAGGTGCCCATCGTGCCCGGCATCATGCCCATCGGCAATTTCTCGCAGCTCGCGCGTTTTTCCGACGCCTGCGGCGCGGACATCCCGCGCTGGATCCGCAAGCGCATGGAAGGCTATGGCGACGATTCCGCTTCCATCCGCGCCTTCGGGCTCGATGTGGTCACGGACATGTGCGAGCGCCTGCTGGCCGGCGGCGCGCCGGGGCTGCATTTCTACACGCTGAACCAGGCGGGGCTGACGCTGGAAATCTGGAAGCGGCTGGGGAATTAACCAACCCCGCATTGCGCTCCCTCTCCCTTGAAGGGAGAGGGCTGGGGTGAGGGTGAATCTCAACTTGCGGCGCCCGTCATTTTTTAACATCACTGCATCAAATCGCATTCGCATCACGTCCAGCGTAGGCGAGGCGCAGATGGCCAAACTCCACCACAGCCTGGCCATGCCAGTCTGTGGCCATTTTTCACAAGGGCATCCGCATTTGCGGTCATGCTGGTTGACATATTACGCTACACGTAATAGCATATATCATGATTAAGTCGTTCAAATGCGCCGACACTAAAAAACTGTTCCATGACATGCCGGTTGCACGGTTCCGCTCAATTGAACGCCCTGCCCGTCGCAAGCTGCTTTATCTGCACCGGGCACGAACGCTCAACGATTTGAAGCAGCCGCCAGGCAATCACCTGGAAGCGCTTAAAAGCGATCGTAAAGGACAGCACAGCATTCGCGTAAATGATCAGTGGCGCATCTGCTTTAAGTGGTCAGGCGGCGATGTTTATGATGTAGAGATTGTGGATTATCACTAAAGGAAAATACCATGGCCAAAAAATTACTCGACCCTATTCCGCCCGGCGAAATTTTGCTGGAAGAGTTTATGAAGCCTATGGGCATCAGCATCAATGCGCTATCGAGAGATGTAAGCGTGCCGCCCAACCGCATCAGCGAGATCGTGAACGGCAAGCGTTCAATCACCGCTGATACCGCTTTGCGCCTTGGCAAGTATTTCGGAGTGTCCCCGGAAATTTGGCTCGACCTGCAAAGTGATTATGATATCCGTATGGCGCAGCGCACCGTCTGGCCGCAGATTGAACCGCTTGTCCGCAGACACGCTGCTTGAGGCGGCAGAAAAACCGGCCGATGAGCCGGTTTTTTGTTTGGCTAGCCCGAATAAAAAATTTTGGATGACTCAAAATAAACAGGTCAGGAAGAAATCGTGGCTACCCCCATTAGATGAAAAAACTTGATTCGCGGGCGGCTGCCATGACGATCTGACGGATTTTCCGCTGGAGGCCAGGCGCGCGGCGCGTCATTTACGTGGCAAAGTTCGAGTCGGCGGTGTACGTATTGCATGCTTTTCGCAAGAAGACACAGAAGACGCGCAAGGAAGACATCGAACTGGCCGCGCGCCGCTACAAGCTGATAGGAGATTGAATCATGAAAGAGAAAATTACGCGCTCCAGCGGCAACGTCTTTGCCGATCTGGGTAGAACCGGACCCCGAAATTCGGACAGCCCGATAAGTGATAGCCTTGCTTTATGAATCGGCCCGCAAGGGCCAGACAATGGAGCAAGCGCATGGCAAGACGCAAACGGCGGAATCACTCGCCTACTT
>JAJZPR010000010.1 GCA_021847835.1 Pseudomonadota bacterium
GTGGCCTTCCCGCCGGATCGCATCCGCAACGGCTTCGGCGAATACATCGCCAATCTCGGGCTGCATCAGTTGCGCATCGCGGAGACCGAGAAATACCCGCACGTGACCTTTTTCTTCAATGGCGGCGAGGAAGTTTCCTATCCGGGCGAGGACCGCATCCTGGTGCCGTCGCCCGACGTGGCGACCTATGATCTCAAGCCCGAGATGAGCGCGTTCGAAGTGACCGACAAGCTGGTCGCTGCAATCGAGAGCCACAAGTACGAGGCCATCGTCTGCAATTACGCCAATGCCGACATGGTGGGGCATACCGGCGACGTCGAGGCGGCGAGGCGCGCCATCGAGGCCATCGACGCCTGCCTGGGCCGGGTGGTGGAAGCGCAGCTCGCGCGCGGCGGCGAAGTGCTGATCACCGCCGATCACGGCAACGCCGAATTCATGATGGATGTCAGCACCGGCCAGGCGCACACTGCGCATACCACCAACCTGGTGCCGCTGCTGTACATCGGCAAGCGCCGCGCCGAACTCGCCAGGACCGGCGCGCTGGAAGACGTCAGCCCGACCCTGTTGAAGATGATGGGGTTGCCCCAGCCGCCGGAAATGCGCGGCGAGGCGCTGATCAGTTTCGAGTGAAATACCGCGTCCTGCTCTTTGCCGCATTTGTCTTCGTCGGTCAGCCCGCTTGGGCGGACAGCAAGTCCGACCTGCAATCGCTGCGCGAGCGCCTGCAAAAGCTGCAACAGGAATACCAGCGCACGCGCGAATCCAGCGCCGAGGCTGCGGATGCGCTGAAGCAGTCCGAGCGTGCCATCAGCGAAAGCAGGCGCAGGCTGCACCGGCTGGAGCGCGAGCAGGGCGAGGCGCAGGCCGCCCTCAAGACCGCGACGGCGGAAGCCGAACAGATCCATGCCGAGATCGGCGAGCGGCAGGCGCGACTTTCCGAAATGTTCCGGCAGGCCTACATGCGCGGTGGCGGCGATGCGCTGAAATTGATGCTGAACGGGGCGAGCCCAAGCCAGGCAGCGCGCGACCTGCACTACCTGTCCCATCTTTCGCGCGCTCAGGTGCAACTGATCGAGGCATTGCGGCAGGATCTTGCGCGCCTGGCCGAACTCAGGGAATCGGCCGCGGAGAAGGATCGTGCGCTGGCCGAAATCCGCGAGGCGCAGGTCAGGGAGCGCGAAAACCTGCTCAAGGAAAAACAGGAGCGCCGGAAGGTGCTGGACAGGCTTGCCGGCGAGATCAGGAAGCAGCAAAAGGAAATCGCCACCCTCAAGCGCAACGAGCAGCGACTGTCCGAACTGGTGGCGCGGCTGGCCAAAAAGGCGGCCAAGGCCAGGCCGCCCGCCGGCAAAAAAAGTGCGACCGGCAGCAAGCCGGTTGCGGTCAACACGGCCGTACCCGAGCCGGGCCGCGACGGCGCCGCGTTCTCGCGCCTGAAAGGACTGCTGCGGCTGCCGGTGGCGGGGGAACTCATGAACCGTTTCGGCACTCCGAGAGAAGGCGGCGGCGTGAGCTGGAAGGGCCTTTTCATCCGCGCGCCGGAAGGCGCCGAAGTGCGCGCCGTCGCAGGCGGTACGGTCGCCTTTGCCGACTGGCTGCGCGGCTTCGGCAACCTGCTGATCGTGGACCACGGCGAAGGCTACATGAGCCTATACAGCAACAATGAAAGCCTGTATAAACAGGCGGGCGACCCGGTGAAAATGGGCGAAGCGATCGCCACCGTGGGCAACAGCGGCGGCCAGGAAAGCCCGGGCGTTTATTTTGAACTGCGGCACCAAAGCCGCCCCATCAATCCGATGACATGGATCAAGTGAGACGAGTATGGCAGGGCAATACGGCAAGGTGATACTGGCAGGCTTCGCGGGCTTGCTCGCGGGCTTCGCGCTGACGCTGAATTTTTCCGTGCAGGCGGACAAGGAAATCGTCGCGCCGCTGCCGGTGAAGGAGCTGCGCGCCTTCACCGATGTGTTCGCCCGCATCAAGAGCGACTATGTCGAGCCGGTGGACGACAAGAAGCTCATCACCGAAGCCATCAACGGCATGCTGTCGGGGCTGGATCCGCACTCGGCCTACCTGGACCCTGAGGCATTCAAGGACCTGCAAGTCGGCACCCAGGGCGAGTTCGGCGGACTGGGCATCGAGGTCGGCATGGAAGACGGCTTCGTCAAGGTGGTGTCCCCCATCGAGGACACGCCGGCCTACAAGGCAGGGCTCAAGTCCGGCGACCTCATCATCAAGCTCGACGACACGCCGGTCAAGGGCATGAAACTGGACGATGCCGTCAAGCGCATGCGCGGCAAGCCCGGCACCCAGATCAGGCTGACCATCATGCGCAAGGGCGATGCGAAGCCCTTTGTCGTTACGATCACCCGTGCGGTGATCAAGATACGCAGCGTCAAGTTCAAGCTGGCCGAGCCGGGTTACGGCTATGTGCGCGTCACCCAGTTCCAGGAACACACCGGCGAACTGCTGGTCGAGGCACTGCAAAAGCTGTACAAGGAAAACAAGGCGCCATTGAAAGGCCTGGTGCTGGATTTGCGCAACGACCCCGGCGGCCTGTTGAACGGCGCAGTGGCGGTCAGCGCGGCCTTCCTCAAGCCTGATTCCCTGGTGGTCTACACCGAGGGTCGTGCCGAGGACTCGAAAATGCGGCTCACCGCAAGCCGCGAAAACTACCTGCGTCCCATGCAGGCCGATTACCTGAAGAACCTGCCGGCCGCCGTGAAGAGCGTGCCCATGGTGGTGCTGGTCAACGGCGGCTCGGCCTCGGCGTCGGAGATCGTCGCCGGCGCGCTGCAGGACCACAAGCGCGCAATCGTGATGGGCACCCGGACTTTCGGCAAGGGATCGGTGCAGACCATCCTGCCGCTCGGCAACGACACGGCGATCAAGCTGACCACTGCGCGCTACTTCACGCCTTCCGGGCGCTCCATCCAGGCCAAGGGCATCGAACCCGACATCAGGGTCGAGGATCCGGACAATCCTTCGGATGAGGATTTCAACGTGCGCGAGGCCGACCTCGCCAAGCACCTGGAAAACGGTCAGGATACCGAAAACAAGCCGGCCGAGCCCGTCAAGGTTCCGGAAAAGGACAAGGACGGCAGCAAGGACAAGGGCGGCAAGAAACCCGAAGCCAAGCCGCTGGAGCCGGGCGAGGTGGTTTCCAGGAACGACTACCAGGTCAATCAGGCGCTGAATCTGCTCAAGGGCATCAGCATCATGCAGGGCAAGTGAGGCTACGGCGCCGCACTTGCGTTGCGGCCTCGCAGCGGCGATACTGGAACCGAGTCCAGCTCGCGTGACCATCCATGCTGCCCAGCGACCTTGAAAAAACCCGCGAAATCGTTTTCCACGACCTGCCCGCGGGGCAGGCGGCACGGGCGCGGGAGTTGCTGGATGGCCTGGATGGCATGCAGGCCACCGTCAAGGCCGAGTGCGGAAGAACCCTTGTCGTTCAGTACAAGGTCACCCAGTACACCCTGCAGGGCCTGGAAAAGGCGCTGGAGGCGCAGGGCTTCCACCTCGACAACAGCCTCTTGCAGAAAATCCGGCGCGCGCTGATCTATTTCTGCGAGAACGTGCAGCGCGAGAACCTCGCCATCAACGCGCCGGACGCCAAGTCCCAGCAGGTCTTCGCACGCGTCTACGAACACCATCTGCACGGCGACAAGGACGAGACGCCGGAAGAGTGGCGCGAATACAAATAAAAATCCTTTCGAAACCCGGGGGACACGGGGAAACATCGAGTGAAATAAAAGGCAAAAGGCAAAAGGCAAAAGGCAAAAGGCAAAAGGCAAAAGGCAAAAGGCAAAAGGCAAAAGGCAAAACAAAGCATGCTGGCTGCCTTCGGTTTTCATTTTTGAATTTTGCTTTTTGATTTTTGCCTTTTGATTTGTTTTTCCCATGCTCTCCGTGGTCAAAATTGCTTTTCAAGATGAACGACGACGACCTGCTGCGCTATAGCCGCCACATCCTGCTGCCGCAGATCGGCATCGAAGGGCAGGAAAAGCTGCAATCAGGCTCCGTGCTGATCGTCGGCACCGGCGGCCTGGGCTGTCCCGCCGCGCTTTATCTCGGCGCGGCCGGCGTCGGCCGTCTCGTCATTGCCGACGCCGACGTGGTCGATCTCACCAATCTGCAGCGCCAGATCGGGCATTACACCTCGGCCATCGGCCGCAACAAGGCCGACTCCCTGCGCGACAGCATCAGTGTCATCAACCCCGGCATTGAGATCGTGGCCTTGCCGGAAAGGCTGCAAGATGAACGGCTGCAATCGGCGGTCGCCGGCGTTGATGTGGTGCTCGACTGCTCCGACAATTTCGCCACCCGCCATGCCGTCAACCGCGCCTGCCTGGCCATGCGCAAGCCGCTGGTGAGCGGCGCGGCGCTGGGCTTCTCCGGGCAGCTTGCCGTGTTCGACGCGCGCCGGCCCGACTCGCCCTGCTATCACTGCCTGTTTCCGGAAACCGCGGAGGAAGGCCTGCGCTGCAGCGAGGCCGGTGTGCTGTCGCCGCTGGTGGGCGTGATCGGCGCCATGCAGGCGGTGGAGGCGATCAAGCTGCTGACGGGCAGCGGCCGCCCGGCGGCGGGCAGGCTCACACTGTACGACGCGCTGGCCGGGGAGTTCCGCGAAGTGCGGGTGCCGCGCGATGCCGCGTGTGCGGCTTGCGCGCGGCGCGGCCTATAGAGTCTCATTCGGGAGTTCCCGATACGCCGCTCCCTTGTCCATCGGGGCCGACATGCTTATCATGCGGTACGCATATCCGCAGCAGGCGCTGTTGACCAGCGCGGGGCGATGGAGGGACCGCCCGGCCCGCAGCGCCCGGCATCCCCGCCAAAGACAACTTCCGTTTGCCCATGACCGTACTATCCCACCCCCGCATTCTGGTGATCGACAAGGACACGCTTGATCGCAAGGCCGTGCGTCAGGCGCTGGCCGCCGGCAGCACACACGTGTTTGACGTGATCGAGGCGGAAACCGGCGCGCAGGGCCTGCGCATGGCGCGCGCGGAAAAGCCGGACTGCATCCTGCTCGACTACCATCTGCCCGACATGAGCGGTCTGGAGCTTTTGCGCGAACTGGAGGCCGATGCGGGCGAAGCGCCGCCAGTGATCAAGCTCAGCGCCAACGACGATGCGGCCGTGGTGGTGGAAGCCATGCGCCGCGGCGCACGCGACTATGTGGTGAAGGACGCCGAGGGCCAGTACCTGCGGTTTCTGCCGGCGGTAATCAGGCGCGTGCTGGCGGAGGAGCGCCTCCGGCGCGAAAAGCGCGAGGCCGAATCCAAGTACCGCAGCCTGGTGGAACAGATTCCGGCCATCACCTATGTTGCGGCTTTGGATGCCCCCAACACGCTGCTTTACATCAGCCCGCAGACCATGCTGCTCGGCTTTACTCCCGAGGAGTGGCTCGCCGATCCGGGCCTGCGCTTGCGCTACATGCATGAGGAGGACAGGGCAGCCGTGCTGGAACAGTACGAGCGCAGCCGCCTTTCGGGCGAACCGCTGCGCTGCGAGTACCGCATGCTCACGCGCGGCGGCAAGGTGCTGTGGTTCTCGGACAGCGCCAGCGTGGTGCGCGACGAATCCGGGGAACGCCTGTTTCTGCAGGGGGTGATGACCAACATCACCTCGGCCAAGCAGAAGGAGCAACAACTGCTGGAGTCGCGCGAGCTGATGCGCAGCCTGGCGCGGCATCAGGTTGCCGTGCGCGAGGAGGAGCGCGGCCGCATCGCGCGCGACGTGCACGACGAACTCGGCCAGAAGCTTACTGCGCTGCAACTGGAAGTTTCCATGCTGAGCGCGCGCTATCATGACGATCCGCCGGAGCTGAGCGGCAAGCTGCGTGCCCTGCTCTCCCTCATCGACTCCACCATGGACTCGGTGCGCAGCATTGCGGCCGATCTGCGGCCGCCGGTGCTGGATCTGGGGCTGGCGCCAGCGATGGAGTGGCAGGTGCAGGAATTTCGGCGGCGCACCGGCATCGACTGCGAGCTGGTGCTGGGCGACGACGACATCCAGCTGGACGGAGAGCGCGCCACAGCCGTGTTCCGCATGCTGCAGGAAGCGCTGACCAACGTGGCGCGCCACGCGCATGCCAGCCGGGTCGAGATCGCGCTGGCACTGCGGCAGGGCAGGCTGCATCTGGCGATAGAAGACAACGGCGTGGGCATGCCGGCCGGCCATCCGCCCGAAAAGAAATCCCTCGGCCTGCTCGGCCTGCGCGAACGTGCATTGATGATGGGCGGCGAGGTGGATATCGACAGCAGGCCGGGCAGGACTGCGGTTCGCATCGCCTTGCCCGTGCCCGGTGCAATGATGGAGGAGTGACCGGCATATGATCAGGGTATTGATCGCGGACGACCATGCCATCGTGCGCGAGGGGCTCAAGCAGGTGCTGGCCGGCGCCGACGACATCGTCGTGAGCGGCGAGGCGGCCGACGGCCACGAGGTGCTGGAACAGGCACGCGAGGGCGACTGGGACGTGCTGGTGCTGGACATGAACATGCCGGGACTGTCGGGCATCGATCTCATCAAGCGGGTCAAGGCGCACAGGCCGGATGCCAAGGTGCTGGTGCTCAGCATGCACGGCGAGGACCAGTATGCGCTGCGCACGCTGCGGGCGGGCGCGGCCGGTTACCTGACCAAGGGCAGTGCGCCGGACGTCATTGCCTCGGCGATTGCCCGTGTCGCCGCCGGCGGCCGCCATATCAGCCGCAACCTTGCCGAGACCCTGGCGTTCGAACTGGACCCGTATCGCGACAGGGCACCACACGAGCTGCTTTCCGAACGCGAAACCCAGGTGCTGCGCAAGCTTGCCTCGGGCATGAGCATTGCCGATATCGCCTCGCAGCTTTGCGTCTCGGCCAACACCGTCAGCACCTACAAACATCGCCTGATGCAGAAGTTGCGCGTCGCCAACAATGCCGAGTTGTTGCGCTATGCACTGCAGGCCGGTCTGATGGAATGAACGCCGTGTTGTAAAGGTTTCTTTACGGCGTGTCGCGTCAACCATGACGGCAATTGCCTGCGTGCCGTGACTGCGCGCATGGCCGCTTCCCCTTAAGCTCACCCGAGCGTGTCAACGAGGGGGAGTGAAATTGTCAGGCATGTCCTTGGGGGAGGAGGAACAGCATGAAGCCATGGGGTTCGATGGCGAGCCGGCGGATAATGAAACGGAAGCGGGTTATGTGCTGGAGGACATGCCTTACGACGTTACCCAGCAGTACCTCAACGAAATCGGCCGTTATCCGCTGCTGACGCCAAGCGAGGAACTGGCGCTGACGCGGCGTGTGCGTGACGGCGACCAAGCGGCGCGCCAGCGGATGATCGAGCACAATCTGCGTCTGGTGGTGAATGTCGCCAAGCATTATCTCCATCGCGGCCTGCCGCTGCTGGATCTGATCGCCGAAGGCAATCTGGGCCTGATGCATGCTCTGGAAAAATTCGACCCCGAGCGCGGCTTCCGCTTCTCCACCTACGCCACCTGGTGGATCCGCCAGAACATCGATCGCGCCATCATGAACCAGTCGCGCACCATTCGCCTGCCGGTGCACATCACCAAGGAACTCAATGCCTGCCTGCGTGCGGCCTATATGCTGCGCACCAATGGCTGCATGGAGCCCGGCGCGGACGACATCGCGGCCATGCTCGGCAAACCGGTCGACGAAGTGCGCGCGACCCTGGCACTCAACGAGCGCACCTGCTCGCTGGACAGCCCGCTGGACATTGATCCCAGCCTGTCGATCATGGATGCCGTGGCCGACGATCCGGAAAAGGAACCGATGCGCATGCTCGAAGCGGCGCAGACCGAGGCCTGCATCCATCTTTGGCTGGGCCGGCTCACGGAGCGGCAGCGCTGGGTGATCGAGCGGCGTTTCGGGCTGAACGGGCAGTCCGTCATGACGCTGGAAAAACTGGCCAGGGAGCTGGGCATAACCAGGGAGCGCGTGCGCCAGATCCAGAGGGAGGCGCTCAACAGCTTGCGTGCCCAGTTCACGCGGCTTGGGGAGTCGCAGGCGTGCGTGTGATGGAAGCGCCCGCGGGCGGCCGGGCCTGACGCGACATATCCGCCCGCGGCCCCGGCCCGCGAGGCGTTCGCCGCTCAGTCCGTTTGCGCTCTTGCCAGCGGCAATGCCAGTTCGCGCCATAGCAGGGGCCAGTCCCCGGCCGGGTCGCGCGTGAAACCGCTTTTCGCGAACTGATGCCAGCGCCCCACCACCTGCGCCATGTACAGGTTGGCCAGCAGTTTGGGGTCCTTGCCGGTGTGCCCGGTGTCCATGAAGCGCAGGCACTGGCGGAGCTGGGCTTCGAGCCGGTCGTGCAGCTGATTGATGCGCTTTTGCAGGCGCGGATCCTCGTTGACCAGCACCTCGCCGATCAGCACGCGCGTCATGCCGCGGTTCTTCTGGGCGAACCCCAGCAGCATGGACAGGATGGCTTCGACCTGCTTGAGCGGGTCGGGGGTGTCGGCAGTAAGGCGCGCGATGAGGCCGAACAGGGTGTCCTCGATGAACTCGATCAAGCCTTCGTACATCTGGGCCTTGCTGGCGAAATGGCGGTAGAGGGCGGCTTCCGAAACATCCAGCCGCCTAGCCAGGGCGGCGGTGGTGATTTTTTCCGGGTTGGGCTCCTCCAGCATGGCCGCCAGGGTCTGCAGGATGAGCAGACGCTTCTCGCCCGGCTTCTTGTTTTCCTCTCCCATTTATCCCCTCGTACTTGTTTTGTTGAGGATGGTGGGCCCGGTGGGACTCGAACCCACGACCAAAGGATTATGAGTCCTCTGCTCTAACCGACTGAGCTACAGGCCCGCTGAAACGGATTATGCCGCGGAAGAAGCGGGGCTGGTCACTCGCTGCTTTCCAGGAAGCTCTTGAGCCTTTCCGAGCGCGTGGGGTGGCGCAGCTTTCTGAGCGCCTTGGCTTCGATCTGGCGGATGCGCTCACGCGTCACGTCGAACTGCTTGCCCACTTCTTCCAGGGTGTGGTCGGTGTTCATCTCGATGCCGAAGCGCATGCGCAGCACCTTGGCTTCGCGCGTGGTCAGGCTGTCGAGCACGTCGCGGGTGGCGTCGCGCAGGTTGGCGTAGAGCGCGGAGTCGTCCGGCGCCAGCGTGCTCTGATCCTCGATGAAATCGCCCAGATGCGAATCCTCGTCGTCGCCGATCGGTGTTTCCATGGAAATCGGCTCCTTGGCGATCTTCATGATCTTGCGGATCTTGTCTTCGGGCATGTCCATCTTGATCGCCAGCGTGGCGGGATCGGGCTCCTGACCCGTTTCCTGCAGGATCTGGCGGCTGATGCGGTTCATCTTGTTGATGGTCTCGATCATGTGCACCGGGATGCGGATGGTGCGCGCCTGGTCGGCAATCGAGCGGGTGATGGCCTGGCGGATCCACCAGGTCGCATAGGTCGAGAACTTGTAGCCGCGGCGGTATTCGAACTTGTCCACCGCCTTCATCAGGCCGATGTTGCCTTCCTGGATGAGGTCGAGGAACTGCAGGCCGCGGTTGGTGTATTTCTTGGCGATGGAGATCACCAGGCGCAGGTTGGCCTCGATCATCTCGCGCTTGGCACGGCGCGCCTTGGCCTCGCCGGTGGACATCTGCTTGTTGATCGCCTTCAGCTCGCTGATGGTGAGGCCGATGCGCTCCTGGGTGGCGAGCAGCTTCTCCTGGTATTCCTTGAGTTCGTACTGCACGCGCGCCAGTGTGGACGAATAGGCCTTCTTCGCGGCCATTTCCTTGTCCACCCACGCCGGGTTGGTTTCGTTGCCGGGGAAAGTCTTGATGAAGTGCTGGCGCGGCATGCCTGCGCGGTTGACGCACAGATCCATGACCTTGCGCTCGAAGCCGCGGATTTCCTCAACGGTGTTGCGGATGGTGTCGCACAGCGCCTCGACCTGTTTGACCGAGAAGCGGATGCCCATGAGCAGGTCGGTGACGGCATCCTGCGCGGCCAGGTGCTGCTTGCTGCCGGGGCCGTACTTGGCGCGCTGGGTTTGTGCCTTTTTGTAGAGTTTGCGCAGTTGGGCAAAGCGCTCCTGCGCCTCGGCCTTGAGCTGGGCGAGATTCGCCGCTGCCGCCGCCGCGCCCGCCTCTTCGTCATCGTCGTCGCTGGAGGAGTCTTCGGTTTCTTCTTCCATGTCGCCGCCGATGGCCTCGTCCTCGCCGACGAAGCCGTCAACGAGCTCATCGACGCGCATGTCGCCCTTTTCGATCTGCTCGGCCATGGCGAGAATCTGCTCGATGGTCATCGGGCAGGAGGAAATCGCCTGCACCATGTGCTTGAGGCCTTCCTCGATGCGCTTGGCGATTTCGATTTCGCCTTCACGGGTGAGCAGTTCGACGGTGCCCATTTCGCGCATGTACATGCGCACGGGGTCGGTGGTGCGGCCGAATTCGGAATCGACCGTGGTGAGCGCCTGCTCGGCCTCCTCGACCACGTCTTCGTCCGCCACGGGCGGGGTGGTCTCGGTCATCAGCAGGGTTTCGGCATCCGGCGCCTCGTCGTAGACCTGGATGCCCATGCTGTTGATGATGCTGATGATGCCTTCGATCTGCTCGGCGTCGGACAAGTCGTCGGGCAGATGGTCGTTGATTTCGGCGTAGGTCAGGTAGCCGCGCTCCTTGCCGAGGGAGATCAGGTTCTTGAGCTGGGTGCGGCGCGCTTCCGCCTGCTCCTGGGTCAGCTCGACGTTTTCCCGCATGACCTTGTTGAGTGCCGCCTCCGCCTTGCGCGGCATTTTCTTGGCGTTGTTCGCTGACTTGGGTCTGCCTGCCATGGTACTGTCCAGAAAATTTTGCAAAACCGAGAATTATACCGATTTTTACCCTGCCTGGGGTAGGCAAATTCCGGGCCAGATTAGGCCTTGCCGGGGGCGAGAAGTTCCTTGCGTTCGGCCTGGCTGAGCGTGCTGAAATCCCGCTTCGCCAGCTCTTCCCGGCGGCGGCGCTCCCAGTTCGAATTGATTTGTGCAAGCCCCCCGGCCAGTTCGGCTTCGGGATTCCAGTTTCCGCTCTGGTCGAGCATTTCCGCTTCGCTCTGCAATTCGCCCAGTTCTGGCGGTGCATCCGGATCTTCCAGCATGGCAGCCGGTGTGGGCGGAGATTCGAACGGAGCCAGCCATTCGACCAATCGCTTCAATAGCGCGGCATGCGGATCGTTCGCCGGCAACTTGTCCAACTCGATCCTGGAGGCAAACGCCGGTTTCGCGATCAGGGCCCGCGCCAGGGTGCGGCAGAGTGAAGGTCTGGCGCGGGCAACCGCAGGGGGGCGGCCCGGCTTGGAGCCGAATGCGCGTCTGGCGCCGGTCAAGGAGCCCACTTCATCGCCGCCCATATTCAAGGTTTCGCCCAGTTGGCGGCGGATCAGCGCGGCCAGCAGTGGCGCGGCGATCTTCTGCAGCAGGGGCGTGGCGTTCTTCAGCAGCTTGGCGCGGCCTTCCTGGGTGGAGAGATCGGCCTCGCGCGACAACTCGCGGATCAGGAAGCTCGAAAGCGGCACGGCTTCGCGCTGCATGAACTGCTCGAAGGCTTCCTTGCCGTGGGTGCGCACCCAGGTATCCGGATCCTCGCCTTCGGGCAGGAACAGGAAAAACACTTCCTTGCCGTCGGCCAGGGCTTCCAGGGTGTTTTCCAGCGCGCGCCAGGCCGCGCGGCGCCCGGCATTGTCGCCGTCGAAGCAGTAGTAGAGCCTGTCGGTCTGCCGCAGCAGGGTGCGGGCATGGATGGGCGTGGTGGCCGTGCCCAGGGTGGCGACGGCGTAGTGGAGGTCGAACTGGGCCAAGGCCACCACGTCCATGTAGCCTTCCACCACTAGGATTTTCCCGGCCTCGCGGATGGCCTGGCGGCCTTCGAACAGGCCGTAGACTTCCGAGCCCTTGTGGAAGATCGGCGTTTCCGGCGAGTTGAGATATTTCGGCTCGCCCTGGTCGAGGATGCGGCCGCCGAAGGCGATGACCTGGCCCTTGGTATTGCGGATGGGGAACATGATGCGGTCGCGGAAGCGGTCGTAGCGGCCGCGTTCATTGTCGATCACCAGGCCGGCCGCGGCCAGTTCGGGCGCATCGTAGTGTTCGAAAACCTGTTTCAGCGCAGTGGATTGCGCTGGCGCGTAACCCAGGCCGAAACGGGCGGCGATCTGGCCGGTGAGTCCGCGCTTCTTCAAGTAAGCGATGGCCCGCTCGCTGCCCTTGAGCTGTTCCTTGTAGAAGCTTGCCGCCTTGGCCATGAACTCGGTGAGGTCGGGTCCGGTACGGGGCTTGGGCTGGAAATTGGCATCCTCCGGCACCTTGAGGCCGGCCTCGTCGGCCAGGCTTTTCACCGCATCGACGAAGGACAGCCCGCCGTATTCCATGAGGAAGCCGATGGCGGAGCCGTGCGCGCCGCAGCCGAAGCAGTGGTAGAACTGCTTGGTCGGGCTGACCGTGAAGGAGGGGGTTTTTTCGCCGTGGAAAGGACAGCAGGCCTGGTAGTTCTGCCCCGCCTTCTTCAGCGGCACGCGGCGGTCGATGACGTCGACGATGTCGACGCGGGACAGCAGCTGGTCGATGAAGTCGCGGGGGATCATCCCCGGATGTTAGCCCAGTTTGGCTTTGACCAGTGCCGATACCTTGCCCATGTCGGCCTTGCCGGCGAGTTGCGGCTTCAACACGCCCATGAGCTTGCCCATGTCCTTGGGGCCGGCCGCGCCGGTGCTGGCGATGGCGGCATCGACGGCGGCAGCGATCTCGGCCTCGGACAACTGTGCCGGCAGGTAGGCCGACAGTACCTCGACCTCGGCTTTTTCCGCGTCGGCCAGATCCTGGCGGCCGCCTTTTTCGAACTGGCTGATGGAGTCCTTGCGCTGCTTGATGAGCTTTTCCAGGATGGCGAGTACGGCGGCATCGTCCAGTTCCACGCGCTCGTCGACTTCCTTCTGCTTGATGGCGGCGGAGAGGAGGCGCAGGGTGGCGAGCCTGAACGACTCCTTGGCCTTCATGGCGGCTTTGATGTCTTCCTGGATCCGGGCTTTGAGGCTCATGGCGTGCTCCGTCTGGAAAGGCTGAATGAAAAAGGCGGCATCGCCGCCGCCGCCGAGGCTAAATGAAAAAGGCGGCTATGCTACCGCCTTTTTTGCTACATCCGGTCAAGAATGTTCGTTCAGTACATCTTGGGCGGCAGCATCTGGCTGCGCAGGCGCTTGTGGGTGCGCTTCACGGCGGCAGCCAGCTTGCGCTTTCTTTCGGCGGTGGGTTTTTCGTAGAACTCGCGGGCGCGCAGTTCGGTGAGCAGACCGGTTTTCTCGACGGCGCGTTTGAAGCGGCGCAGGGCGACGTCGAACGGCTCGTTTTCCTTGACTTTGATGTGCGGCATGTGAATGTGCTTCCTTGACCGGGAAAAAACGCGAATAATAGCAGTCTTTTTCGCGTCTTTCCACCCTCATGCTGGTTCTGGGCATCGAATCCTCCTGCGACGAAACCGGGGTCGCCCTGTACGACACGGACAGGGGCCTGCTGGCCCACCGGCTGCATTCCCAGGTCGCCATGCACCGCGACTATGGCGGCGTGGTGCCGGAGCTGGCCTCGCGCGACCATATCCGCCGCTTGCTGCCCTTGGTGCGCGAAGTTCTAGGTGAGCGTTCGCTTACGCTACAAGCCATTGATGGCATCGCCTATACCCAGGGGCCGGGGCTGGCGGGGGCTTTGCTGGTGGGAGCCGGTTTTGCGCGTTCGCTGGCCTATGTCCTGAAGATTCCGGCCGTCGGCGTGCACCACCTCGAGGGCCATCTGCTCTCGCCGCTTTTGGCCGACCCGCGGCCGGAATTTCCCTTCGTGGCGCTGCTGGTGTCCGGCGGCCATACGCAGTTGATGCATGTCGCGCAAGTGGGCGCTTACGAGACGCTTGGGGATACGCTGGACGACGCCGCCGGCGAGGCCTTCGACAAGACCGCGCAACTCCTGAGGCTGGGCTATCCCGGCGGTCCGGCGGTCTCCAGGCTGGCCGAAAGCGGCGATCCCGCGCGTTTCAAGCTGCCGCGGCCCATGCTCAATTCCGGCGACCTCAATTTCAGCTTCAGCGGCCTGAAGACCGCGGTGCTGACCTTGCGCAACAGGCATCCCGAGGACGCCGCACGTGCCGACATCGCCGCCGCCTTCCAGGGCGTGATGGCCGAAGTGCTTACGGAAAAATCCCTGCAGGCCATGAGGCAGACCGGCAGCCGCCGGCTGGTGGTGGCGGGCGGAGTGGGCGCCAACAGGCAGTTGCGCCAGCGTCTTGTGGCCGAAACCGCGAAGCTCGGCGCGCAGGTGTATTTCCCGCCGCTGGATCTTTGCACCGACAACGGCGCCATGATCGCCTTCGCCGGCGCCATGCGCCTGCAACAGGCGCAATCCGGTGCGCGAGCCTTCAGCGTGAAGCCGCGCTGGGATTTGCAGGAACTGCCGCGCGCATGAGCGGGGAAGTGCGCCTCTCCAAGCGCATGGCCGAACTCGGCCTGTGTTCGCGGCGCGAGGCCGACGAGTTCATCGCCAGGGGCTGGGTCAGGGTCGATGGCGTGGTGGTGGATGTGCTCGGCAGCAAGGTCGGGCCGGATGCCAAAATCACGCTGGACGAGCATGCCCAGGCCAGCCAGCAGAAACTGGCCACCATCCTGCTCAACAAGCCGGTCGGCTATGTCTCCGGCCAGGCCGAGGACGGCTACCAGCCCGCGGTCAACCTGATCCAGGCGGCAAGCCAGTGGCCGGGCGACGCCGGCGGGCGGCGCTTTTCCCCCGTCATGTTGCGCGGGCTGGCGCCGGCCGGACGGCTCGACATCGATTCCACCGGCTTGCTGGTGCTGACCCAGGACGGCCGCATCGCACGCCACTTGATCGGCGAAGATTCGGATATCGAAAAGGAATATCTCGTCAGGGTGAGTTACGGCAAAGTCGTCGCCAATGTGCGCGAGGCCTTTCCCGCCGAGCAACTGGCCAGGCTGCGGCATGGCCTGAGCCTGGACGGCAATCCGCTCAAGCCGGCGCAAGTGGAGTGGCAGAATCCCGAACAGCTGCGCTTCGTCCTGAAGGAAGGCAAAAAGCGCCAGATCCGCCGCATGTGCGAACTCGTGGGGCTGAAAGTGACTGCGCTCAAGCGCGTGCGCATGGGCGGAGTGAAACTGGGCGACCTGCCGGTCGGGAAATGGCGCTTTCTGGGCGCCGGGGAGAAGTTCTAGAATTTCGGCAGCGCGCCGCGCACGAATTCGAGCAGCGCCTTGCCGCCCGGCAAGGCGGCCAGCACATCCGGAAACAGCAGCAGGCCCAGCAGCAGGGCCAGCACGCAGATCAGCACCAGGTTGAAGAACACGCTCTCGGGCCGCAATACGCCCCAGTAACGCATGGTGAGATACATGGCGTCCTTCCTGTGCTCGCTCATGGTGAGCCAGCGGCGCACGAGCGAAATGGCCAGGTACACGAGATAGCCGCCGGTCAGCGAGGCGAACAGGATGCGGAAGATGCCGAAGATGTCCAGCGTGCCGCCCATCCAGCGATGGTACATCCACGACACCGCGCCCAGCATCAGCGAGGCGCCGACCGCGATCAGCACATTGAAGAACAGGCGCCGCCGCTCGCGCGCCAGGTCCTGCTGGCGGCGGATGAAAAAGTCGTCGATCTCGAGTTTGAAATATTCGACCTTTTCCTGCACCAGGCTGGAGAACTCTCGCTTGGCCACGGCCACGCGCTCGTCCAGCACGCCCGACAGCCTGTCGGCGGCGTAATCCACCATTTCCTTGACGTCGTCCTTGGTGAACTGGCGCTGGTTGTGCAACTCCTGCGAAATCTTGTCGAGCTTGGCGTCGATCTCCTCGCTGGCGTGCAGGATCACGTCGCGCAGCTCTTTGCCGGCCTCGGAGACGCCTTCCCTGACCACGCCGGACAAGCGTTCGCCGGCGCGGTCGATGGCCTGTTCGGAAACCTGCGCCAGGCTGTCCTTGGCGAAATTCATTTCCTTTTCAAACCAGGCCATCGGATTTCCTTTCTATTGCTTGGGCTTGGCGAAGCGCCCTTCCTCGCCGGCAAGGAGGCGCTGGATGTTGGCGCGATGACGCCACAGCAACAAGACGGTGAGCACGCAAAGCGTGATGACCGTGGCGCGGCTGGCGGTGAAATAAGCGCCATAGACTGGCGCAAGCAGGGCGGCGATCAGCGCGGACAGCGAGGATATGCGCGAAACGGCGAACACCGCCAGCCAGGTGGCGAACACTGCCAGTCCCATCCAGGGATCGAGCGCCAGCATGATGCCGAGCGCGGTGGCCACGCCCTTGCCGCCCTTGAAGCCGAAGAATACCGGGAACAGGTGGCCGAGGAACACGGCGATGGCTGCCAGGTGCACGGCGAGGATGTCCGCGCCGAAATGCGCGCCGGCAAGGCCGGCCAGCCACACCGCCAGCCAGCCCTTGGCGGCATCGCCCAAGAGCGTCAGCGCGGCGGCGGTTTTTTTGCCGGTGCGCAGGATGTTGGTGGCGCCGGGATTGCCGGAGCCGAAACTGCGCGGATCGGGCAGGCCCATGGCGCGCGCCACGATGACGGCGAACGACAGCGAGCCGATGAGATAGGCGCCCAGCGCAATCATGAGGGCGGGGATGAGGCTTTGCATTAAAATCGCTTCCTTTTGCTTGGAACTGGCGTGCCCATGGACATCTTGTTTTTGCGGGACTTCCGCCTCGAGCTCATTATCGGCATATACGAGTGGGAACGCAAAATCCCGCAGCCGGTGAGGCTCGACCTGGAAATCGGCCTGCCGGAACACAAGGCCGGCGAGACCGATGACGTGGCCGACACCATCGACTACGGCGCGGTCGCCAATCGTGTGAAGGACAGCCTGATCAACCGCCCGCAGCCCATCGCCCTGGTGGAGGCCGTGGCCGAGCACGTGGCGCAGATCATACTCGAAGAATTCCGCGCGCCCTGGGTCAAGGTCAGCGTCACCAAGTTCGCCATCGTGCGCGGGGTGAAGGAACTCGGCATCACCATCGAGCGCAGCCGCAAGTCGTGACTGCGTTTGAAATCGGCTATGTCATTGGCGTGCTGGGGCTGGCGTATTTCATCCGCGGCATCAGCGGTTTCGGCTCGGGGCTGGTGGCGGTGCCGCTGCTGGCGCTGGTGTTCCCGCTGCCCTTGGTCGTGCCCTTCATTCTGTTGCTCGACTTCACCGCCTCGCTGGTGCTGGGCGGCGTCAATTTCAGACAGGTGCGCTGGGGCGAGGTCAAACCGCTGGTGCCATTCGGCATGATCGGCGTGGTGCTCGGCACGACCCTGCTGGTCAACCTGCCCCGGGAGCCTTTGCTGATCGGACTGGGCGTTTTCATACTCATCTTCGCCGTGCGCAGCTTGCTCAACCTGCATGGCGAAAAAACGGTATCGCGCAAGTGGGCGGCGCCGGCCAGCCTGACCGGGGGCGCGGTGGGCGGCATGTTCGGCACCGGGGGGCCGCCGTACGTGATTTATCTGGCCCATCGGCTCAAGGAAAAAGGCCAACTGCGCGCAACTTTGTCGGGCGTGTTTTTTCTGGAAGGGCTGCTTCGCATCGGCACTTTCGCTGCCGCCGGCCTGTTGGTGAAAGCCGAAGTTTGGCAAAGCTATGCCCTGGGACTGCCGATTGCGCTCATCGCGCTTTACGGCGGCAGCCATGTGCATACGGGCATGAGCCAGGCGCAAATGACCCGGCTGATCGGCATCCTGCTGCTGCTGAGCAGCCTGTCGGTTTTCGTGAAGGCCTTCACCTAGCCCCTTGGGTGGTGTCGGCTGTGCAGCTGCTTCAGCCGCTCGCGCGCGACGTGGGTATAAATTTGCGTGGTGGAGATGTCGGCGTGTCCCAACAGCATCTGCACCGCGCGCAGGTCGGCGCCGTGTGCCAGAAGGTGCGTGGCAAAAGCATGCCTGAGCGTGTGCGGCGACAGCGGCTTGTGGATGCCGGCCTTCAGCGCACCCCGCTTGAGCAGATACCAGAAGGCCTGCCGCGTCATGCCCGCGCCGCGCGAAGTGACGAAAACCTCGGCACATTGCCTGCCGTTCAGCATGAGCGGGCGCGATTCCTTGAGGTAGCGCGACAGCCAGTGCTGCGCTTCCTCGCCGAGCGGCACCAGGCGGTCCTTGCCGCCCTTGCCGGTGACGCGCAGCACGGCGGCATTCAGATCCAGGTTCAGCAATTTCAGTCCCACCAGTTCGGAGACGCGCAGGCCGGTGGCGTACAGGGTTTCGATCATGGCGCGGTCGCGCAGGCCCGCCGTAGTGTCGATGTCCGGCGCCGCGAGCAGAGTTTCCACGTCGGCTTCGGACAGCACCTTGGGCAGCGGACGCGGCAGCTTGGGCGTGTCGAGATACAGCGTGGGGTCAACGCTGAGCAGATTCTCGCGCGCGAGGAAGCGATAGAAACGGCGCAGGCTGGCGGTGTAGCGCGCGGCGGTGCGCGGCTTGGCGCGGGCGGCGAAGCGGTGCGCGAGCCAGCCGTCGATGTCGGCCGGCTCCGCCTGGGTCAATTCCCGGCTGCGCGCTGCTTTCAGCCATGCGGCAAAAGCCGAGAGGTCGCGGCGATAGGCGGACAGGGTATTCTGGGCCAGCCCGTCTTCCAGCCACAGCCGGTCGCAGAAGCGGTCGATCAGGTCTTCATTTGCGCTCATGCGCGAGCAGCCAGGACTTGATGTTGAGCGGACCGTCATCACGGGTGTGCATGAAGCCGCCAAGCCCGGCCGCGGAAATCACGCGATGGCAGGGCACGATGACGGGAATGGGATTGGCGCCGCAGGCGCCGCCGACCGCGCGCGGCGCGGTGGCAAGCTTTTTGGCCAGCTGGCCGTAGGTCAGCGGATCGCCGGGCGGGATTTCGCACAGCGCCTGCCAGACTTTCAACTGGAAAGGCGTGCCCTCGAGCCGCACGGGCAGGTCGAAAGCGTGACTCGAATTGCGGAAATACGCGGCGAGCTGGGCAGCGGTTTCCCTGAGCACGCGCGTGGCCGGTTTTCTGGCCGGCTCCGGTTCGAGCAGGAACTCGATCCCGGTAAGGGAATCGCGGTCGGCGATCAACCGCAGTTGACCGAAGGGAGCATCGATGACAGCCAGGTCCATACAGGCATTCTAACGCCGTCATGCAGGCAACAAAAAAGCCCGGGTAAACCGGGCTTTTCGTGTTTGCTCAGGGAGCGGCTTACTCGGCGGCCGATGCCTTGGCGCGGTTGGGCAGCTTTTCCTTGATGCGGGCGGACTTGCCGGAACGCTCGCGCAGGTAGTAAAGCTTGGCGCGGCGCACGTCGCCGCGGCGCTTGACTTCGATGTTGGCGACCAACGGGGAGTAGGTCTGGAAGGTGCGCTCCACGCCCTCGCCGGCGGAAATCTTGCGCACGGTGAACGCGGAGTTGAGGCCGCGGTTGCGCTTGCCGATCACCACGCCTTCGTAGGCCTGCAGACGTTCCTTGTCGCCTTCCTTGACCTTGACCTGCACCACCACGGTGTCGCCGGGGGCGAAGTCGGGGATGGTCTTGCCCAGGCGGGCGATTTCTTCCTGTTCCAGTTGTTCGATGATGTTCATTGCATCTTCCTTGCAAATTCGCGAATTGGTTCGTTCGGATGACGAACATTGCGCGGTTAAAAACAGCCTTTTCAGGCTTCCTTGTTTCGACGCCAGTTCAATCCTGAGCGTCGAGCAAATCCTTTTCTGCGCGGCTCAAGCCGCGTTTTTGCAGCAAATCCGGCCGCCGTTCCGCGGTCAGTTGCAAACGCTGCTGCAAACGCCAGCGCTCGATGGCCTTGTGGTTGCCGGACATCAGCACCTCCGGCACCGCCTCGCCCCGGTAAACCTCGGGCCGGGTGTAGCAGGGCGCATCCAGCAGCCCGTCGACGAAGGACTCCTGCAGCGCCGATTCGGCATTGTTCAGGCTGCCCGGCAACTGCCGGATCACCGCGTCCATCACGGCCAGGGCCGGGATTTCCCCGCCGGAGAGGACGAAATCGCCCAGCGAGATTTCCTCGTGCACGCGGCGGCGCAAAAATCGCTCGTCCACGCCTTCGTAGCGCCCCGCGATCAGGGTCAACTGCGGTCGCCCGGCCAACTCGACGACTTTGGCGTGATCGAGCGGCTTGCCGCGCGGCGTGAAATAAATCACGTGCGGTGCGATGCCGTCCTGCTGCAATTCGGCCTCGATGGCGTCCATTGCGGCATCCAGGGGCTCGGCCAGCATCACCATGCCGGGGCCGCCGCCATAGGGCCGGTCGTCCACGGTACGGTAGTTGTCCGTGGCGAAGTCCCGCGGGTTCCAGGCCTTGAATCGGAACAAGCCCCGATCCAGCGCCCGCCCGGAAATGCCGAAATCCAGCAGTGCATCGAACAGGCCCGGAAACAGGGTGACGACGTCAAAACGCATCATCAGTCCTGATAATCCAGACCCCAATCCACTTCGATGCGGCCCTGCGCCAAATCCACGTTCAGCACATAGACCCCAACGAAGGGAATCAGTATTTCTTTTCCGGCTTCCTTCTCGCCCTTCACCACCAGCACGTCGTGCGCGCCGGTTTCCATGAGGGAAGCCACCTTGCCCAGTTCCACCCCCTCGCGGTTGACCACGGTCAGACCGATCAGGTCCTCCCAGTAGTATTCGCCTTCCTCGGCGTCGGGCATTTCCTCGCGGTTTACCGCGATTTCCTGGCCGCGCAGGGCAAAGGCCGCATCGCGGTCATTGCAGCCGGCCAGCTTGGCGACGATGAAGTCGCCGTGCACCGTGGCGTCCTCCACGTCCGCATTGCGCCACTGGCCGTCTTTGCCGACCTGCCACGCGGGGTAGTCGAGCAGGGCGTCCAGGGTTTCGGTAAAGGGCTTGATCTTGACCCAGCCCTTTACGCCGAACGGGGCGTTGATGCGCCCCATGACCACCCGGCGGGCGTCGCTGCGCCCCATTTCCGCTTTTTCAGGCAGCGGGCTTGCTCTGCTTCACCAGGCGCGCCACGGTGTCGGACAGCTTGGCGCCGTTCTTCACCCAGTGGTCCACGCGGGCGAAGTCGATGCGGGTGGCTTCGACGCCTGCGGGGGCGACGGGGTTGTGGAAGCCCAGGCGCTCGATGAAACGGCCGTCGCGGCGGTTGCGGGAATCGGCCACCACCACGTTGTAATACGGGCGGTTCTTGGAGCCGCCACGGGAAAGACGAATGACTACCATGGTCTCAGTCCAGTTGGGAAATCGGAAAACCGCGAATTATATGCCGAAAACGGGTTGTTTGCCAAGGGCTTACTTGATTCCCGGCAGCATGCCCTTCATGCCGCGCATCATCTTGCCCATCCCGCCCTTGCCCATCATTTTCATCATTTTCTGGGCCTGTTCGAACTGGTTGAGCATGCGGTTGATTTCCTGCACCTGGACCCCGGCGCCGGCGGCGATGCGCCGCTTGCGCGAGGCCTTGAGAAGCTCGGGGTGGCGGCGCTCCTGCGGGGTCATGGAGTTGATGATGCCTTCCACGCGGTTGATGGCCTTGTCCTCGTTGCCGGTCATCTGCGGCATTTGCCCCGCGCCCGGCAGCTTGTCCATGAGGGCGGAAAGGCCGCCCATCTTGCGCATCTGCGCGATCTGCGCCTTGAAGTCCTCCAGATCGAAGTTCTTGCCCTTCTTGACCTTTTCCGCCAGTTTCCTGGCTTCGGCCATGTCGACCGAGGTTTGCGCCTGCTCGATGAGCGACATCACGTCGCCCATGCCGAGGATGCGCGAGGCCATGCGTTCCGGGTGGAAGGCTTCGAGGCCGTCGGGCTTTTCGCCCACGCCGACGAACTTGATCGGCCTGCCGGTGATGTGGCGCACCGACAGGGCCGCGCCGCCGCGCGCATCGCCGTCGAGCTTGGTGAGGATGACGCCGGTGAGCGGCAGCGCCTCGTTGAAGGCCTTGGCGGTGTTGACGGCGTCCTGGCCCTGCATGGCATCGACCACGAACAGGGTTTCCACCGGTTTCACGGCCGCGTGCAGGGCCTGGATCTCGGCCATCATGGCTTCGTCGATGGCGAGCCGGCCGGCGGTGTCGACGATCAGCACGTCGTAGAACTGCTTGCGCGCGTGCTCCTGGGCCGCCTTGGCGATGGCGACCGGGTCGCTGCTGGAGGACTCGAAGAAATCGACTTCCAGCTGCTTGCCCAGTTGCCGCAACTGGTCGATGGCGGCGGGGCGGTAGACGTCGCAGGAGGCCAGCAGCACCTTTTTCTTGCGCGACTTCAAGAGGCGCGCGAGCTTGCCGCTGCTGGTGGTCTTGCCGGAGCCCTGCAGGCCGGCCATGAGGATGACCGCGGGCGGCTGGGCGGCAAGGTCGAGGTCGGCCGATTCGCCGCCCATGAGCCTGGCGAGCTCGTCGTGGACGATGCCGATCAGCGCCTGGCCCGGGGTCAGGCTTTGCAGCACCTCCGCGCCCATGGCCTTGGCCTTGATGTCGTCGGTGAACTGCTTGACGACGGGCAGGGCCACGTCGGCCTCAAGCAGCGCCATGCGCACCTGGCGCAGGGTGTCCTGGATGTTGGCCTCGGTGATGCGGGCCTGGCCGCGCAGGGTTTTGACGATGCCGCCGAGACGGCCAGAGAGGTTCTCAAACATGGGGTTCCTTGTTGCCATGCTCCACAGCATGGATAATTCCCGGTCAAGGAGACTATTCTACAATGCCGCTTTTCGCGCTCTCATCCTTTTTGGTCGCGGGCCTGTATGCCGTTTCCGCCTGGCAGCTGTTGCGCAAGGGCGTCCCGCTGCGCAGCCCGCTGTGGATATCGGCCCTGCTGCTGGCCGGCATCGTGATTCATGCAGCGCTCCTCGGCGCGAGCGTGTTCCGGCCGGATGCGGTGCATCTCGGGTTCTCCAATGCGGTATCCCTGATCGCCTGGCTTTCCGTGTCGGTTTACGCGCTGACCGCACTCAAGGTGCCGCTGCCGGGCATCCAGGGCTGGGTGGCGGGGATCGCCGCCATCGGGGTCTTGTTCCCCCTCGTTTTGCCGGATGCGCGCGCCGTGCCCTTCTCGCACACCTTCGGCTTCCGGGTGCATCTGGTGCTGTCGCTGCTGGCCTATTGCCTGCTGTTCATTGCCGCGCTGCAGGCCGTGCTCATGTCCGCTTTCGAGAAAAAGCTGCACCATGGCGCGGCTGCGGCGGGCATGCCCGGCCTGCCTCCCCTGCTGACGCTGGAATCAGTGCTGTTCAAGCTGATCTGGGCCGGCTTCGTGCTGCTGACCCTGGCGCTCGCCAGCGGCATCCTGTTTTCCGAGGAAGTTTTCGGCAAGGTCATGAGCCTCACCCACAAGACCTTCTTCGCGCTCCTGTCCTGGCTGGTCTTCGGCGCCCTGCTGGCCGGGCGCGCCATCTGGGGCTGGCGCGGGCAGCTGGCGGTGCGCTGGACCATTGCGGGCTTCGTGATGCTGCTGCTGGCCTATGTGGGCAGCAAGTTCGTGCTGGAAATCCTGCTGCATCGCTGAGCCGCGCGCCTGACCAACTGAAAAACAGGGCCCACCTCTTTTGGATACGATTCCGACCGGCACGCTATTCACCATCCTGGCTGTCCTGCTGCTGGTGTCCGCCTTCTTCTCGGCCAGCGAAACGGCCATGATGGCCATCAACCGCTATCGGCTGAAACATCAGGCCGAGCATGGCCACAAGGGGGCCAGACTCACCCTGGCCTTGCTGAATCAGACCGACAAGCTTTTGGGCGTGATTCTGCTGGGCAACAACCTGGTCAATACGGCCGCCGCCATGTTGTCCACCATCATCGCGATCAGACTGTTCGGGCAGGGCGAATTGCCCCTGTTTGCCGCAACTTCGCTGCTGACCTTCTTCATCCTGGTGTTCAGTGAAGTCACACCCAAGGTGGTCGGCGCTTCCTATCCAGAGCACATCGCCTATCCGGCGAGCTTTGTGCTGACCCCGCTGCTCAAGCTGGCGTATCCGGTGGTGTGGTTCGTCAACCTGTTCGTGCAGGGGCTGCTCAAGCTGCTGCGCATCAAGCCCAGGCAGGAGGAGAGCGGCAACATGCTGGGTCTGGAGGAACTGCGCACCGTGGTGCTGGAATCGGCCAAGCTGCTGCCGGGCGAGCACCGGCGCATCCTGCTCAATCTGCTGGGGCTGGAAAGCATCACGGTGGACGATGTCATGACACCGCGCAGCCAGATCGAGGCCATCGATCTCACGGATGAAGTGGAAAGAATCAGCCAGCAGATTGCGACCAGCCACCACACCCGTTTGCTGGTCTACGAAGGATCGCTGGACCGCATTGCCGGCATCCTGCACGTGCGCCGGGTGCTGCATGCCCTGTCAAGCGGGGAGTTCTCGCCAAAGGCCTTGCGCGAAGTGCTGGAAGATCCCTATTACGTCCCGGCCGGCACACCGCTGTTCAAGCAGTTGCGCCAGTTCCAGGAAAACCAGAAGCGTCTGGCCCTGGTGGTGGATGAATACGGCGAGCTGCAGGGGCTGGCGACCATGGAGGACCTGCTGGAGGAAATGGTCGGCGAATTCACCACCCAGGCGCCGGCGCAGACCGGCTGGTTCAGGCAGATGGAAGACGGCAGCTGGCTGGTCGAGGGCTCGGCCCTGGTCCGGCACATCAACCGCAAGCTGGGGCTGAATTTCCCGCTGGATGGCCCCAAGACGCTCAATGGCCTGCTGCTGGAGCATCTGGAAGACATTCCCGAGGCCGGCGTCAGCGTCAAGATAGGCGATACGCCCATCGAAATCGTGCAAACCCAGGACCGGGCGGTCAAGGTCGCCCGTATCGGGGCGGTTTCGGCCGGGGAGGCGCATGCTTCGGGAACAGAGACTTAATTTTTATGGGCTAAAGCCGATAACAGGCTGTCTATACGATCAAAACCATGGCTGCTGTTACTCATACTTCCCTTTCCCCGCTGACAGGCCTGGCCAGAACCCTGGTTGCGCAGGGCCTGCTTTCCGAGCAGGATGCCGAGAGCATCTGGAGCAAGGCGGTGGGCAGCGGTGACAGTTTCGTCACCGAATTGCTGAAGGGGCGCCGTTTCCAGCCGATCCAGATCGCCGAGTTCGCTGCCAGCACTTTCGGGTATCCGCTGTTCGACCTGAACGCGCTCGATCCGGAATCGCTCCCGCAGGGTGTGCTGGACTCGAAACTTGCCCAGAAGCGGCGCATGGTGGCGCTCTACAAGCGCGGCAACAAGCTGTTCGTCGGCGCCTCCGACCCCACCAACCTGCAGGCGCTCGACGAAATCAAGTTCCAGACCGGCCTCACGGTCGAGCCGGTAGTGGTCGAGGACGACAAGCTGGGCAAGCTGATCGACAAGGTGATCGATGCGGCGGACAACACCATGGCCGTGCTGGAGGCCGAGGAGCTCAACCTGGAGTTCGCGGACGCCGAGGCGGCGGCCGAGTCTTCCGAGGCGAAGGGCGGGATCGAGATCGATGACGCCCCGGTGGTGCGGTACCTGCAAAAAATCATGCTGGATGCGATCAACATCGGCGCTTCCGACATCCATCTCGAACCCTACGAAAAGTTCTATCGCATCCGCTACCGGCGCGACGGCGTGCTGTACGAGGTGGCCCAGCCGCCGCTTGCGATCAAGGAAAAGATCGCCTCGCGCATCAAGGTCATTTCCAAGCTCGACATTTCGGAGAAGCGCATCCCGCAGGACGGCCGGGTGAAAATGGTGCTGACCAAGAACCGCGCCATCGATTTCCGGGTCAGCACGCTGCCCACGCTGTACGGCGAAAAGATCGTCATGCGCATTCTCGATCCGGCCAGCGCGCAGCTGGGCATCGACGCGCTGGGCTACGAGCCCTGGCAGAAGGAAATCCTGTTGAGTGCCGTGCAGCGGCCCTACGGCATGGTGCTGGTGACCGGCCCGACCGGCTCGGGCAAGACGGTGTCGCTCTACACCTGCCTCAACATCCTGAACCAGCCCGGGGTCAACATTTCCACGGCGGAAGACCCGGCCGAAATCCAGCTTCCCGGCGTCAACCAGGTCAACGTCAACGAGAAGGCCGGGCTGACCTTCGCGGCGGCGCTGCGCTCTTTCCTGCGCCAGGATCCGGACGTCATCATGGTGGGCGAGATACGCGACCTGGAAACGGCGGACATCGCCATCAAGGCGGCGCAGACCGGCCACATGGTGCTGTCCACCCTGCACACCAACGATGCGCCGGGCACCCTGACCCGCCTGCTCAACATGGGCGTGGCACCGTTCAACGTGGCCTCCTCGGTGATCTGCATCACGGCCCAGCGCCTGGCGCGGAAGCTGTGCGCCTGCAAGCAGCCGGCAGACATTCCCCAAGAGGCCCTGCTGCGCGCCGGTTTCAGGGAGGAGGACCTGGACGGCAGCTGGCAGCCTTATCATGCGGGCGGATGCGATATCTGCCAGGGATCGGGCTACAAGGGGCGTACCGGCATTTATCAGGTCATGCCGGTCACGGAGGAAATGCAGCGCATCATCCTGAAAAACGGCTCCTCGATGGACATCGCCGTGCAGGCGCGGCGCGAGGGCGTGCTGGATTTGCGCCAGGCCGGCCTGCTCAAGGTCAAGGCCGGCATCACTTCGCTCGAGGAAGTGGAAGCGGTAACGAATATTTGACGTAAAACGAACCGGGAGACGCACATGGCTGTCGCAGCAAGCAAGGAAGCTACTTACATCTGGGAAGGCAAGGACAGGAAAGGCAAGAAGCTGAGCGGCCACATGCTGGCGCCGGGCGAGGCCCTGGTGTCCGCCCAGTTGCGCCGCCAGGGCATCACCGTCACCAAGGTGCGCAAGCAGAGCATGCTGTTCGCCAAGGCCGGCAAGATCAAGGAAAAGGACATCACCCTGTTCACCCGCCAGCTGGCGGTGATGATGAAGGCGGGCGTGCCCTTGCTGCAATCTTTCGACATCGTCGGCCGCGGCGCCTCCAATCCCGCGGTGCAGCGGCTGCTGGCCGAAGTGAAGGCGGACATCGAGAAAGGCAACAGCATGCACCAGGCCTTTTCCAAGCACCCGAAGCACTTCGACAAGCTGTTCGTCAATCTGGTGCAGGCGGGCGAGGCGGCCGGCATTCTGGAAGACGTGCTGGACAGGCTGGCGACATACAAGGAAAAAATTCTCGCCATCAAGGGCAAGATCAAGTCGGCGCTGTTCTATCCGGCGGCGGTGATCGTTGTGGCCTTCATCGTCACCGCCGCGATCATGATTTTCGTGATCCCGGCATTCAAGGAGCTGTTTACCGGCTTCGGCGCCGATCTCCCCGGACCGACCATGCTGGTCATGAAGATGTCCGATTTCTTCGTGGCCAACTGGTATCTGATTTTTGGGGGGATAGGCGCAGCCATCTACGGCTTTATCCAGTTGTGGAAAAGATCGCACAAGGTGCAGCGCGTCATGGACAGGTTCATGCTCAAGCTGCCGGTATTCGGTCCGGTGATCGAGAAAGCCACCATTGCGCGCTGGACCCGTACCCTGTCCACCATGTTCGCGGCCGGCGTGCCCTTGGTGGAAGCGCTGGACTCGGTCGGCGGCGCCGCCGGCAATCAGTTGTATGTCGAGGCGACGGAAAAAATCCGCGCCGAGGTGGCGACCGGCAGCTCGCTCACGGTGGCCATGCAGGGCACCAACCGCTTCCCCAACATGGTGCTGCAGATGACCGCCATCGGTGAGGAGTCGGGTGCGCTCGATTCCATGCTCAGCAAGGTGGCCGATTTTTACGAACGCGAAGTCGACGACGCGGTGGACGCCATCGCCAGCCTGATCGAGCCCATGATCATGGTGGTGCTGGGCACCCTGATCGGCGGCCTGGTGATCGCCATGTACCTGCCCATCTTCAAGATGGGCGCCGTGATCGGGGAATGATGCTGCTGGCCGGCGAACCGGCCCTGTTCGCGGGGCTGGTTTTCTTGTTGGGTCTTGCGGTCGGAAGCTTCCTGAATGTGGTGATACACAGGCTGCCGCGCATGCTGGAGGCGGACTGGCAGCTGCAGTGCGCCGAACTCAGGGCTGAGGCCGTTGCGGCTCCTTCTGCCCGCTACAACCTGTGGACGCCGCGCTCGTCCTGCCCATCCTGCGGCCATCGCATTACCGCACTGGAAAACATCCCGGTGCTATCCTGGCTCTGGCTGCGCGGCCGCTGTTCGGCCTGCGGCTCGCGCATCAGCGCGCGCTACCCCCTGGTCGAGCTGCTGGCGGCAATGCTCGCGGCGGCGGCAGTCTGGAAGTTCGGCTGGGGCCCGGCGGCAGCGGGCGCCATCCTGTTGGTGTGGGCGCTCATCGCCCTGGCTTTCATCGATCTCGACACCACCCTGTTACCCGATGACATCACGCTTCCCCTGTTGTGGATCGGGCTGCTGTTCAATCTCTTCGGGGTGTTCACCAGTCTGCACTCGGCCGTGGTCGGCGCCATGGCCGGCTATCTTTCCCTGTGGAGCGTGTACTGGCTGTTCAAGCTGGCCACAGGCAAGGAAGGCATGGGCTATGGTGACTTCAAGCTGCTGGCCGCCATCGGCGCCTGGCTGGGCTGGGAGATGCTGCCGGTCACCATCCTGCTGTCTTCCGCGGTCGGTGCCGTCGCGGGCATCGCCATGATCGTCCTGGTCAAGCATGACCGGCGCATTCCCATTCCCTTCGGCCCTTATCTCGCCGGCGGCGGCGTGTTTGCCCTGTTCTACGGCGCACCGCTCATGCAGGCTTATCTGGGCGGCTTTTGATGCTGAAGATAGGCGTCACCGGCGGCCTGGGCGCGGGCAAGACCACGGTGAGCCAACTCTTTGCCAGGCTGGGCGTGCCGGTCATCGATACCGATGAAATATCGCGCGAACTCACCGCTCTGGCAGGCGCGGCCTTGCCGGCAATACGGCAAGGCTTCGGCGAGGTGGTATTCAGGCCGGACGGCAGCCTGGACCGCGCGCGCCTGCGTGCGCGGATACTGGCGGACGAAGCGGCCAAGCGTCAGCTGGAAGCCATTCTGCACCCGCTCATCCGCGCCGAGGTCGAGCGCAGGCTGGCCGGGGTCAGGGCGCCCTACGCGCTCGTCGTCATTCCGCTGCTGGTGGAAACCGGGGCGTACGACGATCTGCTCGATCGCGTGCTGGTGGTGGATTGCGACGAAAAGACACAATTGCGGCGGGCGCTGGCGCGCGGCGGCTGGAGCGAGGCGGAAATCCGCGCGATGATGGCGCGCCAGGCCGCCCGCAAGGACAGGCTGGCGCGCGCCGATGAAGTCATCAACACCGATTGCGAGATTCCCGCCCTGAACACCCCAGTGGCGGCGCTGGATCAGAAATACCGCTTGCTTGCGGGGCAGGCGCTTTGATTTTGCCCGTTAATGGGCGAGAATCCGATAAATCCGACATTGAACGGCCCGTGATTCGCTACGAATATCCCCTCAACGAACGTGTCCGTATCCTGCTGCGGCTGGAAGACCTGTTCGACCGCCTGAATTGGCACTTGGAGGAAGAGCACCCCCTCAACCATCATGCGGCCCTGATGACGCTGTTCGAAATCGCTGACGTGGCCGCCAGGGGCGATCTCAAGACAGACTTGCTGCAGGAACTGGAGCGGCAGCGCGCCGCCTTGTCGGCCTTGCGCAGCAACCCGAATGTGGAGTTGGCCAGGCTGGATGGCGTGCTGCAGGAAATCGATGCGGCGCATGCCGGCATCCACCGCATGCCGGGACGGGTCGGCCACCACCTCAAGGAAGACGAATGGCTCACGGCGGTGAGGCAGCGGGCAGTGATTCCGGGCGGGCTTTGCGAATTCGACCTGCCGGCGTATTACCGCTGGCTGCATAAGCCGGCGGAAACCCGGCGCGGCAATCTCAGGCAGTGGCTGTCCCCCTTGCTGCCAGTGCACGCCGGCCTGGACATCGTGCTGCGCCTGATGCGCGAAAGCTGCAGGCCGGGCATGCAGCAGGCGGTCAACGGGGTGTACCAGCAGATGCTGGAGCCCAGCGCGCGGCCTGCGCAAATGATCCAGATCGGCGTGGACGACGAATATTGCTGCGTGCCGGAAATATCCGCCAACAAGTACATGCTCAACATCCGTTTCGTGCGCAGCCAGCCGGGCGAGTCCAAGGTGTGCGCCGATTCCATGCCCTTCGAACTGACGTTCTGCACGCTATGAATGCAGCGCCGGAAAACGTGCCGCTGGTCATCTGCCCGAACTGCGGCGCCGAAGTGCGCTGGGAGGCCCGCAGCAAGTATCGGCCCTTCTGCAGCGAGCGCTGCAAGCTGACGGATCTCGGCCAGTGGGCGGCCGAACGCTACCGCGTGGCGGGCGAGGCGGTGAGCGAAGAAGCCGAGAATAAAACCTGAACCACGGGAATTGGGAAAGGCAAAAGGCAAAAGGCAAAAGGCAAAAGGCAAAAGGCAAAAGGCAAAAGGCAAAAGGCAAAGCATCCTGGCTGCCTTCGGTTTTCATTTTTGAATTTTGCTTTTTGACTTTTGCCTTTTGATTTGCCTTCCCCCGTGCCTCCCGTGGTTAAAGGTTTTTTGAATTATTTGCAGGTTTCCACGCCGTGCTCGGTGCCGAGCAGCAGTACATCGGCGGGGCGGCGGGCGAACAGGCCGTTGGTCACCACGCCGGCGATCTGGTTGATCTCGCTTTCCAGCGCCACCGGATCGAGAATGTTCAGGCCATGCACGTCGAGGATGACGTTGCCGTTGTCGGTGGTGAAGCCCTCGCGCAGCCTGGGCTGGCCGCCCAGCCTGACCAGTTCGCGCGCGACGTAGCTGCGTGCCATGGGGATGACCTCGACCGGCAGCGGAAATTTGCCCAGCACGTCTACCAGCTTGGTCTGGTCGGCCACGCAGATGAAGTACCTGGCGCAGGCGGCGACGATCTTCTCGCGCGTCAGCGCGCCGCCGCCGCCCTTGATCATGTGGAAATTGCGCGTGATCTCGTCGGCGCCGTCGACATAGACCTCCATGCCGCCCACGCTGTTGAGGTCCAGCACCTCGATGCCGTGGCTTTTCAGTCGCTTGGCGGTGGCTTCCGAGCTCGCCACGGCGCCGTCGATGCGGCTCTTCACCTTGGCCAGTTCGTCGATGAAGTAGTTGGCGGTGGAGCCGGTGCCCACGCCGATGATGCCGCCCTTCACGTATTCGACGGCCGCACGCGCAACCGCCTGTTTCATTTCGTCCTGTGTCATTTTCACTCGTCTCTTGGTCAAATTTTCCCGAAGATTAGCCGCAAAGCGCGTTTTTCACAAACGGGAATCCTGTTAATCTTGGCATCATGACATCGCAAATAAACGATTATCTCGAACGCATCCTGACCGCGCGCGTATACGACGTGGCCATCGAGTCGCCGCTGGATTTTGCCGGCAATCTCTCGCGCCGCCTCAACAACACCGTTTATCTGAAGCGCGAGGACTTGCAGCCGGTATTTTCCTTCAAGCTGCGCGGCGCCTACAACAAGATGGCGCGGCTGACGCCGGCGCAACTCAAGCGCGGCGTGGTTGCGGCCTCGGCCGGCAACCATGCTCAGGGCGTGGCGCTGGCGGCGCAGAAATTGGGGGCCAAGGCGCTCATCGTCATGCCGGCCACCACGCCGCAGATCAAGATCGATGCCGTGGCCTCGCGCGGCGCCAAGGTCGTCCTGCACGGCGACTCCTACGACGAGGCCTACGAACACGCCATCGAACTGTCCAGGAAACAGAAGGCCACCTTCGTCCATCCCTACGACGACCCGGACGTGATCGCGGGCCAGGGCACCATCGCCATGGAAATGCTGCACCAGCACCAGGGGCCCATCCATGCCGTGTACGTGCCGGTGGGCGGCGGCGGACTGATTGCAGGCATCGCCGCCTACGTCAAGCGCCTGCGCCCGGAAATCAAGGTGATCGGCGTGGAGCCCGAGGATGCCGACGCCATGGCGCGCTCGCTTTGCCGCAACGAGCGGGTGAAGCTGGAACGCGTGGGCATTTTCGCCGACGGCGTGGCGGTCAAGCAGGTCGGCAGGGAAACCTTCAGGCTGGCGCAGCTCTATGTCGATGAAGTGATCCGCGTCGACAACGACGCCATCTGTGCGGCGATCAAGGACGTGTTCGAGGATACGCGCTCGATCCTGGAACCGGCCGGCGCCCTGTCGGTGGCCGGCCTCAAGGCCGCGGTGGCCGGCGACAGGCTCAAGGGCAAGAATCTCGTCGCGATCGCCTCCGGCGCCAACATGAACTTCGACCGCCTGCGCCACGTGGCCGAGCGCGCCGAGCTGGGCGAAAAGCGCGAGGCGGTGCTGGCGGTGACCATTCCCGAGACGCCGGGCAGCTTCAAGGCCTTCTGCTCGCTCCTGGGGGCGCGCAACATCACCGAATTCAATTATCGTTTCGACGACCCAAAGCTGGCGAGGGTATTCGTCGGCCTGCAAATCCAGGGCAGCGACGAAACCCGGAAGCTGATCACCCAGTTGAAGAAGCACAAGCTCGATGCGCTCGATCTCACCGACAACGAAATGGCCAAGCTGCATGTGCGCCACCTGGTGGGCGGGCACGCGCCGCTGGCCAGCAACGAACTGCTCTATCGCTTCGAGTTTCCGGAGCGGCCGGGCGCGCTGATGAATTTCCTCAACAGCATGAGCCACGACTGGAACATCAGCCTGTTCCATTACCGCAACCATGGCACGGACTACGGCCGTATCCTGGTGGGCATCCAGGTGCCGCCGAAAGAAAAGCCCAGCTTCCGGAAATTCCTGGACAAGCTGGGCTACCGCTACTGGGACGAAACCCGCAATCCGGCCTACAAGCTGTTTCTGGCCTGAGCGGATGTCATTGCGTCAATCATTCTTTTTTCGCTTCGAGGGTGTTCATCTTCAGGATGCTGTAGGCCGGGCAAAAGCGGAACAAGGCCGTGGCCAGCGGCAGTACGCCAATGAGCGCCCAAACGGGGCCGCCCAGCATCCACCAGATGATGAGCGCGCATCCCACGGCGATGCGAATGTAGCGGTCGGTATCCCCAATGTTTGCTGTCATGTTTCCCTCCATGTTTTGAAAAATAGGATTGTCCGGCGCTTGTTGCCTTTCGTTCGCCAGACTTGCGTGAGTATAGTCAAATTGCCGCTGCTGCTGTTCCTTTTGTCGGCGGCTGTGCCGGCAAAGGCGGACAGCGGAAGCGATTTCCTGGCTGCGCGCGAGGCCTGGGCCAGGGGCGACATGCGGCGATTCGAGCAGCAGGCCGCGAAAATGCCGGCCGACCATGTGCTGCGGCCATATGTCGCATACTGGAAAGTGGCGCGGCAGTTGTCGGAAGATGCCGGGGTCGCCGAGTTTCTTGCCGCCTACCCCGATACCTGGCTGGCGGAAAGGCTGCGCAGGGAATGGCTGAAGGATCTGGGCCGGCGCGAGATGTGGCCCGCCTATCTGGCCGAGTTTCCCAGGCTGTACAGGCCCGAAACCACGCACGTCTGCCTTGCGCGCCGCGCCGAACTGGCGCTGGGCGATCGCAAATCGCTGCACGAGGCGATCGGCCTGTGGTTTACCGGCAGGGACATGCCGTCCGCCTGTTCGTCGCTTTTCGCTTTGCTGTTGTCCCAAGGGCTGCTTACCGAAGAGGATGTCTGGAAACGCCTGCGGCTGGCCTTCGAGGCAGGCAATGTCGGCGTGGCCAAATCGCTGCTGGAGGAAATTCCGCAAGCAAGGCGTCCCGCTACTGCATGGCTGGAACAGGCCTACCAGGAGCCGAAGAAGTATTTGTCTGATGCAACGGCCAGCTGGAGCAGCCGCGCCTGGCGCGAAGTCGGCTTCTTCGCGCTGTCCCGGCTGGCAAGGACGGATTCGGTCGTGGCGGCGCGGGCGCTGGAGCCGCAGTTGCAATCGCTGTCCGAAGAGGATCAGCGGTATGCGTGGGGGCTGTTGGCATTGCAGGCGGCCCGGAGCCATGAGCCGCAGGCCCTGCCGTGGTTCGAGAAAGCCGGCGGCATCGGGCTTTCCCGGGCGCAGCGCGAATGGTGGGCCAGGGCCGCGCTGCGAGGCGGCGACTGGCGTGCAGTGCTGTGGGCGATCAGCGGCATGAACGAGGAGGATCGCAGCCAGCCGGTCTGGCAGTACTGGCAGGCCAGGGCGCTGAAGGCGCTGGGGCAGGGCCCGGCGGCCAACCGGATTTTTGCTCCGCTGTCGCGCGAGCATCATTACTACGGATTGCTGGCCGGCGAGGAACTGGGCGCAGTGATGGGCGCGCAAACCGTCAACATCAAGGTTTCCGGCAAGGAAATCGACGCGGTCGCGCGCGATGCCGGCATCGCGCGGGCGCTGGCGCTGTATGAACTGGAACTGCGCATCGACGCGACCAATGAATGGATCTGGGCGGTGCGCAACTTTGACGACCGCCGGCTTCTGGCAGCTGCGGAACTGGCAAGGCGCAGAGGCTGGCACGATCGCGCCATCAACACGGCGGAGCAGACCCGCGAGCTGCATGATTTCGAATTGCGCTTCATTGCACCCTATCGCGAGCTTGCCTCGAAGGAGGCCAGGGAGAACAGGCTGGACGAAGCCTGGGTGTATGGCCTCATGCGCCAGGAAAGCCGCTTCGTCAATGTCGCAAGATCCGGCGTCGGCGCGGCAGGCCTGATGCAGATCATGCCCGCGACCGGGCGCTGGATCGCGCAGCGCCTGGGCGTCAAGGGCTTCAGCGCCAACAGTCTCAGCGAACCGGAAACCAACATCAGGTTCGGCACCTGGTACCTGCGCCACGTTCAGGAAAGCCTCGACGGCCATCCGGTGCTGGCGACCGCTGCCTACAATGCCGGGCCGCGGCGCGCCCAGCGCTGGCGCGACAGCAGGCCCATGGAGGGCGCGATCTATGTCGAGAGCATCCCCTTCAGCGAAACCCGCGACTACGTGAAAAAAGTCATGAGCAACGCCATGTATTATGCGCTACGCTTCGGCCAGCCCTCGGTTTTGCTGACGGATCGCCTCGGCACGATACCCGCACGCCCTCTGCCCGCCATGCCAGGGGACGAAAACGACAAGCAGCCCGCTATGGAGTCGGGCGAAGGCGAAAGTTAAAATCGCCAGCATCCTTCGAACAGGAATAGGCCAACGAACATGAGCTTCAATAAAATTTGCGTGCTGGGCGGGTCGGGCTTCGTCGGCACCGCCCTGGTTTCCGAACTGGCGGCGCGCGGCAGGCAGGTCAAGGTACTCACCCGCAGGCGCGAACATGCCAAGGGCCTGATCCTGTTGCCGACGGTGGAAGTCGTGCAGGCAGATGTCCATGACGAACGCGTGCTGGCACGCGAATTCCGCGGCTGCGACGCCGTCATCAACCTGGTCGGCGTCCTGCACGAAAGCAGGAAAGGGCGGGTGGACAAGCCGCAGGCCAGGCGCGGGGATTTCCACGAAAACCACGTCGAACTGCCGCGCAAGGCCATCGGCGCCTGCGCCGAGGCAGGCATTGCGCGTTTTCTGCACATGAGCGCGCTCGGCGCCGATCCGACTTCGCGCTCCGCCTACCAGCGCTCCAAGGGCGTGGGCGAGGCACTGGTGCGCGAGGCCGGCTGGGAGCCGGTGGCCGACCCCGGCACGCTGGGCGGCGCCAAGCTGACGGCGCGGCGCGGCATGCAGATCACGATTTTCCGGCCCTCGGTCATCTTCGGGCCGGGCGACAGCTTCCTGAACCTGTTCGGCCGCTTGCTCAAGCTGCTGCCGGTGGTTCCGCTCGCCTGTCCGCATGCACGCTTCCAGCCCGTGTACGTGGGCGATGTCGCCAAGGCCTTCGCCGACAGCCTTGACGACCCTGCTGCCTTCGGCCAGACCTATGACCTGTGCGGCCCCGACCAATACACCCTGCTCGAACTGATGCAGTTCCTGCAAGGGACGCTGAAAGGCGGCGGCAGGCTGATTCCGCTGTCCGAGCGGCTGTCCTATTTCAATGCCTGGTTGCTGGAACTCAAGCCGGGCGCGAAGCTGATGACGCGCGACAACTACTATGCCATGCAGACCCCCAATGTCTGCACCGGCGCAAATTCCTTCCCGCCCGGCTGGCAGCCGCAGGCACTGGAAGCATTGGCGCCGGCCTGGCTCACCGATGCGCAGGCGCGCGGGCATTACGACGCATATCGCAATCAGGCCCATCGATAAACGGGAAGTGCCGTGCAGACTTACGTGGTGGGCGGCGCAGTCAGGGATCAACTGCTCGGCCTGCCGGTTGCCGACCGCGACTACGTCGTGGTCGGCGCCACGCCGGAGGAAATGAGCGCGCGGGGCTTCATCCCGGTCGGCCGGGATTTCCCGGTCTTCCTGCATCCCCAAACCCATGAGGAATACGCGCTGGCGCGCACCGAGCGCAAGTCCGGCCGCGGCTACAAGGGCTTCACCGTCTATGCCGCCGCCGACGTCACGTTGGAGGAGGACCTGCGCCGGCGCGACCTCACCATCAATGCCATGGCGCTCGACGCGGACGGCCGCCTCATCGATCCGTATGGCGGGCAGGCCGACCTGAAGGCGAAACTCTTCCGCCATGTGAGCGAAGCCTTCGCCGAAGACCCCGTCCGCATTCTCAGGGTGGCGCGCTTTGCCGCCCGTTTCGCCGACTTTTCCGTCGCGCCGGAAACCCTGGTCCTGATGAAGAGAATCGTCAATGCCGGCGAGGTCGATGCACTGGTGCCCGAGCGCGTATGGCAGGAACTGTCGCGCGGCCTCATGGAAAGACAGCCCTCGCGCATGTTTCTGGTGCTGCGCGAATGCGGCGCGCTGGCGAAGCTGCTGCCGGAACTCGACCGCCTGTTCGGCGTGCCGCAGCCGCCGGAACACCATCCCGAGATCGACACCGGCGTGCACGTCATGCGGGTGGTGGACTGGGCCGCGCGCCAAGGTTTCAGCCTGGCGGTGCGCTTTGCCGCACTCACCCACGACCTTGGCAAGGGCACGACGCCGCCCGAATTGTGGCCCCGGCACATCGGGCACGAGGCGGAAAGCGTGGAACTGGTGCGTACGATGGGCGAACGCCTGCGCGTGCCCGCCGACTGCCGCGATCTGGCCATTGCTGTCGCGCGCGAGCATGGCCTCGTGCACCGCGCCGCGGAATTGCGGCCCGGCACGCTGGTGCAATTGCTGGAGCGGATCGACGCCTTCCGCCGCCCCGGGCGTTTCGAAGAATTCCTGCAGGCCTGCGAGTGCGACTTCCGTGGCCGCCCGGGCTACGAGACGCGGCCGTTTCCAGCGCCGGATCATCTGAAGCGGGCACTGCAGGCCGCGCAAAGCGTCGATGCCGGGGCGGTGGCGAAGCGGGTGGAGCAGGCGCGGATCCGTGAAGCGGTTTTCCAGGCGCGTGCGGAAGCTGTCGCCGAATGGCTGAATAGCAAGGCTTAGGCGGATACCCGGGCGGACCGCTCCAGCTGCTTCGCCCTGGATCGGACGGCGGCGTAAAAGGCGGCGAAATCTCCGCCATGCCCGCGAAACAATTCGCGGAACATCGCAACGTCGTCGAAATAGGTCGCCACTGCCGTGAGCCTTGCATTGTTGAGGCCGTCGAACCAGAGATCGTGGCTTTCCCAGGCCGGCTCTGCCGCCTTGCGCTGATGCTGACGCTCGCGCATGGCTGCGAAGATATTTTCCTTGCCCTGGCGTTTTTCCGCGGGATGCTTGCCCGAAGCATAGAGTGCGGCCAATTCCGCGCGTGCCGCTTGCACTTCGGCAAAGAAGACATCGGCGCGTTTCAGCGCATCGCGGTAGCGCGCAAGCCCGGCTGCATCGTTGCGCTTTTCCAGCCAGCGCAGCGTGCCCTCGATTTCCACCGCGCGCGCGAAGGACTCGTTGAAGGTGGCGTTGTTCTTGACGTACACGACCTGGTGCGCGAGCTCGTGGAAAATCACCCCCGCCAGCCTTTCCTCGGGCAGGCGCAGCATGGCCGGGGTGACCGGGTCATCGAAGAAGCCCAGGGTGGAGTAGGCGGCGACGCCGCCAACCATGACGTCGTCGCCGGCGTCGGCGAAGGGGGCGGCGTATTTCTCCGCCAGCCGCTTCGAATAATAGCCGCGGTAGGGCACGCAGCCCGCTACCGGGAAACAGGACTGGCGCGGCCGCAGGTCGAATTCCGGCGTGACCCACACGTTCCATACCGGATAGTCGCGATCGAGCGGCGCATAGCTGCGATAGGAGCCGTTGTCCGGCAGGCCCAGTTCGCGGCTGGCGAATTCGCGCATGGCTGCGACACGCTGCAAATGGGTTTTGAGTTCGCTTGCAGTGCCCGTGTCGGATACGACGACTGCAAGCGGCTGGCGCCTGGACATCAGATCCAGATGACCGAGCGAGACGTGCATGGGATAGCAGCCATACAGCAGCATCGTGCAGGCGGTGGCAATGAGGCTGGCGGTTGGTCTTGGAAGCATATGCGGCTGGCCGAGGCAGGGGACGCGCCATAACAGGCCGGACAACGGCCGCGGCATGCCTGGGCGGATGCCGCAAAGTTTACGACATCGGTCCTCGATGGCGGAATGGCTAACCGCGCAGGCCGCAAACCACAGTATAGGATTTTGCCGGTTCAGGTGGGGGGCCGCCGGCAAGGCCGGCCGACAGCAAGACAAGAATCATCAGTCCGGTGGCCAGGCCAGCGGCGGGGTGTTGCCACCCTGCCGCCGGCGTTCCGAAAAAAGTGGCCAGGCCGGGCATGGCGGGTCACTCAATCGTCCCAGTCATGGCCGCGCCCATGATGGCGCTTGCCATGACCGTGAGGGCCCTTGTAGTAGTGTTTTTGATGCTTGTGATGATGGACATAATGGCCGGGCGGACGCTGCACCCAGATCACCTCACCGGGGTGATGGTGGCTGTGGGTCCAGTAATGCTGTCCGCCCACCTCATACATGACGCGGAAACCGTCGTGATGGCGGCTGCCGAACGAGATGGAAACGCTCGGCTCGACCGTGACGACGCGGCCATAAACATAGTCATCGTCTGCCATCGCGCCGGCGGAGGCCGCCAGCAGCGCGGCTGCAATCAGGGTTTTTCGCAACATGATGTGCTCCTTATCTACGTAAGGTGGGTCAGTCTTCATACCAGGCGCTGCTGCGGCTTTCGTGCCAGCCGCCCGCACGCTGGTCGCCGGCGAGCGAAACGCTGACGTTGACGCTTACCCACTTGCCGGGGTCGTAGGGCAGGCGGGTGGTGAAATTCCTGCCGCCATAGCGGTAGGTCACGTCGTAGCCCACGGCCTTCTGGCGGTAGCTGTCCACCATGCGGCATCTTTCCACCGGCTCGGTATGGGTGGTGGTGTAGCCGCCGCTGCGGCCGTTCCAGCGGTCGCCGATCACCGCGCCGGTGGCGGCGCCCGCCGCCGCGGCTGCGACGCGGCCGTCGCCCTTGCCGACCTGCGAGCCGACCACGCCGCCGATCACCGCGCCGACGATGGCGCCGCCGGTGTTGTTGCCGCGGCTGTGCTCCTCGTAGCTGCGGTATTCGGTGTGGCACTCGCGGCGCGGCTCGTTGACGCGCTCGTAAACCGGCGTCGAGGAGACGACACGGGCGCGGTCCCTGAATCCTTCATCATGCCCCGCCAGCGCCAGGCCGGAAGACAGGGCGAATATCGCGGCAAGCCCGGCAGCAAGAGGTTTGGCAGTGGTTTTCATGGTTACACTCCTTCTTTTGATCTAAGGTTTCCGCGGAACTTAGCGACGTCCGCGGTCGTCGAAATGGGGCCGTCCGGAGCGGCGTTCATAGCCGTAGCCGTAGCCGGGCTCATGATCCTCGTTCCCGGCTTCGCGGCCGCTTTTCTTGCCGGACTGTTTTTGGTCCTTGCGCGCTTCGCGCTCGTCACGCCTGTCCTGACGGTCGTGGCCGCGGTCTTCGCGGACCACCGGCCAGTCTCCGCCGCGAAAAAAAGGATCGGCGGACACGGGGCCGGAAACCGTCAGCACGGTCATGGCGGTCATCAACAGGGCGGCAAAACGGGTGTTCATGTGTTTCTCCTTTCAGGAAGACGTTTTCGCCTTCCACGCTTCGCAGTATGGGTGGGAGTCGTAACCAGGCGGTTTCCCGCAGGCATGATTTTGTAACAAGTTGTAACGCCGCTGCGGCGCGCTGTTATATTTTCGCCATGAGCGAAAACAAGCCCCTCATTTACGTGGTGGATGACGACCCTGGCATCCGCGATCTGCTGTCCGAATACCTGGCCGGCCAGGGTTTCGATGTGGCCTGCGCCGAAGGCGGCGCGGCATTGGACGCCCTGCTGGAAAAAGCCATGCCGGACCTGCTCGTGCTGGATCTGATGATGCCCGGCGAAGACGGCCTGTCCATTGCGCGCAGGCTGAAGGGCCGGGCCGGGGCGCCGCCCGTCATCATGCTGTCGGCCAAGGGCGAGGACATCGACCGCATCGTCGGCCTGGAGGTCGGCGCCGACGATTATCTGGCCAAGCCCTTCAATCCCAGGGAACTGCTCGCGCGCATCCGCGCCGTGATGCGGCGCGGAACACCGGCCGCCGCGGCCGCTGCCGAACCGGCGAGAGCGGTCGAATTCGGGCCGTTCACGCTCAATCTCGATGCGCGTTCGCTGAGCCGCGGGGATGAGGAAATCGAACTGACCGGCGGAGAGTTCAGCCTGCTGGAAATCCTTGTCACTCATCCCAACCGCGCGTTGTCGCGCGACTGGCTGATGGACCAGCTGCGCGGCTTCGAGCGCGACCCCTTCGACCGCAGCATCGACGTGCGCGTGAACCGCCTGCGCAAGAAGATCGAGGACGACCCGGCCAATCCGCGTTACATCAAGACGGTGTGGGGGCAGGGCTACCTGTTTGCGCCGCAGGGCAAAACCTGAGCGGCGCCGATGATCCGCTCCCTGTTCGCCCGCACGGCGCTGATCCTGGCAGTGGTGTTCCTGCTGTTCCAGGCCATGGCCACCCTGGTGGTCTATCGCACCGTGATCAAGCCCGTGGCGGAGCGTTCGGCCGACGACCTGGCCGGCCTGATCGTGCTGTCGGCGCAGACCTGGGTGGAATTGCCGCCGGACGTGCGCCCGGCATTCGAACGTGAGCTGGCGCGGCGCCATGGCCTGCGTTTGCAGTCGGCGACCGGCACCTTGCGCCCGCAGGCGGCCTCGTTCCCGTTCAGGCAGGAAATCGAGCGGGCCCTGTCCAGGCGACTGGGCACGGAGATCCTGCTGGAAGGCGGCGAGGAAGACCGGGCCGTGTGGGTCGTCATGGCCATCGGCGGCAGGCAGTTGCAGGCGGGTTTTTACCCACGCCGCTATGCCGTGAGGCCGCCGCTTGCCGCCGTGACGCTGGTGTCCCTCGGCACTTTCCTGGTGCTGCTGACGGCCCTGCTGCTGGTCAGGCGCATCACCGTGCCGCTGGCGCGCGCCGCGCGCGCGGCCGGCGTGGTAGGCAAGGGAGGCATGCCCGAACCCCTGCCGGAAAGCGGTCCGCGGGAACTCGCCGACCTGGCGCACCGCTTCAACCAGATGGCGCGCGAGGTGCAGGAGCTGCTGGAAAACCGCACCACGCTGCTGGGCGGCATCTCGCATGACCTGCGCACGCCACTCACCCGCATGCAGCTCAAGCTCGAACTCTTGCAGGAAAAGTTCGACCCGGCAAAGCTTTCCAGCATGGCTCAGGACCTGGCCGAGATGAACACCCTGATCGGCGGTTATCTCGAACTGGCGCGCAGCACGCAGCCGGAAGCCGCGCAGGAACTGGATCTCGATGAGCTGCTGGGCAAGCTTGCCGAGAAACATGGCGCGGCTTATCGATCCGGCGGCGCATGCAGGTTTCGCGCCGGGCCGGGGGCGATTGCCCGCATCCTCGACAACCTGCTGCAAAACGCCCAACGCTACGGCGCAGGCGAAGCCGCGCCCGAACTGCGGCTGAAATGCGGGGCGAGACACGTGGAGATTTCCGTGCTGGATTCTGGCCCCGGCATCCCCGAGGACGAGCTTGAAAAAGTGCTGCGCCCCTTCTACCGTCTCGAAACCTCGCGCGCCGCCGCCACAGGCGGCACCGGCCTGGGGCTCGCCATCGTCAGGCAACTGGCCGAGATCAACGGCTGGGAAATCAGGCTGCACAACAGGCCGGAAGGCGGGCTGGAAGCGAAACTCATTCTTGGCGCCTGATTGCATGCCACTGCCCCGGAAACGGCATGAAATGCGGGTAAAATCGACGCTTTACGCATTACGAACCTGTCGATGCAAACCTTTCAGGAACTGATCCTGGCCCTGCAGACCTATTGGGCCAAACAGGGCTGTGCGCTCTTGCAGCCCTACGACATGGAAGTCGGGGCGGGCACCTCGCACACCGCCACCTTCCTGCGCGCGCTGGGCCCCGAGCCGTGGAAGGCTGCCTACGTGCAGCCTTCGCGCCGTCCCAAGGACGGCCGCTACGGCGAGAACCCCAACCGCCTGCAGCATTACTACCAGTTCCAGGTGGTGTTGAAACCCGCGCCTGCCAACATCCTCGAGCTGTATCTGGGCTCGCTGGAAGTGCTGGGCTTCGATCTGAAGAAGAACGACGTGCGCTTTGTCGAGGACGACTGGGAAAATCCCACCCTCGGCGCCTGGGGCCTGGGCTGGGAAGTGTGGCTGAACGGCATGGAAGTCACCCAGTTCACCTACTTCCAGCAGGTCGGCGGCATCGACTGCAAGCCCATCACCGGCGAGATCACCTACGGCCTCGAACGCCTCGCCATGTACCTGCAGGGCGTGGAGAACGTGTTCGACCTCAAGTGGACGGACGGTCTCACCTATCGCGATGTCTACCACCAGAACGAAGTCGAGCAGTCCGCCTACAACTTCGAGCACAGCGACGTCGACTTCCTGCTCACCGCCTTCGGCGCGCACGAGAAGCAGGCGCAGCACCTGATGGCGCAGCAGCTCGCGCTGCCGGCCTACGAGCAGGTGCTGAAAGCCGCGCACACCTTCAACCTGCTGGACGCGCGCGGCGCCATTTCCGTCACCGAGCGCGCCGCCTACATCGGACGCATCCGCAACCTCGCTAGAGCCGTGGCGAAGAGCTATCTTGATTCGCGTGCCCGCCTTGGTTTCCCCATGGCGCCGAAAGCCTGGGCGGAAGAAGTGTTGGCACAGATTGAAAAGAAGGCGGCAGCATGAGCGCACGGAATCTTTTGGTTGAATTGTTTGTGGAAGAACTGCCGCCCAAGGCGCTGAAAAAGCTGGGCGAGAGCTTCGCCGAACTGCTGTCGGCCAGCCTCAAAGCGCAGGGCCTGGCAGCAGCAAACGCACAGGTCACCAGCTATGCCTCGCCGCGCCGCCTGGGCGTGCAGGTGCAGGGCGTGCTGGCGCAAGCGGCCGACAAATCCGTGTCGCAGAAACTCATGCCGGTGGCAGTGGGCCTGGATGCCAACGGTCAGGCGACCCCGGCCTTGCTGAAAAAACTGGCTGCGCTGGGCGCGGATGCCGCGGTGGCAAATCAACTCAAGCGCGAAGGCGAGGGCAAGAACGAAACCCTGTTCCTCGATATCACCCTGGCCGGCGCGAAGCTGGCCGACGGTCTCCAGGCTGCGCTTGCTGAAACCCTGGCCAAGCTGCCCATTCCCAAGGTGATGACCTACCAGTTGGCGGATGGCTGGAGCGATGTGAATTTCGTGCGCCCGGCGCACGGCCTGGTGGCCCTGCATGGCAGTGAGGTGGTGCCGGTGTCGGTGCTGGGCCTTGCTGCCGGCCGCGAAACCCTGGGACATCGCTTCGAAGCCAGGACCAATCCGGTCGTGCTGAAGGACGCCGACAGCTATGCACGGCAGCTGCGCGAGGAAGGCGCGGTGATCGCGAGCTTCGCCGAGCGCCGCGACGAGATCATGCACCAGCTTGCGGCTGCAGCGGCAAAACACGGGCTCAAACCCATCGAGGACGACGCCCTGCTGGACGAGGTGACTGCCCTGGTTGAGCGTCCCAATGTGCTGGCCGGCCAGTTCGAGGAGACCTTCCTGGAAGTGCCGCAGGAATGCCTGATCCTGACCATGAAGGCCAACCAGAAATATTTCCCGCTGCTGGATGCGAACGGCAAGCTCACCAACAAGTTCCTCATCGTCTCGAACATCGCACCGGCCGACCCTTCCGCCGTCATCGGCGGCAACGAGCGGGTGGTGCGCCCGCGCCTGGCTGACGCCAAGTTCTTTTTCGACCAGGACCGCAGGAAGACCCTGGAGTCGCGTGTGCCGGGGCTTTCCAAGGTGGTGTACCACAACAAGCTCGGCACCCAGGGCGAGCGGGTGGAGCGGGTAATGGCGATTGCGCGCGCCATCGGCGAGAAGCTTGGCAGCGAGGAACTGGCCATGCAGGCCGACCGCGCCGCGCTGCTGGCCAAGGCCGACCTGCTCACCGACATGGTCGGCGAGTTTCCCGAGCTGCAGGGCATCATGGGCCGCTACTACGCGCAGCACGACGGCCTGGGCGATGCCGTCGCCTTTGCCATCGAGGACCACTACAAGCCGCGCTTTGCCGGCGACGAACTGCCGAGGAACGACGTCGGCGTGTGCGTGGCGCTGGCCGACAAGCTGGAAACTTTGGCGGGACTGTTCGGCATCGGCCAGGTTCCCACCGGCGACAAAGACCCGTTCGCGTTGCGCCGCCATGCGCTGGGCGTCTTGCGCATACTGATCGAGAAGTCATTGCCGCTGAGACTGTTCGATCTCGTCAATATTGCCTTTGCCGCCTTCCCCAAAGGTTTGCTGGGTGATGCGCACACTGATGTCGAAATCTTCATGTTTGAGCGCCTGGGCGGCATGATGCGCGAGCAGGGTTATACAGCCAATGAAGTCGAGGCGGTTTTGTGCATGAACCCAACCCGGATAGACCTGGTGCCGCTGCAACTCCTGGCGGTGCGCGCATTCTCCAAGCTTCCCGAAGCGGAAAGCCTGGCCGCCGCCAACAAGCGCGTGGGCAATATCCTCAAGAAGGTGGAAGGCGGCGTGCCGACGGCCATCGAGCCTGCATTGTTCAAGGAGCCGGCTGAGACCGCACTTTTCCAGTCGCTGGGCGAAATCAAACCCAGGGCCGATGCGGCGTTTGAATCCGGCGACTACAGTGCCTCGCTGCAGGCGCTGGCTGCGCTGAAAGCCCCGGTCGATGCCTTCTTCGACCATGTGATGGTCAATGCCGATGATCCCGCCCTCAAGGCCAACCGCCTGGCCTTGCTCGGCCGGCTGCACCAGACCATGAACCGGGTTGCAGATTTGGCGAAATTAGCGGCGTAATATAGGGAACCTCATCTCGGGGGCATCCGGCATGAAACTCATCATTCTCGACCGCGACGGTGTCATCAATTTCGACTCGGACGGGTTCATCAAAAGCCCGGACGAGTGGAAGCCGATTCCAGGCAGCCTGGAGGCGGTCGCGCGCCTGAACCAGAACGGCTACCGCGTGGTGGTGGCGAGCAACCAGTCCGGCCTGGGCCGCGGCCTGTTCGAGATGGCGGCGCTCAATGCCATCCATGCCAAGATGCACAAGGCGCTGGCGCAGTTCGGCGGGCGCATCGACGCGGTGTTCTACTGCCCGCACGCGGCCGACAGCCAGTGCATCTGCCGCAAGCCCCGCGTCGGCCTGTTTCTTCAGATCGCCGAGCGTTTCCATGTCGATCTCGCCGGCGTGCCGGCGGTGGGGGATTCGCTGCGCGATCTTGAAGCCGCGGCCGCGGCTGGCTGCCAGCCCATGCTGGTCGAGACCGGCAAGGGCAGAAAAACACTGGGTACCGGCGAGCTGCCCGAGGGTACGCTGGTTTTTCCCAGCCTGGCGGAGGCGGTGGACGCCATCCTGCATAGATGATTTTTTTGCGCTCGACCCTGTTTGCGCTGCTGCAAGGCCTGGCGACTGTCGTTTTCTCCTTCGTCGCGCTGCTGAGCTTTCCCTTCGGGCCGTTTGCCCGCTACCGCATCGTCACGCTGTGGAACCGGCTCATCGTCCACGCTGCCCGTGTCATCCTCGGCATCCGCTACGAGATCAGGGGCAGGGAAAACCTGCCGGATCATCCCGTGGTCGTGATGGCCAAGCACCAATCGGCCTGGGAAACCATTGCGCTGCCCATGCTGCTGCCGCCGCAGGCCCTGGTGCTCAAGAAGGAGCTGCTGGCGATCCCGTTTTTCGGCTGGGGGCTGGCCATGCTCTCGCCCATCGCCATCGACCGCAAGGCCGGCAAGGAAGCGCTCAGGCAGATCGTTGCCCAGGGCGCGGCCAGGATCAGGCAGGGATTCTGGGTGATGATTTACCCCGAGGGCACGCGCGTGAAGCCGGGCGAGGTCGGCCGCTACGGCATCGGCGGCGCCTGGCTTGCCGTGCACACGAACACGCCGGTGCTGCCGGTCGCGCACAACGCGGGCGAGGTCTGGCCCAGGCACGCCTTTCTCAAATACCCCGGCACCATCACCGTTTCCTTCGGTCCGGTGATATCCTCGCAAGGCAAGAAGGCCGATGCGCTGAACGAGGAAGTCAAGGCCTGGATCGAATCCGAGATGAAGCGACTGCCCCATGCCAGAAAGTAAGCAGGTCAGAGACGACGTCATTCGCGTCAACGGTCGGGAAATCCCCTACCGCCTTAGCCGTTCCCGCCGCCGCACCCTGGGCCTGTCCGTCACCGAATCCGGCGTGAAGGTCAATGTTCCCAAATGGGTCGGCCAGGAGGAAATCGACCGCTTTCTGCAGGAGCGCATCCACTGGCTGCTGCGCAACCTGGAAAAGATCGAGCGGAACCGCCGCGAGCAGCCCAGGCTTTGCCATGGCGAAACCGTGTTCTATCTAGGCGTCCCCTTGCAGATCCGCGTGGCGCCCTGCCTGTTCCCGGACGTGCGCCGCAACGGCCGCATGCTGTGGGTATCCAGCCCGGACGCGGCTTCCGTGCCGGAACTGGTGCGCGCCTGGCTGCGCGAGCGCGCCGCCCCGCTGCTCAGGCGACGTCTCTGCATTTATGCGCGCAAGCAGGGCGGACGCATTCCCGGATTCAGCCTGTCCGATGCCAGAACCCAGTGGGGCATCTGCCACCCGGACGGACGCATCCGCCTGAACTGGCGGCTGGCGCAGGCGCCGCTGTCCATCATCGACTATGTGGCCGCGCACGAGGTCGCGCATCTGGTGCATGCCAACCATTCGCCGCGCTTCTGGCGCCAGGTCGAAAGCCTCTACCCCGATTCGGGGATGGCCCGTGAGTGGTTGAATCGCCATGGCCACAAGCTGATGATTTAGGAGGCGCGATGCGTATTCTTCATACCATGTTAAGGGTGGGCGACCTTGAGAAATCGATCGACTTCTACACCCGTGTGCTGGGCATGAAACTGCTGCGCCGCAAGGATTACCCGGACGGCAAGTTCACGCTGGCTTTCATAGGCTACGACACCGAGGACAAGAGCGCGGTGATCGAACTCACCCACAACTGGGGCGTGGATCGCTATGAGTTGGGCACGGCCTACGGGCACATCGCCATCGAAGTCGACGATGCCTACAGGGTCTGCGAAGCCGTCAAGGCCGGCGGCGGCAAGGTCACGCGCGAAGCCGGGCCGATGAAGCACGGTTCGACCGTGATCGCTTTCGTGGAAGATCCCGACGGCTACAAGATCGAATTCATCCAGAAGGGCACGGCAGGCTGGCATCGCGGCGGCGACTGATTATTGGCTGGCGTAGAGCGTCAGCTTCTCGAATTCCGCCACGCCCAGGTTCTCCGCGCGCAAGCCCGGATCGATGCCGGTTGCCCGGAAAGCCTCCTCCCCGATCAGCTTGCCCAGCGTGTTTCTCAGCGTCTTGCGCCGCTGCGAGAATGCCGCGGCGACGATTTCCGCGAAGCGCCTTTCGTCCAGTTCGGGATAAGTGCCGGGCAATTTCGGAATCAGGCGCACCACGGCGGAATCGACCTTGGGTGGGGGGTCGAAAGCCTGCGGCGGCACGTCCAGCAGCCACTCCATGTGCAGGCGCCGCTGCAGCATGACCGACAGCCTGCCGTAGGCCGGCGTGGAGGGCGCGGCCACCATGCGGTCGACCACTTCCTTTTGCAGCATGAAGGTCATGTCGACGATGTTGTCCGCATAGTCCATCAGATGGAACAGCAGCGGGCTGGAGATGTTGTAGGGCAGGTTGCCGCATACCCGGATGGTTTTGCCCAGGCTCGAGAAATCGAATTTCAGCGCATCGCCCTCATGGATGCCGAGGCGCTCGGGCGAATACTGTTTTTTCAGCCGCGCGATGATGTCGCGGTCGAGCTCCACCACGTGCAGATGCGGCATGCGTTCCAGCAGCGGCCGGGTCAGCGCGCCGAGGCCGGGGCCGATTTCCACCAGCAAGTCATCGGCGCGCGGATTGATGGCATTGACGATGGCGTGGATGATGCCCTCGTCGACCAGAAAGTGCTGCCCGAAGCGTTTGCGCGGAATATGTTTCATTTCAAAAGGCATTTAACCACGGGGGGGCACGGGGAAATCGAATGAAATAAAAAGACAGCCCCCGAGTCCCTGCTCTTTTATTTGTTTTTCCCCGTGTACCCCGTGGTTAACGGGTTTCAGGTATTCGACCAGCCAGTTCGATCGCCAGTTGAATCGCCGCCAGCAGGCTGCCGGTTTCGATCTTGCCGCTGCCGGCCAGTTCCAGCGCGGTGCCGTGGTCGACCGAGGTGCGGATGAAGGGCAGGCCCAGGGTGACGTTGACGCCTGCGCCGAAGCTCGCGTATTTCAATACCGGCAGGCCCTGGTCGTGATACATGGCCAGCACCGCGTCGGCCGGCTGTTTCCCTAGCACCGCATTAGCGGGTTGCTTACGCAGTTGCGCAAACAAGGTGTCGGCGGGCAGCGGCCCGACGAGGTTCATGCCTTGTGCGCGCAGGCTGTCCAGCGCGGGTTCGATGACCTCGATTTCCTCGCGGCCCAGGTGGCCGGATTCGCCGGCATGGGGATTGAGCCCGCACACGGCGATGCATGGCCTGGCGATGCCGAATTTTTCCGCCAGGTCGCGATGCAGGATGGCCAGCACCTGTTCAAGCGAATCGCGGGTGATGGCGGCAGGCACGTCTTTCAGCGGCAGGTGGGTGGTAGCCAGCGCCACGCGCAAGCCCCCGCCCGTCAGCATCATCACCACTTTTTTCGTGCCGGATTTTTCCGCGAGGTATTCGGTGTGGCCGCTGAAAGGGATGCCGGCGTCGTTGATGACGCCCTTGTGCACCGGGCCGGTGACCATGGAGGCGTAATCGCCATCCACGCAGCCCTGCAAGGCGGCATCGAGCAGGGACAGCACATGCGCGGCGTTGCGGGCATCGGGCATTCCCGCCGTGACAGGCGCCGCCAGCGGGAACGATTGCACGGCCAGCCGGCCGGGCGTGTGCGCGGGCGTGGCGTCGGCTTGCCCGAGCTCGATGAATTGCACGGGCCGCCCCAGCTGGCTGGCGCGCGCCGCCAGCGCATCGAGATTGCCCAGCACGCGCAGGCGGCAGGGCAGCGGCATTGCGGACAGGGCAATGGCAAGGTCCGGGCCGATGCCGGCAGGTTCGCCGCAGGTGTAGGCGATGACAGGCAGGGCGTTCATGGGGACAGGGCAGGAAAAAACATGAACAAGGAGGACAAGAGGACAGGATCAGGCCCTTAAATTGGGTTTCCCCTTGTCCTCCTGTCCTCTGTGTGCGATTGGGAAACTTGATCAGGCTGGTTTAGTCAAGCGGCCTGAGTTCGACATAGGCCTGATCGCGTATCTGGCGCACCCAGTCCTCGGCAGCTTCGTCGGCCTTGCGCTCGCGGATGGCCTGGCGTGCCAGCAGGCGCTGCCTTTCCGCAGTGACGTCCTGCTCGCGGCGCTCGAGCACCTGGATGAGGTGCCAGCCGAAGGGGGTTTGCACGATCTGGCTCAGTTCGCCGGGCTTGAGGGCGCTCATGGCACGCTCGAACTCGGGCACGGTGTCGCCGGGGTTGACCCAGCCGAGCTCGCCGCCCTTGGCCGCGCTGCCGGCATCCTCGGAAAACTGGCGCGCCAGATTCTCGAATTTTTCCCCGCCCTGTTCGATGCGTTCGCGGATCTGGTTCAGCCGGTTGATGGCGTCGGATTCGGAAGTGAGCTCGCTGGGCTTGATCAGGATGTGCCGCACGCGCGTCTGGGTGATGACGGTGGCGGCGTCCTTGCCGCGCTTGTCGTTGAGCATGAGGATATGGAAGCCGTTGGGGCTCTTGATCAGTTCGGTGGTCTGGCCCGGCTTCAGGTTGCGCACGGCATCCAGGAACAAAGAGGGAATCTGCCCGGCGTTGCGCCAGCCCAGGCCGCCGCCGTCGAGCGCGTTGGGCGCGTCGGAATGGCTGGCGGAAAGCTGCGCAAAACCGGCGCCCTTGCGAAGCTCGTCGAGGACGTTCTGCGCGCGTTCGCGGCGTGCCCCGATCTGTTCGGGCGAGGCGTTTTCCGGCACGGCGACGAAGATGTGGGAAAGGTTGAACTCCTCATCCTGGCCAAGCCTGGCCTGGGTTTGCAGATAGCTCTCCACCTCGGCATCGCTGACATTGAGCTTGCTTTCGACCTGGCGTTCGCGCGCGCGGGCGATCAGGATTTCATTGCTGATGTTTTCGCGGAAGCGCTCGAAGCTGACGCCGTCACGCGCCAGGGCAGACTTGAGTTCTTCCACGCTCAGCTTGTTCTGCTCGGCGATGCGCTGCACGGCGCGCTCGATCTGCGCGGGGTCGACGCGGATGCCCGAACTCCTGGCATGCTGCAGCAGGGCGCGCTCGGTGACCATGCGCTCCAGCGTCTGCTTCAGCAGCTGTTCGCGCGGTGGCGGCTGGGTGCTCTGTTTTTGCAGCTGCCGCATGACGGTCTGGTAGCGCAGTTCCAGCTCGCCGCGCGTGATGACCTCGTCATTGACGATGGCGGCAATCTGGTCGATTGTCCTGATTTCGGGCGCGGCCGGGACCGCCACTGTGTAGCCTGCGAGCAGGAAACCGGCGAGAAACTTACTGAGTGTGGAATTCATTGATTGGCCTATATCCCGGAATGCTGTCCTTAAGCACGTTCAAGGGGCTGGCGCCGAGGCGTCCCATGCCCTTCAGCTCCAGCTGAAGGTAGAACGAATTGCTCGCATCCCGCTCCGCGGTGGCGATGCGCTGAACCACGCCGCGCAATATCCAGCACCCCCCATTATATTCAAGTCCTGCCAGCCCTTCGACCACGTTGTTGTCGCGGAGCGAATAATTGACGCGAAGCATGCCGTAAAGCTTGTGTGTAAGCGGCCATTGCAGGGCGGTATCCAGTTGTTCCAGCGACCCGTCGACGAAACGGTAGCCCATGCTGACAGCCTTGCCGGGGCTTGGGCGATAGTTGGCGGAAAGGGTGTTCTTGATGGTTTTGCCGAGGTCGGTATCGAATTGCCAGCCGGCATCCAGCCGCACGGCCTGCGTGATCTGGCCGGACAGGGCGGCGAGCAGGTCGGTGGACTTGCTGTCGCGCGGCGGCGCGCCCGGCATGGTGACCTTCTGGCTGGAGAAGTAATAGCGCTGGCCGAACATCAGCTTGAGCCTTTCCAGCCCGCTGTCCTCTTCGATGAAGCGGCTGGCGAGCGCCAGCGTGAGCTGGTTGGCATCGTTGATGCGGTCGCCGCCGATGAACTGGTTTTCCGTGAATATCTGCGCAAAGCTGAAGTCAAGCGGCGCGGTGTCGAATATCGGGATGCTGCTTTGGTCGCGGTATGGCGCATAGACATAGTAGGCGCGCGGCTCCAGGGTTTGCAGGTAGCGGTTGCCGCGGAAGTCGAAATCGCGTTCCAGAATGAGCCGGCTGTCCACGCTCGCGATGGGCAGCGAGCGGGTCTGGTTTTCCGGCATGCCGGAAAGCGGCTGGTCAATGCTGTAATGGGTGTAGTGATAGCCGATTTTCGGCGTGAAGAAGAATGCGCTGGTGTTGTATGGCAGGGAAAGCGTGGGATACGCCGTGAAGCGGCGGCCGCCCTCCACCTGGCTGAGCGGGTCCGGGCTGGGGTGGCGGAAAAAGGTGTATTCGCCTTCGATGCCGGCTTCGATGCGGCCCGGCAATGTGCGGTTGGCGGCCAGGGTTAATTGCGGCAAACGGTTATACAGGGTGCGGATGGCGGGCTGATCCGGATCCTGCAAAACCTGCAATTGCTGAACGCGCAGTCCGGCCTGCCACCAGTCGCCGTTGTAGTTGAGCGTGCCTTCCTGGGGCAGTACCGAGCGCGAAGTGACGTCGACGCGATTGGACAGGTCGCGGAAATAATTGTCGTCCGAAACCCGGTCGTAGTTGAACTGGCCGCTCAGGCGCGGGCTGAAATTTTGCGAGTGGTTGAGCGACACCAGCCAGCGCGAGCGCTCCGCGACCTGGTCCTGGTGCAGGTATTCGAGCGCCGCTTCGCCCCGGTAGGACGGCATCAGGTAGCGGAACTCGCCGCCCAGCTGCAGGCCGCGCTTGGACAGGATGCGCGGATACAAGGTGGCGTCGTAATTGGGCGCCAGGTTGAAGTAGTAGGGCAGCGTGAGATCCAGGCCGCTTTTGTCCGTCAGACCGATGGTGGGGGGCAGGAAACCGGATTTGCGCGCATTGTTCAGGGGAAAGTCCGCCCACGGCGTATACAGCAGCGGCATGCCCTTGAATGTCAGCAGGGCATTGCGCGCGGTGCCCACCTGCCTGTCCTGGTCGATGTTGAGGTCTGTCACCTTCAGCATCCAGTCGTCATTGCCGGCCTCGCAGGTGGTGTAGGTGGCGTTCTTGGCCGCGAATCTGTTCTGGCCCAGCAGTTCGAGCGTGTGCGCTTCGCCGCGGGCCGAAAAGCGCCGGTCTTCCGACGGCAGAAGCCGGTAGCGCGGATCGGTCAGCAAGCCGGTGTGGGTGTCCAGGCGCAGCTTCAGCGTGCTGCCGGTGACGATCAGGTTGGCCTGTTCCAGGCGGAGGTTTCCCTCGGCCTCGATCTGCTCCAGGCTGTGGTCGTAGCGCAGGGTGTCGGCGAAGAAGTTCTGCCCGGCCTTGCGCGCCTCGACCCGGCCGGAGGCCTCGATCACATTGGGACCGGCCGATTGCACGCGGTCGGCGGAAAGGAACAGGGGGGCGGCCTCGCCGGCGACCGCGGAGCCGCCCAGTTGGGTATCCTTTTTCAGGGCGAGCGGAGGCTCTTCCGCCAGGGCTGGCGTCCAGGGGAAAAGGCCGGAAAGGGTAAGCGCCAGGCTTAGCCGCGCCAAGGTTGGTGGCAAGCTGTAAAATCCGTCTTTTTATTCAAAGTTGATCGGCATGGAGCGACTGCAAGCCCTGCGCCTGTGGCTGGGCAGGCAACTAGGAACGGAAAGCTTCGATCTGGCTCCGGCTTCGAGCGATGCGAGTTTCCGCCGCTATTATCGCGCCACTTTCAATGGCCGCCATTATATCGTCATGGACGCCCCGCCGGCGCATGAGGATTGCCGGCCGTTCGTGCATGTGGCGGGATTGTTCGGCGAGGCGGGCGTGCACGTGCCCCAGGTGCTGGCGCAGGACCTGGAACAGGGCTTCCTGCTGCTGACCGACCTCGGCCACAGCACCTACCTGTCGGTGCTGAACGAGTCCAATGCCCGGGGGATGTATCTGGATGCCAATGCCGCGCTGGTGAAAATCCAGCTGGCCAGCAAGCCCGGCGTGTTGCCCGAATACGACCGCAGCCTGCTTACGCGCGAGCTCAACCTGTTTCCCGAATGGTATGTCGTCCGGCATCTCAATGCCACGCTCACGCCTGCGCAGCAGGAAACCCTGCACGGCGTGTTCGAGCGCGTGCTGGCCAACAACCTGGCGCAGCCACGGGTGTACGTGCACCGCGACTACCATTCGCGCAACCTCATGGTTTCCGATCCCAATCCCGGCGTGCTCGATTTCCAGGACGCCGTGCACGGCCCCGTTACTTATGACTTGGCCTCGCTGTACAAGGACGCCTATATCCGCTGGGACGAGGAGCAGGTGCTGGACTGGGTGATCAGGTATTGGGAGGCGGCGCGCAAGGCGCGCCTGCCGGTGAGCCTGGACTTCTACGAGTTCTACCGCGACTTCGAATGGATGGGCGTGCAGCGCCACATCAAGGTGCTGGGCATATTCGCGCGCCTGTATCACCGCGACGGCAAGGACGGCTATCTCAAGGACATGCCGCTGGTCATGGACTACCTGCGCCGCGCCTGCGAACGCTACGTGGAACTCGCGCCTCTGGCGCGCCTGCTGGACGAGCTGGAGAACCGCCGGGCACAAGTGGGGTATACGTTTTAGCGTGAGGAGTGAGGGAGATTTTTTGAGAACTGCAATGATTCTCGCAGCGGGCAAGGGCGAACGCATGAGGCCGCTCACCGACCACACGCCCAAGCCGCTGCTGCCCGTGGGCGGCAAGCCGCTCATCCTCTGGCACCTGGAAAAGCTCGCCAAGGCAGGGTTTGGCCGCATCGTCATCAATCACGCGCACCTGGGCGACCAGATCGAGGAAGTGCTGGGCGACGGCGCGGCCTTCGGCGTCGAACTGCGCTATTCGCGCGAGGGCGAGCCGCTGGAAACCGCGGGCGGCATTGCCACCGCGCTGCCCCTGATCGAGGGCGACATCTTTCCGGTGGTGAATGCCGACGTGTTCTGCGATTTCGACTTCGGGCGGTTCGCAGGCATCATGGCGCGCATGCAAAGCGAAAAAACCCTGGCCCATCTGGTGCTGGTCGACAATCCGTCGCATCATCCCAGGGGCGATTTCGTGCTGGAAGCGGACAGGGTCACGGATGAGGTTTTACCCCTCACGCCTCCCGCCTCCCGCCTCACGTTTTCCGGCATCGGCCTCTACCGCCGCGAGCTGTTTGCCTCGACCGAGCCCTGGAAAAAATCCCCGCTGGCGCCGCTGCTCAAGGCGGCCATGAAAAACGGCCGGGTGACCGGCGAGCATTACCGCGGGCGCTGGATGGACGTGGGCACGCCGGAAAGATTGCTGGCCCTCGACCGCGAAATCACTCACCAACACTGCTGACATGGACATCACCGCTTATCGCCAGCGCCGCGAGCGCTTCCTGCAAAGCCTGCAAGCAGGCGTGGCGGTCATCGCCACCGCGCCCGAGCAGGTGCGCAACCGCGATTCGCATTATGCCTATCGCCACGACAGCTATTTCTATTACCTCTCCGGCTTCGATGAGCCCGAAGCGGTGCTGGTGCTGGTGGCCGGCAGCGAGCCGCGCAGCATCCTGTTCTGCCGCGACAAGGACGAGGAGCGCGAAATCTGGGACGGTTACCGCTACGGCCCGGAAAAGGCGAAAGAGGTCTTCGGCCTCGACGAGGCTTATTCCATCTCGCAGCTGGACGAAAAAATCCCGGAACTGCTGGGCAACCAGCCGCGCCTGGCCTACCTGGTGGGCAGCGAGATCGACTGGGACACGCGCATGCTGGGCTGGCTCAACGCCGTGCGTGCCAAGGCCCGCACCGGCGTCATTGCGCCGGAGGAAATCGTCGACGCGCGCCGCTGGCTCGACGAGATGCGCCTCGTCAAGGATGCAGGCGAACTCGCACTCATGCGCCGCGCCGCGGAGATTTCCAGCGCCGCGCATTTGCGCGCCATGCAGAAGACGCGGCCGGGCAAATTCGAATACGAGATCGAGGCCGAGTTGCTGCACGACTTCGTGCGCCACGGCGCGCGCCATCCCGCCTACACCAGTATCGTCGCCGGCGGCGCCAACGCCTGCGTGCTGCACTATGTGGAAAACGATGCGCGGCTCAAGGACGGTGAGCTGCTGCTGATCGATGCCGGCTGTGAACTCGATGGCTATGCCTCCGACATCACCCGTACCTTCCCCGTCAACGGAAAATTCTCCGGCGCGCAGAAGGGCGTGTACGAAATCGTGCTCGCCGCGCAGGCCGCCGCCCTCGCCGCGGTGAAACCGGGCGCACCCTGGATCGCCTATCACGATGCCGCCGTGCGCGTACTGACGCAGGGCATGGTGGATCTGAAACTGCTGTCCGGCGAAATCGACGGCCTCATCGAGTCGGAAGCCTACAAGCGCTTCTACATGCACCGCACCGGGCACTGGCTCGGCATGGACGTGCACGACGCCGGCGAGTACAAGCTGGGCGGCGAGTGGCGGCCGCTGGTGGCCGGCATGACGCTCACTGTCGAGCCGGGCTTCTACATCCGCCCCGCGGACGACGTGCCGCAGGCCTTGTGGAACATCGGCATCCGCATCGAGGACGATGTGGCGGTGACGGAAAGCGGCTGCGAAGTGCTGACCCATGCGCCCAGGACCGTGGCTGAAATCGAGGAGGCCATGCGCCATGCCTGAGGCGGCAGAAAACATCGTCATCGCCGGCGCCGGCCCGGTAGGCGCGGTGTGTGCGCTGGCGCTCAAACAGGGCGGGCTGGATCCGCTGGTGCTGGAAGCGCGCCCGGTGGACGCGCCGCTGAGCGACCGCCGCACCCTGGCACTGTCCTACGGCTCGCGCCTGCTCCTGGAGCGGCTGGGCGTCTGGGCGCGCATCGGCGATGCCACGCCGATCACGCGCATCCATATTTCCCATCGCGGTGGCCTGGGGCGCGCCATGTTGAGCGCTGCTGAAGAAAAACTGCCCGCCCTGGGCTATGTGCTGAGCTACGGCGAACTGGCCCAGGCGCTGATGGATGAACTGAAGGCGGCCAGCGTGCGCATGCGTTTCGGCGTAGAGGCAAGGCGTGCGCAGGCGCAAGGTGGAATGGCGGAGCTGCAACTCGGCGGCGATGCGCCAGAAATTTTGCATGCGCGCCTTGCGGTGATTGCCGATGGCGGGCGCGGCGAAGACACGCCGCCCGCCAAGTGGTCGCACGACTACGCGCAGGTCGCGGTAGTGGCGGAAGTGCAAACCGAGATGCCGCACCGCAACCTGGCCTATGAACGTTTCACCCCCGGCGGCCCCATCGCGCTTTTGCCGAAGGGGGACAAATATGCCCTGGTGTGGGTGAACGCGCCGGACGAGGCCGCGCGCATCGCGCAATTGAGCGATGCGGATTTTCTGGCTGAATTGCAGCGGCGCTTCGGCAACCGCCAGGGCCGCTTTCTTGCCGTGCATTCGCGCGGGCAGTTCCCGCTCAGGCTGGATTACCGCGGCACCGACGCCGGCCAGCATGTGGTGCGCATCGGCAATGCTGCCCAGACCCTGCACCCGGTGGCGGGCCAGGGCTTCAACCTGGGCCTGCGCGACGCCTGGGAGCTCGCGGAGTCCTGTCTGCAAGCCGCCCCCGGAACTCTGGGCAGCGCCGCGCAGCTTGCGCGCTTTGCCGCGGGCCGGCGTCGCGATGCCCTGCCCGGCATCGGCTTCACCGATTTCCTGGTGCGCGCCTTTTCCACCACCAATCCCATCGCGCACCACCTGCGCGGCCTCGGCCTGATGGCGCTGCAGGCCTTGCCGCCGGCGCGCCATTTCGTGGCGCGCCGCATGCTGTTCGGGAAGAACGGATGATGAAGCCGCGCTATCACGTTGCCGTCATCGGCGCCGGGCTGGTGGGCTCGGCTGCCGCGCTCGCGCTCGCCCGCGCCGGGCTTCGTGTCGCGCTGATCGAGCCGCGCGCGGCCGCCGCGCCGGATGCGGCTTCGCCCCCTCATCCCAACCCTCTCCCGCAAGCGGGAGAGGGAGCAAACGCGATGCCCAAACCGGATCAATGGGACACCCGCGTCTATGCCATCAGCCCTGGCAGCGAAGCCCTGCTCGAGGATCTGGGCGCATGGGGCCGTCTCGACGCGTCCCGCGTGCAGGCGGTCCATCGCATGGACGTGCGCGGCGATGCCAAAGGCGAGCTGCTGCTCGACGCCTATGCGGCCGGCGTGCCCAGACTCGCCAGTATCCTGGAAGGCAGTCGGCTCCAGCACGCCTTGTGGCAGGCGCTGCATGCGCAAGATAATGTCGAGGTCGTGTGCCCGGCCGAGGTAAGCGATATCGCCTGGAACAACCCGCGTTCGCTCATCACCCTCGGCAGCGGCGCCGCCCTGGAAGCGGAACTGATCGTGGGCGCCGACGGCGCCGCTTCCCTGACCCGCCAGCGCGCCGGCATCGAGGCGAAAGCGGAGCCTTACCGCCAGTCCGGCGTGGTGGCCAATTTCGAAACCGAAAAACCGCACCGCGGCACCGCCTTCCAGTGGTTCCGTCCGTTCGAGCCGGGCTGCGTCGACATCGTCGCCTATCTGCCGCTGCCGGGGAACCGAATGTCGCTGGTCTGGTCAACCGCTACGGAACATGCACAGGCCCTGCTCGGAATGGACGAGCAGGCATTCTGCGCGCAGGCCGAACAGGCCGGGGGGGCGCGTCTCGGCAGCCTGCGTCTTGTCACTCGACCCGCGGCTTTCCCGCTCCGTCTGATGCAAACGGACAGCCCCGTGCGCGCCGGCTGCGTGCTGGTGGGCGACGCCGCCCACGGCGTGCATCCGCTGGCAGGGCAGGGCGTGAACCTGGGTTTTGGCGATGTCGCCGCGCTGGCCGATGTGCTTGCGCAAAGAGGCAGGGCAGGCTGCGGCGATCTGGTCTTGCTGGAGCGCTATGCCCGCCGTCGCGCCGAACCGGTGGCACGCATGCAGCTGCTTACTGATACCCTGTGGCGGCTGTTTGGCCGGGATGAGCGTTTGTTTGCACTGGCGCGCAACTCGGGCATGTCGGCCTTGAACAAACTGGGGCCGGCAAAGGCGGCCCTGGTGCACGAAGCTTTTTTTAATTGAGGAAACATCATGCGTTTATTCCATTTGGCACTCTCCCTGCTCATGCTCGCGGGCGTTTCAGCCCAGGCGGGCGAGAAGGAAATCCGCCAGGCATTCCAGAAGAGTTTTCCCGGCATGGAGATTGCCTCCATCGGCAAGACGCCTTACGGCGGCCTGTATGAAGTGGTGGCGGACGGGCAGGTCGTCTATGCCAGCGCCGACGGCAAGTACCTGGTGCTGGGCAATGTGATCGATCTGCAAAGCAGGCAGAACCTCACCGCGGCGCGCAACGCCAAGCTGATGGAGGTCAAGTGGAGCACGCTGCCGCTCGCCAAGGCCATCAAGGAAGTCAAGGGCAACGGCAGCCGCAAGCTGGCGATCTTCTCCGACCCGGACTGTCCGTTTTGCCGCAAGCTGGAGCCGGAGCTGGAAAAGCTCAACAACGTGACGATCTACACCTTCCTCTATCCCATCGAGGGCCTGCATCCCGAGGCGGTGCAGACGTCGAAGAAGATCTGGTGCGAAAGCGACCGCCTCAAGGCCTGGAAAGGCTACATGCTTCGCAACGAGAAGCCCAAATCCAAGGGTGACTGCGCCAACCCGGTGGACGAGATCGTGGCGCTCGGCGCCAAGCTCAAGGTCAGCGGCACGCCCACCCTCATCCTGGAAAACGGCCAGCGCGTGCCTGGCTACGTGCCGGCCGACAAGCTCGAACAGTTGCTGAGCGCGGCCAGCCGGAAGTGAGCGCCATGGGGTTGGCAAAAACTCAGCCTTTGAGCATTTTTGCCGCGGGGGAGGCAACCTCCTTGATCATCCCGGGAAGACGGGCGTAGGGACGCCATGAGCGGTACTCCATTTCTTTTTGCCAGCCGGCGATGGTGCTTGGTCTGGGCGCTTGCGCTGGCCGCGCCATGGGCGTGCGCCGACGAAACGGAAATGCGCGTGATGACATTCACTCTGCATGCGCCCCAGGCCAAATCGGTCGAAATCCTCGGTGATTTCAATCAGTGGCAAAGCGGGATGACGCCACTGGCCGGGCCGGACGAAACCGGCCGTTGGCGGGTCGGGCTGACATTCCCCGCCGCCATGCGCCGCATCGAATACATCTACTGGGTGGATGGCGCCCACAGGCAGGTCGACCCCGACCAGCCCGTCGTTTCCGACGGATTTTCAGGCGAGAACAATGTCGCTGTCCTGCCGTAGGCCGTCCGGTTTCCGCGGGGTGTAACTTTTTTGGTGCGGGTTTCGTCCTACGAGATGAAATGAACCATAAAAGACTGATATGGGAGATGGCGTGTGGAGTCCGACGAGGCGCTGATCGACGCCTGTCTGGCGGGGCGGTCAGAGGTGTACGCAGTCCTGGTCCAGCGCCATCAGCAGAAGGTGTTCAACGTGGTGTACCGGTTTCTCGGCAATTACGAGGCGAGCCAGGATATCAGCCAGGAAACTTTTCTTGCCGCGTACCGGAAGCTCGCCACGTTCGGCGGCAGGAGCGCGTTTTCCACCTGGCTGTGCCAGATCGCGCTCAACAAGGCGCGCGACATGCTGCGCAGCCAGGGCGGCGACTCGCTGTGCGAGGATTGGACGGACCATGCTGAGGTTCTGGCTGCGCCCGACGCAGCCAGGCCGGACAGCCGGGCGGAGCAGGGGCAACTGCATGAAAGGATCCAGCGGATCCTCGACCGCATGCCTGCGCATTACAGGGACGTTTTGATATTGAAGCATCTGGAGGGATACGGCAACGAGGAGATTGCCTCGCTGCTCGACGACACGGTGGAAAATGTCAAGGTGAGGACGTTCCGCGCCCGCCGGATGTTCAGGAAACTGCACGGAGAATCGTGATGGATGCATTGCAATACGATACTGCCTGGCAGCGCTATCTGGACCGGGAAATGGACCCGTCCGAGGAAGCCGCTTTTCTCGCCCACCTGGACGAGGCCGAGCGCGCGGAGCTGCACGCCACCGGCGCGGCGTTGAGTGCGCTGGAGCGCTTGCCGCGGGTTGCCGCCCCCGCCGGCTTGGCGGACAGGGTGATGGCGGAGATCAGGCCCCAAAGGCAGAGCGCCTTGGCTCGCCTGCGCTCGTGGATGGAGCGCCGCCCCCTGCTGGGCTGGGAATTCGCGGGCGCCGCGCTGGCAGCGTCGGCGCTGTTCGTCGTGCTTGCGCCCCTGTCGCTGCCTCCGGCGGGTGAGGCTTTGCCGCAAACGGCCTTGTCTTCTTCTTCCCTTACCCGGGCCGCGCATGCGCCTTCGGGCGGAAGCAATGCGCTGCGTTTCAGCCTGTATGCCCCGCAAGCCACCAGCGTGGCGCTGGTCGGCGATTTCAACGGCTGGGGCGGCACGGCTGAGGTCAGTTTGAAGCCTGCGGGCAATGGCATGTGGAGCGTGGTCATTCCGTTGCCCAGCGGGCGCTATCAGTACGCATTCCTGGTCGATGGCCGGCGCTGGGTCACCGATCCGCGCGCCGAACAGCATGTGAGTGACGATTTCGGCAGGCAAAACGCGGTCGTCACCATACTATGAGGCGAACCGACATGACACATCGCATCCGCATTCCTCTTCTGCTGTTCGGCATCCTGCTGGCGACCGCCGTTCGCGCCGAGCTTCCCGCATCGCTGGAGCAGGCCGTTTCCCGGGTCTCGGGTGCGCCGGCCCAGCGCCAGGCGTTGGCCGTCAACCTGGAAGAAGCCATGAAAGCCGGAGTGGGCGAGCAGGACTTGCAGGCGGTCATGCGCCTGGCGGCTACGCACCAATATTCTGCTGCCGGTGCCGATGCATTCGTCCGGCAACTCGCCGAGGCAAGCCGGGACGGCCTGCCCGTCGCGCCGATGCGCGACAAGATGCTGGAAGGCATGGCCAAGAAGATCCCGGCCGAGACGATTCTGGCCGTGACGTCCCAGTGGCGGAGCGCGCTGAGCGAGGCTGACGCGACCGTGCGGGCAATGGAAGAACGCGGCCTCGGCTACGGCAAGGCGGGCGAACGCGAAGCGCTGGTCGGCCTGGGCGCCGGTTTGCGGCAACGTTACGGCGCGAAGGACGCGCTGGTGAAACTGGATGCGTCCGTCGCGAGAGGCGGACGGACGGCGGCCGATGCCGGTCGCCTGATTGCCGCCGCCAATCTGGCCGAATTGCTGCTCCTGCACAAGGTCGCGCCGGCGCAGGCGCTGGAATTGCCCATGTCCAGCCTGCGAGCCGGCTACACGGCGGCGCAGATTCAGGCACTGCAACGCACTGTGCTGGACCGGTTGCGCCAGGGCGTGGCGCCTGCCGACGTCATTTCGGACATGCGCCGCCGGTTCGGCGCCCAGGCGGAGGCCCCGTTTGCCGCGCCTGGATTTCCCAATCCCAGCCAGAGTCCAGGTGGGGGCTGGCCAGGGGGCGGGGGCAGCTTTCCCGGCGGGGCTGGCGCGCCTGGGGGCGGCGCCCCTGGTGGCATGGGCGGCGGCTTCCCGGGAGGCAGAGGCGGCTACTAGGCCCTAAATCATCAAGTGCGACAGCGGCGCAAGATCGGCGCTGCTGTTGTTTTTGGAAATTTTTTTCTCCACCACCACTCGAAGAAAGGACGTACTAATGCGATTCAATCCGCTTCCAGCCATGGCCAATGCAGCAGTTCTGGCCGGAGGACTCGGCCTCGCCGTCACGGCGCATGCCGACATTACCTTGAATGCCGGCGCCAAACTGACTTACGAAACCAATGTCAACGGTTCGCCCGACGAGCCGACCACGGCGAACCAGGAGAGCGACACTTATCTGACGCTGAACGCCTCCGCCGTGTACTACACGCCGCTTGACCCCGCGAAAACCAGCTATTTCATCGGCCAGGTCGGCGCGCTTACCGCCGCCTACGACCGCTTCGACAACCTTGACAATTCCATGCTGACGGCGAGCGCCGGTTTTTACAAACAGCTTTCCCCCGACTGGTCGGGCCAGCTCACGGGCCGTGGCTTTATCCGCGACACCCGGCAGGATGCGCGCGATTCCGGCGGCCTCGGCGCCACACTTGAAATCAAGCGCCAGTTGGGCCAGAAGCTTTGGGTCAAGGCAGTCGCGGATTACGAGGACAACAAAGCCGATCTTCGCGCCTTCAGCTATACCGGTCAAACCTATGGCGTGAATTTCGGATACCTGCCGCTCCAGGATACCTTTGTCAATTTCGGCTACAGCCACGCCAAGCGCGACTTCGACACCGCCTCGCCTTTCCGCACTACCACACAGACCGTGTTCGCCGAGGTGACGCAGCGTCTGGCCAAGAACTGGTATCTCAACGGGGGCTACGCCTATCGGGACAACGATTCGAACGTTGCCGGGACGGCCTACACCAATCACGTCGTGTCACTTGGCCTGAACTTCAGCTACTGAAATCCGTAACCCAAATCGCATCGTTATCGTCCAAGCATGCAGGAAACGTGCATTCGTTTCCGGCGCCCTACTCAATGACAAGGAGATCGAAATGAACATCAGACTCGTAATATCGGCAGCGGCATGCGCCGCATTGTTTGCCGGCGCCGCCGTGGCTGCCGATGAGGCCGAACGCGAACAACAGGTAGTCGGCTTCGGCAGCGGAACCGGCATGGGCGTTGGCGCCAGCGCGGGCAGTGCCAGCAGCGTGGCCGACGGCTTCAGCTCGCAAAGCTGGAGCAGCGGATCGGGCAGCCAGAACTTCGGTGGCGGTTTCGACCAACAGCAAACCGCCGGCTCCGGCCCCCTTTCCTCCAATCCTTCGGCCTCCACGGGTTCCAGTCCCACATTGACCAACCCGTACTGAACGGCGCCTCGGCACAAGGCCCTTGCCGCGAATGCGGCAAGGGCCTTTTTGTTTGGGTTTTTCGCTACTCCCCCGTGGCTCGATCGTTTCGATAGTAACCCCGGAACGCTTTCTTTCGTCTCAGGAGACAACAGCGCACAGAAATTTGCCCGCTGTTCACTGCATGAAATGGGTGAGTCGAAATCAACCGTCAAACTGACAAGGAGTGTCATCATGGTTAAAAAAGTTCCTTCTGCCATTGCAACCGCACTGTTGGCCGCCTTCCTGAGCGGAAACGCTGCAGCCGCCACCGAGCAGGAAGCGCACGCTCAACTGGACCGCGTTCCCGCCGCTGCGGCGGATGCGCAAAAAACCGCCCACACCGTCCTGAGCGAGCTGGTGGCGGCCGGCGTGCCTGTCGATCAGGCCTTCGAGGTTGTGCGTAGCGCGGTCGAACACGATTACAGCGCCGGCGACCTGCGCCAGGTCGGAGCCGAAATCCGCGAGCAGGTCCAAGCGGGCATTCCTGCCGGACAAGTGGTCGCAGTTGCCGATCAGGCTATCGATGCAGGCAAGTCCGCTGCGGATACCCGGGATGCGCTCAATACCTTTCAGCAAGGAGCTGAGCAGGACAAACGCGATGGCGAAGCTCGTGCCCAGGGTTCTGCTGAGGGTTCCGGCAGCGGCACGGGTTCCGGCAGCATGGGTTCCGGCAGCGGCATGGGTTCCGGCGGCGGTATGGGTTCCGGCGGCGGCATGGGTTCCGGCGGCGGCATGGGTTCCGGCGGCGGCATGGGTTCCGGCGGCGGTATGGGTTCCGGCGGCGGTATGGGTTCCGGCGGCGGTATGGGTTCCGGCAGCGGTATGGGTTCCGGCAGCGGTATGGGTTCCGGCAGCGGCAGCTTCAGTCGCTAATCGTTGCGATTGCCGTCAAACGAAGCGGGCGGGCATTGTGCCCGCCCGTTTTGTTTCAACAGGGAGGAAGGCGCCGGCCACAGCGACATGTCGGCGCTGATCGATTTGGTGGCGAGAAAACCCGCCTAGTCGCAGGTAAAAAATTCACAAAGAGGATATGAGGACAAGGGGAAACAAAATTAAAAGATTTACTCCTGTCCTCTTGTCCTCCCTGTTCAATCTTTATTGATTCTTCGCGCAGCGTATCTGGCTGTCCAGCTTCATCCACTTCGCCAGCCACTCCCTGGCGCGCTGGCGCGCATGGCGGGCAGCGGTCTTTTCCTCGGGACCCTGGTCGGCGCGGAAGTCGAAGGCGCGGCGGGCAAAGGGATAGACCTGGTATTCCACCGGCACGCCGCGTTCCCACAGCGCATAGAAGGCACGCCCGCCGACGAAGCGGCGCAGTTCGAAATCCTCCTCGCCGATCAGGAACAGCATGGGCGTGTTGATCTGCATGATTTCCGGCGCCACGCGGAACAGCTGGTCGGGCTCGGGCGCGTTCGGATTCTGCATGTGGCCGTAGTAGCTGACGATGGCGGCGATGTCCTTGCCGCGTTTGGCGGCCAGGCGGATCGCATAATACGGCCCGCGCGATTTGCCGACGATGCCCACCGGCCCCTTGCAGGCATTGGGCAGCTTCATCAGGTAATCCATGCCGGCCTCGACGTCCATTTCGGTTTCCGGATTGTGCTCCGACGGCCAGCGCTCGATCATGCGTCCGCTTTGCCAGTCCGGCATCACCACCAGAAAACCCTGGGCCGCGAGATCGGCGATGTACTTCTGCTCGTTTTCGTCGATGCCGCGCTTGGCATGGATGAACAGCACCGGCGGGAAGGGCCCCTTGCCGGGCGGCGTGGCCACGCTCACCGGCACTTCGGTGCCGTCGGCGGACTTGATCGTGGTCTGGGTGACGCTGGGCTTGTCCGCGGCCTGGGCGGCGCCGGCGGCGAGTGCTGCCAGAAGAATCCATGTGATGCGCATAGAGTGGCCGTTTGCAGATATGGGAAAATACGAATTTTAATGCAACACCCCTTCCCCCTTGTCTGGTAATCAATGACCAGTCTGTCCTTGCAGTCGGCGCGCCGCCGCTTTCTCGCCATACTCTGGCTGTCGCTTGCGCTGCATGCGGCGGTGATCGGTCTCACGCGCCTGCCGCCAAAGGTGGCGCTTCCCCTGCCGTCCGAGCTTCAGGTCGAGCTTCAGGTCGAGCTTGCGCCGCCCGCACCCGCCGCGCCGCCTGCGCCCGCCGTGCCCGAACCGAAACCGGTGGACAAGCCGGCAGCCAGGCCGGCGGACAGACCGCCGCGTCCGCCGCTGCCGCAGCCCTTGCTGCAATCCCTTGCGCCGCTCCAGCCGCCTTCGCCGCCCGCACTTGCCGCGGAACCTTCGCCCCCGGCCGTGCCTGCGCCGCCGGCATCGGCGGCCACACCCGGCCGCGATGCGCCCGGCCCCGCGCTCGATGTCCCGCTGCTGGCCGATACGCGCTACTACACCGCGAAGGAACTGGACGTGCAGCCATCCGCCCTGCGCCGCCCGGAGCCCGTCTATCCGGCCCGCGCGGAAGAGCAGGGCGTGGCCGGGCGCGTGGTCATCCGCCTGCATCTGGAAGCCGACGGCGGCATCGGCAGGGTGGAAGTGGTGTCAGTCACGCCGGGCGGCGCGTTTGGCGAGATGTTCAGAAAGGCGACGCTGGATTCGCTGAAAGGCGTCCGCTTCCGCCCCGCGCAGCGCAACGGCCGGCCCGTGCGCGCAGTGGTGGAAATCCCGGTGGTGTTCGAACCTGAAAATTAGTTATCAGTTGTCAGTTTTCAGTTTGATAAAGCGCGCGAAGCGCGTCTGCTTTTGCTGACAAGCGATTACTTGCTGTTCGCTGCCAGCGGCTGCGCGGCATAGCCCTTGGGCAGCAGTACCCACATGCGGCCTTTCTGCTTCATTTTGCCGGCCTGTTCGCCCGCCGCGGCGCCGAATCCCCAGTAGAAGTCCGCGCGCACCGCGCCGCGGATGGCGCCGCCGGTGTCCTGCGCCATCATCAGGCGGTTCAAGGGCTGCGGGGAATTGGGCCAGGTGGTGGACAGGAACACCGGCGCGCCCAGCGGGATGAATTTCGGGTCGACGGCGATGGAGCGGCCGGCGGTGAGCGGTACGCCCAGCGCGCCCAGCGGGCCCGACAGGCCATTGGGCAGTTCCTTGAAGAACACGTAGCTCGGATTGCTGTGCAGCAGTTCAGTCAGCTTGTCCGGGTTGGCCTGCCCCCAGGCCTTGATGCCCTGCATGGAGGCTTCTTCCAGCTTCAGTTCGCCGCGTTCGACCAGCAGCTTGCCGATGGATTTGTACGGATGGCCGTTCTGGTCGGCGTAGCCGATGCGCAGGTGCGTGCCGTCGGGCAGCTCGATGCGGCCCGAGCCCTGGATCTGCATGAAGAAAAGCTCCACCGGGTCTTCCGCCCAGGCGATCGGCCTGGCGCGGAACGTGCCGTTGCCGTTTTCGATTTCGCTGCGCGTGGCATAGGGCACGACCTTGTTGCCCTGCAGCCGGCCTCTCAGGCGCATGCTTTTCAATTCCGGATACACGCTGGTGAGATCCACCACGATGAGGTCGTCCGGCGCCGCGTAGATCGGAAAACGCGCCTTCATGGTACGCACGCGGTCGCCCTTGATGAGCGGCTCGTAATAGCCGGTCACCGTGCCTTCCAGGGTGTTGTCGACGTTGAACACCTCGTGTGGCTGGAAGCGCTGCTCGAAAAAGGCGCGCACGGCGGCTTCGTTGGCGCCATTCATGGCCTGCGCCTCGCCGCACACGGTCTGCCAGGCCGGCTGATTCTTCAGGCCGGCGCAGGACTGCAGGAAGGCAGGCCAGATGTCGGTCAGCGTGTCGTCCTTCCAGTTGAGGACGGCATTCCAGTCCACCGGCCGCAGTTGCGCCAGCGGCGCAGGCGGGGCCGGCGGCGCGACGGGAGGGGCGGGCGGAACCGGAGCGGGCGTCGGCGTCGGCACCGCAACCGGCGGCGAGGGCTTCGGTGCGGGCTCGGGCGTGGCGCAGCCCCCCAGCATCGCGGCGGCGATCAGGCTTGCGTAAAATGCGTAGAGGGGAAAGACGAAACGTTTCATTGACCGGAGATTATAAACCGTGGATCAGGGAAGCCTCTGGCTGCTGCTCGAAGCCGCGCTCGCATTGGGGATATTGCTGTTCATCGTGTGGTGGACGATGAAAAAGTAGGAGCACCCTTGGGTGCGATCAGGAATTATCGCAGGCAAGCCTGCTCCTACATAACAATTCGTGGGAGCCCCCCTAGGTGCGAAAGGTCATTTCCTAGTGCAGTACCCGCGGCATCGACAGGGTGAATTCGGGAATCTCGGCTTCGAATTTCTGGCCATCCTCCGCCACCATCTGGTAGCTGCCGCGCATGGTGCCGACCGGGGTGCCGAGCGAGGTGCCGCTGGTGTACTCGAAACTTTCGCCCGGTCGCAAAAACGGCTGCTCGCCCACCACGCCCAGCCCGCGCACTTCCTGCACCTGGTTCTCGGCGTCGGTGATGATCCAGTGGCGCGAAATCAGCTGTGCCGAAGCCGTACCCTCGTTGGCGATGGTGATGGTGTAGGCGAACACGTAGCGGTCGGCGTCGGGATCGCTTTGCTCGGGGATGTAGGTCGTGTGTACCCGGATGCTGATGTCGTATTTCTTGCTTTCGGCCATGGGTCTTCGGAAATGAGGGGTTTTCGGCATTGTATCCAAAGGCGGCAAGCGGATGAATGTTAAAATCACGGCTTTGCAAAATTTACCGGAGCAAGCCATGGCCTACCGTATCGCCCCCTCCATCCTGTCGGCCAACTTCGCCAAGCTGGGCGAGGAAGTGGACAACGTCATCAAAGCCGGTGCGGACATTGTCCACTTCGACGTGATGGACAACCATTATGTGCCCAACCTCACCATCGGCCCGCTGGTGTGCGAGGCGCTGAGGAAGCACGGCGTCACCGCGCCCATCGATGTGCACCTGATGGTGAAGCCGGTGGACCGCATCATTCCCGATTTTGCCAAAGCCGGCGCCACCTACATCACCTTCCACCCGGAAGCCTCCGAGCACATCGACCGCACCATCAGCCTGATCCGCGAAAACGGCTGCAAGCCCGGCCTGGTGTTCAACCCCGCCACGCCGCTGGACGTGCTGGAATACACCCTGGACAAGATCGACATGGTGCTCTTGATGAGCGTCAACCCCGGCTTCGGCGGCCAGAAGTTCATCCCCTACGTGCTCGACAAGGCGAAGAAGGTGCGCAGGATGATCGACGAGCGCGGCCTCGACGTCAGCCTGGAAATCGACGGCGGCGTCGGCCCCGCCAACATCAGGGAAGTGGCCCAGGCCGGCGTGGACACCTTCGTGGCCGGCTCCGCCGTGTTCGGCGCCGCCAAGGACTCTGATCCGCACCGCTACGACAGCGTCATCGCCGCCATGCGCGCGGAATTGGCGAAGGTTTAAAACAGGCACAAGGGGCAAGTTGCAAGAAACAAGCAGTTCCTTGCAACTTGAAACTTGCAACTTGAAACTCCCGAAAATGAATTTTCCGCTCAATATCAAAGCCGTTGTCATCGACCTCGACGGCACCCTGCTGCACACCGCGCCGGACCTGGCGGATGCCGCGCAGCGCATGGCCGCGGAGCTGGACCTGCCGCCGATCGACGAGGCCACGGTCAAGACCTACATCGGCAACGGCGTCTCGCGCCTGGTCAAGCGCGTGCTCACCCGCGACATGCAGGCCGAGCCCGATGCCGCCCTGTTCGCAAAGGCGCTGCCTGTGTTCGAGAAGCATTATCTCGAAGGCGTGAGCCGCCAGAGCCATCCCTTCCACGGCGTGCCCGAAGGTCTGGTGGCGCTCAAGGCGGCAGGCTTTCGCCTGGGCTGCATCACCAACAAGGCCGAGAAGTTCACCCTGCCCTTGCTCGATGACACCGGGCTCGCCGGCTTCTTCGAACTGATCCTCTCAGGCGATCTGCTGCCGAAGAAAAAGCCCGACCCCATGCCGCTCCTGCACGCCTGCGAGAAGTTCGGCATCGGGCCTGCCGAGATGCTGCTGATCGGCGATTCGCTCAACGACGTCCAGGCCGCGCGCGCCGCAGGCTGCCACGTGTTCGTCGTGCCCTACGGCTACAACCGCGGCCGCCCGGTGGAGGAGCTGGACGCCGATGCCGTGGTGGAAAGCCTGATCGAGGCGGTGAAGCTGGTGAAGAAGGCATGATCCCCAGGGATCAGGATTCAGGGGTCAGGATTCAGAGGATGTGCCGCCGATGGCGGCGCATGTTCTCAAAGAGCGCCTAGCGCTTTCCCTGATTCCTGAATCCTGATCCCTGACCCCTGAACATGACTGAAACCGAATTCGACGACCTCGCCCGCCAGGGCTACAACCGCATTCCGCTCACCTTGGCGCTGCCGGCCGATCTCGACACGCCGCTGGCGCTCTATCTCAAGCTTGCCAATGCGCCCTACACCTACCTGCTCGAATCGGTGCAGGGGGGCGAGCGCTTCGGCCGCTACTCCATCATCGGCCTGCCGGCGCGCACCCTGATCCGCGTGCGTGCCCATACCCTGACCGTGGAGCAGGACGGCAAGGTGCTGGAAGAGCACGAGACCGCCGACCCGCTCGCCTTCATCGAGCAATACCTCGCCCGCTTCAAGGCCGCGCCGCTCGCCGGCGGCCCGCGCTTCGCTGGCGGGCTCGCGGGCTACTTCGGCTATGACACCATCCGCTACATCGAAAAGCGCCTGGCGCAAACCCGCAAGCCGGACGAGCTGCACACCCCCGACATCCTGCTCATGCTCACCGACGAGCTGGCGGTGGTGGACAATCTTTCCGGCCGCCTCACGCTCATCGTCTATGCCGACCCCATGCAGCCCGGCGCCTACGAAGCCGCGCTCGGCCGCCTGCACGCGCACCGCGAGCGCCTGCACGCGCCGCTGACCGCGCCCAAAGCGGAGCCGGCCGCGCACGCCGAGGCGGTGTCCGAGTTCGGCGAGGACGCCTTCAAGGCCGCGGTGCTGCGCGCCAAGCAGTACATCACCGACGGCGACATCATGCAGGTGGTGCTGTCCCAGCGCATGCGCCGCCCGTTCGCAGCCAGCCCGCTCACGCTCTATCGCGCGCTGCGCTCGCTCAACCCTTCGCCCTACATGTTCTACTACGACATGGGCAACCACCATGTGGTCGGCTCCTCGCCGGAAATCCTGGTGCGGCGCGAGGGCGAAACCGTCACCGTGCGTCCCATCGCCGGCACCCGTCCCCGGGGCCACGACCGCGAGCACGATCTCGCGCTGGAGCAGGAACTGCTCGCCGACCCCAAGGAATGCGCCGAGCACCTGCAACTGCTCGACCTCGGCCGCAACGACCTCGGCCGCGTGGCCCAGATCGGCTCGGTGAAAGTTACCGAGAACATGAGCATCGAGCGCTACTCGCACGTCATGCACATCGTCTCCAACGTCGAGGGCAGGTTGAAGCCCGATCTCAGCTCCATGGACGTGCTGCGCGCCACCTTTCCCGCCGGCACCGTGTCCGGCGCGCCCAAGGTGCGCGCCATGGAAATCATCGACGAGCTGGAGCCCGTGAAGCGCGGCATCTATGCCGGGGCGGTGGGCTACCTGGGCTTCAACGGCGACATGGACCTCGCCATCGCCATCCGCACCGCCGTGGTCAAGGACGGCACCCTGTATGTGCAGGCCGGCGCCGGCATCGTGGCCGACTCGGTGCCGCAGAACGAATGGGAAGAAACCCGCAACAAGGCGCGCGCCGTGGTGCGCGCGGCGGAGTTGTCCTGACGCAGCTTGATCGTGGCGAGGCTGCCGCCACAACCCCTCACGCCTTACGCTTCTATTTCAGCCCATGCTGCTTGAGCTTGCGGTACAGGGTGCGTTCGGTGATGCCGAGCAGGTCGGCGACCGTGCGCCGGTGGCCGCCGTGCTTGCCCAGCAAAACCCGTATGTAGTCTTTCTCCAGATCGCTTAGCGAGCCGTCGGGGCGCCCGGCGAGCGCTTCTTTCCTGGCGGCTGTGGTGGCGGCGGGCGGAATTTCCAGGTTCAGGTCTTCCGCGCGGATGACGCCATCGCTGCAGCGCACCATGGCGCGCTGCAGCAGGTTGCGCAGTTCCCGTACATTGCCGGGAAAATCGTAGTGCTTGAGCGCGTTGAGGGCCTCCTTGTCCAGACGGCAGCGCATTCGAGCGCCGCCGGACAAGCGCGACAACAGGGCCTCGGCCAGGGCGCCAATGTCATCGCGCCGTTCGCGCAAGGGTGGCAGCACGACATCGATCCCCGCCAGGCGGTAATAGAGGTCGAGGCGAAACAGCTTCTGGTCGACCCAGTCGAGCAGGTTGCGGTTGGTGGCGGATACCAGCCTGACGTCGGCTTTCAGGGTTTTGGTGCCGCCCACGCGCCGGAATTCGCCCGTTTCGAGAACGCGCAGCAACTTGGCCTGCAGGGCGAGGGGGATTTCCGAAATTTCATCCAGGAACAGCGTGCCGCCATCGGCCAGTTCATACAGGCCTTTTTTCTGACCGGTGCTGCCGGTGAAGGCGCCGCGCTCATGGCCGAACAGTTCGCTCTCGAACATGTTTTCCGGCACGGCCGCGCAGTTGATGGCGATAAACGGCCCGCTCGAACGGGGCGAACGATCATGGACGAAGCGTGCGGCCAGTTCCTTGCCAACGCCGCTCTCGCCAAACAGCAGGATGGAGGCCTCGCTTTCCGCCACGCGCGCCAGGTTGTCCACGCACGCCAGGAAGGCGGGAGAGTGGCCCACCATGCGCATGTCCTTGCAGTCCAGTTCGCTGCTGGCCTCGAGCGGGTGGAGGATCTCGCCCAGGTACAGGCGCCCGTCCAAGCCGCGGATGGCGTGGCCACGTATGCGCGTGCGTTCGGGCGCGTTGTCGGCGTGGTAATGGGTGTGCAGCGCCACCACCGTGGATTGGCCGCCCTTGAACAGGGCTTGGTGCGGGCATTGCTCGCCGTTCTCATGGCAGGGGCGGGGCGAGTGATGCGAAATTTCGTGGCAGCGCCGGTTCAGGATGGTCTCCAGGCTGGCGCCGTAGGAGTCGCAATAGCGCCGGTTGGCGGCGACGATGCGGTACTGCTCGTCGATCACCACGAATGGCTGATCATGGGCCTCGATGATTTCCTGCAATTTCACGCCGGGCATCGTTTGCTTGTTTGATTGTCATGACAAACCAGAACGTTGTCATGACAGGAATAACATGTCAAGCTTGGGTGCAAGAGGCGCCCCCTCTATTGTTCGTGCATGAACGTCCTGTTCAGACTGGCATGGTAATTGCCCTCAAGTATGCACGCCTGCCAGGCAGGCGCATTCCGACAAACAAAACACGGAGACAAACTGATATGGCACACATCGTTATTCTGGGCGCGGGCATCGGCGGCATGACCATGGCCTACGAGATGCGCGAAAACGCCCGCTCGCAGGACAAGGTAACCGTCATTTCCAACCTTCCCTACTTCCAGTTCACCCCGTCGAATCCCTGGGTGGCGGTCAACTGGCGCAGCCAGCCCGACATCACCCTGCCGGCGGGGTACTATCTCAACAAGAAGGGCATTGATTTCATCCCGGTCGGCGCCAAGCGCGTGCACCCCGAAAAAAACCAGATCGAACTGACCGACGGCCGCACGGTGGACTACGATTTCCTGGTCATCGCCACCGGCCCCAAACTGGCTTTCGACGAAGTGGAGGGCCTGGGCCCGGAAGGACATACCCATTCGATCTGCCAGGTGGAACATGCGGTCAAGGCCGGCAAAGCCTGGGACGAGTTCGTCAAGGACCCGGGGCACATCGTGGTCGGCGCGGTGCAGGGCGCATCCTGCTACGGCCCGGCCTACGAGTTCGCCATGATCATGGACACCGATCTCAAGCGCCGGAAAATCCGCGACAAGGTGCCGATGACCTTCGTTACCGCCGAACCCTACATCGGCCATCTCGGCCTGGGCGGGGTGGGCGATTCCAAAGGGCTGCTGGAATCGGCCATGCGCGATCGCCACATCAAGTGGATCTGCAACGCCAAGGTGACGAAAGTCGAAGCCGGCAAGATGTTCGTCGCCGAGCACAACGACAAGGGCGAGGTCATCAAGGAACACGTGCTGGACTTCAAGTACTCCATGATGCTGCCCGCGTTCAAGGGCATCGACGCGGTGTTCGGCATCGAGGGACTGACCAATCCGCGCGGCTTCATCAGCATCGACCCCTACCAGCGCAATCCCAAGTTCCGGAACATATTTTCCGTCGGCGTCTGCGTCGCCATCCCGCCGGTCGAAGCCACGCCCGTGCCCACCGGCACGCCCAAGACCGGCTACATGATCGAATCCATGGTGACCGCGACCGCGCACAATATTCGCGCCATGCTCGACGGCAGGGAACCGGCGGAAAAGGCCACCTGGAATGCGGTCTGCCTGGCCGATTTCGGCGATGGCGGCGCGGCGTTCGTGGCGTTGCCGCAGATCCCCCCGCGCAACGTCAACTGGTTCAAGGAAGGCAAGTGGGTGCACCTGGCCAAGGTGGCCTTCGAGAAATACTTCATGCGCAAGATGAAGAAAGGCAGCACCGAGCCGCTGTACGAAAAGTACGTGTTGAGCCTGATGGGGGTGAAAAAGCTCAAATAAGCCCCCTCGCAACAGGGTAAAAACGGCGCCCGCAGGCGCCGTTTTTATTTGCCGGTTTCCCTTCGGCGCGCAATTGGGCGAAAATTCATATTTCGGCCGGGCATCGGTGTCCGGGCAAGTTTTCAGGAGATGCAGCCGCCATGCTGCTCATGATCGAAAAGCATGATGCAAATCCGGCAACGTCCTTTCTGATCCGATACCCCATATAAAACCTAGTGTTTACGCGGAATAGAAGGCCGTAAACAACCGGCATCATCCGTTGCCATCCGGGAAAAATGGGGGTATCTTTGGGGGTATCAATAGCCCGGTACCCCCATCATGGCACTGACCGACGCGAGCATCCGCAACAAGAAACCCACAGAGAAGCAATACAAGGTTTCCGATGCTGGCGGGCTGTATCTGCTGGTAAAGCCGAGCGGCGCGAAGCTGTGGCGCTTGAAGTACCGCATAGATGGCAAGGAAAACGTTTTTGCCATCGGCGAGTATTGCGAAGCCCCGAGGGCTGAGACAGCCGCCGACGCCACCATCCGAAAAGCATCCGGGCGCTACACCTTGGCCGAAGCCCGGCAGGAACGCGAGCGCTGCAAAGGGCTAATCAGGCACGGCATACACCCGGCGCATAACCGGAAGGCCGACGCGGCAAAACGATCCGCCGAAAACGCCAATACCTTCGAGGCCGTTGCGCGGGAATGGATAGCCAAGAAAACGCCCGGATGGACGGCGTACTACCTGCGGCAAGTCGAGCGATTCCTAGAGGCTGACGTTTTTCCCTATATCGGCAGCCTGCCGATTCGCAACGTGACGGCGGCGCACCTGCTGGAAATCGTGCGGCGTATTGAGGGGCGCGGCGCTGCATCCGTGGCCTTGCTGGTGCGGCAATGGGCTTCGGCGATATTCCGCTATGCCGTGGCGACCTTGCGGGCGGATACCGATCCAGCATCGGCGTTGAAGGGCGCGATTCACCGGCCAAAGATTGAGCATCACAAGCCGCTATCCCGCGACCAAGTGGGCGACTTCGTGAAAGCGCTTGATTCCTATGGCGGGTATCGGACTACGGTAATCGCCCTGCGCCTGATGCTGCTGACCTTCGTTCGCACCGTGGAGCTGCGGGGAGCGCACTGGACGGAAATCGACCTTGACCGGGCGGAATGGCGCATCCCCGCTGAGCGCATGAAGATGCGGGAGCCGCACATTGTCCCCTTGTCCCGGCAAGCCGTGGAACTGCTGACGGAACTGAAAACGCACACCGGCGGGCGTAGTTTTCTGTTCCCCAACTACCGCAACCCGCAAACCTGCATGACGGCAACGACGTTGAATCGAGCGCTGGAACGCATGGGCTTCAACGGCAAAGACAGCATCGGCTTTTCGGCGCACGGATTCCGGGCAACGGCTTCAACCATGCTGAACGAATTGAGTTTTCGTTCCGAAGTGATCGAGCGCCAGCTAGCCCATGCCGAACGAAACAAGGTGCGGGCCACCTACAACCAAGGCGAATACATGGAAGAGCGGCGGGCCATGATGCAGCAATGGGCAAACCTGACCGACGAAATGGCGAAGAGCGAAAACAAGGTGACACCGATTAAGCAGGCGGCGGCATAAAGGTTTGCCGCGCCTAGCCCGACGGGGCGAAAACCGGGACACCCTTGCCCGGCTGGCGTGGCACCCAATCAAGGGCGGCGCGAAAGGGGCGCGATGAATATGGCAAAGGCCTACTCCTGGGGTGATCTGTCCTCACAGGATTTAATCCAGCTTCTCGACTTGGTATCCGAGGAAAGGCTAAATGAGGTCTTTTATCCTGTATCAGAGACAAAGCCTGGTATGGGCCTATTCGGCGGCTGGAAGAATCATAGTTCGCATCCACTGCATCCCGACTATATCCAACCAGTCACTTGGGTTAACGAAGGTCGTGGCCTCCTCGAATTGATGGTGATTGATCATGTGGCCGAACGCGAAAGACAAGCTGAACGCGAGAGACAAACCGAACGCGAAAAACAAGCTGAACGCGAGTTACAGGCCGAGCGTGTCAGCAAGCATTGGCAAGTGATCAAGACGAACAATGCTTTTCAGCTACTGGAGTCCGATGCGAATTTCAAGAAGGCTCATGCTGTCTTTGAGCAGAAGCAGAGAGCTGCGGTAGATGGCGACCTATACGCACATCCGTTTGCAGAATTTCGTTTTATTGATTCGGTTTCTTCAACTGCCGGATGGTTCCTTCTAACCGACGGCAAGGCTTTCAACTGGCCGATCCCTGACAAGAAGGCGATAGGCAAGGCGCGCGGCCATGCGTGGGCGATGCTGGATACCTTTGACAAGGATGGCGTCAAACTGCCCGGCTATCAGAAACAATTTAGCCTCAAAGCCTTGCTTTCTGAATTGGCCGATCAACTCGATGTGCAATACAAATCAGGTCGCGCTGCATGGGGTGGAAAAAATCGGCCCTATCGGGTTTTAGTTCAGACCTTGGCTAATGCTTTGCGGCGGCATTTTGGTGAAGTGTCCCCTGAAATCGTGCTGTCGTTGGCTGCGATGGTTAGCTGCCCATTTACAGAAAAGACGATCAATAACCAGTTGAATGATTCAAAGGAAAAACATCGCCAAGCCTTAGCGAGAGCCTTATTAAGCCAAGGAAAAAATTCATCCAAATTCGGCTGATTTTTTACTTATAGCTGGTTCAATACCAGAAGGATGATGCATCTACCGGCCAGCAACGGCCATTTATGGATCATCCCGAATGAAACAACTTCCCGAGACCGGTTTCCTGAGATTGCGCCAAATTATCGGCGACCCAAAAGCGGAACCGCCGATCCCCGCGATCATCCCCGTAAAAAAATCCTGCTGGTGGGAGGGCTGCCGATCCGGTCGTTTCCCCAAGCCTGTGAAACTCGGGCCGCGTGTGACGGCGTGGCCTGTTGAATCCATCCGCGCCCTAGTCGAGTCTTTGAAATAAGGGGCGCGACCATGACCACAAAAACAACGGGCCGCGCTGGCTGGCACCAGGCGACCCAAGAAACTACACACAAGCAAGATATTACCGCACCGACGCGCCAGATAGCCATGCTGTCAGCGCTCAAGCGGCGCATTTGGCTGTTGGGCTATGAGCTTGAAGAGGCCCGCCAGCTTCATGCTGCCCGTGGGCATTTCTGGAAAGAGGCCGGGGCGTGCATCGCTTTGGCGTTTCTGCGGTTTGGGAGGCTGGTATGAGCAACCGCATCCGTGAAGCGCTGCAATTCATCCCCGCCGTTGACCGCGAAACCTGGGTGAAGATGGGTATGGCCGTTAAATCCGAGCTTGGGGACGCTGGCTTTGGCTTGTGGGAAGGCTGGAGCCAGCAAGCCGACACCTTCAACGCCAAAGATGCGCGGGACGTGTGGAAGAGCATCCGCATCAATGGCAAGGTGACGGCGGGGACGCTGTTCCATGAGGCCAAGGCGAACGGCTGGCGCGACGATGGAACGCACCAGAGGCCGACGCCCGAAGAGCTTGCGGAGCGCCAACGCATCGAGAAATACGCGCGCGCGCGCGAGGAAGCCCGGACAGCTTCGGAACGTGTCGAGGCCGCGAAGAAGTCGGCGGCTGTCTGGAAGGCGGCAGCGGAAGCGAAACCCGATCATCCCTATCTTGTCCGCAAGCGCGTTTCGCCGGTAGCAACCCTGCGCGAGATTGACGCGGGCGCTGCGGCTGCGATCCTGGGCTATGCGCCGAAGTCGAGCGGCGAACCTTTGGCCGGGCGCTTGCTGGTGGCACCCGTCAAAGTCGGGGACGGGCTTTCGACGCTGGAACTGATCGACCCGGGCGGGCGCAAATCCGCTGTCTATGGCGGCGCGAAGGCGGGCGGATATTGGGCGGCGCAACCGCTACACGATGGCGACGGGCTGACCCTGCTTATCGGCGAAGGCGTGGCGACCGTGCTAACGGCGAAGGAATCCAGCGGACACCCGACAATCGCGGCGCTGTCGGCTGGCAATCTGCCAGCTGTGGCGAAGGCGATGCGCGAACGCTACCCGTCGGCGGCGCTGGTGATTCTGGCCGATCTGGTGAAGGCGACCGGCGCACCCGATCCCCATGCAGTCGAGGCGGCGCAATCTGTCGGCGGAAAGCTGGCTATTCCTGACTTCGGTAATAAAGAACGGCCAAATAATGCGACCGACTTTAACGACCTGGCGGCGCTATGCGGGACGGAAGCCGTAGGACGCGCCATAGCGAACGCAAGCGAACCGGATAAGGCTTTGCCTCAAACCGACCAAGAAAACGCAACAGCGCCAATCCTGACCGGGCAGGTTTGGCCGGAGTCGCAACCGTTGACCGCGAAGGTGGCACCAGAGCCTTACCCAATCGACGCGCTACCCAAAACCATCCGGGCGGCGGTGGAAGAGGTGGCGGGCTTCGTCAAGGCACCTTTGCCAATGGTGGCATCGTCGGCACTGGCCGCGCTTTCGTTGGCAACCCAAGCTCATATCGACGTGAAGCGGGCGGAACGGCTGCAAGGGCCAGTCGGGTTATTCCTGCTGACCATCGCCGATTCGGGCGAGCGGAAATCAACCTGCGACGGCTTCTTTACGTCGGCAATCCGCCAGTATCAGGAAGAGCAAGCCGAGGCGATGAAACCGGCAATCAAGGAATATCAAGCCGAGATTGCCGCATGGGAAGCCGAGCGCGACGGGATATTGTCGGCGATAAAGTGCGCGGCTAAATCAGGCAAGGCGACCAACAATCTGCGGGTCGATCTTGCCGACCTTCAACGCGACAAGCCGGAAGCGCCGAGAGTGCCGAGGCTGCTGCTGGGCGACGAAACCCCTGAGAACCTTGCGTGGGGGCTTGCCAAGAATTGGCCGTCGGCGGGCGTGGTATCTGCCGAGGCCGGGATTGTTTTCGGGGCGCACGGCATGAGCAAGGATTCGGTTATGCGGAATCTTGGCCTGTTGAATGTCCTATGGGATGGCGGTTCGCATTCCGTCGGGCGGCGGACTTCGGAATCCTTCACAGTCAAAGGGGCGCGGCTGACCGTGGCTTTGCAGATTCAGGAAATGACCCTGCGGAGTTTCTTCGACCGATCCGGCGGGCTGGCGCGTGGGACGGGCTTCCTTGCCCGGTTTCTGGTGGCGTGGCCTAAATCGACGCAAGGCTTTCGCCCCTTCACCGAAGCCCCGCCGAACTGGCCGCACTTGGCCGCATTCCATCAACGCATCGCGGCGATTCTGGCGAACCCGGTTCCTATTGATGATGACGGGGCGCTATCCCCCGCATTGATGATGCTGGCACCGGAAGCAAAGGCGGCATGGGTAGCCTTCCACGATGCAATCGAGAGCGAACTAGCCAGCGGTGGCGAGCTATACGACGTGCGGGACGTGGCGAGTAAATCCGCCGACAACGCGGCACGGCTGGGGGCGTTGTTCCAGATATTCGAGCACGGCATGGGCGGCGCTGTCGGGCTGGAATGTTTCGAGTCGGCAAGCCGGATTGCGGCATGGCACCTGAACGAATCACGGCGATTCTTTGGTGAGCTTGCGCTACCTGCTGAACTGGCGGACGCGGCGCGGCTGGATAGCTGGCTGGTCGATTATTGCCAGCGAGAGCAAAGGCATTCCGTTAGCAAGAATCACGTCCGCCAGCATGGGCCATTGCGGGACGGGGCGCGACTTGATGCGGCGATCCGCGAGCTTGCCGAGCTTGAACGGCTGCGGCTGCTGAAGGAAGGAAAGCGTCTGACCATCCAACTCAATCCGGCATTAGCAGGGGTGACAGCATGAGCCTGCTATCGGCGCTGATCCAAAAACGTGAAACCCGGAAGGCTGCTACTGCTATTCCTGCTATTTCTGCTACTCAACCGAAGGAAGGGGCGGCAACAGTAGCAAGAATAGCAACAGTAGCAGTAGCAAACCCCACGGATGCAAAAACGACCGATGCTGTGACTTCGTGGGGCTGGCTGTTGCACTTCGCCGACCGTGAGCCGCTGGAAGTCTATTGCAACCCGGACGCGACCCATGCCGAGATACTGGAACGCTATCCCGATGCACTGGCAGCGGAGCCGATACCGGAGCGCACCAGGCGAACGCCGACCGAAGCCGAGGCGGCGGAACTGCGGGCGCTGGTGCAAACCATTGGCGAGGCTGAGCAATGGACGGCTGACGAAATCGAATGGGCAACGGCTGGGGCGCTGGCCGATCCTGACGGGGCGCTGATCTGCTTTCAAGATATAGCGAGAGGCTTCAATGCAGCCGTTGAGAACAACGATAGAACAGTGAAGAGAGTCCTGAAAACAGGCATCAATCAGGAGGCAAATAATGACTGGTAACAGTACCCAAACAGATAAACGGGCGACCAAACCGAAGAAACCGGCGGCACCGAAAGCGGAGGCATTCCCGCGAAAAGCGATCCCCCTAAAATCAGGCCCGAGCGCCGACGAGAAAGGGCGGGTCTATGCGAGCCTCATAACCTCCCCCGAGCTTGCCGCGCATCGTGTCATAGGGATGATGCAGCCGAAGAACATTGCGGATGAAATCGACACCCCCACGATGCTGGAAACCCTGCGCGATCAAGCGGCGGCGGTACAGCGTGGCGACCTGTCCCATGCCGAAGCGATGCTGATAAATCAGGCGTCGGCGCTGCAAGCCCTGTTTGTGCGGCTTTCTGAAAGAGCCATGGAGCAAGCCCATATGCCTAACCTTGAAGGCTTCATGCGGATGGCACTGCGGGCGCAATCGCAATGCCGGGCGACTTTGGAAACGCTGGCAACGATCAAGAATCCGCCGATTGTTTACGCGAAGCAGGCCAACTTTGCGGCGGGTCATCAGCAAGTCAACAACGGCACACCTGACCCTACGCGGGCGCGAGAAATCGAAAACGAGCAATCCCAACTATCAGGGGGAAACCATGAGCTATTATCGGACGCCCGAGCATCGGGCGAAGCAAGCCGAACGAATCCGACGCTGGAAACCCTGGGAGAAATCGACCGGGCCGAAATCCGAAGAGGGTAAGCGGCGATCCGCGATGCGCGGGTATAAGGGCGGAACCCGTAAGCTGTTGCGTGAACTGGCGCGGCTGTTACGGGAGCAAGCCGAAGCATTTAGGCGCTAACGACGGTTAGCGGTTATTTTTCCAGGAAGCGCCATTAGCCCCGCAATTCCGCTCTAGGCCGTTCATCACCGCGCTGGCATCGTATTCGCCGCTTCTGAAGCCATCTACTGATGCTTGAACGTAGGCCCTGCAATTTATTGGTGCGCCGAAGTCCTCGCCATACTCGGCTTCCTTGTTGTCGTCAAAAGCGGAACCCCAATGGGCAACAGCAAAGATAATTCCCGCGACGATCCATCCAGCGCTGCAATCGCTTTCCATTCCCTCTTTCCCTTCCGTTTTGTTTTTTTGTGAGCTTCCTGTCGGCTGTTTTTAGTTGCATCTTCAAGCTACGGCTTGGTGGGCGACGGTTTGAGGCGCAGCCGATATGGGGGACAATAACCGCTTTTCCTGGATTCGGTTTCGACTCGCCCGGCTTGGGTATCAATCGAAAAAGGGGGTATTCATGGGGGTATCTGCGAGCAATGTCTGGTCAGCGATCCATGTAAATCAATAGGATGCAAGCATTATGCTGCTAATGATCGAAAAGCATGATGCAAATCCGGCAACGTCCTTTCTGATCCGATACCCCATATAAAACCTAGTGTTTACGCGGAATAGAAGGCCGTAAACAACCGGCATCATCCGTTGCCATCCGGGAAAAATGGGGGTATCTTTGGGGGTATCAATAGCCCGGTACCCCCATCATGGCACTGACCGACGCGAGCATCCGCAACAAGAAACCCACAGAGAAGCAATACAAGGTTTCCGATGCTGGCGGGCTGTATCTGCTGGTAAAGCCGAGCGGCGCGAAGCTGTGGCGCTTGAAGTACCGCATAGATGGCAAGGAAAACGTTTTTGCCATCGGCGAGTATTGCGAAGCCCCGAGGGCTGAGACAGCCGCCGACGCCACCATCCGAAAAGCATCCGGGCGCTACACCTTGGCCGAAGCCCGGCAGGAACGCGAGCGCTGCAAAGGGCTAATCAGGCACGGCATACACCCGGCGCATAACCGGAAGGCCGACGCGGCAAAACGATCCGCCGAAAACGCCAATACCTTCGAGGCCGTTGCGCGGGAATGGATAGCCAAGAAAACGCCCGGATGGACGGCGTACTACCTGCGGCAAGTCGAGCGATTCCTAGAGGCTGACGTTTTTCCCTATATCGGCAGCCTGCCGATTCGCAACGTGACGGCGGCGCACCTGCTGGAAATCGTGCGGCGTATTGAGGGGCGCGGCGCTGCATCCGTGGCCTTGCTGGTGCGGCAATGGGCTTCGGCGATATTCCGCTATGCCGTGGCGACCTTGCGGGCGGATACCGATCCAGCATCGGCGTTGAAGGGCGCGATTCACCGGCCAAAGATTGAGCATCACAAGCCGCTATCCCGCGACCAAGTGGGCGACTTCGTGAAAGCGCTTGATTCCTATGGCGGGTATCGGACTACGGTAATCGCCCTGCGCCTGATGCTGCTGACCTTCGTTCGCACCGTGGAGCTGCGGGGAGCGCACTGGACGGAAATCGACCTTGACCGGGCGGAATGGCGCATCCCCGCTGAGCGCATGAAGATGCGGGAGCCGCACATTGTCCCCTTGTCCCGGCAAGCCGTGGAACTGCTGACGGAACTGAAAACGCACACCGGCGGGCGTAGTTTTCTGTTCCCCAACTACCGCAACCCGCAAACCTGCATGACGGCAACGACGTTGAATCGAGCGCTGGAACGCATGGGCTTCAACGGCAAAGACAGCATCGGCTTTTCGGCGCACGGATTCCGGGCAACGGCTTCAACCATGCTGAACGAATTGAGTTTTCGTTCCGAAGTGATCGAGCGCCAGCTAGCCCATGCCGAACGAAACAAGGTGCGGGCCACCTACAACCAAGGCGAATACATGGAAGAGCGGCGGGCCATGATGCAGCAATGGGCAAACCTGACCGACGAAATGGCGAAGAGCGAAAACAAGGTGACACCGATTAAGCAGGCGGCGGCATAAAGGTTTGCCGCGCCTAGCCCGACGGGGCGAAAACCGGGACACCCTTGCCCGGCTGGCGTGGCACCCAATCAAGGGCGGCGCGAAAGGGGCGCGATGAATATGGCAAAGGCCTACTCCTGGGGTGATCTGTCCTCACAGGATTTAATCCAGCTTCTCGACTTGGTATCCGAGGAAAGGCTAAATGAGGTCTTTTATCCTGTATCAGAGACAAAGCCTGGTATGGGCCTATTCGGCGGCTGGAAGAATCATAGTTCGCATCCACTGCATCCCGACTATATCCAACCAGTCACTTGGGTTAACGAAGGTCGTGGCCTCCTCGAATTGATGGTGATTGATCATGTGGCCGAACGCGAAAGACAAGCTGAACGCGAGAGACAAACCGAACGCGAAAAACAAGCTGAACGCGAGTTACAGGCCGAGCGTGTCAGCAAGCATTGGCAAGTGATCAAGACGAACAATGCTTTTCAGCTACTGGAGTCCGATGCGAATTTCAAGAAGGCTCATGCTGTCTTTGAGCAGAAGCAGAGAGCTGCGGTAGATGGCGACCTATACGCACATCCGTTTGCAGAATTTCGTTTTATTGATTCGGTTTCTTCAACTGCCGGATGGTTCCTTCTAACCGACGGCAAGGCTTTCAACTGGCCGATCCCTGACAAGAAGGCGATAGGCAAGGCGCGCGGCCATGCGTGGGCGATGCTGGATACCTTTGACAAGGATGGCGTCAAACTGCCCGGCTATCAGAAACAATTTAGCCTCAAAGCCTTGCTTTCTGAATTGGCCGATCAACTCGATGTGCAATACAAATCAGGTCGCGCTGCATGGGGTGGAAAAAATCGGCCCTATCGGGTTTTAGTTCAGACCTTGGCTAATGCTTTGCGGCGGCATTTTGGTGAAGTGTCCCCTGAAATCGTGCTGTCGTTGGCTGCGATGGTTAGCTGCCCATTTACAGAAAAGACGATCAATAACCAGTTGAATGATTCAAAGGAAAAACATCGCCAAGCCTTAGCGAGAGCCTTATTAAGCCAAGGAAAAAATTCATCCAAATTCGGCTGATTTTTTACTTATAGCTGGTTCAATACCAGAAGGATGATGCATCTACCGGCCAGCAACGGCCATTTATGGATCATCCCGAATGAAACAACTTCCCGAGACCGGTTTCCTGAGATTGCGCCAAATTATCGGCGACCCAAAAGCGGAACCGCCGATCCCCGCGATCATCCCCGTAAAAAAATCCTGCTGGTGGGAGGGCTGCCGATCCGGTCGTTTCCCCAAGCCTGTGAAACTCGGGCCGCGTGTGACGGCGTGGCCTGTTGAATCCATCCGCGCCCTAGTCGAGTCTTTGAAATAAGGGGCGCGACCATGACCACAAAAACAACGGGCCGCGCTGGCTGGCACCAGGCGACCCAAGAAACTACACACAAGCAAGATATTACCGCACCGACGCGCCAGATAGCCATGCTGTCAGCGCTCAAGCGGCGCATTTGGCTGTTGGGCTATGAGCTTGAAGAGGCCCGCCAGCTTCATGCTGCCCGTGGGCATTTCTGGAAAGAGGCCGGGGCGTGCATCGCTTTGGCGTTTCTGCGGTTTGGGAGGCTGGTATGAGCAACCGCATCCGTGAAGCGCTGCAATTCATCCCCGCCGTTGACCGCGAAACCTGGGTGAAGATGGGTATGGCCGTTAAATCCGAGCTTGGGGACGCTGGCTTTGGCTTGTGGGAAGGCTGGAGCCAGCAAGCCGACACCTTCAACGCCAAAGATGCGCGGGACGTGTGGAAGAGCATCCGCATCAATGGCAAGGTGACGGCGGGGACGCTGTTCCATGAGGCCAAGGCGAACGGCTGGCGCGACGATGGAACGCACCAGAGGCCGACGCCCGAAGAGCTTGCGGAGCGCCAACGCATCGAGAAATACGCGCGCGCGCGCGAGGAAGCCCGGACAGCTTCGGAACGTGTCGAGGCCGCGAAGAAGTCGGCGGCTGTCTGGAAGGCGGCAGCGGAAGCGAAACCCGATCATCCCTATCTTGTCCGCAAGCGCGTTTCGCCGGTAGCAACCCTGCGCGAGATTGACGCGGGCGCTGCGGCTGCGATCCTGGGCTATGCGCCGAAGTCGAGCGGCGAACCTTTGGCCGGGCGCTTGCTGGTGGCACCCGTCAAAGTCGGGGACGGGCTTTCGACGCTGGAACTGATCGACCCGGGCGGGCGCAAATCCGCTGTCTATGGCGGCGCGAAGGCGGGCGGATATTGGGCGGCGCAACCGCTACACGATGGCGACGGGCTGACCCTGCTTATCGGCGAAGGCGTGGCGACCGTGCTAACGGCGAAGGAATCCAGCGGACACCCGACAATCGCGGCGCTGTCGGCTGGCAATCTGCCAGCTGTGGCGAAGGCGATGCGCGAACGCTACCCGTCGGCGGCGCTGGTGATTCTGGCCGATCTGGTGAAGGCGACCGGCGCACCCGATCCCCATGCAGTCGAGGCGGCGCAATCTGTCGGCGGAAAGCTGGCTATTCCTGACTTCGGTAATAAAGAACGGCCAAATAATGCGACCGACTTTAACGACCTGGCGGCGCTATGCGGGACGGAAGCCGTAGGACGCGCCATAGCGAACGCAAGCGAACCGGATAAGGCTTTGCCTCAAACCGACCAAGAAAACGCAACAGCGCCAATCCTGACCGGGCAGGTTTGGCCGGAGTCGCAACCGTTGACCGCGAAGGTGGCACCAGAGCCTTACCCAATCGACGCGCTACCCAAAACCATCCGGGCGGCGGTGGAAGAGGTGGCGGGCTTCGTCAAGGCACCTTTGCCAATGGTGGCATCGTCGGCACTGGCCGCGCTTTCGTTGGCAACCCAAGCTCATATCGACGTGAAGCGGGCGGAACGGCTGCAAGGGCCAGTCGGGTTATTCCTGCTGACCATCGCCGATTCGGGCGAGCGGAAATCAACCTGCGACGGCTTCTTTACGTCGGCAATCCGCCAGTATCAGGAAGAGCAAGCCGAGGCGATGAAACCGGCAATCAAGGAATATCAAGCCGAGATTGCCGCATGGGAAGCCGAGCGCGACGGGATATTGTCGGCGATAAAGTGCGCGGCTAAATCAGGCAAGGCGACCAACAATCTGCGGGTCGATCTTGCCGACCTTCAACGCGACAAGCCGGAAGCGCCGAGAGTGCCGAGGCTGCTGCTGGGCGACGAAACCCCTGAGAACCTTGCGTGGGGGCTTGCCAAGAATTGGCCGTCGGCGGGCGTGGTATCTGCCGAGGCCGGGATTGTTTTCGGGGCGCACGGCATGAGCAAGGATTCGGTTATGCGGAATCTTGGCCTGTTGAATGTCCTATGGGATGGCGGTTCGCATTCCGTCGGGCGGCGGACTTCGGAATCCTTCACAGTCAAAGGGGCGCGGCTGACCGTGGCTTTGCAGATTCAGGAAATGACCCTGCGGAGTTTCTTCGACCGATCCGGCGGGCTGGCGCGTGGGACGGGCTTCCTTGCCCGGTTTCTGGTGGCGTGGCCTAAATCGACGCAAGGCTTTCGCCCCTTCACCGAAGCCCCGCCGAACTGGCCGCACTTGGCCGCATTCCATCAACGCATCGCGGCGATTCTGGCGAACCCGGTTCCTATTGATGATGACGGGGCGCTATCCCCCGCATTGATGATGCTGGCACCGGAAGCAAAGGCGGCATGGGTAGCCTTCCACGATGCAATCGAGAGCGAACTAGCCAGCGGTGGCGAGCTATACGACGTGCGGGACGTGGCGAGTAAATCCGCCGACAACGCGGCACGGCTGGGGGCGTTGTTCCAGATATTCGAGCACGGCATGGGCGGCGCTGTCGGGCTGGAATGTTTCGAGTCGGCAAGCCGGATTGCGGCATGGCACCTGAACGAATCACGGCGATTCTTTGGTGAGCTTGCGCTACCTGCTGAACTGGCGGACGCGGCGCGGCTGGATAGCTGGCTGGTCGATTATTGCCAGCGAGAGCAAAGGCATTCCGTTAGCAAGAATCACGTCCGCCAGCATGGGCCATTGCGGGACGGGGCGCGACTTGATGCGGCGATCCGCGAGCTTGCCGAGCTTGAACGGCTGCGGCTGCTGAAGGAAGGAAAGCGTCTGACCATCCAACTCAATCCGGCATTAGCAGGGGTGACAGCATGAGCCTGCTATCGGCGCTGATCCAAAAACGTGAAACCCGGAAGGCTGCTACTGCTATTCCTGCTATTTCTGCTACTCAACCGAAGGAAGGGGCGGCAACAGTAGCAAGAATAGCAACAGTAGCAGTAGCAAACCCCACGGATGCAAAAACGACCGATGCTGTGACTTCGTGGGGCTGGCTGTTGCACTTCGCCGACCGTGAGCCGCTGGAAGTCTATTGCAACCCGGACGCGACCCATGCCGAGATACTGGAACGCTATCCCGATGCACTGGCAGCGGAGCCGATACCGGAGCGCACCAGGCGAACGCCGACCGAAGCCGAGGCGGCGGAACTGCGGGCGCTGGTGCAAACCATTGGCGAGGCTGAGCAATGGACGGCTGACGAAATCGAATGGGCAACGGCTGGGGCGCTGGCCGATCCTGACGGGGCGCTGATCTGCTTTCAAGATATAGCGAGAGGCTTCAATGCAGCCGTTGAGAACAACGATAGAACAGTGAAGAGAGTCCTGAAAACAGGCATCAATCAGGAGGCAAATAATGACTGGTAACAGTACCCAAACAGATAAACGGGCGACCAAACCGAAGAAACCGGCGGCACCGAAAGCGGAGGCATTCCCGCGAAAAGCGATCCCCCTAAAATCAGGCCCGAGCGCCGACGAGAAAGGGCGGGTCTATGCGAGCCTCATAACCTCCCCCGAGCTTGCCGCGCATCGTGTCATAGGGATGATGCAGCCGAAGAACATTGCGGATGAAATCGACACCCCCACGATGCTGGAAACCCTGCGCGATCAAGCGGCGGCGGTACAGCGTGGCGACCTGTCCCATGCCGAAGCGATGCTGATAAATCAGGCGTCGGCGCTGCAAGCCCTGTTTGTGCGGCTTTCTGAAAGAGCCATGGAGCAAGCCCATATGCCTAACCTTGAAGGCTTCATGCGGATGGCACTGCGGGCGCAATCGCAATGCCGGGCGACTTTGGAAACGCTGGCAACGATCAAGAATCCGCCGATTGTTTACGCGAAGCAGGCCAACTTTGCGGCGGGTCATCAGCAAGTCAACAACGGCACACCTGACCCTACGCGGGCGCGAGAAATCGAAAACGAGCAATCCCAACTATCAGGGGGAAACCATGAGCTATTATCGGACGCCCGAGCATCGGGCGAAGCAAGCCGAACGAATCCGACGCTGGAAACCCTGGGAGAAATCGACCGGGCCGAAATCCGAAGAGGGTAAGCGGCGATCCGCGATGCGCGGGTATAAGGGCGGAACCCGTAAGCTGTTGCGTGAACTGGCGCGGCTGTTACGGGAGCAAGCCGAAGCATTTAGGCGCTAACGACGGTTAGCGGTTATTTTTCCAGGAAGCGCCATTAGCCCCGCAATTCCGCTCTAGGCCGTTCATCACCGCGCTGGCATCGTATTCGCCGCTTCTGAAGCCATCTACTGATGCTTGAACGTAGGCCCTGCAATTTATTGGTGCGCCGAAGTCCTCGCCATACTCGGCTTCCTTGTTGTCGTCAAAAGCGGAACCCCAATGGGCAACAGCAAAGATAATTCCCGCGACGATCCATCCAGCGCTGCAATCGCTTTCCATTCCCTCTTTCCCTTCCGTTTTGTTTTTTTGTGAGCTTCCTGTCGGCTGTTTTTAGTTGCATCTTCAAGCTACGGCTTGGTGGGCGACGGTTTGAGGCGCAGCCGATATGGGGGACAATAACCGCTTTTCCTGGATTCGGTTTCGACTCGCCCGGCTTGGGTATCAATCGAAAAAGGGGGTATTCATGGGGGTATCTGCGAGCAATGTCTGGTCAGCGATCCATGTAAATCAATAGGATGCAAGCATTATGCTGCTAATGATCGACAACTACGACAGCTTCACCTACAACCTCGTGCAGTATTTCGGCGAGCTGGGCGAAGACGTGAAGGTGATGCGCAACGACGAGATCGACCTTGCCGGCGTGGCGGCCTTGAAGCCCGATCACATCGTCATCTCGCCGGGGCCCTGCACGCCCACCGAGGCGGGCATTTCCGTGCCCTTGATCCGCGAATTCGCCGGCAAGGTGCCCATCCTCGGCGTGTGCCTCGGCCACCAGAGCATCGGCCAGGCCTTCGGCGGCAGGATCGTGCACGCGAAAGCGCTCATGCACGGCAAGACCTCCATGATCCGCCACAAGGACGTGGGCGTGTTCCGCGGCCTGCCCAATCCTTTCCGCGCCACGCGCTACCACTCGCTGGTGATCGAGCGCGAGTCGCTGCCCGATTGCCTGGAAATCACCGCCTGGACCGACGACGGCGAGATCATGGGCGTGCGCCACAAAACGCTGGCGGTGGAAGGCGTGCAGTTCCACCCCGAGTCCATCCTCACCGAACACGGCCACGCCATGCTGGCCAACTTCCTCAAGGGGCATGCTTGATGCAGTACAAGGACATTCTCAGCCGCTTGCTCGACCGCCATGATCTGCCGCGCGAAACCATGCTGTCCGCCATGCATGCGCTCATGGGGGGGGAATGGACGCCTGCCCAGATAGCGGGATTCCTGATCGCGTTGCGCATGAAGGAAGAAAGCGTTACTGAAATCGCGGCGGGTGCCCAGGTGATGCGCGAACTGTCGCTCAAGGTGCCCCTGGCTGGCGTCGAGCATCTGGTCGATACCTGCGGCACCGGCGGCGATGGCGCGCATACCTTCAATATCTCGACTGCAGCCGCTTTCGTGGCGGCAGCCTGCGGCGCGCATGTTGCCAAGCATGGCGGGCGTTCTGTGTCATCCACATCAGGCAGCGCCGACGTGCTGGAAGCGCTCGGCGTCAACGTCAACCTGACGCCGGAGCAGGTCGCCCGGGCAGTCAGGGAAATCGGCGTCGGCTTCATGTTCGCGCCCAACTACCATGCTGCCATGAAGCATGCCGCGCCGGTGCGGCGCGAACTGGGCGTGCGCACCTTGTTCAACATGCTGGGGCCGCTGACCAACCCCGCTGCCGCACCCAACCAGGTGCTGGGCGTGTTCAGCAAAAACCTGACCGGCACGCTGGCCGAAGTGCTGAAGGAACTGGGCAGCCAGCATGTGCTGGTCGTCAATGCCGAGGAAGGGCTGGACGAAATCAGCCTGGCCAGCCCCACCTACGTTGCCGAATTGAAGGAAGGGCGGGTATTCGAATACCTCCTCGAACCCGGGGCCTTCGGCCTGCCACAAGTCGCCGCCACCGAACTGGTGGTCAACGGCAAGGATGAAGCCGTCGCCATGCTCAAGGCCGCGCTGGAAAACCGCCATCCCGGCGCCTCTGCCATCGTCACGCTCAACGCTGGCGCAGCCGTGTATGTCTCCGGACGGGCGGACAGCCTGGCCGACGGCGTCGCCCAGGCCCGGGCCGCCATCGAGTCCGGCGAGGCGAGCGCCAAGTTGGCCGCCTACACGGCCTTTACGCAAGCATGAGCGACATTCTCACCAAAATCCTGGCCACCAAGCGCGAAGAAATCGCCGCCGGACTGAAACAGGTTTCGCTTGCCGAAATGCAGGCGCGCGCCGCCGTGCAGGAGCCGCCGCGCGATTTCGTCGGCGCCATCCGCGCCAAAATCGCCGCCGGCAAGCCGGCGGTCATCGCCGAGATCAAGAAGGCCAGCCCCAGCAGGGGCGTGCTGCGCGCGGACTTCCATCCGGCCGCGATCGCCGCCAGCTATGAAGCGGGCGGCGCGGCCTGTCTGTCGGTGCTGACCGACCGGCAGTATTTCCAGGGCAGCCCCGAGTATCTCGAAGAGGCGCGCGCCGCCTGTTCGCTGCCGGTGCTGCGCAAGGATTTCATCATCGACGCCTACCAGGTGTACGAGGCGCGCGCCATGGGGGCGGACTGCATCCTGCTCATCGTGGCGGCGCTGAAGCTGGACGAGATGCAGGCGCTCGAAGCGCTGGCGCACGAACTCGGCATGGCCGTGCTGGTGGAGTCGCACGACGCCGAAGAACTCGACGCCGCCCTGCAGCTGAAAACCCCGCTGCAAGGCATCAACAACCGCAACCTGCGCACCTTCGAGGTCAGCCTCGACACGACGCTGGGACTTTTGTCCAAAATCGGCCGCGACCGCGTCGTCATCACCGAATCGGGCATCCTGGCCCCGGCCGACGTCGCCCGCATGCGCGCCCACGACGTCCATGCCTTCCTGGTCGGCGAAGCCTTCATGCGTGCAGACAACCCTGGCGCGGAGCTTGCCCGGCTGTTCGCCTGAGGCGCGTCCGCTGCCTGCCGCGGCCTGATCAGGTGCCGCCGCCGTGGAATTCCACGCCGGGCTGGCGTTCCGGCAGTTCTTCCACCAGCAGTTCGCGCCTCGCGCGTTCCAGGGCGTCCACGCCCGCTTCGCTCAAATAGGACTTGGCATCGGCTATCGCGGCCGACAGCAGGCCCGCCGCGAGGGACGCAGGCTCTCTTCCCACGGCACGGGCCAGTGCGCGCAGCTCGAAATACGCATCGCGCCCGAGCTGGGCTTCCACGGGTTTCGCGCCGGGCGCTGCGGCCGGGGCATGCATCGCCCCTTCCAGTTTTTCGGCCAGCGCCTGGCTCATCACGCCCGCGACCCTGGATGCGGCGGAAGGCGCCGGGCCGGCGGGCTTGAGGCGAACCTTGTTCATGAAGTATTTCTCGAAATCCACCTTGGCCAGATGCACCCAGCGTCCCTGGCGCATCCAGTTGATGTCGCGCAAAGGCACCTGCGGTCCCGACAGGTAGGCGGCGCCGGTTTCGCCCATGTCGGACAGCCATCTGGCCCGCTGGGGCGTGCTGCTCGACAGCGGCTCGCCGCGCATGGAAGCGAGAATGTTGCCCACGGCGGTTTCGGCTTCCTGCTGGATGGAATAGACCGAATCCGGCGCGCCGACGTTGAGCGGCGTCCTGTCCGCCGGCCTGTGCGCGATGCACACGCCGGCGGCGAATATGTTCGGGCTGGCGGGGGTTCTCAGGAATTCGTCCACCACCACCAGGCCGCGCTCGTTGACCAGGCCGGGCGTGGCGCGTATGCCGGACACGCCGCGGAAAGCGGGCCAGTATACCGAGTAGGCGAAGGGCAGCGCGTGGGACTGCCTGTCCTTTCCCGCTTCATCGAGCTCGACGATGTGTATGGCGCCGGCTTCCACGCGCTCGGTGCGGGCGTTGCAGATGATCCGGATATGGGTATCGGCGAGCACGGCTTTGATGGCTTCGCGGCTGTCGTTGTCGATGCCCAGGCCGAGGTGGCCGGGCCAGGGCTCGGGCGTGACCAGGGTGATGGGCACGCGCTCGCGAATGTTGCGGCGCTTGAGGTCGGCATCCGCCAGCAGGGCGAATTCATACACCGGGCCCAGGATGCTGGCCCCCTGCACGGCGCCGACCACGATGGGGCCGGGATGCCTGGCAAATTCCCGGTAGGCAGCGTGCGCGCGTTCGGCCTGCTCGATGTGCAGCACCGAATGGGTGTGCTCGGCCAGGCCGGGAATTTCGTCGAACGCGCCTTCCATGCCGGTGGCGATCAGCAGGTAGTCGTAGGACAGCGTGTTGCCGTTTTCCAGTTCGATCCGGTTCAGGTCAGGGCGAACATGCCCCACCTTGCCGTGCACGAAGCGGATGCCGCGCGCCTCCAGATAGGGCGCGAGGGGAAAGGCGATGTCGCTGCGCTCGCGCCAGCCCATGGCGATCCACGGGTTGGAGGGCACGAAGTGGAAGTAGTCCTTGTCCGACACCACGGACACCTCGTCACGCGAGCCGAGCCTGGATCTGAGCGCATAGGCGGCGGGGATGCCCGCGATGCCTGCGCCGAGTACGACGACGTGTGCCATGTCAGCCTCCTATCATCCGCGCGGCCGCACCAGCTGCCATGCGCGCGCCAGGTAAGTCGTTGCGGCGAACCCGCTCCACACGTGCACCAGGCGGGTGAAGGGAAAGACCAGGAAGATGGTCATGCCCAGGAAAAGGTGGGCCTGGAAGATCCAGCCCACGCCCTCCATCAGCTCGGCCGCGCCGCCGCGGAAGGTGACGATGCGCTGCGCCCATTCCGCCAGCCGCACCATCATGCCGCCGTCCAGGTGCTGGGCCGACAGCGGGATGGTGGCGAGCCCCAGCAGCAGTTGCAGCCACAGCAGCAGCACGATCACGATGTCGCCGGCCCTGGTGACGGCGCGGATGCGCGGCTCGGTGAGACGCCGGTGCAGCAGCAGGCTGAGGCCGATGAAGGCCGCCAGGCCGGCGATGCCGCCCGTGACCATGGCGAGGATCTGCTTGGCGCCGGAACTGATGAAGGGCTCGTACACGAAATGCGGCGTCAGCATGCCGACGAAGTGGCCGAAGAACAGGAACAGCACGCCGGCGTGGAACAGGTTGCTGCCCAGGCGCAGTTGCCCGCGTTTCAGCAATTGCGACGAGTCGCTTTTCCACGTGTACTGCTCGCGGTCGAAACGGATCAGGCTGCCGAGCAGGAAGACCGTCAACGCGATGTAGGGGTAGATCCCGAACAGGAAAAACTGCGTGTAGGACATTTTCAAGCCCTCCTGAACTGAGTGTCAGACCGCCGCCCGCCGGCGCGAGGGCGGCATTTGCACCACTGCGATTTGCGGAGCGGGTTTCAGCAGCGGCTCGACGCCTTCGGCCGAAGGGCCGAACATTTCCATGGCCTCGTCCATGTCGCGCACCGGCGGCGCGGCGAGTTCCTGCGCCGCCACCGGCGACAGCGCTTCCAGCGTCTGGAAGGCCGCGGCGTAGGGGCTGCCGTTGGCGGCGAGTTTTTTGCCGATGAGGGCGAGCACGTGCACGGCATCGCCCAGCAGTTCGAGGGCCTCGCCGTCCGGCAGGAGCGACAGGAATTCGAGGAACAGCGGTACATAGTCGGGCAGTTCGGAGGCGGAGGCGTCGAAGCCGTGTTTCCAGTATTCCTCGAGCAGGTCGATCATGGCGGGGCCGCGGTCGCGCGATTCGCCGTGGATGTGCTCGAAGAGATGCAGCGAGTGCGAAGGGTTGCGGTCGAAGGTGGCGACGTAGTTTTCCTGCAGTTCGATGAGCTTGCCGTCGCTCAGCAGCTCGAACAGTGGCGCCATGCGCCTGGCGGCGTTGCCGTTGAGGGCGGATTCCTCCACCAGCGCGGCATGCATCTCGGGCAGGGCCGCGAGCCGTTCCGGCTCGGGATACATCAGCAACAGGGACAGGACTTTGAAGGTTTTCATTCTTTAAACCTCACTTCCAGCCACAGAGGGCACAGAGAAATCCTCACTTCGAGGGGGCGCGGGCATCAACAGCGGGGAAGCGCCGGTATGCAAGCACTTGTTTTTTCCCTCTGTGTTCTCTGTGGCTGACGGTCTTTTGGTGTTCATGCTGTTCTCTCCTTAGCCGGTTTTCTTCCTGGCGTGCAGCTGCGAAAGATCGACCGGCACGGCATTCTTGCGGTTGCCGAACAGGCTGGGCTTGGAAACGCCGTCGGAGCAGCCGTTGCCGAAGCTGAAGCCGCAGCTCGATTTTTCCTCGAAGGTGTTGATCGCCTCCTCGCGGTGGGCGGTGGGGACGACGAAGCGGTCCTCGTAGTTGGCGATGGCGAGATAACGGTACATCTCGTCGGCCTGCGCGGAGGTGAGCCCCACCTGGTCGAGCGCGGCGGTGTTGGGCTTGCCGTCCACCGACTTGCCGCGCATGTAGGCGCGCATCGCCAGCAGGCGGTCGAGCGCGGAGACCACCGGCTGCTCCTTGCCGCCGGTCAGGAGGTTGGCGAGATAGGTGATCGGGATGCGCAAGCTGCCGGTGTCGGGGATGATGCCGTTCATGCCCATCCTGCCGGACTCGGCGGCGGCCTGGATCGGCGACAGCGGCGGCACGTACCACACCATGGGCAGGGTGCGATACTCGGGATGCAGCGGGAAGGCGATCTTCCAATCGATCGCCATCTTGTACACCGGCGACTTCACCGCGGCGTCGAGCCAGGCTTCGGGGATGCCTTCGGCACGCGCGGCATTGATGACTTCGGGGTCGCAGGGGTCGAGGAAAATCTTCAGCTGCGCTTCGTAAAGTTCCTTCTCGTCACTGACGCTGGCGGCTTCCTCGATGCGGTCGGCGTCATACAGGATCACGCCCAGGTAGCGGATGCGGCCCACGCAGGATTCCGAACACACCGTGGGCTGGCCCGCCTCGATGCGCGGATAGCAGAAGATGCACTTCTCGGCCTTGCCGGTCTTCCAGTTGTAGTAGATCTTCTTGTACGGGCAGCCGGAGACGCACATCCTCCAGCCGCGGCACTTGTCCTGGTCGACCAGCACGATGCCGTCTTCCTCGCGCTTGTAGATCGAGCCCGAGGGACAGGAGGCCACGCAGGTCGGATTGAGGCAGTGCTCGCACAGCCTCGGCAGGTACATCAGGAAAGTGTTTTCGAAGGTGGCATGCATTTCCTTCTGCACGTTGTCGAAATTCTTGTCGCGCCCGCGCGAGGAGAATTCGCCGCCGAGGTCGTCCTCCCAGTTGGGACCCCAGTCGATCTTGTCCATCTTCCTGCCAGTGATGGCGGAAATGGGGCGTGCGGTGGGCGGCGTCTGCGACAGCGGAGCCTTCTGCAGGTGCTGGTAGTCGTAGGTGAAAGGTTCGTAGTAGTCGTCGATCTCGGGCAGATTGGGGTTGCCGAAGATGTTGGCGAGTATCCTGGTGCGGCTGCCCTGGCGCGGCTCGATCCTGCCGTCATCCTTGCGCTTCCAGCCGCCGTTCCAGACGTCCTGGTTTTCCCACTGCTTGGGATAGCCGATGCCCGGCTTGGATTCGACGTTGTTGAACCACGC
>JAJZPR010000038.1 GCA_021847835.1 Pseudomonadota bacterium
CACAACCGCTTCTTCGCCACCTTGGACGAATTGCTCGCCGCAGTCGAGCAATGCTTCGACCGCTGGCGACAATCCAATTCAGTGCTGCGCAGATTATGCGGCATCATTTAAGACGCTATGTTTAGAACGTGAGGTTCATGTCCGCGGGCATGACCACGTCACGGTAGTAGGTCGCCGGGTCGGCCACCTTCACCCCGTCCACCAGGTCGCGCTCGCTCATGCCGAACAGCGACAGGTTGAGCGGGCAGGCCAGCACCGTGCCGCCCTCGGCGATGAACATGACGAACAGGTCTTCCACCAGGGGCAGGTCCAGCTCGTCCATCCGCTTCATCACGGCGACGCCCGTTTCAGGCTGGTCGGGGAGGCAGGTGAGCTGGGGCATGCGCTCCTTGTGCACGGCATTGATGCCGCGCGAGGCGAAATACACCGTGACCTTCGCGCCCTCGCGCAGCAGACTCAGGGCCGTCATCAGGGCGTTGAAGACCTGGCACAGCTCGTCGTGAAAGCACATGATCGAGACGTTCTTGCCGGTTGTATTCATGATGTTCTCCTTTGCGGTTGGCGCGGCTCAAAACCATTTGTATAGCCAGTATTTTTCGTAGGCCACCTTGCCCCAGTGCAGCCAGCGGCTCGGCGGCCTGAGCTTGATGCGCGGCGCGGGGTCGGCCAGGAAATCGCCGCTGCCGAAGCCGGCGCGTCCGTCACCGGCCTCGACGAAGCAGGCGCCGTGACCGTCGAAGCGCGCGGCGGCGGGCTTGCCGAGGATGTCGGCGGCGATGTTCTCCGCCACCACTTCCGCTTCCGCGTGCGCGAACACGCCGGCCTTGGGCAGGGGTTTGCCGATGGCGAGCGGAATGCCGGTCACGTCGCCCACGGCATGGACGCCGGGAAAAGAAGTGGCGAGGGTGGCGCGATCCACGCCGACCCAGCCGCCCGGGCCGCACAGGCCGGCTTCGCGCACGGCCTGCGGCGCGCGGTGCGGGGGCACATAGACCAGCAGATCGAAGCCGGCGGCCGCGCCGTTGGCGAAGGCGAGCCGTTTCTCGCCTGCGTCCACCTGCGTCACCGCGTGTTCGGGGTGATAGCCGATGCCCCGGGCTTCCACCATCTGCCTGACCTGCCGCGACACTTCCTGGCCAGCCACCGGCATGGGGCCGGGCTCCGGCGTGTACAGGTCGATGGCGATGCGATCGCGCACGCCGCGCCGGCGGCAGTCGTGCTCCAGCAGCATCGCCGCCTCGTAGGGCGCGGCAGGGCATTTGAACGGAATGCCGGCGACCAGCAGCGCGATGCGTCCGCGCTCGAGCGCGAGCCGCGCATCGCGCAAGCGCTCCGCGCCGTCCGGGGTATAGAGGTTGATGCCGGCCTCCGCAAGTCCGGGTACGGATTCCGGCGCGAGATCGGCGCCCAGGGCGAGTACCAGGTAGTCGCCCGCGAGCGTGCGGCCGTCGACCCGCACCGTGCGCGCGGCCGCATCGATGGATTCGATTTCGCCGCGCACCCGTTCGATGCCGCGCTTTTCCAGCCGCGCCAGGGGGCGCGAGATGCCGTCGCGCGTGCGCTTCCCCGTCATCAGCCAGAGCAGGGAGGGCTGGAATACGAAGGACGCTTCGCGTTCGACGAGCACCACGCGATGTTCGCGCGGCAATCTTTCACGCAGGCGGCTCGCGGCCGTCACGCCGCCAATGCCGCCGCCGAGAACCAGGATCGTCTTGCCTTGGCTCATGTCGATTCTCCGTGAGGATTACGGCGCAGCCATCGCTGCCGCCCCGCGGGGCGGCGCACAGCAGGCCGCCCGTTCCGGAGGCGCATGAATCAGGCTGGCGGTGATGTCCATGGTGTTATCAAGCCTCCTTCCCGCGCGTGCCGCGCTTTTTCAGCATAGGCGATGCGCCGCTGCCCGGCGACGTTTTTCCTTATGCCGCGTATCCCGCAAACACGCTGTTGAACACGATGTAGCTTGCGACCACCGCAAGAAAGATCGCAAAGGACTTCTTGAGCAGTTCCGCATCAAGGCGGTGGGCGAGGCGCATGCCGAGGAAGCTGCCCAGCACGGTGATGGCGGTGAAATTCGCCATCAGGGCGTAGTCCACGGGCACGCCGCCCAGATAGCCGGCGAAACCGGCATAGGACTTGGCCGCGACGATGGCGAGCGAGGTGCCCACCGCCAGCTTGATGGGAATGCCCGAAAGCAGCACCAGGGCCGGCACGATGAGGAAGCCGCCGCCCACGCCCACCACGCCGGTCAGCACGCCCACGCCGATGCCGTGCAGGGCGATGTGGCCCATGCAGGGAGAGAAGAATTCGCGGCAGCCGAGGGCGGCCGTGCCCTGTCCGTTCGCCACCACGCCGCCGGCCGCGGCGGCTTGCAGCGCCGGCTGCCTGATCATGCGCCAGGCCGCGGCGTACATGACCGCGGCGAACAGGGCCAGCTGCACCGTCACCGGCACCATCAGGCCCAGCCGCGCTCCGGCGAAGGTGCCGCCCACGCCGAACAGGCCGAATACCAGCGCCACGCGCACGTCCACGTTGCCGCGTTTCCAGTGGTCGAGGGCGGACAGGGTGGCGGTCACCGCGACGACGCCGAGGCTCATGGCGATGGCCGATTTCGCCTCCACGTGCAGCAGGTACATCAGCGCCGGCAGGGCGATGATGGAACCTCCGCTGCCGAAGATGCCGAGAACCAGGCCGGTGGCCGCACCGGCGAGCAGGGCCAGACTGTCCATGCGTGTTTCCTTTCTTTCAGATAAACATTGAATATGAAGCGGTGCTCAGAAGGTCAGCACACGATCGGCGTCGCGCGTGAGCTCGTACAAGTCCTGCATGGTGGAGAGGGTGCATGCCTCGCTCGCGCCGGCGTTGCGCAGCTTGAGGCAGGTGCCGCAGGCATCGATGCGGCCGCCGCGTGCGATCATCTCCTGCATGGCGGCGCCGATCGTGAAGCATTCGGTGTCCAGCCCCTCGCACTCGACGCCCTTGCCCAGCAGGAAGACGCGCACCTCGTCGCCCCGGCCGAGCGCGAAGTTGCCGAGGCGGAAGGCGTTCCACACGGTTTCGGGGTCGTTCGAGCTGATGACCATGGCCCATTTCATTTTGCTGTCTCCTGTGTTGCGTGCCTGCGCTGGCCGGACAGGATCACGAAGCTCATGCGGCCGAGGGCCATGCCCAGGGTCGCGCCGGGATCGGGGTCGCCGACGCGGAAACGCAGACCTGCCGCCTCGCCGATGGCGTAGGGCGTTCCGTTGGGCAACTGCCCGGTCTCGGTGATGCGTACCCGTACCGACTCGGCGGGATCGATGGCATGGCCGGCGGCGCGTGCGGCGTCCGCATAGGCCTGCTGCCAGCCCGCGATGTCGGCGGGGTCCAGCTCGCAGGCCGGGCACACCTCGATGCGCAGGGAGGGCAGCGTCTGCGCCGGCAGCTCGCAGCGCTGTGCCGGATGCGCGGGGCCGGGCAGCGCCTGCGCCGCGGGTGCGGCGAGCAGGAGCGCCAGGACGATGGCGGCGCTGATTGTCCTGATTCGTTCGGGCATCTCGTTCTCCGTGCGGGCTCGAAATCCTAGTTTATCAAATATTCAAACAAACATTTGAATGAAGATTAAAGCCTGGCCGGGCGGATGTCAAGGGCGGGGCGTCGAGCTTGGGCAGGCCCGCTTCAGGCTTTGTCTTGCACGCCTCCCCAGGCAAGCGAGGGCGCCGGGCCTGTTCGTTTCGGATCAGTCATTCCGGCGCTCGCGCTCGATGAAGGCCTCGATATCGGCCCTGGAAAGCGCGCCGATGCGCCGTGCGGCGAGCTTGCCGTCGGGCGCGTAGACGAGATTCATGGGGGTGCCGCCGAACCAGGGGCGGCCGGTCGCGCGCAGGTAGGCGGCCTTGAACGCGCGCCCGTCGTCCAGCAGGTTCGGGAAGCCGATGCGGTGCCGCTCGATGAAGGCCAGCGCCTCCGCCTTGCGGGCCGGGCCGTCCACCGAGATGCCGAGCACGCTCGCGTCCTTGTCGCGATGCGCGTCGTGAAAGGCGACCAGCTCCGGGATTTCCTTCTCGCAGACATGGCAGTCCGAGGCCCAGACCGTCACGATCAGCCACTTGCCCTTGCCGACATGGTCGTCGAGCGTGTGCGGCCTGCCTTCGAAATCGCGGAACGTCTCTTGCGGCGGCGCCGATGACGTGTGCAGTGGAAACAGCGGCAGCAAGGCTGCCAGCAAGATCAGAAATGCTTTCATGGCTGGCTGTATCTTTCGTGCGGGTTGCTTATGTTTTGCGCCGGCCGGCGCGCGGTTCGCCGCGTTCATGGCCGTTCAGCGCAGGCTCGCCAGATAGGCGAGGATGTCCTCGCGCTCCGCCTCGGTGCCGGCGAAGGGCGGCATGCGCGAGCGCCTCCTCCCTTCCTGCACCATGTCGTACCCCTTGCCCGGCACCACCACCTTCGAGGGTTCCATGAGCGATTCGCGCAGGTAGGCGAGCGTATGGATGCCGCCGGCGTAGCTAAGATCCGGTCCGATGCGCGGCCGCGCCGGATTGGCCGGGAAGCCGTGGCAGGCGGCGCAGCCATGTTCGCTCATGAGGCGCCTGCCGCGTTCGGGATCGGCGCCCGCGCCCAAGGGCCTGGCATCGGCGCCGTCGATCTTGCCGGGGCCCATCGCCAGCCAGGCGGAGAGCCGCTTGATCCCGTCGCGCTCGGCGGCCTCGCCGTTCCACACCGCCACCGCGACCGGCGGCAGGCCCCGTTCCGGATCGAAGCGCGGGGCATCCCCGCTCCAGGCCGCCAACGCTCGCCTGAACACCACGCGCCAGACGCCGTCCTTCCATGCGCCGCGCGCCTGCATGCCATCCGGCGCCCGGCGCGTGAGCGTGCCGAAGCCCTCGGCGGCCAGCGTCTCGGCCGAGCCGTCGGCGCGCCACAGCCAGACCGCGACCGGCGCTCCGGCATGGCCCATGCCGATATAGGGCAGGCGCGCCGGACTGCGGTTCATCGGCCATTGCAGCGCCACTGCGTCGGCGAACCTGCCGATGTGGCGCCCGCGCGCCGGGGCTGCATCCGCCCATTCGACATGAATCGCGGCTGACTGGTCGTCGTAAAGCACCCGCAACTTCGCGGCAAGCGGCTTCCCGGCGGTCGCAGGCGGCACGCTTGTCTGCGGATAGAGCGTGATTGCCGTCGCCGGGCGCTTGAGCCAGACCGGGCTGAGGGGGTCGAGCGGCGGCGCGTCCGGAATGCGTCTCGCCGCGATGAAGGCATCGCCCGCGCCGGCCGCGGCCGGCAGAGGGAAAGCCAGACACCCGGCCAGCAATGCCGGAAGCGCCCATCCGGGGCGGGGCAGGCGAATCATGCATCCCCCCCGTTGCCGGCGGCGGTCTCGCGATGCAGCAGGCGCTCTTCCAGGGTTTCCGCAGCGACGATGGGGATCACCCGCCGCGGTCCGCTTGCGGCTTTCGCCGCCCGTTCTGCGTCCGCCTTCCGGTAGTGCGCGGCGTCGAGCCTGAACATCTCCTCGTGGCGGTAGGCGATGAGCAGATCCATCAGTCCGGATTGCTCGCCGCGGCGCTTCTTTTCGCGCTCCGCTTCCAGAATCCCCAGCACCTCCGGCACGCGCGGGCCGAACAGGCTGAGGAGAAGTTCGTCCGGTATGCGGCGTTCGTTCGTGGGCCTTCCCTCGGCATCGTACCTGGGCGGCGACAGCGGCGGGACGTAGTACACGTTCGGCTGCGTGCCGAACTCGGCGTGCAGCGGCAACGCCACTTTCCACTGCGCCACGAGCTGGTGCACGGCGCCTTCCGTGTCGTCGAGATAGCCCACGAAGCGGATGCGCCCGACGCATTGCTGGGCGCAGGCCGGCGGCAGGCCCTGTTCGATGCGCGGAAAGCAGAAGATGCATTTTTCCGAGCGCTTGAACAGCGGGTTGAAATAGATCTTCTTGTAGGGGCAGGCCTCGACGCAGTGCTGGTAGCCGCGGCAGCGCGACTGGTCGATGAGCACGATGCCGTCCTCCTCGCGCTTGTAGATCGCCTTTCTGGGGCAGGCGGCGACGCAGGCCGGGTTGCTGCAATGGTTGCACAGGCGCGGCAGGTAGAAGTAGTGGCTGTTGGGGTACTCGCCGGCGCCCTGGTCCTCGTCCCAGTTGGGGCCGTGGGCGGGCGCGCTTTCCGGGGCAAGGTGCGGGCGTTCGCCGAAGGACGGGGGACGGTCGCCGGCGCGCGGGTTGAGCGCGTCGAGATAGTTCATCTCGAACGGCGCGCCGTAGTCCCGGTCGAGGTCGGGAATGCGGCCGGGGCGCAAGGCGCCGTTCTCGTCGAAGCCGCCGCCCGCCTCCTGCCACGTGCGCGGATAGCCCTTGCCCGGATGGGTCTCGACGTTGTTCCAGTACATGTAGTCGCGGCCGTTGCGGTTGGTCCACTGGGTCTTGCAGGCCGAGGTGCAGGTCTGGCAGCCGATGCACTTGTTCAGGTCCATTACCATCGCCAGTTGCCGTTTCGACATCGTTCTTCTCCTCAGATCCTGGCCACGTCAACGGACGACTCGTAGGCGAGCTGGTTGCCGTCCCACTCGGCGCCGAAGCTGAGATGTCCCCAGCCGCCGGCCAACTCGAGCGGAGAAAGCGCGCCCGCCACAGGCTCGTCCATGCCCTTGCGTTTCTCGAACTGGTGCGGCTCCCAGGCGTGGTCCATCATGAGCGTGCCCGGCCGCAGGCTCGGCAGGAGCTTGGCCATCGCCCGGAACTCGCCGACGTCGTTGAACACGCGCACGGCGTCGCCGTCACGGATGCCGCGCGCGGCCGCGTCCTGCGGATTCAGGTTCACGTGCGGCGCGCCGCGCTGCAGTCGCAGCATGTGCTTGTTCGAGCGCCAGGTGGAATGGATGCCCCAGCGCGTATGCGGCGAGTAGTACTTGAGCGGGAATTTCGCGGGGTGCAGCGACTCGCGCGCGGTCGGCACCGCGCACTTGAGCTTCAGGAACAGTTCCTGGTCGATGTAGAACTGCTGGCGTCCGGAGAGCGTGGGATAGGGGCGCTTGAGATGGAACTGCTCCTCGAACGAGCGGTAGGGCTTGTCGGCGTAGAGCGGCGAGGTGAGGCCGGCGCGGGTGTTGAGCGTGATGAAGCCGCGCTCGACCGCGTTCTCGAAGCTCCAGGGCTGGAACGCGGGCACGTTCTCGATCAGCCACTTCACCACGTCCTTGTCGGTGTTGACCTTGCCCTGCATGGTGAACTCGGCGTGCAGGATGTCGAGGTCGCGCGTGAGCGGCTGTTTCTTGCCGTCCTTCTCCACCGTGAAATCGGGGTCCGCGATCTGCGCGAGCCCCCGGCGCTTCGCCGCCCGCTCGATCTTCTCCGCGAGCAGCCGGCAGATTTCCCATTCGGACTTGCTCTCGCCGACGGGCTTCAGCCCCGGCGGCGGCACGGTGAGGTTCGCATAGCGGTGGTAGCCCACCTCGCCGCGGATGTCCCAGCCCTCGTAGTGGCTGATCGCGGGCAGCACGTAATCGGCCAGCTCGGCCGAGGAGTCCATGCGGAAGTTGACATTGACATAGAGCTCGGTCGCGTCCAGCACCGACTTCCTGTAGTGCGAGCCGGACTTGTTGCGCCGGAACATGTTGTCGCCGAAGAGGATGCGCACCCTGGGCTCGCCGAAGTTCGCCAGCCACTTCCTGTCGCGCGCTTCTTCGGCGAGCTTGACGAGCTCGTCGGGCGTGAGGCCGGTGCGCGCGGCGAACTCCTTGTCGTCATAGTGCCGCTTGAAGGTCTCCCACATGCGCCCGGACAGCCACTCGCCGAGGAAGCCGGACTCGAAGCGCGCGGGCTTGGGCGTCGACAGCGGCCCGATGCCGCCCAGGCTCCACTGGTGCTCGGTGTCCACCACGTCGTGGCCGGTGAGCGCGCAGAACAGCGCCTGCGCCCAGCAGGCGAGGATGCCCCAGGCGTACTTGTGCAGCGAGAAGCCGACGGTGAGCCCGGGATCGTGCGCCGCGGCGTACTCGCGCGCGAGCGTGTACACCAGGCTCGGGTGGATGCCGGTATGTTTCTGCGTCTCCTCGGGCGAGAACTTCGCCGCCTCGGCGCGCAACTTCTCGAACACCGTGGTGACCGCGATGGGCTTGCCGTCCGCGCCCTTGACCTGGTAACGCCCGGTGAGCGCGGGTTTCAATTCTCCGAGCCGCAGCGTCTTGCGGAAGTGGCCCCGGGTGCCGGGCAGGGTGGCCGCGGCCTGGGTGGCCTCGTCCCAGCAGTAGAACACGTCGTCCTTGCCGCCGCGGCGCAGATCGGAAAGGCGCAGCAGTTTGCCGTTGTCCTCGCGCACGAGGAAGACGAGGTCGGTCTGCTCGCGGATGAAGTCCTCCTTGTACAGCTTCTCCTTCAGCACCACGTGCACCAGCGACATGGCGAGAAAGCTGTCCGAGCCCGGGTTGATCGGGATCCACAGGTCGGCGTGGATGGCCGTGGGATTGTAGTCCGGCGAAATGACCACGATCTTGGCGCCGCGCCACTTCGCTTCCCACAGGTAGTGCGCGTCCGGGATGCGCGTGACGTTGGGGTTGAAGCTCCACAGCACGATGTAGTCCATCTCGAACCAGGCGTCGAGCGAGGTGCCGACGTTGGGCACGCCGTAGGCGAGCGAGGCGCCGGTGAACATGTCGCCGACCGCGCTCGAAGGGTAGAGCCGGATCGCGCCGAGCAGCGAGCCGAGGCGCAGCGGCGCGGCGCGCCGGCCCTGGGAGAGGATGCCGGTGCCGGTGTAGAGCATGAGGCTGCCGGGCCCGTGTTGGGCGAGCGTGTCCACCACTTTCTCGGCGATCTCGCTGGTCGCCCGGTCCCAGGAGATGCGCCGCCATTTGCCCGCGCCGCGGCTGCCCGCGCGCTTCAGCGGATAAAGCAGCCGGTCCTTCTCGTACATGGCCTGCGAGTGGATCGTGCCCTTGTTGCAGCCGCGCGGATTGGGATCGGGGATGCCGGGATCGATCTGCGGGTACTGCGCGAGCTGTTCCTCGCGCATGACCACGCCGTCCTTGGCGAACACGCGGAACGCGCAATTGCCCTGGCAGTTGGAACAGTGGAAGGCGTAGCCTGCGCTGTCGCCGCGCGTGGCGGCGAACTCCTTGCGGTAGAAATCCTCCCAGGCGCGGTAGGGATAGCGGGAGAGCGGGTCGTCCACGTCCTGGATGCGCGCCAGCAGTTCGTCGGGCAGGCCGGCGAGCAGGCCGCAGAGGCCGGCGCCGCCCATTTTCAGGAAATCGCGTCTGTCCACCATGGGCTTACCTCCTGTCGCCTTGTCGTGCCGGCCCGGTGAGCAGGGCTTCCACCGCCGCGCGCGCCTCGGGGCTTGTCCAGTCGTATTCGCCGGACACCTTGTAGGCGATGCGCCCGTCGCGCCCGATCAGGTAGGAGACCGGCACGCCGGGAATGCCGTACAGCCGGCCGGCCAGGCCGTCGCGGTCGTGCCATACCGGGAAACTCAGCCCGAGCTCCGCGGCGAAGGCGCGCACCGCCGCGAGCGGCGCCTGATCCTGGGACACCGCCACCACGGCCAGGCCGCGCTCCCCGTACGCCCGATGCAGCTGCTCCATCGCCGGCATTTCCCTGCGGCACGGCGGGCACCAGGTGGCCCAGAAATTGAGGAGGACGACCTTGCCGCGCTGGGCGGCGAAACGCTGCTTCCTGCCCTCCGTGTCCGTCGCGATAAAGTCCGCGGCCACGATGCCTTTGACTGGCGCAAGTCCGCCCGGCGCGGCCGTTGCCAGCGTTGCGGCAAAGCCCGCGAGCAGGGCGGCGATTGTCAGGATTGCCGCGCGCCGCTTCATTTTTCGAGGGGCAGGCGCGGATCGGCCGACCACTCCTCCCACGATCCGGTGTACTCGACCACGTTGTCGTAGCCGATGAGCTTCATGGCGAGCGCCACGCTGGTCGAGCGCCCGAGGCCGGTGCCGCAGTAGGTCACGACGCGGGTATGGCGGGTGATGCCGCGCTGGGCGAGCGCCTTTTCGATGTCCTGTGCCGGCTTGTACGTCAGGGCGCTGTCCGAGAACCTGCTCCATTCGAGGTGCAGGGCGCCGGGCAGGTGGCCGCCGCGGGAAATGCCGGGGCGCAGGTCCGCGCCGATGTATTCGTTGAACGAGCGCGTGTCCACGAACACGATGTCCTTGTTGCGCAGGTGCTTGCGCACCCACTCGCGGGTCACGATCCTGTCGGGATCGGGATTGGCGGTGAACCTTTTCTTCTCCACCGCGGGCGCGTCCTGGGTGACCGGGCGGCCTTCCTTCAGCCATTTGCGGAAGCCGCCGTTGAGCACCCTGACCTTGCCGTGGCCGAAGAAATCGAGCGCGAACCACACCCCGGAGGCGGCCGGCCCCGTGCCGTCGTCGTACACGACGACCTGGGTGTTCGCGTCGATGCCGGCGTCGCCGAAGATCCTTTCCGCCTCGGCGTTGCTCAGGGGGTGGCCGTTCTTCCTGCGCTCATCGAGCTTGGCGAGCTCGAGGTAATGGATGTTGACCGCGCCCGGGATGTGGGCGCGGCCGTAGCTCACCGGATCCGCTGCGTCGATGATTCGCGTGCCGGGCTGGCCCGCGAGCCGGGCCAGTTCGTCCGTTTCGATCAGAAGCCCGGGCCGGGCATAGCCATCGGCGGCGAATGCCGCGGCATTCGCGAGAATGAAACCGATCACCATGACGGCCGCCGAAAATACGTGCCTGCGATGTCGCATCCGGTCTCCTCGGCGCTGATGCGCCATGATTCATTCTTTAAACTGGGTTTGAAGGCGGTTTCTTGTTGCCGCTTCCTGATCCTGCCCCGCACGGGGGACTCGATCTCACAGTCATCCCTTGAAGAATTCCCTGGCGCCCGGCGGCTTCAGGATGTTGAGCCGGGCGATGCGGAACTGATTGCCCTTTTCCCCCGGCACGACCTTGCCATACACCTCGACCTCGAGCCCATAGGCTTCATCGAGCCGTTCCGGCTTGATGTCGCTGGCTGCGATATCGATGCCATAGATGTCGCCCTCCTCGGTCCACACCACCGCCGGATCGGCCCATTTGAGATAGCACTCGCCGATCCTGCCCAGTTCGGCGCATTTCTGCCCCACGACCCGGCCCTTGATGCGGGTGAGTTCCTCGCCCATGGCCATGCCGGCGAGCGCGGCCGTCAGCGCCACGATCAGAATCTGGTGCAGGCGGTTTTTCATGTCGGATCCTCTGTAGCCTTGGGGGGCATGCCATTGTAATTATCAAATACTCAAACTAACATTTGAATAGTTGTTTTATAATGAGCGAAGGTTGGCATGTCAAGTCTTGCGGCGGAATGGCTGTGCGTCGGATCCGGAAATGGTCTGGGGCCGCTACTCAGTCCGCCCCGAGAAATGTCCGGCCGGGGGGAAAGTCGGTTCGGGGTGCTGTCAGGGTGTGGCAGCTACGGCACGCCACATGCGATTTTCCGGCATTGAATGTTCGTTTCACCGGCAATTTAGAAGGAGATATGACTCATGAATCCGCATCGTTCTTTTCGACTGGCCGCAGTTTTCGCGCTGATTCTCGTTCCCCTGGGGACCGCAACCGATGTTTGGGCGGGGCCGCCCGGCAGCACCAAGATCGGGGGGCAGAAGGTGCTCACCCTGATCAACCGCGATGCGCCCGGCGTGCGCTGCAACAACAACATGCAGGTGGCCGCGGAACTTGCGAACGTCTACCGGATTCCCATCCAGATCATTCCCCACGCGCTGGCTGGTCCCGGCGCCAAGGCGCCTGCCGTGTACTGGGGTGACGAACTGCTCACCGAGGATGGCGGGTCGGGGAACGGCATGACCAGCTATACGGAGTTGCAGGGCGTGATGGATATCGAAGGCGTGCCGACCCATGCGCAAAGCGGGCGCCTGATGGAAATCAAGCCCAGGCATGACGCCCTGAAGGAAGCCATCAAGGACGTGAAGTAGCGAAGCTCGCGGCGCGGCCGGGCCGTCCCGATCGCGCCGCGCTTACTTGCTTTCTTCCACCGGCAGCCGGTCGGCCTTCCATTCGGGAAAGCCTTCTTCCAGCCTGCGCGCGCGGAAGCCTTTCTTGCGCAAAGCTTCCACCGCATCCAGGGCGATCATGCAGTAGGGGCCGCGACAGTAGGCGATGATTTCCTGCTCCCTGGGCAGCGTCTTCAGGCGCTTCGGCAGCGTGTCGAGCGGCACGTTGACTGCGCCGGGGATGTGGCCGGCCGCGAATTCCTCGGGCGGGCGCACGTCGATGACCATGGCCTCGCCTTTCTTGACCAGCTTCAGCAGTTCCTCGCGCTTCACGGGCGTGAGGCCGTCGCGGCTGCTGAAGTTTTCGCGCACGATGCGTTCGACCTCGGCTATCTGGCGTTCCGCCACGTTGCGCATGCAGGACATGAGCTTGGGGATGTCGGGGTCGCTCAGGCTGTAGATCACCTGCAGGCCTTCGCGCCGCGAAACCACCAGGCCGCCGTCGCGCAGGGTCTGCAGGTGGTGGGAGGTGTTGGCCACCGACATGCCGCTGGCCTGGGCCAGCGCATCCACGCTGCGCGGGCCCTGGCCCAGCGCCTCGATCAGTTCCAGCCGGCCGGGCTGGGCCAGCGCCTTGGCGACGCGCGCGAGCTGTTCGTACAGGCGTCTCTTGGTGTTCAGCGGCGAGTCCATTCTGCCATTCAAGCAAATGTTTTAATTCTGCGCAAACCTTTAAAGCGGAAACCAGCCACAGAGGGCACAGAGAACACAGAGAAAAGAAAATCAGGCCCAAGGGCTCACTGACGTCGGCCAGGCTTGCGTTACCGCAAGCCTGAACGCCTTGGCTTTTCCCTCTGTGTACTCTGTGGCTTGAAGTTTTTTCAGGCCGCGCTCAGCTTGTCCCGTTCGATCAGGGCGTAGGCGCTGTGGTTGTGGATGCTTTCAAAGTTTTCCGCCTCCACGATGTAGGCGTCGATCAGCGGCTCGGCGTTCATGGCGGCGGCGACGTCGCGCACGATGTCCTCCACGAACTTGGGATTGTCGTAGGCGCGCTCGGTGACGTATTTCTCGTCGGGGCGCTTCAGGAGGCCGAACAGCTCGCAGGAGGCTTGTTCCTCGATTTTCCTGACCAGGTCCTCGATCCACAGAAAGCCGTTGGTGCGGGCGGTGACGGTGACGTGCGAGCGCTGGTTGTGGGCGCCGTAGTCGGAAATCTTCTTGGAACAGGGGCACAGCGAGGTCACCGGCACCACGACCTTGGTGGTGTGGCGGTAGGCGCCCTTGTCGATTTCGCCGATCAGGGTGACCTCGTAGTCGATCATGCTCTGCACGCCGGAAACGGGGGCGGACTTGTTGATGAAGTAGGGGAAGGTCATCTCGATGTGGCCGGATTCGGCCTCGAGACGCTCGACCATGTGGCGCAGCATGGACTCGAAGTTCTCCACCGAGATTTCGCGCTCGCGGGTGTTGAGGATCTCGACGAAGCGCGACATGTGCGTGCCCTTGAAGTGGTGGGGCAGGTAGACGTACATGTTGAAGGTGGCAACCGTATGCTGCACGCCGCCAGCCTTGTCGGCCACTTTGACAGGGTGGCGGATGGACTTGATGCCGACCTTGTCGATGGCGATCTGGCGGGTGTCTTTGGAGCTTTGCACGTCCGGCATGCAGACGGCGTCGGTGCATTCATTCATGGTAATTCCTTGGAAAGCGGTCGGAGCGGGCCTGTATCCGGCAGGCGATTTAGACCAAGTATAAACTGTCAGAATACCTGAGTAAACTACTCGGATAATGCTTTTCGGGCTTTGGCGACCAGGCTGGAGGCGTCCAGGCCGCCAAGCAGCCTCTGGTTTTCCTGGGTGTCCTGCTCCAGGAAGCGGTCGGGCAGGCCGCAATGCAGCACCCGCACCAGCGCATTGTGCGCGGCCAGGCACTCGGAAACGGCCGAACCGGCGCCGCCCATGACGGCATTTTCCTCCGCCGTCACCAGCAGCTCGTGGGTGCGCGCCAGTTCCAGGATGCGGGCCACGTCCAGCGGCTTCACGAAGCGCATGTCCACCACCGTCGCATCCAGTTCCTCGGCGGCCTTCAGGCATTCGGCCAGCACCGTGCCGAAGGCGAGGAAAGCGATCTTGCGCCCTTCGCGCCGGGTGACGCTCTTCCCCATGGGCAGGGGCTCCAGGCCGGCATCCAGTGCGGCGCCCGGCCCGCCGCCGCGCGGGTAGCGCACGGCGGCAGGGCCGTCGTGCAGGAAAGCCGTGGTGAGCAAGCGGCGGCATTCGTTCTCGTCCGACGGTGCGGCGATCACCATGTTGGGCACGCAGCGCAGGAAACTGAGGTCGAAGCTGCCGGCATGGGTCGCCCCGTCCGCGCCGACCGGGCCGGCGCGGTCGATGGCGAGCGTGACGTCCAGGTTCTGCAGGGCGATGTCGTGGATCAGTTGGTCGTAGGCGCGCTGCAGGAAGGTCGAGTAGATCGCGACCACGGGTTTTTCACCCTCGCAGGCGAGGCCCGCGGCGAAGGTCAGCGCGTGCTGCTCGGCGATGCCGACGTCGAAATAGCGTTCGGGATACTGCTCGGAAAACTTCACCAGGCCGGAGCCTTCGCGCATGGCGGGAGTGATGCCGAGCAGGCGCTGATCCTGCGCCGCCATGTCGCACAGCCAGTCGCCGAAAATTTGCGTGTAGCTGGGCTTGCCGCCCGTCTTTTCGGCGATGCCGGCTTCGGTGTCGAAAGGTGTGACGCCGTGGTACAGGCAGGGGTTGGCCTCGGCCGGCTCGTAGCCCTTGCCCTTTTTGGTGACCACGTGCAGGAACTGCGGGCCGTCGAGCTTGCGGATGTTCCTGAGGGTTTCCACCAGCACGTCGAGGTCGTGACCATCGATGGGGCCGATGTAGTTGAAGCCCATTTCCTCGAACAGCGTGCCGGGCACGAGCATGCCCTTCATGTGCTCCTCGGCGCGCTTGGCCAGCTCGCGGATGGGCGGCATTCTCGACAGCATCGCGTCGCCGGCCTTCTTGGCCTTGGCGTAGAACTGGCCGGACATGAGCCTGGCGAGGTAATTGTTGAGCGCACCCACCGGCGGCGAGATCGACATGTCGTTGTCGTTCAGCACGACCAGCAAGGGGAGTTCGGTGGCGCCGGCGTTGTTCAAGGCCTCGAAGGCCATGCCTGCGGTCATGGCGCCGTCGCCGATGACGGCGATGGCGCGGTGTTCCGAACCGTTCTGGCGGAAGGCCTCGGCCATGCCCAGCGCGGCGGAAATCGAGGTGCTGGAATGGCCGGTGCCGAAGGCGTCGTATTCGCTTTCCTCGCGGCGCGGGAAGCCGGCGATGCCTCCGCCGCGCCTGAGGCCGGCCATGGCGTCCTTGCGGCCGGTGAGGATCTTGTGCGCGTAGGTCTGGTGCCCTACGTCCCACACGATGCGGTCGGCCGGAGTGTCGTAGACGTAGTGCAGGGCGACGGTGAGCTCCACGGCGCCGAGGTTGGACGACAGGTGTCCGCCGGTATGCGAAACCGAATCGAGCAGGAAGGCACGGACTTCGTCGGCCAGCTGTTTCAGCTGTCTGCCGTCCAGCTGGCGCAGGTCGGCGGGGGTGTGGATGGTGTCGAGCAGGGTCAAATCAGGACTTCCGATCAAAATTCGCGCAGCACGATGTAGTCGGCCAGCTGGCGCAGGCGTGCGGCTTCCTCACCGAAGCCGGCGAGGGCGGCATGCGCATCGGCGCGCAGTTCGCCGGCCAATTGGCGGGCTTCGGCAAGTCCGAGCAGGCTGACGTAGGTGGGCTTGTTGCTGGCGGCATCCTTGCCTGCGGTCTTGCCCAGGGTGGCGGTGGAGGCTTCGGCATCGAGCACGTCGTCCACCACCTGGAAGGCGAGGCCGACACATTTTGCGTAGTGGTCCAGGTTCTTCATGTCGGCTTCGCTCATGGGCTTGCCGCACAGCGCGCCCAGGTTGACCGAGGCGCGGATCAGCGCGCCGGTCTTGAGGATGTGCATGAATTCGAGCTCCGGCAGCTCCAGCGGCTTGCCCACGGATTCGAGATCGATGGCCTGGCCGCCGGCCATGCCGCGCGAACCGGAAGCCGCGGCGAGAATGTTCAACATGTTCAACTGGACGGCGGCATCGTCGGCGAGCCCGGGCTGCGCCAGCGCCTCGAAGGCCAGGCTTTGCAACGCATCGCCCGCCAGCAGGGCGGTGGCCTCGTCGAATTCCACATGCACCGTTGGCTTGCCGCGCCGCAGCACGTCGTTGTCCATGGCCGGCATGTCGTCGTGCACCAGCGAGTAGGCGTGGATCATCTCGACCGCGATGGCGGCCCGGGTCACGCGCAGCGGGTCGGCCTGGGCGAGTTCGCCGGCGGCGAAGGCCAGCAGCGGACGCACGCGCTTGCCGCCGCCCAGCACGGCATAGCGCATGGCGTCGTGCAGGCGCTGCGGGGCGTGCCTTGCCTCGGGCAGGGCCTCGGTCAAGGCGGTTTCGACGCGCGCCTGCTGGGCGGCCATCCAGGCCTGGAAATCACTCATCGGCGTTGCTCAAGAAAGGCTTCATCACGCCGTTTTCCAGGGCCTCGACCTGCTGCTCAGCGCGCGCGAGCGCCTCGCGGCAGTAATTGAGCAGGGCGGCGCCACGCTCGTAGGCGGTGAGCGAATCCTCCAGGCTCAGTTTGCCGGACTCCATCTGGGCGACGATTTTTTCCAGTTCGGCGAGGGCGGATTCGAAATCCTTGGGGGCGGTGGCTTTGGCCATGGACGTAAAAGCGATGCGAGAAACGCGTAACTTTAACAAAAGCCGGGCGGGGAGTCTGCAAACGACCCGGGCTGGCGGTTGTTGATCCGGCGAAAAGTCTTTGCCTTGGTCGGGCGGCCGTGTTATCTTCCCCATCCCCAAGTGGGGAATAGGGAACCTCCGGTTCATTGGGCGGACTGAACAGACAGTCCGCCGGGTGTCGGGGGTTTTTGTTTTCTTTGCCTGCTTTCTAGAGTGTGGCACTGGAATAGGGTGGGTTGGGATGAGCAATCTCGCTGATTCTGTTTCGGCGCTGTCAACAACAACGCCTCAACTGCCGGTGTCGTGGTATTTCGATCCGGGGATTTTCGAACTCGAAAAGAAGCTGCTGTTCGACAACGGCCCCGGCTATGTCGGCCACGCGCTGATGGTGCCCGAAAGAGGCGACTATCACGCGCTCGAGCGCTTCGAGGGTGCGAGGGTGCTGGTCAACAACGCCAACGGCATCGAGATGCTGTCCAATGTGTGCCGCCACCGCCAGGCCATCATGCTGAACGGCCGCGGCAAGCTGCCGGCCGACAATATCGTCTGTCCCGTCCACCGCTGGACCTACGACGCGCAGGGCACGCTGCTGGGGGCGCCGCATTTCCCCGGCAATCCCTGCATGAATTTGTCCCGCTCTGTGCTGCAGAATTGGAACGGCCTGCTGTTCAACGGCCCGCGCGACGTGCGTGCCGATCTGGCCGGCATGGGCGTGGCCGCGGATCTCGATTTTGCCGGCTACATGCTCGACCGCGTGACGGTCGACCACGTGCCCTACAACTGGAAGACCTTCATCGAGGTGTACCTCGAGGACTACCACGTCGAGCCCTTCCATCCGGGGCTGGGCAACTTCGTCACCTGCGACGATCTCAGGTGGCAGTACGGCGACTGGTATTCGGTGCAGACCGTGGGCCTGGCCAATGCGTTCGGGAAAAAATTCGGCTCGCCGACCTACCGGAAATGGCAGGAGCAGGTGCTGCGCTACGGCGAGGGCAAGAAGCCCGCGCACGGCGCGATCTGGCTGACCTATTACCCCAACATCATGGTCGAGTGGTACCCGCACGTGCTGGTGGTGTCGAGCGTATGGCCGACCGGCATCGAGTCCATGGCCAACATCGTCGAGTTCTACTATCCGGAAGACATCGCGCTGTTCGAGCGCGAGTATGTGGAGGCCGAGCAGGCCGCCTACATGGAAACCGCGGTGGAGGACCACGAAATCGCCCAGCGCATGCACGATGGCCGCCGTGCCCTGTACAAGCAGGGCATCAGCGAGGAAGGCCCCTACCAGTCGCCCATGGAGGACGGCATGGTGCATTTCCACGAGTTCCTGCGCAAGCAGATCCAGCCGCATTTGAAATAAAGCCTGATGCGGAAAAACTGAAGCATTGCAGGGAGGTGCGGGAGGGTAAGAGAGGGAGGTCTGGTTTTCCTCCTGTCCCTCCCTTAACCTCGCCGACAGTAAATTTCTCCGCGCCTCAACAATTCTCAGATGAAATCCACCTGGATGCTGGTCGCAGGTTTCCTGTTCGCGCTCATGGGCGTGCTGGTCAAGCTGGCCTCGGTGCGCTTCAGTTCTCCTGAACTGGTGTTCTACCGTTCGCTGTTCGGCTTTGTGTCCATCTATATCGTGATCGTGGCCACGACCCGGCAATGGCTGGCGCCGCTCGTCACCCGGCACGCGGCGAGCCATGTCCGGCGCGGCCTCGCCGGCTTCTTCGCGCTGGTGATGTTCTTCTACGGCATCGCGCATCTGCCTTTGCCGACTGCGATTACGCTCAACTACACCTCGCCGCTGTTCCTGGCCGTGATTACCGCATGGTGGCTGAAGGAAAGGCACGGCCGCGGGCTGACGGCTGCCGTGGTGATCGGCTTTGTCGGCGTGATCTTGCTGTTGCAACCGGGCTGGGGCGGGCAGGACATGTTCGCCAGGCTGGCCGGCCTCTTGTCCGGCGTGTTTGCGGCGGTGGCCTATCTCAATGTGCGCGCCCTGGGCCGGGAAGGCGAGCCGGAGTGGCGGGTGGTGTTCTACTTCACCCTGATCGCCACGCTGGGCGGCGGCATCTGGATGGCGGGCACGGGCTTCGTCATGCCCCGGATCACGGATGTCCCCCTCTTGCTCGCCATGGGCGCGACCGCCACGCTGGCGCAACTGGCCATGACCCGCGCCTACCGCCTGGGTCATACCCTGGCCGTGGGAGCACTGGCCTATTCGACCGTGGGTTTCGCCGCGCTTTATGGCGTACTCGTCTTCGGCGACCGACTGCCGCTCGTCGCCTGGGCGGGCATGCTGCTGATCGTGCTGGCGGGGCTGATCGGCGTATGGGCCAGCCGTGGCGTGGCGGTGGAGGAATGAACAAAACAGTTGTCAGTTTTAAGTTATCGGTTTTCAGTCACTTCCGCTTTGCAGTTACTGACAACTGATTTAAAGCTATATTTACAGCATCAACAAGCATGAGGAGCACCTGTTCATGATCGCCATCAACGTCAAGGACAACATCGTCAGCATGTCGGTGCTGGGCCGTTTTACCCTGGAGGATTACAAGGAGTTCGAGGAAGCGGTGCTTTACGGCATCAAGTTCCAGGGGGTGGTGAACCTGCTCATCGATTTGCGCGACATGCTTTCCTTCAGCGTCGATGTCGCCTGGGAGGAAATCAGGTTCTCGCGCGAGCACGCCAACGACTTCGACCGCGTCGCCATTCTCACCGGCAACGAATGGATCGCCTGGAGCGCCTGGATCAACCGGCAGTTCGTCGATGCCGACATCGAACTGTTCGATGACATCGAGCAGGCCGAGGCCTGGCTGAAAGAAACCGCTTCCGCTTCGTGAGGGGATTCAAGGCGTGCGCGGCGGCCTGAATATCGCCGTGTTCCGGTAGTAGTCAGGATTGCCGTTGGCGTCCCAGCCGGGTATGCCCTGCACCGGCAGCGGCGGCAGTTCCAGGGTTTCCGCGCCGAGCACGGCCGCCGCCGAAAGCCCGTCGAGCGAGGAGAGGCCGGTTTCTGGCGTGGGCAGCAGCAGGCACTTCGCGGTCATGCCGGGAAACGGCGCCAGGCATTTTTCCAGCAGGCCGTGGCCGACGACGAGGAAGCGCATGTGCTGCATGACTTCCTGCCGCGCCTCCCAGAACAGTTCCACCCAGCGTTTTCCTCGCAGTTGTTCCAGCAGCTCGAATCTTGAGGCGCTGACGAGCATGCCGCTTTCGTCCAGCAGGGTGAGCGCATCGCGCAGCCTGCCGCGCTGCCTGTGTTCCGCTGGCGCTTGCGCCAGCGCCTGGCAATGGCGCAGATTGAGCGCAGACTTCAACTGCGGAAAACGCAGCCAGACCAAGGCGTTGAGGAAATCGTGCAGGCAGCCTTCGCGCGTGGGCACACTGCCCGTGGCGGCGATGGACTGCTCGTATTGCGCTGCCGAAAAGGCGGCCGGCGGGGCCGAAAAGCGCAGGGGCCTGCCGCTGTGCGCGTGGCGGACATCCAGTCGTTCCGAGAGCTCGTTCAGCGCAGCGAGACCGTTTCTTCCCTGCAAATGGCGAAGAAGATCGCGGTAGGGCTCGAACGCGGGGTGCGCGAAACCGTTCAACTCAGTCGTCTGGACAGGCGGCCCCGGTATTCGCGGGTGAGGGCATGCTCGGGCCCGAGCAGCTCGAAGAGGGCAAGCAGCGCCTGGCGCGGCAGGCCGTTGCGATACTGCGGATGATCGGCATCGAGCTTGTCCAGCGTGTCGAGCGCCGAAGCCATGTCGTCGTCCCGAACCAGCTGCAGGGCGGCAAGCCGGAAACGGGTTTCGGCATTGTCGGCGTCGGCAGCAAGCGCTTCGGTGTCGGACTGCTCGTTTTCGGCAGCGCTGGCCAATGCGAAATGCGCATACAGGCTGGAAATTTCCGGATGCGTGCGCAGTTCGGCCGGGAGGCTTTCCAGCAGGTGCAAGGCCTGTTCGTGTTCGCCGTCCGACCACAGCAACTTGGCGAGGTCGCGCGGGATGACCGGATTGCCGGGCTCGTCGACGGCCGCGGCGGCGAGCATGCGCCTGGCGTCTTCGGTCTGGCTGCGCTGCCATGCCGCAAGGCCTTGCGCGTACAGGTTGGCGCTGTCGCGCAGGATGAAACGGTCGAGCAGCTGGCGGAAATGGTTCTCGGACTCGGCGCCGTGCACGGTCTCCACCACTTCGCCGCGGCGGAAGAACTTGACCGTGGGCACGCTGGTCACGCCGAGGCGGCGCGCCAAGGCACCGAGTTCGTCGGTGTTCAGCATCACCAGCAGGAACTTGCCGCCGTATTCCGTGGCGAGCTTGACCAGGCGCGGCATCAGGATCATGCAGGGGCCGGCCTTGGGCGTCCAGAAATGCACCAGCACCAGCCCGCGGTGGGAGTTTTCCAGCACCAGGCGCTGGAAGTTTTCCGCAGTGGCGTCGAAGGTATAAGGGGAGAGGGGCATGGGATTATTTTAAAAAACAACCAGCCACAGAGGACACAGAGGCCACAGAGAGAAAACAACTTGCCCGGTACCGCCAGATGGCCGTATGAAAATCCGGCCTTTCTCTGTGCGCTCTGTGTCCTCTGTGGCTTGGTTTGCGGTTTTCATTGTGCTTTTTTCTTCGCCGGTGCGCAGCGTCGCTTGGGCTTGGCAGCAGCGATCGTGCTTTCAGTTCCGGCAACCGTCCCCAGTATGTCCTTGAAGGCATTGGTCGCACTGACCAGGGCCTGGGCGATGCCGGGCTCGAAGGCGGAATGGCCTGCATCGGGAATCACTTCATAGAACGCTTCCGGCCAGGCGCGCGCCAGTTCGTCGGCGGTGACGACGGGGCAGACCGCGTCGTAGCGGCCCTGCACGATGACGGCGGGGAGGTGGCGGATCCTGTGCAGGTTGTCGAGCAGGCCGTTCTCGGGCAGGAAGATGTCATGCAGGAAATAATGCGCCTCGATGCGCGCGAGCGACAGCGCGACCGCATCCGACTCGAAGCTGCTGATGAGCGCCGCGTTCGGCAGCAGCGCGGAGCAGGCGGCCTCGTAATGGCCCCAGGCGCGCGCAGCCGGCATGTGTACGGCAGGGTCGGGGTGGGTGAGGCGCGCGTGGTAGGCGGCGAGCAGGTCGCCGCGTTCGTGTTCCGGAACGGCGCCGGCGAAATCGCGCCAGGCCTCGGGGAACAGCGCGCGCATGCCGTAGAGGAACCAGTCGATCTCGCTTTTGCGGCACAGGAAAATGCCGCGCAGCACGAAGCCAAGGCAGGACTCGGGGTGCGCTTCGCCGTAGGCCAGCGCCAGCGTGGAGCCCCAGGAGCCGCCGAACACCAGCCACTTGTCTATGCCCAGCGTGCGCCGCAGCAGTTCGATATCGGCGATGAGGTGCGGCGTGGTGTTGTCGGCAAGTTCGGCGTAGGGCGTGGATTTGCCGGCGCCGCGCTGGTCGAACAGGATGATGCGGTAATAGGCCGGGTCGAAGAATCTTCTCTGCATGGGTGAAGTGCCCGAGCCGGGGCCGCCATGCAGGAACAGCACCGGCATGCCCGCCGGGTTGCCGCTTTCTTCCCAGTAGATGCGGTGCACGCCGCCCGGTTCGAGGAAGCCGTGGCGGTGCGGGGTGATCTCGGGAAACAGGCAGGAAGGAACAGTCATGCGGGGAGAATTCTTGAAAATGCCATTATCCCTCCGCGAAGGAATGATGAGCCATTCCTTGCCGGGTATTCCGGCATGCCGCGCTTGTGGGTACACTTCGGGCAGACATGTCGCATTGGAGGAGACCATGCCTGTACACGAACTGAGGGATGACGAGATTCATCTGTTGCGCAAGGAAGTCGAAATGCTCATGGTCGAGCGCCAGCGTCTGCTGCAGGCCGTGGGTGCGGCGGCGGTGCTGGTGGCCAACCTGGACAGCGACACCCTGCCCGATGACGAAGACACCATCGATGCCGCCGAGATGCTGGCCGAGCAGTTGAACGGCCTCGCGGAGGAAACCCTGAAGGACGCGCTCGAATCCGTGCGGGCCGAGATGGACGAGCGTCCCGTTGCGTAGGCGCCGCCGTCAATCCTGATTCCTGCTGCCGCCCGGCCTGAGGGCAGGCCGGTCAGCGGGCCAGCGATTCGCGCTCCATCAGCAGGTAGGTGTTGTAGGCATTCGGGCGGTTGGCCGCCTCGAACGCGGGCAGCCTGCTGAAGCGCGACCAGTCGATGCGCGCGTAGGCCTCCTCGAACGGTTCCATCTCGGCCACGGCCTTGCCGATTTCGCTGCGCAGATAGGTCAGATAATTGCGCGTCAGCGCCAGGTCCTTTGCCGGCGCGCGGCTGACCGAACCGTGGCCGGGTACCATCACGCGCGGCCTCATCGCGGTCAGCTTGTCGAGCGAGCCCAGCCAGGCTCTGGAATCGGCATCGCCGACAAATGGCACGCGGCCCTTGAACACCAGATCGCCCGCGTACAGTACGCCGTCCTCCTTCACGAACATCGCCAGATCCTCCGCACTGTGCGCCGGACCGACGTGGCGGATGCCGAAATGCACGCCGCCCAGCACGAAATCGGTATCGCCTTCAAGATGGAGGTCGGGCTCGACGAAGCGCGTGTTTTCATCCACCCAGGGAAACAGTTCCTGCTTGCGCTGTTCCAGCCGTTCCATTGCGGCTTCGGTCCTGGTGAGGCCCTGGGCGTTCTTGTGCGCCCAGATTTCCGCGCCCTGTTCCTTGAAAACCTGGAGGCCGTAAAAGTGGTCGGCGTGGTAGTGGCTGACGATCACCCGCTTGATCGGCTGGGGCGTGATTTTGCGGATGAGGCCGAGCATTTTCTTGGCGAGCGGCACCGTGCCCAGCGAGTCGAACACCACCACGCCTTCGCGCGTGACGACGAAGCCGGCGTTCGACATGAAGCCCTGGTTTTCGCTGGTGGCGGGGCCCGAGCGGCCCTCGATGTAATAGCTGTGCTTGCCCACCTTGACTGCCTTCATGGGAATGGTGGCGCTGTTGTCGAGGGCGTGGGACAGGCCGGTCAGGCCGAGCATGATGACCAGCGACAGGATTCTTAGCATGGCTTTCTCCGGTGCAGCGAGGATATCGGGCAAAAACAAATTATAAGGCGCGTATGTTATCTTCGAAGGCAAAGGAGATATGGCTTTGATCAGGAAACAGTGGCCGGCGTTCATTGCGGCCTTCGTGCTGCCCTTGCTGGCGGTGTATTGGTGGTGGGGCGGGTTCAACAGGGCGGTCGTCAGCGAAGCGGAATCGGGGCCGCATTTTTACGCCTACCTCGAACACGAGGGCGAGCTCGGCAAGCTGCCCAAGACCCAGGACAGGGTATTCAGGCTGCTGCGGCAGGCCGGCATCGCGCCGGGCGACACCGTCACCGTGCTGCTCACCGATCCGCGCAGGACGGCCAAGGGCGAGCAGCGCGCGAAGACCGGCTACCGCATTCCCCAGGATGCAAGGCTGCCCGCCGACCTGAAAAGCGAAATCATCCCGCGCCGCAGGGTGCTGGCGGCCACGGTGCGCGCGGCGGTGGCGCTGGCGCCGAGCAAGGCCTATCAGGCGCTGGCCGATCATCTGGCGCCGTCGGGCCGCGATATCACCCTGCCGGCGGTGGAAATCTACCGGCCTTCCGGCACGCCGGCACGCGTCGGTGAACTGACCGTGGAGATCGCGGCGCCATGATCTTTTTCAGTCTGCTTGGCGTGCTCGCGCTGGAGCATTTTTACCCGCTCCGCAAGCCGCTCGCGCATTTCGAATACTTCGCCCGCTTCGCTGCCTTCTTGCGCGACAAGCTGGATGGCGGCGAGTCGCTGCATGGAGTGATCGCCTGGTGCGCCGCCGCGCTGCCGATCGTGCTGGTCGTCTTGCTGGCGCAGGCATGGATGTCCGATCTCAATTCCCTGCTGGGCTGGGCATTCAGCGTGGGCGTGCTGTATCTCACCATGGGCCTCAAGTATTACAGCAGCATTGCGGATGACATCGCCGCCAAATTGCGCGCCGGCCGGCTGGAGGAAGCGCGCGCGCTGTTGCAGGACTGGCGCGGCGGAGATGCAGGCGGGCTTGGCGCGCGCGAACTCGCCTCCGCCGTCATCGAGCAACTGCTCCTGCACAGCCACCGGCAGACTTTCGGCGTGCTGTTCTGGTTCATGCTGCTGGGCCCGGCAGGCGCGGTGCTGTTCCGCATCGCCTCGGTGCTTTCCTTGCGCTGGCGCGGGGCCACGCCGCAATTTGCCGGCGCGGCCGCAAAGGCCTTTCATGTGCTCAACTGGGCGCCGGTTCGGCTGACTGCGCTGACCTATGCGGTGGCCGGCAATTTCGAGGACGCCATGTATTGCTGGCGCAGCCAGAGACATGCCTGGCCCGATGAGGAGGATGGCGTGGCCCTGGCTGCCGGCGCCGGCGCGATGGGCGTGAAACTGGGCCAGTTCCCCGCAGAGGGCGGGCAGCGCCAGGAATGCGGCGAAATCGGCCTCGGCGACGACCCCGATGCCGATCACATCGACAGCGCCAGCAGCATGATCTGGCGCGGGCTTGCGGTGTGGCTGGTGCTGGCTTTGCTGATCATGGTCGCGGGCTGGGCGGCGTAAGGGGCAAGGAAAAGGCAAAAGGCAAAAGGCAAAAGGCAAAAGGCAAAAGGCAAAAGGCAAAAGGCAAAAGGCAAAAGGCAAAAGGCAAAAGGCAAAAGGCAAAAGGCAAAAGGCAAAAGGCAAAAGGCAAAAGGCA
>JAJZPR010000039.1 GCA_021847835.1 Pseudomonadota bacterium
GCGCTGGTCATCCGCCGCGAGGAAGGCGAACTGCGCCGCTATGCCCACCTCGGCACCGGCAACTACCACGCGCGCACCGCCCGCATGTACACCGACTTCGGCCTCCTGACCTGCGACGAGGCGATGACCGCCGACGTCGGCAGCCTGTTCACCCAGATCACCGGGCTGGGCAAGGCCGGCAGGCTGAAGCGCCTGTGGCAGTCGCCGTTCACCCTGCACAGCGAGGTCGTCGCCGCCATCAACCACGAAGCCGCGCTCGCCGCCGCCGGCAAGCCCGCCGCCATCGTCGCCAAGATGAACGCGCTGCTGGAACCGCAGGTGATCGACGCGCTCTACGCCGCCAGCCAGGCCGGCGTGAAGATCGACCTCGTCGTGCGCGGCGTGTGCGCGCTACGTCCCGGCATCGCCGGCCTGTCCGAGAACATCCGCGTGCGCTCCATCGTCGGCCGCTTCCTCGAACACACGCGCATCTTCTACTTCAAGAACGGCGGCGACGAAAAAGTGTACCTGTCGTCGGCCGACTGGATGGACCGCAACTTCTTCCGCCGCATCGAGACCGGCTTCCCCGTCCTCAACCCCAAGCTGAAGAAGCGCGTCATCACCGAGGGCCTCAAGCCCTATCTGCGCGACAACGTCCAGGCCTGGGACATGCAGCCAGACGGCAGCTACCGCCGCCGCAACAAGCGCGGCGCCAAGGCCTACTGCGCGCAGACCGAGCTGCTGGCGCTGCTGTCCATGCAAAAATAGTCCTGGCCACGGTTATGCTTGGGCTCCCTGCCTTTTCGACAGCGACCCATGAAAACCCTCTACGAACCGTCGAACGCACTCGAAGCCCACATGCTTCACGACCTCCTGCTGCAGGAGGGCATCCAGGCACGGGTGGATGGTGCCTATCTCCAGGGCGCCGTTGGCGAGCTTCCGGCCAGCGGACTGGTTCGGCTGGTCGTCGGCGAAGATGACTACGAGCGTGCGCGAGCCGTCATCCAGCGCTGGGAAGCGACGGAGGTCCCGGCCCCGATCGCGCCGCCCGCCGCGCCACGCGCAGGTGGATTCCGATCCATGCTGGCCGGCGTCCTGATCGGCGTGGCGGGCGCGTATTTCTTCCTGCGCGCACCCGTGAACAGCGATGGAATCGACTACAACCACGACGGCAAGCTCGATGTCGCGTGGCGCTATTCGCCGAGCGGCAACTTCCTCGGGACCAGGGTCGACCGCAACCTCGACGGCAAAACCGACTACGTGGAAACCGCCGACAAGCAGGGCGGCATCGAATCCGCCGAGGCAGACGAGGATTTCGACGGCGTCTTCGAAACGCAATACCGCTTTCGCGCGGGCAACATCGAATCCGGCGAGTCCGACACCGACGGCGACACCCTCGTCGACGTGAGGTCCTCCTACCGCCACGGCGTGCTGGCCCGCGTGGATTACCTCAACCCGTACACCGGGCTGCCCCTCCGGGTTGAGCACTATCGACTCAGTTCACTGCAGTCGGCAGACGTCGACACCGACAAGGACGGTCGGCTCGACACCCGCTACCGCTACTCGCCCAGCATCGAGGTCATCGGCCAGGAGGCGATCCCCGTTCCCTGAATTGGCGCGTCGCGTGCGGGGTATTGAAACCCGCCTCCCCCGCCCCCATTTGCCGTTCACCTTGTTTGTAATTGACGGGAGATAAAGGCATGTCCGCCACCACCAAAGAAACCCTGGGCTTTCAGGCCGAAGTCAAACAGCTGTTGCAGCTGATGATCCATTCCTTGTATTCCAACAAGGACATCTTCCTGCGTGAACTGATTTCCAACGCCTCCGACGCCGCCGACAAGTTGCGCTTCGAGGGCCTGTCGGATTCCGCGCTGTATGAAAACGACCCCGAGCTCAAGATCCGCATCGCCTTCGACCGCGAAGCGCGCACGCTGACGATCTCCGACAACGGCATCGGCATGAGCCGGCAGGAAGTCATCGAGCACATCGGCACGATTGCAAAATCCGGCACCCGCGAGTTCTTCAGCCAGCTCTCAGGCGACCAGAAGAAGGACGCCGCGCTGATCGGCCAGTTCGGCGTCGGCTTCTACTCCGCCTTCATCGTCGCCGACCGTGTGACGCTCACCACCCGCCGCGCCGGCCTCACCGCCGAGCACGGCGTGCGCTGGGAATCCGAAGGCGCCGGCGACTACACGCTGGAAACCGTGGAGAAGCCCGGCCGCGGCACCGAGATCGTGCTGCATCTGCGCGAAGGCGAGGACGAATTCCTCTCCGACTGGAAGATCAAATCGGTCATCCGCACCTATTCCGACCACATCACCCTCCCCATCGTGATGAAGAAGAGCGAATGGAAGGACGGCGTGGAAACGCCCACCGACGAGGACGAGACCGTCAACAAGGCCTCCGCCCTGTGGGCGCGCGCCAAGAAGGACGTCACCGACGACGAGTACAACGAGTTCTACAAGCACGTCGCCCACGACTTCGAGCCGCCGCTTGCCTGGTCGCACAACCGCGTCGAGGGCAAGCAGGAATACATCTCGCTGCTCTACGTGCCCTCGCACGCGCCGTTCGACCTCTACGACCGCGAGAAGCGCCACGGCATCAAGCTCTACGTGCGCCGCGTCTTCATCATGGACGACGCCGAGCAGCTGATGCCGCAATACCTGCGCTTCGTCCGCGGCGTCATCGACTCGGCCGACCTGCCGCTCAACGTCTCGCGCGAAATCCTGCAGTCGAGCCGCGACATCGACGCGATCAAGGCCAGCTCGGTGAAGAAGGTGCTCGGCCTGCTGGAAGACCTGGCCGAGAACCAGCCGGAGAAATACGTCGAGTTCTGGAACGCCTTCGGCCGCGTGCTGAAGGAAGGCCCGGGCGAAGACTTCGCCAACAAGGAAAAGATCGCCGGGCTACTCAGATTTGCCTCCACCCACACCGACACCGACGCGCAAGTGGTGTCGCTCAAGGACTACATCGGCCGCATGAAGGAAGGCCAGACCGCGATCTACTACATCACGGCAGATAGTTTTGCGGCAGCCCAGCACAGCCCCCACCTCGAAATCTTCCGCAAGAAAGGCATCGAAGTCCTGCTGCTGTCCGACCGCGTCGACGAATGGCTGACCGGCAACCTGCACGAGTTCGACGGCAAGCCACTCAAGTCCGTCGCCAAGGGCGGCCTCGACCTCGGCGAACTCGAAGACGAAGCCGAGAAGACCGCGCAGAAGGAAGCGGAGGACAACCTGAAGCCGCTGGTCGAGCGCATCAAAACCACGCTCGGCGAGCGCGTCAAGGACGTGCGCGTCACCCACCGCCTCACCGACTCGCCCGCCTGCCTCGTCACCGGCGAAGGCGACATGAGCGCCAACCTCGAACGCCTGCTCAAGGCCGCCGGCCAGGCCGCACCCACCGTCAAGCCCACGCTGGAGATCAACCCGGCCCACGCGCTCGTCACCCGGCTCAACAGCGAAACCGACGAGGACCGCTTCGCCGACTGGGCCAACCTGCTGTTCGAGCAGGCGCTGCTGGCAGAAGGCGGCCAGCTCGACAATCCGGCGAGTTTTGTGCGGCGGTTGAATGGGTTGTTGGCGATGCTGCCCAGCTAAGTAACGACCTTGCTGCACTGAAACGCCCCGGTGATTCCAGAATCACCGGGGCGTTTCCATTTGTTCTGCGCCATTAGCCATTATTTAGCGTTGACGAATGTTAGCACTATTGCTAACCTTCGCTCATGGCTTTTTCCGTTGAATATTTCCACCAACGCGTGCTGGCCGAAATCGAGTCCTGGCCCGTCGACGTACTGGCGGATTACGCACGCATCGTCGAATTGCTCATCGAACATGGCCCCAACCTGAAGCTGCCGTATTCACGCGCATTCGGCGACGGCCTGTTCGAATTGCGGCCCCGCGGCCGCTCGGGCATCGGCCGCGCATTTTATTGTTTTCTCGTGGGCCGGCGCGTCATCGTGCTACACGCCTTCATCAAGAAGTCGCAGCAAACGCCCGATCACGAAGTCAAAATCGCCCGCAAGCGATTGAAGGAGGTACAAAATGGCTGACCTGAAATTCCAACCCGTGCGCCACGATCACAAGGCGCTGCTTGAAAAAGCGTCCAAGCGCCGCGGCTTCAACGAAGCCTACGAAGCGTTGGCGCTTGAATATGCCCTCGCCCACGAAATGCTTGCCGCGCGCACCCGCGCCGGGCTTACGCAGGAAGCCGTCGCCAGCCGCATGGGCACCACCAAAAGCGCCATCTCGCGCCTGGAGTCTGCCGGCAAGCATGCGCCATCGGTGGCTTCGCTCAAGCGCTATGCCGAGGCTGTGGGATGTACGCTTAAAATCGAACTGGTTCCATCTGATCGCAAGCGCCGAAAGAACGTGAAGCCCGATCTCCAGCAGGACGCGGCGTGAAATCAATTCGACCCTGGCCCCTTTGATTCCCTGGCGATGTTGCCGGGCTGATCTGCAAGCGACATCAAGCAAGCCCGGCCCCGCCGGGATGCGGGTAAACTTCAGGCGTTGATTATCGTGGAGGACACGCCATGCAGTCAGTCAAGGAAATGGCACGCGAGTTGATCAAGCATTTTCCGGATACAGCGACGTTCGACGATCTTATGTACGAATTTTATGTGCGGCAAAAAATCGAGGCCGGATTGAAAGATGCCGCTGAAGGTCGCGTGTTGCTCCATGAAGAAGTCATGCGCGAGTTGCTTGGCGACCAGCCGTGAATCTTGCCTGGTCGAACACCGCACGTGGCGACCTCAAGAAATTACGCACTGACATCGGCCAGTGAAATCAATCCGACCCTGGCCCCTTTGATGCCGGGCCCCTTTGATGCCGAGCAGTTGAAGGGTGTGCTTGATTGATGCGTCCGAAATACCCGGGTCAGTTCAACCTGGCCCCTTTGATTATGGCTTGTCCCCATTGGCTGTTATTTCTAAATAAATGAGAAAAAACACTAGCACTACCGCGCAGGAAACAGAAAAAATGCAGGCAAGAGATTTGCCTCGATGGCTAACAATCGGCGGGCCGGTATTTGCGTTTCTATTCTTGGCTTCTGCTTTTGGTCTCTACTTCTTTAATTTCCACGGAGAACTAGCCGACCAAGAGACATGGGGACAATTCGGTGACTTCGTTGGGGGAGTGCTGAATCCATTGTTCGGGTTCCTGGCTTTCCTGTTACTGCTCGCTACTTTGTTTCTCCAAAACAGGGAATTGCAGCTTTCAACACATGAGCTGGCAAAGTCTGCTGAGGCACTAAATATTCAGAATGAGACCCTGTCCAAACAGAATTTTGAGAACACATTCTTTCAGATGTTGCGCAGAATAAGCGAGCTGGTTTCCCAAGCCACACGAAAACAACAAGTACTGGGATACACGGTGGAAGCCCGAACTGCAAATGGCCGCGAAGCTTTCGAAACGATGTTTAAGGCTGATCTCCGTAACATATACAATCAGCTGGCACTCAGTTCAGACCCCGTTGCACGTGTCGAACTTGCCTATCAGAAATTCTATTCAGAAAGGCGAGGAGAGCTTGGACACTACTTTCGCTCGTTGTACCACCTCTTTACGTTCATAGATCGAAGCGACCTATCTGAACATGACAAGTCCATATACGCGAATATTGTTCGTGCTCAATTGTCTACGTATGAGCTTTGCCTGCTCTTTTACAATGGCGTGTGGGGTGAGGGGAAGGCCGGCTTCAAGCCCTTAGTAGAAAAGTATGGAATACTTAAACATCTTGACCCAAGGGATCTCCTCGACCCCACACATATAGAAAATAGAGACTTCTACCAGCCCACTGCGTTTATGGGTCGCGAGGAAAGGCTGGAATACACGCCGACCTTGTGAGTCAAAAAGGCAATCAAAGGGGTCAGCCTCGCAAGGCAACGGGGTCAGGTCTGCAGGTCTTGCAATCCAGCATGTGACCAGTCGGAGTAGCCAACAGTGCTAACCACCATCCTCGCCGCATTCGCCTTCTGCTTCGTTCTTGAGCGCATCGTTCCCGGCTGGCCATTGCCGCAGGTGCGCACCTGGCCGTTGCGGGTGCTGCTGATCAACGGCGTCCAACTCGGCGTCATCCTGCTCGCGGGGGTCAGCTGGGAGCGCTGGCTGTCCTCGGCGTCGGTGTTCCATCTTTCGCAGCACGTATCGCCGGCAGTCGGCGGCCTGATCGCCTACTTCATCGCCACGTTTGTCTTCTACTGGTGGCACCGCTGGCGTCATGAATACCACTTTCTGTGGCGTGGCTTCCACCAGATCCACCACAGCCCGCAGCGGCTCGAGGTCATTACGTCCTTCTACAAGCACCCGGGCGAGATGATCGTGAACTCGATCATCGGTAGTCTGCTTGTCTACACCTTCCTCGGGTTGTCACTCGAGGCCGGCGCCATTTACACGCTGTACACGGCGCTGGGCGAGTTCTTCTATCACACCAATGTCAAGACGCCGCGCTGGATCGGGTTCTTCTTCCAGCGCCCCGAGATGCATCGCATCCATCACCAGTACAACCGCCACAAGAACAACTACGGGGACATCACCTGGTGGGACATGCTGTTCGGGACCTACGAGAACCCCCAGGAGTGGGTTCACACCTGCGGCTTTGACGATGCGAAGGAACAGCAGCTGATTCGGATGCTCGCCTACAAGGATGTCAACGATGGGGCGTGACACCTTGCGCAAGATGCCCCGCCGCCTCCACCTCACCCGCTCCCACGCCATCCTGCGCATCAAGCGGCGCCTCGAACAGGACAGCTTCCCTCGCATCCAGATGAGCCTGATCGTCGGTCTCACCGGCGCGGCGGGCCTGCTGTTCTCCTTCGTCATGCTGGAGCTGGGCGTGACCAGCATGGCGCTGCGCTATCCGCTGGCGCTGCTGATGGCGTATGGCGTGTTCCTCGTGCTGCTGTGGCTGTGGCTGCGCACCAAGGCGGAGGATTACGTGGACATTCCCGACCTTTCCGGGCTGGTGCCGAGCGGGTCGGGTGACTGCGCCCCTGCATTCGAGGGCGGCGGCGGCAACTTCGGCGGGGGCGGCGCCAGCGGCTCGTTCGACGGGCCGGCGTCGTTCGCACCGGTCGACTCCGATTCGTCGCCGCTTGCCGAGGCGACAAGCGCGGTGGGCGACGCCGACGAACTCGCGATTCCCCTCATCGCCATCATCTTCGCGCTCGGCCTCGCGCTGGCTTCGCTTTACGTGGTCTACGCCGCGCCGATGCTGTTCGCCGAACTCCTCGTCGACGGCGCGCTGTCCTACGCGCTCTACCGCAGGATCAAGGCCGCTGACTCGCCGCACTGGCTCGAATCCGCCGTGCGCCGCACCGCCCTGCCCTTCGTGCTGACCGGCGTCTTCGTGTCGGCCACTGGCGCAGCGATGGCGGCGTATGCGCCGGGGGCGCATTCGATCGGGCAGGTGATGCAGCACGCCCAAAACTAACCGAAGCTCATTAGCGAAAAGGGGCCAGGGTCGGGCGAAAAGGGGCCAGGGTCGAATATTCTCCGCATTCAGCATCACAATCCCAACTCCCCTTGGCCCACCTCATTCGCGACGGATTCGTCGTGTTGCACTCGCGGTCTGCCGCGCGGCCTGGCTTCACGCCTCTGCCCTGTCATGGCCTCGATCTTGGCATAGAAGCGTGAATCACCCAACGGCTGGTTCTGGTTCAAAGCAAGCCGGATGTCGTCGATAGCCTTCCCATCCAACTGCGCACGGAACAGGTCGCGGTAAGCAGCCTGTCTTTCCGCATCGCTTCGCCCTATCGCCCGATATAGCGAATGCGGTGTCAGATAAGCGTTGGGTTGCCCAAGGGCATTGTGACGATAACTGGTCCAACGGTAATGGGCGGGATCATCCACCATGGCGGCGCGCACGGGATTGAGTTCGATGTAGCGCTGGCAGCCGAGCAAATAGGTTTCAGCCTGGATCAGCGAGGACTTGTAGCGGCTGTCCCACAGGGTGCCGGTGCGCCGGTAGGTGGCGTTGATGTACTGCACGTAGCGCCGACCGAGGGCAATGATCAGACGGGGGATGGCTTCCGCACGCTCGGGCGTAACCAGCAGGTGAACATGGTTGGTCATCAGTGCGTAGGCGTGAAGCGCGCAATGTTCTTTCTTCAAGGCTTCGCCTAGCCAGTAAAGATAGGACTGGTAATCCTCTTCGCCAAAGAAGCAGGGTTCGCGGTTGTGTCCGCGCTGCACGATGTGCAGGGGAACACCATCAAGATGGATGCGGGGGCGGCGGGGCATGGGCGAAATTTACATCGAACTGGAAATTAATTCGACCCTGGCCCCTTTAATTGCTCCTTTAATTGCTTGACTACGACCGGCTAATGGGTGACCCCATTTATTTTCGTCTTTCGATTAATGAGATAAGCACCTCTATGGACGCACGTTCCAAATGAGTAGAGGCTTGGACTTTTTCAGACGCTTTCAGATGTCCAATCAATGCACACTTTAATTCACCACTGGCATCAACAACTGGATCGTCCATAAGTATCCGCACTTTTTCGTGAATACTCGTACCAAATAAATGGGCCGCTTTGTCTACGACTACAACAGCACTAAGCAGATGGCCTAATGCATCAAAAATTTTGTGTGCGCTTTGACGTACAGACCATGGCTCAAGCCACTTTTCTGCTTCGTCAATAGACGAATGTAGGCTCACATCAAAACCATCTACGATAATAATTGGTGGTTTGGGTACTACCATCCTTTTTCCCATGGCCTATGCCAATCGATGCTACCGCCAGGAACCGTTTTCCCTGAAGAGTCAGTTATCCGCCGATGATAATGAGGTAACTCTCCATATTTATGCCCAGTACGATTCCCGAATGGTGCAACACGGAAGTTTTTCCCGAACACTATTTCCCTGCCACCTTTGTACAAATTTCTTCCTCCCCAACCAGGAATTAACAAACATTCAGGGCATATCGGTTCAATCGCGTCATCCTTTGGATCAAACGGTGGTGGCGAGGGTGGCTGGTAGTCTGGACCACACATGCCGCCATTTTTTGGCTTGGCCCAGTCGGGTAGTGATATGGGGCTCCAACCCGGTCCCGTTGGTACGTCGGTAAAACTATTTCCGTTTTGCCATACTCCTTGTAACCCTTCTGGATCAACATAACTCAACGGATCACCCCCCACATACGCGTAGAGGTTAATACCTCCCGCCGACCCAATCGGATCCTCACTTATCCACCGCTTCAACACCGCGTCGTAATACCGAGCCCGATAAAAATACAAACCCGTCTCGTCATTCTCCCGCCCGGTGTATTCCGTGCTGTTCCCCCGGTCGTCCCCCGTGATCGTCGCCTCCCCATACGGACTATAAGCCGTAGCACTCTGCGTCGCCCCCGCCTCATTGATCTGCCGAATCACGCTCCCCAACTGATCCGTCAACTGCGTCTGCCGTGCGCTCGACGCATACCGCGCAATCGCCTCGTCGACCGCAAGCCCGGTCAGCAGCGCCGTGGTCTGCCCACCCCTCACCTCGCCGATAGCCTGGATGCCGTCGTAGAGATAGGCAGTGGTTTCGCCGTTCACCGTGCGCTCGATCCGGCGGCCCAGCGGGTCGTAGGCAAAGTTCGCGGCCAGCCCCGGCGCGGTAAGACCGGTGAGGCGGTTGCGGCTGTCCCACGCGTAGAGGGTGACGTCGCTTGCGTCGGCGGTGTTCTGCTTCTGCGTCAGGTTGCCGTTGGCGTCGTACGTCAGCGCATAGGTCTTGCCGCTGACGGTGATGCCGGTCATGCGGTTGGCGGCGTCGAAGCTGGCGGTGAGCGCGCTGTCCTGATTCAGGCTGCCATTCGCGAGCTTCTTGCTGACGATGTTTCCCTCGGCGTCGTAGGCGAGGTCGAGCTGGTCGATGGGCGTGCCGTCGGCCTGCTTGTACTGCACCTGCGTGAGGCGGCTGGTGGCGTCGTACTGATACACCTGGACGATGCTGCCCGGCAGCGTTTTTACGGCAAGGCGGCCAGCTCCGTCGTATTGATAGGAGGTGGTCTCGCCGCGGTACTGAATCTGGGTGAGCTGGTTGGCCTTGTTCCAGGTGTATTTGGTTTCATCTCCGCCGTTGACCTTTCTTGAGATACGGCGGTCCAGCGCATCGTACCGGTATTCAACGCTGTTGAAACCGTTGGGCGTGTCCTGCACTTCCCGTATCAGACGGTCGGCGCTGTCGTATTCATACTGAAGTCTGGTTGCACCTTCCTGTATCTGAATCAGTCTTCCGGCAGCGTCGTAGCTGTAGTCGGTGGTGCTGTCGGGTCGTGCGATCTGGGTAAGCCGGTCCTGGCCATCGTAGGCATAGGTGATGACCTCGCCCTTGCGCGTGGTGGTCTGGATCAGGCGATTGGCGCTGTCGTACTGGTAGGTTTCGCTCTGGTTGTTGGCATCGGTGCGGCTGGCAAGGTTGCCGCGTGCATCGTAGGCGTAGGTCTCGACGGCGTGGCCGTTCTGATCCCAGATTGAGATGAGGCGGTGGGCGGCATCGTAGACCTGGCGGATTTGCCCGCCCTGAGGGTCGGTGGACTCCGTGGGCTGGGATGCGCCGTTGTAGCTTTGCTGCCAGTCGTAGCCTTTGGCGGTAGTGGTCCTGACGGGACGGCCAGCGCCGTCGGGCTGCATCCGGGTGAGGTTGCCGAGCGGATCCTGGGCTTCGACGAGGTCGCCCGCAGGGTTGTAGCTGAGCAGGGATTGGTGGTTGAGCGGGTCGGTGAGACTCTGCAGTTGCCCTTTGCTGGTATAGGCGAGCGTGGTGGCCCGGTTCTCCGGGTCGGTGAGCCTGGTGGGCAGACCGAAGGTAGCGTGGTACTGGATCTGGCTGGTGACCGGGCTGCCGTCGTCGAGATAGCGTGTAACGAGCGTGGGCGCGTTCCACTTGGGGTCGTACTGGGTGTCGGTGATGCGCCCGAGGAAGTCCTGGCTGCTGATGACGTTGCCTGCTGCGTCGTAGGCGTATTTGGCTACGCGGCCGAGAACGTCGGTTGCCTGAACGACGCGGTTCTGCGCGTCGAGCACTTTCTTGCTCTGCACGCCGTCGGGGTCGATCTTTTCCAGGACGATGCCTTTGGCGTTGAAGCGGCGGATGGTCTCGCGTCCAGAGGGCTCGGTGTGGCGGGTGGCGATGACCTGGCCGCCGTAGAAGCGCCAGCCGGCCTGGTAGTTCTCCCAGCTGTCTTCATTGGGGCAGTTGGCAGTGCAGACCTTGCTGGGGTCGCTGACGTTGGTGATGCAGGCGCCGGTGACGGTATAGGCGAAGCGGGTTTCGCCTAAGCGACTAGTCTGCTTGAGGACGCGGCGGCTGCTGCCGTGGAAGTTCTCGGTGGCTGTTGCAATACCGGGGTAGTCGATGGTCTTGATGCGCAGGCCGTCGGTGCCCTGGGTGCAGACGGGGCTGGCGGGGAACTCGGTGTCATCGACATAAGTGTAGCGGGTGACGCCGCCGTCGGCGTCGGTGGCGGTTTCAATGCGGCGGGCGGCGTTGTAGGTGAAACTCAGGCTGCGCCCGGCGGGATCGGTGATGCTGTCGACGAGGTTGTTGGCGCCGTAGTGGTAGGTGTGGGCGCGCTCGTTGCTGCCGATGGCGGTGATTTTGTGGTCGGCACGGCGGGTGATCTGGGTGGCGTTGCCCTGGGGGTCGACGATTTCGGTGAGGAAGGACGCGGCGAGGGTGCCGAGGTCGCTCTGGCCGAAGCGCCAGACGCTGCCGTCTTTGCGGGTGAGTTCCCATACGTCGCTGCTGCCGTTGGCCAGATGCAGTACTGCGCCTGCGTAGGCGGGCGAGCTGGTCGTATAGCTGCCGTCGGGCTGCTGGGTGAAGTCGATGCGGACGTTGGGCGGCAGCAGGATGCGCTTGCTCTTGCTGCTGCGGTGGGCGAGCACGATGTCGTAGTCGAGCACCCAGCCCTGGCCGACCGAGCCTTCGAGGCCGGAACGCAGCTGGAAGGCGTCGACCGGGCTGTACGACAGGCCGGCTTCGATTGGGGTGCGGCCGCCGCACGCGAGGCCGCCGAGCTGGGGTTTTTCGTGGCCGGAGTAATACTCGATCGGCTCGGCTGACGCCGCATCGCAGGGGCACGAGGTGCAGGGATCGGGAGCCGGCGGGCCTTGCGGAATGGGCGGACAGGCTTCGGCGAACAGACCGCACTTGCCGCAGAAGCGCGGGATGCCCTGGCCGGGGTCTGTGCTGATGGTGGCGCCGTCCTCAGACACGGTGCCGGTGCCGGCGAGTTTCCATTCGCCGACGCCGCCCATGGGGCTGCCGTCGAAGTACCAGATTTCGCCTTTGGCGCCGGGTTCGAGTTCGGCGACGTTGGGCAGGGTCACCGGAATGGGCTGACTGGGAATGCCGCCCATCGGGGTGCCGAAATAAAGCTGGTAGTGCTCCTTGGTGGGCACAGGCGGCAAGGGCACGCCAAGTTTGTCGGGCTGGACGCGTTCGACCGCCATGCGGCTCTTGACCACGCCGTCCCAGCCGGTGATGGTGACGCCTGCGGGAAGCGTGATGGCTACGCCGGGATAGCGCGGATCGGTGATGGCCTGATCCTGCGCGGCGTTGGAAATCGGGGTGAACTTGTCGTCGGCGGGCGGCGGGATGATCGGCCAGTCCGGCAGGACGGTGAGCTTGCCCGTCTCCAGTTCAACGATGGCGGGCCAGATCGGGTACAGCGGATGCGCGGGGGTGGCGTCCATCCTGAGTGTGACTTTGCCTGCGGGCAGTCCAGTCAGCAGGAAGTTGCCGGCGGAATCCGAGAGGGTCTGATTGGCATCCACGTTGACGCGCACGCCGGCGATACCCTGCCCTTCGGGGGTGACGAAACGGCCCTTGACACCGGTGACACCGACCGCGGATTGGACATCGACGGTGACTTGCGCGGTGCGGGTTTGCGGCACACCGGAGACGAGCGCGGTCGCTTCGATGGTGACCGTGACGCTGCCGGTTTGTGCGTTGGAAGCGGCAGTCAGGATCAGGCCCCCAGCCTGGTTCAGCGCGAGGTTCAGCGGGCTGAATTTGGCGGTGACGCCTGCGGGCAGGCCGGTGGCCTTGAGACTCGCCAGGCCAGTGAAGCTTTGCACACCAAGACTGGAGAGGCTCAGGCCATAGACGGCCTGACCACCGGTGAGCAACACCTGGCTGGAGGGGCTGGCGGTGAGCGCAAAATCCTGTTGACGGATGACCGTGAAAACGGGGCTGGATACGGTTCCCTTGGGCGTGGTGAGTGTGATCGCGCCGGTCTGGGCGGTGGGCGGGACTTTGACCTTGAGGCTGCTTGCCGACGCTTCGACAACATTGGCCTGCGCGTTGCCGAAGAAAACAACCTCATTATTGGCCGGTACGGGATCGAAGGCATTGCCCTGAATTTCGATCACGTTTCCGGGCTCGCCGCTGGCAGGATTGAGGCCGGTGATTTCAAGGCCGGAAACGATCGTGAAGTCGAGGCTGGCGCTGGCGCGGCGCGGTGCACTGGCAGTGAGGCTGTATTGGCCGATGGTTTGTCCGGTAACGGCAAAGGTGGCGCTGCTCTGCCCTGCCGATAGCGTTACGCTGAGGGGCAACTGCACCCCACCTGACCCGCCGCCGGAGAGGCTGATTTCCAAGCCGAGGTCACCTGCGGGTTCTGCAGAGGTGACGGTGACCGTCGTGCTTTCGCCTTCCTTGAGGGTGGTTTTGCCGGCAACCAGACTCAGCGCAGGAGGGGTCAGCACGGTCAGGCCGGTTTGCTGGCTGGAGCCGTCCTTCGCAGCGGCGATCTGGGTGGCACCCGCAGCCAGCGTGTCCGCAATGCCGGTGGCGCCAATGGCGGCAACGGTTTCGTTGCTGGACGACCACTGCACATCACCCGTAATGTCGCGCTGGCTGGCGTCGGTGTAGATGCCTTGCGCCGCATAGGGTACGCGGTCTCCGATGTAGGCGGTGTGATCGATGGGAGAGAGCGCAATGGCAACCACTTCGGCGGGGGTGACGGTCACGCTGGCCTGGGCGGTTGCGCCATTGAGGCTGGCGGAAATCTGCGTCAAGCCTTCCTGTGCGGCGGTGACGGCGAAGGCGGCTTCGTTTGCACCGGCGGGCACGATCACGTTGGCGGGCACGCTGGCCACGTCGGGTGCGCTGCTGGCAAGCTGCACGGTTTGAGGCTGGCTGGACACGCGGTCGAGCCTGACGGTCAGGCTGACCGGGCGCCCTTTGGGAGTGGCGGCATTCACTGGCGCGAGTTCGGTGACAACCGGGGGCGGTGCCTGGACGGATACCAGAGTCGACACCACCCCGCCGTTGTATGCGGCAGATACTGTCGCCTGCCCCTCCACCTGGCCGGTAACGGGCACCACCACGCTCGTTTGGCCAGCCGGCAACATGATGCTGGCGGGAATCTGCACGATATCCGCCGGCACGGCGGACAGCGGGATGCTGGTCGGCTGCGGCTGGGCGGCATTGACTGTCAGCGTGAGACTACCCGCCGCACCGGGCTGCAGATCCAGCTCTGCAGGAAGCAGCGATACCAGTGCAAGGGGCTGGGGAATGACATTCACCGTGGCCAGTTTGCTTTTGCCATTCAGGGTAGCGGTGATCTGGGCCTGCCCGATCGCCAGGGCTTGCGCGTGGAATGTGACTTGCAGGGTGCCGGCCGGCACCGTGACCGTTGCCGGAACGGCAACGATGCCGCCCGGGTCGGACGCCAGGGCCACTTCGACCGCCTCGGGCTGCGCGGCGTTGAGCCTGAGTGTGAAATCAGACTGGGCGCCGTTGTATAGCTCGAGACTGGGCGGTTCCAAAGCGGCGATTTCCACTGGCGGAGAAGTCACCTGCACTGCGGCTTCGGCGACACTCCCATTGAGCTCTGCCCGGACTGTGGCAGTGCCAGGCACCTGCCCTTGCACCGGCACCTGGGCCTGGCTTCCGCCCGCGGGTACGGTGACACTGACGGGTACGGAAACGATACCTTCCGGCAATGCCGTCAGGCTGACAGCGGTGTCCGCATTCACCGTATTCGTCAATGAAAGGGAGAGGTTCTCCGAAGCGCCCGCCGCGATCTGGCTGGTGGCCGGCAGGAGCGAGGCCACACCAGGTGGCTGCTCCTGAACGGTGAACTGGCTGGTTGCCTGCGAGCCATTGACGGTTGCGGTCAGTTGGCCGCTGCCTGCGGCCAACCCCTGGATCGGAAATGTTGTCTGAGTCGCCCCCGCGGGCACCGTCACGGATGCGGGGTGCGATATCAGCCCGATGGGCGAAGCGGCGATGGCCAGCGTCGTGGAACTCGGCTGCGCCGACTGCAGCGCCACCGTCACCGTAGCCTGACCGCCGACGCCAAGCGTGGCCAACGGCGGCGAGAGGCTCGCCACCTTGGCGCCCGCGGGAACAACGTTGACCGGGACCGTAAGCGTCCGCAGGCTGAGCAGGACCGTCACTTTGGTCAAGCCCGAGCTGATGCCCTTGACCGGCACCAGCACTTCCGTCTGGCCTGCCGCGAAAGGAATCAAGAGCGGCACGGAAGCCTTGAATGGATTGAGCGAAGCCGCTTTGAGGTAGCCTGCGCTGGTCGGGGCCGGGCTCAACGTGATGGCAGCTTTTGCAGTTGCACTCACAGCCACCTCCAGCGGAGAAGGCATCGCACTGACCGGTATGGGCAGCAATTTGCGGCCGAATAGTGTCAGGCGAATGGCGCTGTTGACGCGGCCGCGCAACAACACCTTAAGCGTATGGGTGCCGGTTCCGGCAGACACCTCACGGCTAAACCCTGCAAGCCCTTTGCGGAAGTCATTGGGGCCGGCGACTTGCACGCCATCAAGCCAGATCGTGCCCTCGGCGACAGGTGGGGTGGTCAGCCCCGGTCCGTTTTGAACACTGAGGGTAAACGGGGCGAGGATGCCTGCAGGCGTGGTGAAGGTGTAGGTTTTTTCAACCTGGCTGGCACTGGAAACGCTGACGACAGCTGGCCCCACCAAGGCGACGGGCACGCTGGGCTGGCGGAAATCGGCACGTGCGGCGGACGGCAGCAGGGCGAACAAGGACAGGAGGACAGCCAGCAGCGCAAACCATCTGCGCCCCCAGCCTGTCGCCTGTCCGATCGATTCCATGTCCGCCTTCGCAACCATCATGTTTCCCGCCTTGCTTTATTCCGCTTCACCAGGCCATATCAGGCCCGAACGCTCAAGGGTGAATCCGCCCGTGATTAACCGCCGATCATGGCCAGTGCCGCATGCGGCACGTCGAACTCCTTGCCCGATTGGGTAATCAGCGTTGCCAACGTGGGCCCGTTCATGGTGGTGGTCAGCCGCACTTTCTCGACCGTTTCACCCTGGGCGTAAATGGACAGCGCCTCGCCCATTGCGGTGACGATGGTGTAGGTGGTGGATGCCGACAGCACGCTGGGGCCAGTCGGCAGCGTCGCACTGACACTGGCCACGCCCGCGGAGGTGGAACCAGTTATCGCCGGACTGATCACGGTTGTGGGAGTGCCGTAAGCTGGCGTGATCTTCAACGAAACTGTATTGCCCACCGGCACGCCCGTGGTGGCGAACTCAACGGTTACGGGATTGGGCGTGGTGGACGGCAGGGTGATATCAGCATTGCCGGTAGGATTGGTCGGGGCAGCAACACCAGCCACGCTGGTTATGCGCAGTGTGGGCAGGCCCGCAAGGAAGGCGCTACCTGGAGAGCCAAACGAATGTGACGGATTGCTAGTCGCGGTGCGAGTAAAGGTTTCGGCCTCTAGACGAATTCGACCGACACTGGCAGCCCCACCCGAGGTGGCATAGTATTGCGGGTTGCCGGTGTAGTTTTGGCCGCCTCCAACTCCGCCATTTGTGGCAGATATGGCGCCATTACCACCGATAGCAGTAGCAACAATACGAATTGCGCCGCCACTGCCAGCACCACCGGTCGCGCCCATTCCATCCCCTGCGGCGTTGCCACTGGCACCTCCATTAGCCGCTATCGTCCCTGTCACGCTAACGGTCCCGGAGCTAGCGATTAGTATCGCGCCGCCTCCCCCACCGCCGCCGGAGCCGCTAAAGTTCAGGCCCCCTGCACCGCCGCCGCCACCCGAGCCTCCAATCAGGGGTAAGAGCACGTTGCTGCCGTAAGCGGTGCCACCGATCCCCGTATTGTTATACGGGGCATCCGGCAGATTAGGCTGCGAATACGCTCCTGCGCCCGCAAAGCCAGCACCGCCCCCGCCAGTAATGTCGCCACCATATGTCCAATAAGCAGTACCGAGCTGGCTGCCACCCCCACCTCCCCCCGGCCCGAGGCCCGCGCCTCCACGCACCTTGCCGCTCAAACCGCCACGTCCACCATCGTATCCGCCAGGGCCGCCGATTCCGGGCAATCCATCGTCGCCCAAGTTGCCGTCCCCCGCAGCACCAACATGGGTAGCACTGCCGCCACTGATGTTGATCGTTCCCGCGATCGTGACATTCCCCGATGCCAGCATCACTACCGGGGTATTGGTGGCGTTCTTCTTAAAGGTGACAGTGACCCCCGTCGGGATGTCGACCGTAGTGAAGTTGAACACGCCAGATTCCGGAATTTGCAGTTCGGTGTTGACGGTGGGGCTGAATGCGCCGTCGGCACCGGTGCTGCCGCTGTCGAATGCAAACGCGGGCAGAGCCAGACCCGCGAGGCTCAAGGTGGCCACAAGTGCGCCGAGCTTGAAATGGCTGTGTTTGAGGTGAGTCATGATCCGTTTCCTTTCCTTCGCTGAATCTGCTTTGCTGCCTTGCGGCAGCCCATGGTGTTCATCCGACCTGTTGCTTTCTTGTGCCAGGCTGGGCCGATCCGGGCCGGCCCGCGTGAGGTGTGTTCTTGATCTCATGGCGGGAACACCGTGAAGGTATTGGCGGGTTCAGCCTGATCCGTCGTGACGCCACCCGGCGTCTGCACCCGGATGACGCGCCCGCCCAGCGCCGCATCCGCAGGCACGTACACGCCCAGAGTGAGTTCCGTACCATCGGCGTTGATGGCGGGCGTGCTCCCCAGCACGACGCCTGCAGCAGGCTCGATCAACACGGTGGCGTGCTGGAGGTGTGCACCACGCACGGTAAGCGTGACGGTGTCACCCTGGCGCGCGAGGATGGGTGTGATGGAATCGATTCGCGGCTCGCCCGTGCTCACGATGAAGCGCGCGGCGGCGGCCTCGGTGAACAGCACCGGTGTTGTCCCGTCGTTCAGCGCCAATTCCTTGACACCCGCCGGCGCATCCGCCGCCAGGGTGATGGGCACGGACAGCGACAGGCCATCGGGCTGGATTACGGGCGCACCGAGCGTGATGCCCGTCGCCGGGTTAACGCCGACGGTGGCGACAGCATCGAGTCCAACGCCGCTGACGGTGAGCGTGCCGCTGACGCCTGGCCGCAGGACACTGGCCTGCAAGGTCGTGGCCACCGGACCGACGGCCACGCCCAAGCGGGTGTTACCGAGGAAGACGTCCTGCGTGGCGGGCGGCGGAGCTTCGGTTTGCAGCACCACACCGACATCCGGCGAAGCCAGCAGGCTGTCGATAGTGGACGGCGGCGTGTCATCCAGCTTGACCACACCGAGCGCGGGCGCCTGGACGGGGGTGACCGTATCGCCCAGCGTGTTGACGATATTGAGCGTGTTGGCCGGCGTTGCCGTCCCATCCGTCGCCCCAGCAGGCGTGGTGACGGTGACCACGCGCTGGCCGATGGCTGCGGCGGAGTCGACCGTGACATTGACGGTGATTTCGCTCGAATCCACATTGACCGTCGGCGGCTGACTGACGGTGATACCGGAAGCCGGCGACACCGCAACCTGCGATGCATCCTTGAAATTGACCCCGCGAACGGTCAGTGCAAACGGGCCGGTTCCAACTGCCAGATTGACGGGCGCCACGGAGTCGATGCGCGGCAACGGCGCAGTAACCTGGAATTGCGACTGCCGAATATCGCTGAACAGGATCTCCGCCGTCCCCGCCCAGGCTTTGACGGTGCGAAGGGTCTTGGGCGCATTGGCGGCGATTTCGACGCTGGCATTCACCGACCTGCCGTCGGCAGCGGGCGTCAGCGATTGCACCGTCACGCCGTCCGCTGGCGTAAAGCTCAGCGCGGTGACCCCCGTTAGCTCTTGTCCTTGCAGGGTGAGGCTGACGGTCTCGCCAATGATGCCCGCACGGGGTGTCATGCCGGTGACGACCGGGCCCATTGCAATACCCACATGGGAAGCTTCCAGCCCATAAGCCTGGCTGGACGGCGGCGGCGTATCAGCCTGCAAGACAACCCCGACCTGTGGCGCGGTAATGGGCGTGACGGTTTCATTCAGGGCCGTGACCACGGTAAAGGTGTTTTCCGGGCCTTTGAGATTCGTGCTTTCGCCACCCGGCGTGGACACCCTAACCAGGTGCTCGCCTAGCGCGGTAAACGAGCCGATGCCGAGATTGAAGGTCATGGCGGTTCCGTCCGCACTGACCACGGGCGCCCCATCCACCTGGATACCGGCGCCGGGACTGAGTTGCACCTTGCCTTGCTGCAAGTTACGGCCGCGTAGCGTGACGCTCGTCGGTGCACCAACCGTACCGAACATCGGCGTGATGGATTCCACCACAGGCGCCGGGTAAGCAATCAACAGGCGATCCGAGTCGGCACGTGAAGCCGGAAAGCGGTTGCCAGCCCCATCGGTCAGCACGATCTGGCGTAGCGCGGCAGGCGCGTTGTCTGAAACGCTGATGGATAGGGTTGCCGACAAGCCGTCCGGTGCAACCATCAGGCTACCCAGCGTCACGCCGTCGGCAGGCACCAAACTCACCGTCGTCGCGGTTTCAAGCCCCTTGCCGAACAGGGTAAGCGTCATGCTTGCGCCACGTGGCGCGGCTTTGGGCACGATGTCACGGAGGTGACCGCCCACGACGACCCCTACGTCCGAACGGGCACCGAGCTGAATGGATTTCGAGGACGGTGGCTCCGGCGGTTTTTCCAAAACGACGCCAAGCAGAGGCGCGTGGCTGGTGTTGATGCCGGCGAATTCCGTCGTCACGAAGACGGGGGCCTGTACGGCCTGCAAAGTGGGGGAAGTCAGTGAGAGCGTGGTCGAGCCGCCCGATATGCCAGTGACGCTAGCCAGAACGCTGGTCTGCCCCGGCGCGATGGACAGCGATGCAGGGCTGACCGTGGCGATGGCCGGATTGGATGTGGCCAGGTTGACCGTATGCGCAACGGTATCGGAATTGCTCAGGGTGATGCTGAAACTGCGCGGTACGTTGTCAGGCGCAACCGCCAGCGGCAACGGTGCAACCGACAGAGTGGGCAGTTTGGGATTGACGGCGAGAACGAAATTCGCGCTGCCTGCGGAGTTGGATACGGTGAACGTATGCGAGCCCAGGGGCGCATCGTCCGCCACCGTCAGATTGAAGGTGAGCGTTGCAGGCTGCGCGCTGGTCCCGCCAAGAGTAAACGCGGATGAAGGCGCGGTGACGCTGGAGTATGCCAAGCCGACGCCACTTAGCGTAATTTGCGCGCCTTGTCCGCGGCGCAGGGAATCGGGGGTGACGGTGGTGACGGCAGGCGAAGTGACCGCGAGGCTGCCCGTGACTTCCAGCAGATTGCCCGCTGCATCGTAACGGTATTCGACGCTGCTGCCACCCGCTGTAGAACGCACCAAGCGGCCGAGCGCGTCATAGTCGTAACTCTGCTCAGCCGCCAACAGAGCGCCGGCGGCAAGCGGAAGCAACAGCATCGAGACGACGCGAATCATTCGCGCCCATAGCGAGACAGCGGCCAACTTTCCTCCCAGATGGGTTGGCGTTTATTTTTGGTTCTTGCGAACCCCTTTTATTGTTCTCCGCTTGTCGTTCGCCCCGGACGATGCCGTGCGATTATTTTTTGTGACCATGCTCGACACATGGCCCACGCATCATAATCAGGTTTCTTTTAAGTTTGCAAGCTTGGCTCGATAATTTTTCTTAACCCTTGCTCTGGATTGATTCACCCATGACGCCGACTACGATTCAGCACCCCATCTTGGCCCTATTTCTGTTTTTTCAGGCTGTGAGCAGTTCCACTGCTGCGATCGCCTATTGGCTGCCAGAAGTCCAGAAGCTCGACCCGAAATTCGCCAGCGTTCCATCCATCCAGCTTGAAGAGGCTGCCGTACATCCCGCAGCCACTACGTGGGAAACGCACTGGACTGGACAATCCGCGACCGAGCGATGGAATGGGGAAGCGTCCCGGCTGATTGTGAAATATCGTGTCAATCCATTGCGTAGCGTCCGCATACTGGCGCTGTTACACGTCGCAATGCACGACGCCGGATCGCGTGCTGCAGAGCTTGGGCTCAAACAGCCTGCACAATCCGCTGCAACACACGTTGCAGCCTCAAAAATGCTTGCACATTTCTTTCCATTGGAGTCCCCCGAACGTTTCGAGGCCATGGGCGAATCCGCACTCGCTGCCTTGACCGCCACTCAAGCCGAACATGCACACGATATTGCTCAGGGCGCATCTATCGGACGGGGGGTCGCTCGACTCGCGATGCTACGTGCATTGAACGATGGCGCCGATGAAGTATGGGATGCACGAACCCGCCCCAGCGGAAAACCCGATTTGTGGCGCGGCACACCGCCCCTTGATTCGGCCCACCCTCAGGAACCGCTTGCTGGCGCCTGGCAAACCTGGGCGCTGAAGAATGGTAGCGAGATTCATCCCCCCACCCCCCCCACACCTGGTTCGGACGCTTTTCTACTCGCCGCCAAAGAAGTTCTGGAGGTCAACCGTCATCTGACAGCAGAACAAAAGCGCATCGCAGAATATTGGCATCTGGATCAAGGCACGGTCACGCCACCTGGTTTGTGGAACCAAAAGGCTCGCGAACTGGCAGATCGCCACAAGCTTTCTGAAAAGGAGCGTCTGCGCCTGCTGTCCACGCTCAATGTGGCCATGATGGATGCTTCCATCGCCTGCTGGCATGCAAAATATACGTGGTGGGTGCAACGTCCAGTCACGGTAATCCAGGAACGTCTGGACAAAACCTTCATGCCCTATCTGGTGACTCCGCCTCACCCGAGCTACGTTTCGGGCCACGCAACAGTTTCTGGTGCGGCCGCTGAAATATTGAAACGCTTCTTCCCCGAGGACGCCCGCCAGATCGATGGCTGGGCGGAAGACGCTGCCTTGTCCAGGTTGTATGGAGGCATACACTATCGCTTCGACAATGAGGCCGGACTCACGCTCGGGCGACGGATTGGCAAAACAGTCCTGGAACGTCTGCAGTAAAAAGCAGAATCAAACGCCTGCCTTTAATGGGTTTCGACGGCCACCCAGCTGTTGACGCCCTTCAAGCCTTTGCATATAGGTTGCACAGCAAACAGCCATATCCCAGGGCCGACTCGGCCGAGCGCCGCTGTCGTCCCTCGGCTTTCGCGCATCAATATCGGCCTGCCATCTTCTGCTGAATGCACCCGGATTTCGTAACGCTGGGCGGCATGGAGTGTTTCCCAGCGCATCATCCATTGCCCATTGGCCTGTTCAGCCATGGGTGCAGCCATAAGCTTGCACGCCTTGTCCTCATCAATTCTGAACCGTGTAGACAGGGTGGCCCGGGTATCATCTGTGCACACAGCCGTAACCCGAATCCTGACCGTGGCCTTGCCTGTAGTCAGTGGACGAGGGGGGGTCAGATAGGTTGCCCTGGTCTGGAACTCTTCCGACAGTAGAACACGCCCTTCGGGGACACGGCTTTCCAACCACACCAGATAATGGCGTACATCGTTATCCGGCTTCCATTCGAACCGTGGGGAGGCCTCGCTGATTTCATGTTGCTCAGGGGAGATCAAAACGGGCGTCGCGCAAGCTGCCTGTGCTTGGTGGCACAAAAAAACGCCGGCCAATCCCACTATCCGCAACCAAAGTACATACTGCATCTGGCCCCCTCCCATCCTCACCCGAACGTCAGCCCCATCGCCTCGCGCACGTCGCGCATGGTGTCGCGCGCCAGTTCCTGTGCCTTCTCGCAGCCGTCGGCGAGGATGTTGCGCACCTGGTCGGGGTTGTCCTCGTAGTACTGCGCGCGCTCGCGGATGGGGGCGAGTTCGGCAAGCACGGCGTCGATCACCGGCTGCTTGCATTCGAGGCAGCCGATGCCGGCGCTGGTGCAACCGGCGGTGACCCACTGCCGCACGCCGTCGTCGGAATAGACCTGGTGGAACTGCCACACCGGGCAATTGGCCGGGTTGCCCGGATCGGTGCGGCGCACGCGTGCGGGGTCGGTCGGCATGGTGCGGATCTTCTTTGCCACCGTGTCGGGGTCTTCGCGCAGGGCAATCGTGTTGCCGTAGGACTTCGACATCTTCTGGCCGTCGAGGCCGGGCATTTTCGACGCTTCGGTGAGTAGCGCCTCGGGCTCGGCGAGGATCATCTTGCCGGAGCCTTCGAGATAGCCGAACAAGCGCTCGCGGTCGCCCATCGACAGGTTCTGCGCATCGTTCAGCAGGGCCTTAGCCGACTCCAGCGCCTCTTCGTCGCCCTTTTCCTGATAGGCGGTGCGGCATTCCTCGTACACGCGCGCCTTCTTCGAGCCGAGCTTCTTGACCGCGGCGCGCGCCTTGTCCTCGAAGCCGGGTTCGCGGCCGTAGAGATGATTGAAGCGGCGGCAGATTTCGCGGGTGAATTCGATGTGCGGCACCTGGTCCTCGCCCACCGGCACCAGGTTGGCGCGGTAGATCAGGATGTCGGCCGACTGCAGCAGCGGATAGCCGAGGAAGCCGTAGGTCGAGAGGTCCTTCTCGGACAGTTTTTCCTGCTGGTCCTTGTAGGTCGGCACGCGCTCGAGCCAGCCGAGCGGCGTCATCATCGACAGCAGCAGGTGCAGTTCGGCGTGCTCGATCACGCGCGACTGCACGAACAGCGTGGCCTGCGCGGGATCGACGCCGGCGGCGAGCCAGTCGACCACCATGTCGCGCACGTTCTCGTCGATCACCTGCGGCGAGTCGTAGTGCGTGGTCAGCGCATGCCAGTCGGCGACGAAGAACAGGCACTGGTACTCGTTCTGCAGGTGCAGCCAGTTTTTCAGCACGCCGTGATAATGGCCGAGGTGGAGTCGCCCGGTGGGGCGCATGCCGGAGAGAACGCGGTCGGAATACATGGTTAGGGACTAGGGGCTAGGAATTAGGGGCTTGGGTCAGGCGAGCACGACCTGGATCAGGCCGATGAGCTGTACGGGGTCGAGGCCGGTGACGAGCGCGGTCAGGCCAACGAACAGGCTGATCAGCGGCCACAGGATGATGCCGAGGATGCCGGTGAACATGAGGCCGAGCAGGATGAACAGGCCATAGGGTTCGATGCGGGCGAACTGCATCGCCTGCTTCATCGGCAGCAGGCTCACGGCAACGCGGCCGCCGTCCAGAGGCGGCAGCGGAATCAGGTTGAGCGCCATCAGGATGACGTTGATGAACACGCCCGCCGCGCCCATCAGCATCAGCGGCGCGGTGACGAAACCGCTGCCGAGCGCGTGGCCCGCCTGGATCATCAGGGCCCAGAACACCGCCATCGCGAAGTTCATGCCGGGCCCGGCCAGCGCCACCCACAGCATGTCCTGCTTGGGACGGCGCAGGCGGCCGAAATTGACCGGCACCGGCTTGGCCCAGCCGAACAGGATCGCGCCGCCGCCCAGGAGCTTGCTGGTCAGTAGGATCACCAGCGGCACCAAGATCGTTCCGACCGGATCGATGTGCTTGAGCGGATTGGCGGTGATGCGGCCGGCGGCGGCCGCGGTCATGTCGCCGAAGTAGCGCGCGACATAGCCGTGCGCGGCTTCGTGCAGGGTGATGGCGAAGATCACCGGCAGCGCGAACACGGCGATCTTCTGGATCAGGGTCAGTTCCATGCCGGCGTCAGGACTCGAAGCCGGAGGCGTCGCCCTTGCCGTAGCGCAGCACGGCGGGGGTGTCGCTGGTCAGGTCGACCACCGTGGTCGGAGTGAGGCCGCAGGCACCGCCGTCGATGACGAGATCGACCTGGTGCTCCAGGCGCTCGCGGATCTCCCACGGCTCGGTCAGCGGCACGTCCTCGCCGAACAGCAGCAGCGTGGACGACAACAGGGGCTCGCCGAGTTCGTCGAGCAGGGCCTGCACGATGGGATGCGCGGGCACGCGCAAACCGATGGTGTCGTGCTTCTTGTGCAGCAGGCGCTTCGGCACCTCGCGCGTGCCGCGCAGGATGAAGGTATAGGCACCCGGGGTGTGCGCCTTCAGCAGGCGGAACTGGGTGTTGTCGACCTGGGCGTAGCGTCCGAGTTCGGACAGGTCGCGGCAGACCAGCGTGAGGTCGTGGCCGGTGTCGAGTCCGCGCACCGACAACAGGCGCATCGCCGCTTCCTTGTCGCCGATCTGGCAGCCGAGCGCGTAGCACGAGTCGG
>JAJZPR010000068.1 GCA_021847835.1 Pseudomonadota bacterium
ATCAGCAGCGCCACCACGCCCAGCGAGACGAACAGGTTCTGCCGGATGATGCGCCGCGATGCGCGGCTCAGGGACACGGCAAACGGCAGTTTGGAGAGATCGTCGGCCATCAGCGCTACGTCCGCGGTTTCCAGCGCCACATCGGTGCCTGCGCCACCCATGGCGATGCCGACCGTGGCACGCGCCATGGCCGGCGCATCGTTGACCCCGTCACCGACCATGGCCACTTGGCCGTAGCGCTGTCCGAGTTCCTCCATGGCCTTGACCTTGTCTTCCGGCAACAGGCCCGCTTTCACTTCGTCCAGACCCACCGCGTCGGCGATGGCGCGGCCCACGCGTTCGTTGTCGCCGGTGAGCATGATGGTCTTGCGGATGCCGATCCGGTGCAGGCGCTCCAGCACGCCACGCGCTCCTTCGCGCGGGGTGTCGGCCAGCCCCAGGACGCCCAGGAACTGCCCGTCGGCCTGGATCAGCATGATGGTTTTGCCTTCCGTCTGGAGACGCAATGCATGCTGCTGAATTGCTTCGGGAATGGTTTCGCCGTCAAACAGTTTGACGTTACCGATGGCGATTTTTTTTCCATCGAACTCGGCACGCAACCCTTTCCCGGTAACGGCTTCAACCTCACCGGCTTCACCCCAACTTAAACCACGCCGCTTCGCCTCCGTCACCACTGCCTGCGCCAGCGGATGCGCGCTGCGGCTTTCCACGGCGGCGGCCACGGTCAGCGGACCTGCCTCGTCTCCGCTGACGGCGACGACATCGGTCACCTTGGGCCTGCCGACGGTCAAGGTACCGGTCTTGTCGAAGGCGATGGCGGTGAGCACGCCGAGATTTTCCAGATGTGCGCCGCCCTTGATCAGAACGCCGCCGCGCGCGGCGCGCGCAATGCCGGACAGCACCGCCGACGGCGTGGCGATGGCGAGCGCGCAGGGGGATGCCGCCACCAGCACCGCCATGGCGCGGTAGAAGGAATCGGCGAAAGGGAAGCCGAACAGCGGCGGCAGCACGATGAGCAACCCGGCGCCCACCAATACCACGGGCACGAAGATGCGCTCGAAACGGTCGGTGAAGCGCTGGGTGGGGGACTTCTGCGTCTGCGCCTCGGCCACCATCGTTACCATGCGCGCCAGCGTGCTCTCGCGCGCCAGCTTGGTCACTTCGATCATCAGCACGCCTTCGCCGTTGACCGTGCCGGCGAATACCTTGTCGCCGGGCTGCTTGTCCACCGGCATGGATTCGCCGGTGATGGGCGCCTGGTCCACCGCCGAGCTGCCGGACGCCACCTGGCCGTCGGCGGGAATGCGCTGGCCGGGCTTGACGATCACCCGGTCGCCACGCTGCAAGGCTTCGACCCGCACTTCGATCTCCGCGCCGTCGCGCTGCACGATCGCGGTCTTGGGCGCCAGGTCCGCCAGCGCCTCGATCGCCTTGCGCGCGCGATCCATGGCCAGGTGCTCCAGCGCATGCCCCAGGCTGAACAGAAACAGCAGCAGCGCGCCTTCCTCCCACGCGCCAAGCGCCGCCGCTCCGGCCGCGGCGACGATCATCAGGAGGTCGATGTCGAAGCGGCGGCTCTTCACACTCTGCCAGGCGTCGCGCAGGGTGTAGAAACCGCCCGCCGCGTAGGCGCCCAGCAACAGGCCGAGCGAGAGGGCGCGCGGCGCGCCGGCAAGACCTGCAAGCCAGCCAGAGAGCAACAGCAAGCCTGCCACGCCGCTGAAAATAAGCTCGCGATGCTCGGCAAACCATCCGGCCTCGCGGCCTTCCTCCAGCACAGCATAACCAAGCGCCTGGATGCGCCCGATGATCGCCGGACGTGCGACTTTTTCGCTGTCGAATTCCAGGCGCAGGCGCTCGGCGGCATAGCTCACGGAGGCTTCCAGCACGCCGTCCATGCGTTGCAGGGCATGTTCGATCACCGTGGCGCAGGTGGGGCAGTCCATGCCGTCGATGCGCAGACTCTCATGACGATAGCGCTGACCCATCTTCGCGCCGGACGCTTGCGCCAGCTCGCGCACCCGGCTCACGCTGAACCGCTGCGGGTCGTAGTGCAGGCACAGGCGGGCGCTGCCGTCTTCGCGGACCAGGTGCACTTTTTCCAGGCCTTCGGCCTGCAGCAAATTAGTCAGCCGCCCCACGCAGGCGTCGCGCTCATCGGGGACATCCGGCAAGACCAGGGACAAATCCAGTTTAAGTTTTTCGGCCATGCTGCCGCTCCTCAAGAATCAAACGATCACAGCGGGATAGGTGCTGCGTTACTGCCGGGGTTTGCCGCATTGGCCGCAGAACTGTGCGCCCGCCGCCAGCTCCGCGCCGCATCCGGAACATTTGGCGGCCGCCAGGGAGGCGCCGCATTGCTGGCAGAAGCGCGCACCGGTCGCATTGGCGCTGCCGCACTTGGGGCAGGGATTGCCGGGATTGCCGCCGCCTGGGCCACTGCCCTGCGGGTAGCCTGGATAGCCGCCGTAACCGCCATGTTTGGAACCGCCGTGATGGCCGCCATGGTGGCCGCCGAATCTGCCGCCCATCCAATTGCCCAACATCCGTTCAAGAAATCCCATGATATTCTCCTTTGCACTTGATTTAAAGATGACAAGAATTGTCCATGTTAATTGACGACACCTGCTTACTCGGGATGATCTTGGTTGGCATTTGTTTGGCTAAGCCGCTTCCAGCCGGGCAGGTGGTGGAGCGCGAGGGTTGCAAAAAGCAGCCCTCCCGTGACGATCGCCAACACATACATCCCGTAAGCGCTGGCCATGCCGACTGCCGCTGTCGCCCAAAGCGTTGCGGCAGTCGTGAGTCCGGCCACGCCCCCCTTATCCTGAAAAATGACGCCCGCTCCGATAAAGCCTATGCCGGTAACGACTTGCGCCGCGATACGGGTCGGATCGTTGCCCACGTGAGCGGATATCAGGCTGAACGCGCAAGCACCTATAGAGATCGCCATGTAAGTTCGAATGCCCGCGTCACTCGCATGGCGCTCTCTTTCCCAGCCGATCAAGCCTCCTATCAGCGCAGCGACCATCATGCGCGAGGCATAAATAAGTTCAGTTTCGATATCCATTTTCTTCGTTTATCTCCTCACACCTAGGCGACGGCCACAAGGGCCAGATCTCAGTCGTGCCCTGCCAAAAAAACCTGCACAGCCAATGCACGCGCACTACCCTGCCAGAATCGGCGAGCAGCGGACGGACGGCACCATACCGTCATACGCTTCTGACAACTGCTACGCCTTTGCCGGCGAGGGCGCAGGCTCGTCAGTGAAATCTTCCTCTTCCTCATCTCTTCGATGTGTCAGTCGATACAGAATCGGCAGTACGAGAAGCGTCAGTGCGGTCGAGGACAGAATGCCGCCGATCACCACGGTCGCCAGCGGACGCTGTACCTCAGCGCCTGTCCCAACGGCAATCGCCATTGGCACGAAGCCAAACGATGCCACTAGCGCTGTCATCAGTACCGGACGCAGACGCGTCAGCGCCCCCTCGCGAACCGCCTTATCCAGCGACATGCCTTCTTCGCGCAGGCTGCGGATGAAGGAAATCATCACCAGGCCATTGAGCACTGCCACACCAGAGAGCGCGATGAAGCCCACTGCCGCCGAGATCGACATCGGAATATCGCGTAGCCAGAGTGCGACCAAACCGCCCGTCAGTGCGAAGGGGATGCCGCTAAAGACCAGCAATCCGTCTTTAACGTTGCCAAACATCATGAAGAGCAGCACAAACACCAGCAGCAACGCCACCGGCACTACGACTTGCAGACGCTTAGTAGCCGACAGCAACTGCTCGAATTGTCCGCCCCAGGTAGTCCAATATCCCGCCGGAATCTTTATCTGCTGCTGAAGCTGCTGTTCGGCCTCAGCGACGAATGAGCCGATGTCGCGGCCGCGCACGTTAGAGCTCACGACGATTCGGCGTTTGCCGTTTTCTCGGCTAACCTGGTTTGGCCCCGGAGCCAACTCAAGGCTTGCGACTTCTGCGAGCGGAATATAGGTTTTTTGACTGTCGCCAACCTGTGCTCGAGGGAGTGCGATCGGCAAGCGTTTGATTGCTTCCAGGTCAGAACGCAGGTTTTCAGGTAGGCGAACGATGATGTCAAAGCGACGGTCACCCTGGAATAGGATGCCTGCCTCCTTGCCGCCAATCGCAGTGGCCACCGCATCCTGCACGTCGCCCACGTTCAAGCCGTAGCGTGAGGTCTTGTCGCGGTCAATATTGACGGTCAACATGGGCAGGCCGGTGGTCTGCTCTACTTTGACCTCTGATGCGCCCGGAATTTTCTCCATCACAGCGGCTATTTTGATTGCGGTGTCATTGAGTACATCCATATCGTCGCCGAACACCTTGACCGCGACGTCGCTACGTACACCTGAGATCAACTCATTGAAGCGCAGCTGGATTGGTTGGGAGAACTCGTAGTTGTTGCCAGGGAGTTTGTTCGCCGCCTCCTGTATGGAGGCCAACAATTCATCACGCGTTTTTTTCGGTTCCGGCCACTG
>JAJZPR010000011.1 GCA_021847835.1 Pseudomonadota bacterium
TTGCCCGCGCCATCGACACCTTCGAGCGTGATGAATTTTCCGGGCTGTATGGCCATGTTCAAGTCCCGGCGGGCCTATTGCTGTTTTCTCTGGTAGCGGTTGACCGCACGGTTGTGCTCTTCCAGCGAGCCGGAGAATACATGGGTGCCGTCGCCCCTGGCCACGAAATACAGCGCCTTTGATTGCGCCGGATTGAGCGCGGCGCGGATGGCTTCCTCGCCCGGCATGGCGATGGGCGTAGGCGGCAGGCCGGCGCGCGTGTAGGTATTGTAGGGCGTGTCCCTGAGCAGATCTTCCTTCCTCAGGTTGCCGTCGAATTTCGCGCCCAGGCCGTAGATCACCGTGGGATCGGTCTGCAGGCGCATGCCCTTGTTGAGCCGGTTGATGAACACCGCGGCGATGAGCGGCCTTTCTTCGGGCGCGCCGGTCTCCTTTTCGATGATGGATGCCATGATCAGCGCATCGTAAGGCGTCTTGTAGGGCAGCCCGGGGGGGCGCGTTTCCCAGGCCGCCTGCAGCTTCTGGCGCTGCAACTGGTAGGCGCGGCGCAACAGGTCGATGTCGGGCGAATGCGGGCTGAAGAAATAGGTGCTGGGAAAGAACAGGCCTTCCGGATGGCCTTCCACGGCGCCGATCGCAGCGAGCAACTCGGCATCGGTCATGTCGGGAAGACGGTGCTCCAGTTGCGGGTTGCGCGCCAGTTCCTGGCGCACCTCGCGGATGTTCCAGCCTTCGACGAACAGCACTGCACCCTGGATGACTTCGCCGCGCGCGACCTTGCCGAGCAGTTCCAGCGGCGTAAGCGGTCTTGCAATGGAATAGGTGCCCGCCTGGATGCGTCCGGCATAGCCCATCACGCGCCCGAGGATGCGAAAACGCACCTCCTCCTTCAGCACGCCATCCTTTTCGAGCCTTGCTGCCAGCTTTTTCAGGCTGCTGCCCGGCGCAATGGTGAACTCATAAGGCGTACCCGGCAGCGGCAGCGGCCGAAAACTGAACCACGCCATCCAGGCGGCCAGGGCTGCAAGCCCGAGCAGGCAAAATACAATCAGCTTCTTAATGGTCTTCATCCAGCCAGTTTCTTAGTTTTTCCGCCCAGCCGTCATCCGGCCAGTGTTTTTCTTCGAGATCAGCCACGCGCCACACGCCGATGAGACTGTTGCACAGGAACAGACCGTCCGAGGCAAGCAGACGTTCGCGCGGCAGCGGCTCCACCTTCACCGCCAGCCCCTGCCGTTCCGCTGCGCGCAGGATGCGCCCACGCGCCACGCCAGCCACGCCGCAGCCGGAAAGCGAGGGCGTGACCAATGTCTCCTGCTCGACGATGAACAGATTGCTCATGGTACCGCAGATGGCGTGTCCCGTTTCATCCAGCAGCAAGCCTTCGGCAATGCCGGCATCCTCCCATTCCGAGCGCGCCAGCACGTTTTCCAGGCGGTTAAGGTGCTTGACACCGGCGAGTCTGGGCTGCGAAGACAGGCGCAGCTCGCACCAGCGCACGCGCACGTCCAGGTTCTCGCGCCCGCTGAACGGAAATCCCATGACGATGCGGGCAGGCGCGGCATCCGCAGGAATGCCATAGCCGCGCCGGCCGCTGCCGCGGGTGACGACAATCTTGACCACGCCCACGCCTGGCTCGCGCGCAAGCTGGCGCACTTCCGCCTCCAGCATCGCCTTGTCGGGGCAGGCAATGCCCAGTGCCGCGCAATCCTCATCGAGCTTGCGATACTGGTCCCACCACCAGCGCACCTCGCCTGCCGCGACCTTGAGGGTGCGGAACACCCCGTCGCCGTAGTGCAGGCCCCGATCCAGCGCATTGACGCAATCCATGCGTTCGCCATTAATCAGGCTCAGCCCCTCACGCCTCACGTCTCACCCCTCACCAATGCCTTCAACAGGCCCTTGGCCTTGGCCCGCGTTTCGGCCAGCTCGCGTTCCGGCTCGGAGTCGGCCACGATGCCGGCGCCGGTCCTGAACCAGGCCGTGCGGTCTTTTACCAGAAAACTGCGAATCAGGATGTTGAGGTCGAGCGTGCCGTCCAGGTTCAGGTAGCCCAGGCTGCCGGTATAGGCCCGGCGCGGCGCGGATTCCAGTTCTCGGATGATCTGCATGGTGCGCACCTTGGGACAGCCGGTGATGGTGCCGCCCGGGAATACTGCGCGGATCACTTCGAGGAGCCCGACGTCTTTTCTGAGCTGTCCGGCCACGCTGGATTCGAGGTGATGCACGTGGGCGTAGCTCGCCAGTTCCATCAGCGCCTCGACCCGCACGCTGCCGGGCTCGCAGATCCTGCCCAGATCGTTGCGTTCCAGGTCGACCAGCATGATGTGCTCGGCGCGCTCCTTGGGATGCGCGGACAAGCGGGCTTTCAGCGCGGCATCCTCTTCTTCCGTATCCCCGCGCGGGTGAGTGCCGGCGATGGGCCGGGTGAGAATGCGGCCGCCCTGCTCCAGCCTGACCAGGCGCTCGGGCGAAGAACTGACGATGCTCCAGCCATCCATGTCCGCGACGGCGGAAAACGGTGCGGGATTGCTGCGGCTCAGCTTGCGATAGAGCAGCGACGATGCGACCGGCGCGGCAAAATCCGCTCGCCAGCCGCGCGACAGGTTGACCTGGAACACGTCGCCCTCGCGGATGTAGGATTTGATGCGCGAGACGCCGTCGAGGAAAGCCTCGGCCTCGTCCTCGCACAGTTGCATGCCGGGCAGGGGCGTCTCCTTCGGCGAAGCCACGGTGCGCAGGTCGGCCTGCATTTCCTCCAGCAATGCCTGCTGTCCGTCCTCGGCCATGAGCCAGGTCTGTTTTTGCCGATGGTCGATCAGAATGGCCGCCGGAATGCGCTGCGCCCAGGCGAGCGGAAAATTTTCGGGGTCTTCCGCCATGCCGGCCGTCGGCTCGAGCACTCCCCCCAGTTCATAGCTCAAGGCGAGCAGCCAGCCGCCGCGAAACGGCAACGATGAGGAAGCAACGCTTGCGGAAGGCTGGGGCAGGCTGCCAAAAAAGGCCTCGGCTTCTCGTGTGCCAGCCCCGCGGGGAAGGGTTTTGCTTGCCTGCGGACAGGCGAACAGGATGTCCCAGCCCGCACCGCCGCCCGTCCTGAACAGGGCCGGGTAGCGGTCGGGCCAGGCAGCTTTTAAGGCGAGGAGATCCGGCGTATCAGGCCAGGCCAGCGTCTCCACTGGTCAGGTTAAATCCGTTTGAAAACCAGGGAGCCGTTGGTGCCGCCGAAGCCGAAGTTGTTCTTGAGCGCCACCTCGATCTTCATTTCCCTTGCGCTGTTGGCGCAGTAATCCAGGTCGCACTCGGGATCCTGCTCGAAGATGTTGATGGTGGGCGGCGAGATCTGATGATGCACGGCCAATGCGGTGAACACCGACTCCACCCCGCCCGCGCCGCCGAGCAGGTGGCCGGTCATGGACTTGGTGGAATTGACCACCAGCCTGTAGGCGGCATCGCCCATGGCTGCCTTGATGGCCTCGGTTTCGTTCTTGTCGCCCAAGGGCGTCGAGGTGCCATGGGCGTTGATGTACTGGATCTGGTCCGGGTTGATGCCGGCGTCGCGCAGGGCATTGACCATGGAACGGCGCGGGCCGTCCATGTTCGGCGCGGTCATGTGGTAGGCGTCGCCGCTCATGCCGAAGCCGGACAGTTCCGCGTAGATCCTGGCGCCGCGCTTTTTGGCATGCTCGTATTCTTCCAGCACCATCACGCCCGCACCCTCGCCCAGCACGAAGCCGTCGCGGTCCTTGTCCCAGGGGCGGCTGGCCGTGGCCGGGTCGTCGTTGCGGGTGGACAGCGCCTTGGCGGACGCGAAACCGCCCACCGCCAGCGGGCAAACGGCCGATTCGGCGCCGCCGCAGACCATCACGTCGGCATCGCCGTACTGGATGGCGCGCGCGGAAATGCCGATGGCATGAAGTCCGGTGGTGCAGGCGGTGACCACCGCCAGGTTCGGCCCCTTCATCCCGTACATGATGGACAGGTTGCCCGAAATCATGTTGATGATGGTGCCGGGAATGAAGAAGGGCGAAATCTTGCGCGGGCCGCCCGTCTCGATATAGGTGGCGTGCGTGTCTTCGATCATCGGCAGGCCGCCGATGCCGGAACCGATGTTGATGCCGATGCGCTCGGCGTTTTCCTCGGTGACTTCCAGGCCCGAATCCCGGATGGCCTGGATGCCGGCCGCCATGCCATACTGGATGAAGACATCCATGCGGCGGGCTTCCTTGGCGCTGAGATACTGGTCAACGTCGAAATTCTTCACCTCGCCGGCAATATGGGAGGCAAAGGGCGCGGGATCGAAACGGGTGATCCGGGCAATGCCGGAACGGCCCGCGAGGATGGCATCCCACGCTTCCTGAATGGTGTTGCCGACCGGGGAAATGATCCCCAGGCCGGTTACTACTACACGGCGCTTAGACAAGATTTTGTCTCGGAAAGAGCTTTAAAAACAGGCATCAACCCTTGTGGGCGTTGACGTAGTCGATGGCTTGCTGAACGGTGGTGATTTTCTCGGCTTCCTCGTCGGGGATTTCGCATTCGAATTCCTCTTCCAGCGCCATCACCAGCTCCACGGTGTCCAGCGAATCGGCGCCCAGGTCGTCCACGAAGGAGGATTCGTTCTTTACATCCGCTTCATTGGCGCCCAGTTGTTCCGCAACGATTTTCTTGACGCGTGCTTCGATATCCATGTTAGTCCTCTTTGGTTGATACAGGCTTTGGCTCGGCCAAAGCGGGAGAATTTTACCAAACTTGGCCTGGATACAGCCAAGTTCGGTAAAGCCTTGTTAAAACATGCTGTCAAATCATGTACATGCCGCCGTTCACATGCAGCGTGGTGCCGGTGATGTAGGCGGCCTTGTCGCCCGCCAGGAAGGCCACGGCCTCGGCAATGTCGTCCGCCGCGCCGAGCCGGCCCAGCGGAATGTGTTCAAGCAGGGCCTGGCGCTGCGCCTCCGGCAGTGCGCGGGTCATGTCGGTATCGATGAAACCGGGCGCCACGCAGTTGACGGTGATGTTGCGGCTGCCGACCTCGCGCGCGAGCGACTTGGTAAAGCCCATGATGCCGGCCTTGGCCGCGCTGTAATTGGTCTGCCCGGCATTGCCCATGGCCCCCACCACCGAGGCGATGGAAATGATGCGCCCGGCGCGCGCCTTCATCATGGCGCGCAGCACGGCGCGCGACAGCCGGAAGACGGAAGTGAGGTTGGTCGCCATGATCTCGTCCCACTCCTCGTCCTTCATGCGCATGAGCAGGTTGTCGCGGGTGATGCCGGCATTGTTGACCAGGATCGCGATGGTGCCGAAGTCCTTCTCGATCGCGGCGATCACGGCATCGACTTCGGCGGCATCGGTCACGTCGAGCTTCATGCCGCGGCCCTTGGCGCCGGCCGCCTGCAGATAGGCGCTGATGGCCTCGGCGCCCTTCTCGGAGGTTGCCGTACCGATCACGGTGGCGCCCTGTTTGGCCAGCGCCAGCGCACAGGCCTGGCCGATGCCGCGCGATGCGCCGGTCACCAGAGCGATTTTGCCTTCCATCCTGATTCTCCTTATTTGAGGGATTGCAAGCTTGCCTCGTCCACCAAGGCAATGCAGGGAATGTCGTTGATGCGCTTCGCAAGGCCCGCCAGCACCTTGCCGGGACCGCACTCCACGCAGCGCTCCACGCCCCGGGCCGCCAGGGCCTGCACGGTTTCCACCCAGCGCACCGGCGAATGCAGCTGGCGCGCCAGCGCGTCCTTGATCGCGGCAGGATCGGCAAAGGCTTGAACATCGGCGTTCTGCAGCACGGGAATTTCCGGCGCACGCAGGCTGACGCCTTCGAGATAGGCGCGGAACTGGTCGGCTGCCGGCTTCATCAGCGCGGAATGCGAAGGCACCGACACCGGCAGCGGCAGCACGCGCTTGGCGCCCTTCTCCTTGGCCAGCACCATGCCGCGCTCGACCGCGGCCTTGTTGCCGGCGATCACCACCTGGCCGGGCGAATTGAGGTTCACCGCTTCCAGCACTTCGTCCTGCGCAGCCTCGGCGCAGACCGCGCGCACGGCGTCGTCATCCAGTCCCAGCACCGCGGCCATGGCGCCGACGCCTTCGGGCACGGCGTTCTGCATGGCTTCGGCACGGAAGCGGGTCAGTTTCACGGCGTCGGCAAAGTCCAGCGCACCCGCCGCAGTCAGCGCGGCGATCTCGCCCAGGCTGTGCCCGGCCATGAGCGCAGGCTTCATGCCGCCTTGCCCGCGATACACGCGCCAGGTGGCAATGCCGGCCGCCAGCATGGCAGGCTGGGTGTAGGTGGTCTGGTTGAGCGTCTCGGCCGGGCCTTCGGTCACCAGCTTCCACAAATCCTCGCCCAGCGCGGCGGAGGCTTCGTCGAAGGTCTGCTTCACTTCGAGGAACTGGGCCAGGCCGGCCATCATGCCGACTGATTGGGAGCCCTGGCCGGGGAATAGGAACGCGGTTTTCATAATCATTCAGTCAAGAAAAGCAAATTCAGCCACAGAGAGCACAGAGAACACAGAGGTGATTCTCCTGATTGTTTTCCCTGTGCCCTCTGTGTCCTCTGTGGCTGGCATTTCAATCTTTAAAACCTCACCAGTGCCGAACCCCAGGTGAAGCCGCCGCCGAAGGCTTCCATCAGCAGGGTCTGGCCGCGCCGGATGCGGCCGTCGCGCACGGCGGTATCGAAAGCCAGCGGAATGGAAGCAGCGGAGGTGTTGCCGTGCTGGTCAACCGTGATCACCACGCGCTCGGCCGGCAGGCCCAGCTTCTTGCCGGTGGCCTGGATGATGCGGATATTGGCCTGGTGCGGCACCAGCCAGTCGATGTCGGATTTTTCCATGCCGTTGGCGGCCAGGGTCTCGTCGACGATGGCGTCCAGCGTGTTCACCGCCATCTTGAACACGGCATTGCCCTGCATGCGCATGGCCGCCTTCTCTCCGTTGCCCATGGATGGGCCGCCATCCACGTACAGCAGTTCCTGGTAGCGGCCGTCGGCGTGGATATGGGTGGAAATGATGCCCGGCTCCTCGCTCGCGGTCAGCACCACGGCGCCCGCGCCGTCGCCCCACAGGATGCAGTTGCCGCGATCGCTGTAGTCGGTGATGCGCGACAGGGTTTCCGCGCCGATCACCAGGGCGGTGCGCGCCTGGCCGGCCTTGATGAAGTTGTTGGCGGTCGCCAGTGCGTAGATGAAGCCGCTGCACACCGCCTGCACGTCGAATGCGGGGCAGGCGTTGGCGATGCCCAGCTTGGCCTGCACGATGCAGGCGGTGCTGGGAAATACACGGTCCGGCGTGGTGGTGGCGACGATGACGAGGTCGATGTTGGCCGGCACCACGTTCGCCGCCTCCAGGGCACGGCGCGCCGCCGCCACGGCGAGGTCGCTGGTCAACTCGTTTTCCGCCGCCACGTGGCGCACCTTGATGCCGGTGCGCTCGACGATCCACTGGTCGGTGGTGTCGATCATTTTCTCGAAATCGGCGTTGGTCAGCAGGCGTTCCGGCAGATAGCTGCCGGTGCCGATGATGCGCGAATAAATCATGCCTGCTCCAAGGGGTTAAGCTGATGCATTTGGTCGGAGATGCGTTTCAATACGTTGCCCTGCACTTCCTCGGCAGCAGCCTCGATGGCGTGTTCGAAGGCAAAGCGGTCGGCGCCGCCGTGGCTTTTCACCACCACGCCGCGCAGCCCCAGGAGGGTGGCGCCGTTGAAGCGGCGCGGGTCGACCTGGCGCTTGAAGGCGTTCATCACAGGCAAGGCGAAAAGCCCTGCCAGCCTGGTCAAGAGATTGCGGCCGAATTCCTGGCGCAGCAGGGTTGCAATCATCTTGGCAATACCCTCCGAGGATTTCAGCGCCACATTGCCCACGAAGCCGTCGCACACCACGACATCGGCCGTGCCCTTGTAGATGTCGTCGCCCTCGACGTTGCCGTGGAAATTGATCAGGCGGCTTGCGCGGATCAGTTCGGCTGCGCGCTTCACGAGCTCGTTGCCCTTGATTTCCTCTTCGCCGATGTTGAGCAGGCCGACGCTGGGGCGTTCCTTGTGGCTGACCACGGCAGCCAGCATCGAGCCCATGAGCGCGAACTGGAACAGGTGCTCGGCCGTGCAGTCGACGTTGGCACCCAGGTCCAGCATCAGCACCGGGCCCTTGAGGCTGGGCAGGAAGGTGGCGATGGCCGGGCGGTCGATGCCGGGAAGGGTTTTCAGCACGAAACGCGCGGTCGCCATGAGCGCGCCGGTATTGCCCGCAGACACGCAGGCGTCGGCCTCGCCGGACTTCACCAGGTCGATGGCCACGCGCATGGAAGAATCCTTCTTGTTGCGCAGCGCGAGCGCCGGCGACTCGTCCATGGCCACGACTTCGGAGGCGTGGCGGACGCGCAGGCGCGGCCCCGGCTTGGCATGCCGGGCCTTGAGTTCGGCTTCGATGGCGTCCTGCGAACCGACCAGGATGACGTTGAGGCTGCCGTTCCGCGCCAGGCACTTGATGGCGGCGGGAATGGTGACGTGCGGGCCGTGATCGCCACCCATGACGTCGATGGCGACGGTGATATCCCTCATCGGGTCAGCTTGATTCCGGATGGGCGGCCGGCCCCTGCCATACCAGGCAGGGGCCGGCAAAGGGCCTTATTCGCCCTTGGCCTTGGCCACTTTTTTGCCGCGGTAGTAGCCGGAGGGCGATACGTGGTGGCGCAGATGCACCTCGCCCGTGGTGGACTCGACCGCCAGCGGAGGGTTGGTCAGGAAATCGTGGGAACGATGCATGCCCCGCTTGGAAGGGGACTTTTTGTTCTGTTGAACGGCCATTGCTAACTCCTTGTCTTAAACATCCGCCGCCGGTTCCATGCTGCAATCCTCATGCATGGACACGACCGGCAGACTCAGTAGTACTTCGTCTTCAATCACGCTCGCCAGATCCAGGTTCTGGCCGGCAACAATCACTTCAATGTCTTCGTCGGCAAGCGCAGATTCCAGCCGGTCGGCATCTGCTTCGCTGGCGGCAAGGTAGAGCAGCCGGTCGCCGTCGACCGCCACGCTGACCGGCCTCAGACAGCGCTGGCATTCCAGCTCCACGCTGCCAGAAACCTGACAGTGCAGCCTGGAGCGCCCGCGCGCATCCTGCCCGCCGCAAATCCGGTATCGCAATATGGCTTCCGGATTCACAAACTCTTGAGCAAGTCGCTCGAAATCACCTACCATCGCGTTTCCCTCCCAACAACGGGATTTTTCCGCAAAGTTCGACGGTGAAACGACAGGCCTTTCAAACATTCCGGTAGCGTCGTTCGAGCATAAGCGCACAATTTTATGATTTTGCAGTAGTTTTGTCAAAGACCAAGCACAGGGAAAACGCGGGTGATACGCAAAATTCTGGTGGCCAACCGAGGCGAGATCGCGGTGCGCATCATCCGCGCCTGCGCCGAACTCGGCATCGAGTCGGCCGCCGTCTATACCGATGCCGACCGCCACGCCCTGCACGTGAAGAAGGCGGATGAGGCCTACCATATCGGCAAGGATCCGCTGGCCGGCTATCTCAATCCCCATCATCTGGTGAACCTGGCCGCCGCCTCGGGCTGCGACGCCCTGCACCCGGGCTACGGCTTGCTGTCGGAAAACCCCATCCTCGCCGATATCTGCGCCAAGCGCGGCATCCGGTTCATCGGCCCGGAGGCAAAACTGATCCGGCAGATGGGCGACAAGATCGAGGCGCGCCAGGCCATGATCAAGGCCGGCATCCCGGTGGTGCCCGGCTCCGACCACAACCTGGAAAGCCTGGACGAGGCGCGCAGGCTGGCCGCCAAGATCGGCTATCCGGTCATGCTCAAGGCCACCAACGGCGGCGGCGGGCGCGGCATCCGCCGCTGCGACAGCGAGGAGGAACTGGGGCGGAACTACGAACGGGTGGTGTCCGAGGCCACCAAGGCCTTCGGCAAGCCCGAGGTATTCATCGAGAAATGTGTGGTCAATCCCAAGCACATCGAGGTGCAGATCCTGGCCGACGGCCAGGGCAACACCGTGCACCTGTTCGAGCGCGACTGCTCGATCCAGCGCCGCAACCAGAAGCTGATCGAAATCGCGCCCTCGCCGCAGCTCACCGAATCCCAGCGCCAGTACATCGGCAAGCTCGCGGTGCAGGCCGCGCGTGCAGTCGGCTACGTCAACGCCGGCACGGTGGAATTCCTGCTCGACCAGGACAACCAGTTCTATTTCATGGAAATGAACACGCGCCTGCAGGTCGAGCACACCATCACCGAGAGCATCACCGGCGTGGACATCGTGCAGGAGCAGATCCGCGTGGCCTCCGGCCTGCCGCTGCAGTACAGGCAGGAAGACATCAAGTACCGCGGCTTCGCCATCGAGTTCCGCATCAACGCCGAAGACCCGAAGAACGACTTCCTGCCCAGCTTCGGGCGCATCACGCGCTATTACGCGCCGGGCGGCCCCGGCGTGCGCGTGGACGGCGCCATGTACACGGATTACGTGATCCCGCCCTATTTCGACTCGCTGTGCGCCAAGTTGACCGTATGGAATCTGTCCTGGCCGGGTGTCATCGCGCGCGCCCACCGCGCCTTGTCCGACATGGTGGTGTACGGCGTGAAGACCACCATCCCCTACTACCAGCAAATCCTCAAGCATCCGGATTTCCAGAGCGGGCGCTTCAACACCGGCTTCGTCGAAGCACATCCCGAACTCATCCAGTACGAAGAACGCAATCCGCCCGAAATGCTGGCGGCCGCCATCGCCGCAGCCATCGCGGCTTACCAGGGACTCTGAAAACATGGCCAAAGTACATATTACTGACCTTGTCCTGCGCGACGGCCACCAGTCGCTCATCGCCACGCGCATGCAGACCGCCGACATGCTGCCCATCTGCGCCAAGCTCGACTCGGTCGGCTTCTGGTCGCTGGAAGCCTGGGGCGGCGCCACTTTCGACGCCTGTGTGCGCTTCCTCAAGGAAGACCCCTGGGAGCGGCTGAGGAAATTGCGCAAGGCCCTGCCCAACACGCGCATCCAGATGCTCCTGCGCGGCCAGAACCTGCTCGGCTACCGGCATTACTCCGACGACGTGGTGCGCGCCTTCGTGCAAAAAAGCGCCGACAACGGCGTCGACGTGTTCCGCATCTTCGACGCCATGAACGACCTGCGCAACATGCAGGTTTCGATCGAAGCCGTAAAAAAAGCCGGCAAGCATGCCGAAGGCGCAATCTGCTACACCACCAGCCCGGTGCACGATATCCCGCACTTCGTGAAGCTGGCCAGGGGCTTCGCCGAACTGGGCTGCGACACCATTGCCATCAAGGACATGGCCGGCCTGCTCACGCCGCACACCGCCTTCGAACTGGTCAAAGCCCTGCGCAAAGCCACCAGCCTGCCGGTGCACACGCACAGCCACGCCACCTCGGGGCTGTCGCACATGACGCACCTCAAGGCCGTGGAGGCCGGCGCCAGCATCATCGATACCTGCATCGGCGCCTTCGCCGAGGGCGCTTCGCACCCCACCACGCAAAGCATGGTCGCAGCGCTCGCCGGCACCGAATACGACACCGGCCTGTCGCTGCCGCTGCTGGAAGAAATCTCCGCCTACTTCAGGGAAGTGCGCAAGAAATACTGGCAGTTCGAAAGCGATTTCACCGGGGTGGACACGCGCGTGCTCATCAACCAGGTGCCCGGCGGCATGATTTCCAACCTCGCCAATCAGTTGAAGGAGCAGAGCGCGCTCGACAAAATGGACGCGGTGCTCGAGGAGATCCCGCGCGTGCGCGAGGACCTCGGCTACCCGCCCTTGGTCACCCCCACTTCGCAGATCGTCGGCACCCAGGCCGTGCTCAATGTCATGACCGGCGCCCGCTACAAGAGCATCACCCAGGAAGTGAAGCTCTACCTGCAGGGCGGCTACGGCACCACCCCAGGCAAGGTCAACGAAGAAGTGCGTCAACTCGCCATCGGCAACGTGGATGTGGTGAGCTGCCGCCCCGCCGACCTCATTCCCCCCGAACTCGACAAGCTGCGCAACGAAGTCGACAGCCTGGCCAAGTGCGACGAGGACGTGCTGACCTACGCCATGTTCCCGGACCTGGGCCGCACCTTCCTGCAGGAGCGCGCCGCCGGCAGCCTCAAGCCCGAGCCGCTGCTGCCCATCGAGGCAAGGAACGGCGAAGGCGCGGCGCGCTTTGCCGCCGACGAATTCAACATCACCCTGCACGGCGAGACCTACCACATCAAGCTCTCGGCGAGCGGACGTGCGAGCGAAACCCAGCGCCCCTATTTCGTGACCGTGGACGGCGTGTCCGAGGAAGTGCTGGTGGAGGCGCTGAACGAAGTCGAGATTGCCGGCGGGCATCACGGCAAGGCCAAGAAGCACACCGGAAAAAAGCAGGCCGCCGGCCAGAAGCCCCGCCCCGCGCACAAGGGCCATGTCACCGCCGCCATGCCCGGCGCCATCGTCGACGTGCTGGTGAAAGCCGGACAGAAGGTCAACGCGGGTGACCCGGTGCTGGTGATCGAAGCCATGAAAATGGAAAACGAAGTGCAGGCGCCGGTATCCGGCACCGTCACCGGCATCTTCACCGCCAAGGGCGAGTCGGTGACGCCGGACATGGCGCTGATCGAGATACAGCCGGAGTGACCGAAAAGAACAAATCAAAAGGCAAAATTCAAAAAGCAAAAATCAAAAATAAAGAACGCCAGTAGAATCACTTTTTGCCTTTTGCCTTCATGAAACTCGTTCTCGCCTCCACTTCGCGCTACCGCCGCGAACTGCTCTCGCGCCTGCATATTCCTTTCGAGGTAGTCTCGCCAGACGTGGACGAAACGCCGCTGCCCGGCGAATCGCCTTCGGAAACCGCGCTCAGGCTGTCCATGCTGAAGGCGCAGGCGACGTCAAGACAGTTCCCGGACGCGCTCATCATCGGCTCGGACCAGGTATTGATGCTGGAAGCCGAACAACTCGGCAAGCCCGGCAATTTTGCCAATGCCTTCGCACAGTTGAAGAAAATGTCGGGCAAGGCCATGGTGTTCCACACCGCGCTCACCCTGCTCAACAGCAGGACCGGCCATGCCCAGACCCGCGACGTGCCCACCGTGGTGCACATCCGCAAGCTCAGCGACGCGCAGATCGAGGCCTACCTCAGGAAAGAGGAGCCCTACGATTGCGCGGGTTCGGCCAAGAGCGAATCGCTCGGCATCGCACTGATGGAGCGCATGGACAGCCCCGACCCCACCGCGCTGATCGGCCTGCCCTTGATGGCGCTGACGGAGATGCTGATGAACGAGGGCGTGGATGTGCTGAAATGAGTACAGGCACGCTTTACCTGATTCCGGTACCGCTCGGCCCCATCGCAGCGGAAACCTGCCTGCCGCCGGACACGCTGACCGTCGCAAGACGCCTGGAATACTTCGTCGCCGAGCGCGCCAAGACCGCGCGCGCGCACCTCAAGGCCATGGGCCATCCCAGGCCCTTGCAGGAATTGGTCATTGCCGAACTGAACGAGCACACCAAGGCAGGCGAAATCGTCGCCCTGCTGGAGCCGTTGAAGGCGGGCCATGACGTGGGGCTGATGTCGGAGGCCGGCTGCCCGGCGGTGGCCGACCCTGGCGCGGAACTGGTGAAGGCCGCGCACCGCGAAAACATCCCCGTGGCGCCGCTGATCGGTCCCTCTTCCATCCTGCTCGCGCTGATGGGATCGGGCCTGGGCGGCCAGCGCTTCTGCTTTCACGGCTACCTGCCGGCCAAGGAACCGGAGCGTGCCCAGAAAGTCCGCGAACTGGAAAAAGCCGCGCGCAAGGACCACGCCACCCAACTCTTCATTGAAACGCCCTACCGCAGCGCTGCACTGCTGGAAGCGCTGGCGGCCACGCTGGCGCCGGACACGCCGGTCAGCGTCGGCGCCGACCTCAGCCTGCCGGGCCAGTTCATCAGGACCGCCAGCGCGAAAAACTGGCGCGGAAAAAGCGAAACGGTGAAGGATCGGCTGGTTGTATTTGGGATAGGCGGCTGATCAGAACAAGAGCCAGTCCAGCCTGAGCGCGAGCCTCTCGCCGGATTCGGTCATCGCCTCCAGCCACTCCACGCCTTCACGGGCATAGACATCGAGTGGCAGCAGGCGATGACGCCCGGCATGTTCGCCTTGCCGCACCTCGATTTCCAGCCACTGCCTTTTCAGCACGGCAAACTCCAGCCGCTCGTGGCTGGCGCAGGTAATCGGGCGGTAGGGTTCGTTCAATGCAGCGGGGAAGCGCCGCCAATCAGCGGCTTCAGCGCCTTGGCCATGCCGATGCCCAGCTTGTCGGCCAGGCGCGAAGCCAGGTCGTCGCGCGGCGTGAAGTCGATGATGTTCTCGGCCTTGATAATTTCGCGCGCAACGTAATCGGCGCTGCCGTAGGCGTCGGCCAGGCCCAGTTCGATGCTCCTGGCGCCGCTCCAGACCAGGCCGCTGAACATGTCCGGCGTTTCCTTGAGGCGTTTGCCGCGGCCCTTGCGCACCACGTCGATGAACTGCTGGTGGATTTCCGTCAGCATGGTCTTGGCGTAGGCTTCCTGCTCGGGGTCGGCCGGCGAGAAGGGGTCGAGGAAGCCCTTGTTCTCGCCTGCGGTCAACAGACGGCGCTCGACGCCGAGCTTGTCCATGGCCCTGGTGAAGCCGAAGCCGTCCATGAGCACACCGATGGAGCCGACGATGCTGGCCTTGTCGACGAAGATCTTGTCGGCGGCGGCAGCGACATAGTAGCCGCCGGAGGCGCAGATGTCGTCCACCACCACGTACAGCGGCGTGGACGGATACTTTGCGCGCAGGCGCTTGATTTCATCATAAATCTGGCCCGCCTGCACCGGACTGCCGCCCGGGCTGTTGATGCGCAGGATGACCCCCATGGTGCGCTTGTCCTCGAAAGCCGACTGCAGGCCGGAAACCACCATGTCGGCACTGACTTCGTCGCTGGCAATCACGCCCTGCATGTCGATCAGCGCGGTATGCTTGCCGAGCACCTTTTCGCTCTGACCCATCCAGCCCATGAAGGCGAACAGCAGGATAAATAGATAAAGGAAGGTGAGCGACTTGAAGAAAATCCCCCACTGCCGCGACTTGCGCTGCTCCTGCACCGCGGCCAGGGCCACTTTTTCCAGTGCCTGCCGTTCCCAGTTGTTGTCCGTGTCGCTCATGTGTTTGCCAGACGATGTTCAGTTAAACAGATTCGATTGTCGCGCTCTTCCACCGGCAGGCTGGTCAGGCCCTTGCCGCTGCATCTTCCAGTGATGCAATGCCCGTCTTTCGGGCTGTACAGGGCCCCGTGCGTGGCGCAGATCAAGTATACGCCGTCATCATCAAAAAACTCACCTTCCTGCCAGTCCAGTTCCACCGGCACATGACCGCACTGGTTGAGAAAGGCATGCGCCACGCCCTGATAGCGGATGACGAAAGCCGGCATCGCCTGGCCATGCCAATCGACGGCAAAACGCACGCCCCTGCCGCCATCCGGCAAGTCGCCGGAGGCGCAGATCACGCGCTGATCGTTCATGCGCGGTTCAGCAGCCATGTTTTCACTTCCGCGAAGGTGTCCAGCACCGCGACCGGCGCATGCTCGTGCAAGTCCCCGGGCAGGTGGGCGCCGTAGCTCACCCCTAGCCTGTCCACCCCGGCATTAACGGCCATCAGCATGTCGTGGCTGGTGTCGCCGATCACCAGGGCCTGGTGCTTTTCCAGCATGAGTTCGGCGAGGATTTCCTCGACCATGGCCGGATGCGGCTTGGAATGGGTCTGGTCGGCGCAGCGCGTGGCGGAAAAATACGGCCGCAGTTGCGAATGATCGAGCGCGCGCTCCAGGCCTTTCAGGCTCTTGCCCGTGGCCACCGCGAGGGTGAAACCGGCGCCGTGCAGTTCGCGGATGCCCTCCTGCACCCCGCCGAACAGCGGGATCTCCGCATCGCGGCCCAGATAGTGGTGGCGGTAGCGATCGACCAGCCGGGGATACTCGCCTTCGGGCAGATCGGGCAGCAGGGTCTGCAAGGCCTGTTGCAGCCCCAGGCCGATGATCTGGCGGCAGGCGCGATCGTCCGGCACCGGGATGCCGACATCGGCGCAGGCCTGCTGGATGGAATCCACGATATGGCCGGCCGAATCCATCAGGGTGCCATCCCAGTCGAAAATCAAAAGCTCATACTGCCTGGGCATCTTTGTCCAACTTATTCAAAAACTGTTGCAGGTCATCTGGCAGCGGCGCCTCGAAAATCAAGGGCTCGCCGCTAATTGGATGATTGAAACTCAGCTTGGCGGCATGCAGGAACATGCGTTTCAGGCCCTGCCCGGCCAGTTCCCTGTTGAGAGGGAAGTTGCCGTATTTGTCGTCGCCGGCGATGGGGTGCTTCAAATAAGCCAGATGCACGCGGATCTGATGCGTGCGGCCGGTCTTGAGTTCCGCTTCCAGCAGGGTGAAGCCCGGCCAGGTCTTCACGCGGCGGAACACCGTGTGCGCGCTCTGCCCGCCCTCGTCCACGCTGACCCGGCGTTCGCCCTCACTGGTGACGAACTTGCGCAGCGACAGCTTGACGTTGCGCAGCTCGTCGCGCCAGCGCCCGGTCGCCAGTACGAGATAACGCTTGTCGATGCGGTGCTGGCGGAAAATATCGTGCAGCGCGGTGAGTGCGCGGCGCTTGATCGCCACCACCAGCACGCCCGAGGTTTCGCGGTCCAGACGATGCGCCAGTTCCATGAAGCGGAACTGGGGGAATTCCAGGCGCAACTGCTCGATCACGCCGCGGGAAATGCCGCTGCCGCCGTGCACCGCCATGCCGGCGGGCTTGTTCAGCACGATGATGAACTCGTCCTGGTACAGGATGCGCGGCGCCAGGCGGGGTACGTCCCTTGGCAGGGTCGTGGCCTTGGGCAGGGACTCGGCCACCCGCACCGGGGGGATGCGCACCTCGTCGCCCGTCTTGAGCTTGTAGCTGGCCTCGGCGCGGCCGCCGTTGACCCGCACCTCGCCCCCGCGCACCAGCTTGTAGATGCGGCTCTTGGGCACGCCCTTGAGCTGGCCGAGCAGAAAGTTGTCCAGGCGCTGGCCTTCATGGCCCTCGTCCACTTTCACCCGCTTGACCGAAACTTTGCCTAAGTCATTCATTTTTAATATACTGAACCGGTTCTTGGCGGTTTCGAACGGCCATCGAACCCGAATCCACCGGTTGTTTTCACCCACCGGCACTTTGCATCCACCCCTCGCGCCCGCGCGCCCTGAAAAAAACTCAGAACCGCGACGCCCGCGCCCGTAATGATGCGAAGGAAAAAGTGGTGATACTAACTTAATGTAACGTGCATTACGCATACGACTGACTCGGCCACGCATTGCCGGGTCTAAGAAGCAACGCTCGCGTCGAGCAATCTCCGCGGCGTTTTGACCGGACTGAAAAACCCTTCAATTATTTTTTGATGACCGTTCTGCTGACCCCAATTCATAGGCCTCACAGACCCTGACGGTTTTTCCGTCCCGTATGCGTGCGCACGGGAGTAAAACATGAAGCGCATGCTATTCAACGCCACCCAGGCGGAGGAACTGCGGGTGGCCATCGTAGACGGGCAGAAGCTCGTCGACCTGGATATCGAATCCTCTGCAAAAGAACAACGCAAGAGCAACATCTACAAGGGTGTCATCACCCGCATCGAGCCCAGCCTGGAAGCGGCTTTCGTCGACTACGGCTGCGAGCGCCACGGTTTCCTGCCGTTCAAGGAAATCGCCCGTTCCTGCGTCAAGGGCTCGGGCCGCCCCGCCGACCTCATCCGCGAGGGCATGGAACTCATCGTGCAGGTGGAAAAGGACGAGCGCGGCAACAAGGGCGCGGCGCTCACCACCTACGTTTCGCTCGCCGGCCGCTATCTGGTGCTGATGCCCAACAACCCGCGCGGCGGCGGCGTGTCGCGCCGCATCGAGGGCGAAGACCGCAACGAACTCAAGGATGCCATGGCCGGCCTGGAAGTGCCAGACGGCATGAGCCTGATCGGGCGCACCGCCGGCATCGGCCGCACCACCGAAGAACTGCAGTGGGACCTCAACTACCTGCTGCAACTGTGGAAAGCCATCGAAGGCGCGGCCACCAGCCAGACCGGCGCCTTCCTCATCTACCAGGAAAGCTCGCTCGTCATCCGCGCCATCCGCGACTACTTCCAGCCCGACATCGGCGAAATCCTCATCGACACCGAGGACGTATACGAGCAGGCGCAGGGCTTCATGGCCCACGTCATGCCCGGCAACGTCAACCGCGTCAAGCTGTACAAGGATGACGTGCCGCTGTTCTCGCGCTTCCAGATCGAGCACCAGATCGAATCCGCCTATGCGCGCCAGGTCAACCTGCCCTCCGGCGGCGCCATCGTCATCGACCACACCGAGGCACTGGTGTCCATCGACGTCAACTCGGCGCGCGCCACCAAGGGCGGCGACATCGAGGAAACCGCCTACCGCACCAACCTGGAAGCGGCCGACGAAATCGCCCGCCAGGCGCGTTTGCGCGACCTCGGCGGCCTGATCGTCATCGACTTCATCGACATGGAGTCGCAGAAGAACCAGCGCGAAGTGGAAAATCGCCTGCGCGACGCCCTGCACCACGACCGCGCCCGCGTGCAGATGGGCAAGATCTCGCGCTTCGGCCTGATGGAGCTGTCGCGCCAGCGCCTGCAGCCGTCACTGGGCGAAACCAGCCACCAGCCCTGCCCGCGCTGCAGCGGCACCGGCCACATCCGCGGCGCCGAGTCCACCGCCCTGCACATCCTGCGCATCCTGCAGGAAGAGGCCATGAAGGAAAACACCGGCGCCATCCACGCCCAGGTGCCGGTCGAAGTCGCCACCTTCCTGCTGAACGAAAAGCGCCAGGACATCCATGCCCTGGAAGCCCGCTTCAAGATCAACGTGGTGCTGATCCCCAACATCCACCTGGAAACGCCTCACTACACCATCGAGCGCGTCAAGCACGAGGATCTCAACCGCGAAGGCACCATCGAGCCCAGCTACAAGATGGTGGTCGTGCCCGAGGCCGAAAAAGCCTACGCGGCGCGCGAACAGAAACCGGCCGCGCCGGAAGCCATGGTCAAGGGCATCACGCCGTCGCAACCCGCGCCGGTGATCGTGCCCCAACCCGCTGCCGCACCGGCTGCCGAGCCTTCCGGCCTGATCGGCCGCATCCTCGGCTGGTTCAAGAAGGTTGAACAGCCTGCGCCGCTTGCCGAGGAGCCCAAGCGCGAAGCCCGCAAGCCTGGCGTTCGCCGCGAGCGTGGAGAGCGTGGAGAGCGTGGAGAGCGCGGCGAACGCCGCGAGCGCCCTGCCCGCCCGCCGCGCGAAGCGCGCCGCGGCGAGCAGGCGGAAACCGCCGAAACCCGCGCCCCGGAGGCACGTGAAAAGCCGCAGCGCCAGCCCAAGCCACAGCGCCAGCCCAAGAGCGATCAGGCAGCCCAGGGCGAAGCCCAACGCCAGCCTGCGCAAGCCGGAGAGGTGCCGCAACGCGAAGGCGGCGGACGCCGCCGCCGTGGCGGACGCGGCGGCGAACGTGGCGAACGCGGTGGCGAACGCGCCCAGCAACAGCCCGATCTGGCCCAGCTTCAGGCAGAGGCTGCGCCGTCCGCACGGCCGGCTGCGCCCGTCGAAACTGTCGAGGCGGCCCCCGCCCCTGTCGTGGTGTCCGCGGCCGAGCCTGTAGCCCAACAGGCAGCGCCCGCACCGGTCGCCGAGGCTCCGGTCGCGATATCTGCGCCGGAAGCAGCCATCCAGGCAGAACCCGCGCCCGCCATCGTTGCCCCGGCCGAACCGATTGCGCCCGCGGGCGTCACCGCCAGACCGGAAGACATCCTGAAAACCCTGAACGGCGAAGCCGGACTGAGCCAGATAGAGACGCAAGGCGCATTCGCCCCGACCGCGGAAAGAGAAACTGCCGCGCCGGCCGGCCGCCGCCGCCGCCCCCAGCCTGCCACGCCGGCGCAAATGGAGCTCATGCAGGTGGAAACCAGCGCACCTGCCACCGCTCCCCCGGTTGCCGAGGAGACGCCCGCGCGCACCCACGGCCCGGGCCGCCGCCGCCGAGCCGGCAGCCAGCCAGCCGCCGCCGAGCCGCTGGTTCAGGTGGAAACCCAGCAGTAAGCAGCGTCCGCAGGAACGACAAGGGGGCCGCATGGCCCCCTTGTCGTTTATGCAGCGGCAATATCAGGCACTGGCCGGAAAGGCGGTGCGAATGTCGCTGATCAGGCCAGCTACCGCATCCTCGATCATGTCGAGGTTTTCCTCGAAGCCCCTTGCCCCGCCGTAATAGGGATCGGGCACTTCCTGATCGGGATACCTGCTGCTGTACGACAGCAGCAGGCGGATTCTCTCCTGCGCATGGGGCGGCGCATTGCGCCTGAGGATGCCGAGGTTGGCCTCGTCCATGGCCAGGATGTAGTCGAACTCATCGAAATCGACATCCGTCACCTGGCGGCCGCGCAGGCCGGAAATGTCCACCCCGCGCCGGCGGATGGCAGTTTGAGCGCGCGGGTCGGGCGGCGCGCCGATGTGGTAGCTGTGCGTGCCCGCCGAGTCGATCCTGACCCTGTCCTGCAGACCGGCCTTGGCGATTTCGTGCCGGAAAATGCCCTCGGCCATGGGCGATCTGCATATGTTTCCCATGCAGACGAAAAGAACGCTAGGCATGTTCGATCGTGGTCTCGATTTGAAAGTATGGGAAACGGGAAGTGTAAGGCAAGGATCGAATCCGCGCAGTCCCCTGACGAATCCGCCGCAAAAAAACGCCCCGCAGGGCGCAAAGTTCCTATCGGAGGAGACGCGGAATCAGTCGCAGGAGGCAGCCTGCAGGATGCGGTTCCGGGGGCCGGGAGCCACCGGCGAATGCGCGGCGAAGTAGGCTTCCAATGCGTCCAGATCGAGGTCGCCGCCCAACTGGTCGGTCCCCTGGCTGAACACGCTGAATCTGTCGCCGCCTGAAGCCAGGAAGGAATTCATGGTCACGCGGTAGCCGGCCGACTTGTCGATGAGTGTGCCATTGAGGGTGACGGAACCGTCACACACATATTTCCCGCCCAGCGGGCTGGAACCCGACACGAAGGTGTGCTTGTAGGCAAAGCCCCCGGAAACCTGCAGGATGGTGCCTCTGGCCGACTTGTCGGCGGCCCACTGCTGTTCCAGCAGGTCGTAGATTTGCTGCCCGGTGAAGGTCTTCACCACCAGCGTGTTGCCGAAGGGCTGGACAGTGAAGGCCTCGCCGTAGGTGACGTTGCCGTCGCCTTCGCCCGCCGGGCTGCCGGCATGGCGCAGATCGGCGCGGATGCCGCCGGGATTCATGAAGGCGATGACCGCGCCGCCCTTGTCGGCCGCCCGGGTGGCCTCCAGTTGCGCATCGGCGATGACGTCGCCCAGCGCGGACTCGCCCGCCGCGGTGACGGCGCGGGTGATGTCCGCGGTGATCGAGCCGATCACGCGGTTGGCGATGGGAGCCGCGATGGCGTTGTAGTTGGCGACGATGGCGCCGATTTCGGCCACGGGCGCGATGGGCTCGGCGGCGCCCAGCACGTTGTTGCGGTCCACCAGCCTGTTTTCCGCAACCGCCGCGACCACGTCCCTGGTGCGGGTATCGATGGTGAGATCGATGGAAGTCATCAGGCGGCCGAAGGCGGCGGCGCTGGTGACGGGAATGGCGCGGCCGACGCTGTTGGGCAGGCGGCAGTTGTAGGCCCAGTGCGTGTGGCCGGAAACGACCAGGTCCACCGCATCGTCCAGACGCCCGACGATATCGACGATGGGCCCCGAGATGCCCGCGCAGCCGTTGATGCTGCCGGGCGCGAAACCGCCTTCGTGGATGAGCACCGCGACGGACCGGATGCCCTGTTTCCTGAGTTCCCTGACCAGGCCGTTCACCGTGTCGGCTTCGTCGCGGAATTCCAGCCCGGCCACGCCGGATGGCGTGACGATGCTGGGCGTGTTCTTCAGGGTCATGCCGATGAAGGCCACCGGGTTGCCCTTGAAATCCTTGACGCCGTAAGCGGGCAACAGGGTCTTTCCGCTGGCGGTATCGACCACATTGGCAGCCAGGAAATCAAACTTGGCACCCTCGAACGGATAGGGCGTGCCGACCGCATTGCCCTGGCAGGAATTGGGATCGGCGGGATGGCAGCCGCCGTATTGCATGCGCAGCAGTTCCTCGCGCCCCTCGTCGAATTCGTGGTTGCCCACGGCGTTGAAATCCAGGCCTAGGCGGTTCATCGTCTCGATCGCCGGCTCGTCGTGGAACAGCGCGGAATTCAGCGGACTGGCGCCGATCAGGTCGCCCGCCGACACCACCACGCTGTTGGGCGAACCGGCCTTCAGCTGCCTGACCAGCCCCGCCATGTAATCGACGCTGCCCGCCGGCGTGCGCGGCGGGATGCCGTCCGCCGCGCTGCCGAAACTCAGGCTGGCGCCGTCGATGTTGCCGTGGAAATCATTGAAGGCGATGATGCGCACCCTGATGGTCTTGCCCACGTCGGACCCGGCCCCGGCTTCCAGCAGCGCCTCCGCCTCCCCGGCAGTGACGACGCCGTCTTTGCGCCAGTTTGTGACGAGCTTCTCCAGCACGGCAACGAATTCGCCGTGATTGCCGTAGTTGGCGCCTTCGTCCTCGGTATCGACGATCAGATCGTTCAGGCACGCGCCGTCAACGGCTTTGTTGGCCACCGCGGTCGTGACCTGCGCGGCGCCTTCGCCGATGGTGACATGGCCGCCGCAATCTGCCAGCGCGGAACCGGCAAGGACGAGGCCGGCAAGAAAAACGGCTGGAATCTTCAGGGATGGCATGGGAAAGCTCCTTGGGGTCGCCGACAATTGCGCGAAGCATTGCATGGCCCGGTTTCGGCTTCGTGACAGTGCGTCGCGAAGCCAGGGGGCCGCCCGGCTCTTGGCTGCCGCCATCATTCGGCGTCTCCGGCGGCCGCGGGAACGTTCTTGCCGCCATTGAAGCGGAACACCCATTCGGCATAGTACTGCTTGCCTTCGAAGGCCGCATAGGCCGCGGGAAAATTCGCTTCCTTGAACGGAATCGCGTCGGACAGGCTGTACACGCCGGCAATGCCGCCGTCGGCGTCCTTGACCAGCCCCCACTCCGTGGAGCCGGTCATGGGGTCCGGGTAAACCCTGCGCAAATGGCGCACGGCATGGGGAAAGCGCGGATCCCTGAGCAGTTCGCCGAAATTCTTCGGCAGCCTCTCCAGGCCCTTGGGCGAGGCCTGCCAGAAGCTGGCGATGGCCCGCCGGTACTGATCGCCGACGAACAGCAGCTCCCTTTCCTTCTCGCGTTGCGCCGCGCTATGCCACATCGTGCCCAGCGCGGCCATGGCCACGCCCATGCCGGCGATGAGGAACAGCAGGCCCAGGAGGGTGAAGCCGTGCTGGCGGCGGCCATGGTCACCATTCCGCATAAGGCTGCCCATTGCCGGCCGTCCCCTCCGCCCCGCTGCGGACGTCGTAGACGCCCGTTCCGCCCTCCGGCGGTACGGTTATCCAGGTGTCGGCGCTGCCGGTGACGGGGTCGGCGGGAACGGCGCGCAGGTAGCGGCTTTCGGCCAGGCTTTCCAGGGAGTCCGGCCACCTGCCCTTGTCGGCGTGATACTGGTCGATGGCGTCGCGCACGACAGCGAGGTTCTCGCGCAGCACGGCTTCCTTCGAGCGGTCCACATGCCGGAAGTAGCGCGGCACCGCGATCGCGAGCAGCGTGGCGATGATGGCCAGCACCACGAGCAGTTCGACGAGGGTGAATCCTTTTTTTCGGGCGTTCATCATTCTCGCGGGGCGCATCACCATGCCGAATACGGCACGCCGTTCAGCCCGACCTTTTCCGACAGCGAATGCACGTCGAAGACATCGTCGCCTTCCTGCGGGGCGTCGGGCGGGCTGGCGTAGCTGCGCTTGCCCCAGGTTTCCTGCGGCGGCGCTTCGGGGTCGGGGTAAAACGGGTCGCGCGGCAGGCGACGCAGGAAGTAGATCCTGCGCAGGTCGGGCCGGGTGATGTCGGGCACGCCTGCAGCCAGGGATTCGAGATCGGGCGGGTAGCCGCTGGCGTCCGCCGGTGACTGGATGCGCCTGTCGAGCACGGCCTGATGATAGGCGTCGATGGCGCTCCTGATCTGGCGCAGGGCGGCGCGCAGTTCCTGTTCCTTCTGCCGCTGCGCGGTGATTTCCATGAGCGGCGCGGCGAGCATGGCCAGCACCGCGACGATGGCCACGGCGATGACCAGTTCGATGAGGGTGAAGCCTTTGGAACGTTCGGCAGGCATTGCTTTCGGGCGGGGCTGAGGGCAGTGGCTACGGTTCGACTACCGGCTGTCTGGCGGGCGCGGGCTTGTTATCCGGCATCGTCTCCGGCCCGGCCTCCGCATCCCGTTCGTTTGCGCTGCCGGCGGGCGCCTGGTGCGGCGCATCGGGCCGAAGCGGCGCCTGGCCGGGCGAGGACACTCCCGTTGCAGGGCCCAGGCGCAAGGGCTGGGTGGAAGTATTGCTCTCGGTGCCGGCGAAGAATTCGGCTTCGCCCAAGTCGGGGCGTTCGATGTTGCGAATGATGTGCGGCGTGATGAGCAGGACGATCTCGGTCTTGTTCTTCTCGTCGCGGTGGCTGGAGAACAGGCGCCCGAGCAGAGGCAGGTCGCCCAGGCCGGGGAATTTGCTGACGCCGTTGCGGTCCTCGTCGGAGATGAGGCCGGCCAGCATCTGGGTTTCGCCGTCGCGCAGGCGCAGGACGGTGCTGGCGTTGCGGCTGCCGAGCTGGTAGGTGAGCGTGCCGGTCGCGCTCCTGATCTCGCGCACGATGTTGGAGACTTCCATGCCGACCTTGATGGCGACGTCGCCCTCGAGGTGCACCTGGGGTTCGACGTCGAGCTTGAGGCCTACGTCGAGAAAGGAGACCGACTCGGATGTCACGCCGGTGGAGGTGACGTTGGAGGTGATGACCGGCACCTTGTCGCCGATGTGTATCTTGGCCTTCTCCCTGTTCTTCACCCGGATACGCGGATTGGCGAGGAGGTTCACGTCGCCGTCCTCGGCGCGCAGGTTGAGCGTGGGGTTGGGAAAGACACCGATGTCGGCGCGCGAGAGGCTCCTGAGGCTTTCGAGGGTAAGCCGGCTTGCCGGCGTGGTGGTGGTGACGAGGACGCCACCCGTGGTGCTGGTGGTGGTGGCGGCTTCGGGAGTCAGCACGCTCAACTGGGTGGGCCATTGCGGACCGAGTTCCATCAGCCGGCTGCGCTTGACTTCCATGATCTCGACTTCCAGCATGACTTCGGGCTCGGACCGGTCGGCGACGCGCACGAGTTTCTCGGCCAGGCGCACCGCCTCGGGCGTGTCGCGCACCATGATCATGTTGAGCGCCTCATCGAAATAGACGTCCCTCACCTTGGCCATGGTCTTGATCATGTTCACCGCCTGCTTGGCGTTGGCATTGGCGAGGAAAAAGCTCTTCACCACCACGTCCTCGTAGTCCTTGCGCTTGGCAGGCTGGTTGGGGTAGACGAGCAGGGTATTGGCATTGAGCACCTTGCGCGAGAGCTGGCTGGTGGCGAGCAGCATGTCGAGCGCATCGACCAGCGCGGTGTCGCGGGCGAAAATGGTGGCCCTCTGGTCCAGGCGCACGTCCTTGTCGAACACGATGTTGAATCCGCCCTGGCGCGAAATGGCGTCCATGACGGATTTCAGCGGGGCGTCGCGGAACTCCAGGGTGACGGTGCGGCGCAGGGCGGCGCTCAACTGCGGGAATTCGACGCCGCGGACGCGGCCGGTCTTGTCCTCCGCCAGCTTGAGCAGGCGCGCGGCCTCGGCATGGTCGGGCTGCCTGGCCAGTATCGCGCGCAGTTTCGTCTGTGCGGTTTCATGTTCCCCCTTCGCCATGGCCGCCTCGCTCTCGGCGAACAGCACGGCGTTCTGCCTGCGGATTTCGATGGCCGAGAGCGAGGCGGCGGCGCGCGGGTTTTGCGGGTGCATGCGCAGCACGTCCCTGTAGCGGGCCTCCGCCTCTTGCGGGCGCCCGGCCTTGAGGGCCGCATCGCCTTCTGCCAGCAGGCGGTTGAGATGGCTTTCCCGGCTGTGGGCCAGCGCGGTCCGGTATCGGGCGTCGTCCGGCGCTTCGCGCACCGCCTGTTCCAGGGACTTGATGCCTTCCTCCGTCCTGCCTTCGGCGATCAGGCGCCGGCCGTCGCGATAGGCCTGGTCGCTGGCGCAACCGGCAGCGGACAGCGCGATGAGCGCGATCAGGATGGTCTTGTTCTTCATTGCGCGATTCCCAAGGTTCGTTGCATGTCGAGCGGCTGGTAGATGAGAACCATCCTTGTCTTTGCGATTTCATCCACCCGCCAGCCACCGGGCAGGACTTCGCCGCCACGAACGCGCAGCACGCCATTGCCGTGTGCGAGGAACACGACTTCGCCGTCCGCCTCGGCCCAGCGGCCGAGGTATTTGAACGGCAGCGGCGGCGGCGCAGGCGGAGGGGGAGGCGGCGGCGCGGGCGGAGGCGGAGGCGGCGGCACCCAGGTCTGGGCCGGAAACAGGTCGACCGCCATCTCGGGGGTGAAGCGCGGTGCGGCAAGCTCCCGGCCGGTACCGTCCTCAGCCGGGACAGCCTGCATGGCGGAAACGGCCGCCAGTGCATTCGTGGCAGCGGGCGCGGCGCGGACGCGGCGAACGGGTTCCGCCGTCGCGAGGCCCAGCGGTTCTTCCGCGGGCCAGAACGCAGCCGCCAGCGTGGCCGCCAGGACCGCGGCCAGCACGATGCGACGGGCGTTCATGGCCCCTCCTCCAGGTAAAGGGTGAAGCGCAGGACGGCGTCGAGATCGGCTTCCTCGATGGCTTCGCGCCGCAGTTGCACGGCGTTGAGGGCGAGCGCGTGATCGTTGTTGAGCGCCTTGGCGAGAAAGGCGCGGATGGCGGGATAGCTTCCCGTCACCGGCAGGGTGAGCTGATAACGGCGGGCCGTGCCGGATTCGTCGGTGAGTCTGTAGTCGCCCTGGTCCAGGCTCAGCCCTTCTTCCTCGGCGGCCTGGAACAGTTGCCTGAGCGCGGCTTCCGCCGCCGGGCTGAGCGGCAAGGCCGGCTGCGCCTGTGCGTTTTCCTGCGCGCGGGCTTGCGCCCTGTTCTCCTGGAGGAGCCGTTCGTTGCGCACGGCGAGCTCTGCGCGCTCGGCCTGCATGGGCCGCACGAGGCCGGCTTCCGCGATCAGCGCGGCCGCGATCAGCGCCGCGCCCAGGCCGCCGATACGGCCGAGGTGCTGCGCGCGGTAAAGCAGGATATCGAGCATGCGCGCCATCATCTTCCCCAGCGCAGGCGCACCATGAAACGCAGCGGCTGCTGCGGAGCTTCCGCGCGCACGGCGTGGCTGGACAGCACCACGGTATTGAAGCCGGACTGCTTGCGCAGCCGCTCCAGGTAATCGAGCATGACGCCGGGATTCCTGGCTTCGGCAGTCAGGCTGGCCTCGCGCTTGCGGCCGTCGGCATCGAGGGAAAGCAGCGCGATTTCGTCCGGGCGGCTTTGCTCCAGCCGCACGAACAGGGCATCCCAGGGCAAATCCAGCTGGGTGCGGCCAGCCGCTTCGCTTGCAGCCTGCAACGGCACGGCGGCCTTGACGGGTTTCTTCGCCGTCCGTGCGGCATCGAGGCTTGCGGCGACGGCACGTTCGCCGGCCAGTGACCGCTCGGCTTTCAGGTAGCGCAAGAAGGCCGTTGCGCCCAGGACGATGCCGGCCGCGAGCAGCAGCCAGGCCGCCGCGGACAGGCGGGGCGTCTCGCGCAGGAAATCGAGTTCCGGCTTGCGCATGCGCATGTCGTTCAGGCTCCCAGCATGGGCGCCAGCCCGCTCTGCGCGGCCGCCGGTCGCCGCACTTCCAGGCCGGAACGGCCTTGCCAGTCGGCCTGGATCCGGACGCATTCCAGCCACACCGGCAAATCGTCGGCAAGCTCGCCGCGCAGGCTTTCCCGCGCCACCATCCCGGCGAGGGCGGCGGCCGGATCGCCTGTCATGCGGCTGGAACGCAGGCTGCGGAAGACGCCGCGCTCCAGCCGGGCCAGGGTGATCCGCCCGGGCTCGGCCAGGGCCAGCCAGGTTCCTTCACTGCCCAGCGCTGTCGGCAGCCGCGCACACGCCACGGCAAGCCATGGCTCGACGACAGCCGGCTTGAGCCCGCGCTGCGACAGGGTTTGCCGCAACGCGGCAAACCAGCCGGCATCGACCGCACCGGTCAGCACGGGCCGTCCGGGCGGCGCGGGCTGCCACACGAAGCGCCAGCCTTCTGCCACGTCGCCGAACTGCCGCACATAATGCTCGCGCACCCAGGCTTTCATTTCGCCCGTGTTCAAGCGCACGGGCGGCGCAGTCAACAGCCCCACCCTGGCCAGTTCGTGCGACAGCACCACCCGCGCCCGCCCGCGCAGCGAGAGCGAACCGAGGAGTCCGTCGAGGGCGTCCAGCGCGTCACCGCCTTCCTCGACCGCAGCCTCGCGGTACAGGCGCGGAGCGGCTGCCGCCACGAGTCCCGGCGTGAGGGCGATGCGGATGTCAGGCGACAAAAGTGACACGGTTGATTTCCTCCAGCGTGGTCTCGCCGCGCCGCACCAGTTGCAGCGCAGATTCCCTGAGCAGGCTCACGCCCGCCCGCGCCGCCGCCTGCTTGATCTGGCGGATGGGGGCGCCGGCTGCGATGAGTTCGCGGATCTCGTCGTTGAGCGGCATGAGTTCGGCAATGGCCTTGCGCCCCCTGTAGCCGCTGCCGCGGCAATGCCCGCAGCCGCGCCCGGCGCGGAAATCGGACCCCGCCGCCGCTTCGGGCGTGAGGCCGGAAGCAGCGAGCAGTTCCGGCGCGGGCGCATCCGGTTCGGCGCAGTGGGGGCAGTTCACGCGCACCAGGCGCTGGGCCAGGATGAGGTTGAGCGACGAGACGAAGCTGTAGGGATCCACCTGCATGTGCAGAAAGCGGCCCACCACGTCGAAGACGTTGTTGGCGTGCACGGTGGTGAAGACCAGATGCCCCGTGAGCGCGGACTGCACGGCGATCTGCGCGGTCTCGGGGTCGCGGATTTCGCCGACCATGATCTTGTCCGGGTCGTGGCGCAGGATGGAGCGCAGGCCGCGCGCGAAAGTGAGGCCCTTCTTTTCGTTGACCGGAATTTGCAGCACGCCGGGCAACTGGTATTCCACCGGGTCTTCGATGGTGATGATCTTGTCGTGCCCGGTGTTGATCTCGGACAGGGCGGCGTAGAGCGTGGTGGTCTTTCCCGAGCCTGTCGGCCCGGTGACCAGCACCATGCCGTAGGGTTCGCGCACGTGCTTGCGCAGCATCGCCATGGCGGTTTCGTCGAAGCCCAGGCGTTCGAGGGTGATGCCCTTGAGTTCGTCGGCCAGCTGCTGGCGGTCCAGCACGCGCAGCACCGCGTCCTCGCCGAAGACGCCCGGCATGATGGATACGCGCAGGTCGATTTCGCGTCCCTGCATGCTCACCTTGAAGCGGCCGTCCTGCGGCACGCGGCGTTCGGCGATGTCGAGTTCGGCCATGACCTTGACGCGCGAGATGACCTGCTCGGCCATTTCGCGCCCCGGCGGCTGCGCGATGAGATTGAGCACGCCGTCAATGCGGTACTTGATGGCAAGGCCGTGGATGTCGTTTTCCAGATGGATGTCGGAAGCCCCGGCGGACAAGGCATCGTACAGGGTGGAATGGACCAGCTTGACCACCGGCGAGGCGTCGGCGCCGATGGCCTTGAGGGAGATTTCCTCGGCGTGCGCGCCGGATGCGGCGCCCTGCGCCTCGGCCACCACGCCGTCCATGGCGCGCAGGTTCGTCTCCAGGCGGTGCAGCCAGGCGAGGATGTCGTCGCGCAGCGCCAGCGCGGGCCGGAAGCTCTGCGGCAGGCGCTGTTCCGCCCATTCCGGCAGGCCGGGATCGAGCGGGTCGGAAAACACGAACCAGACCGTGCCGGTTTCGTCGCGGCAGGCGGCGCATTCCCGTTCCAGCGCCTGGCTGAAGGGCAGCAGGTCGAAGGCCGGCTCCATGCCGCGCAGTTGCTCCATGTCCAGATGCGGGTAGCTGAAGGCGCGGCCGAGTTCGGCGAGAAATCCGGGCTTGGGCAGCGCCAGCAGGGATTCCAGCGCGGCAAGCGTGGTGCCGCCCTCGCGCGCGGCCTCGTCCGCGGCCTGACGCAGGAGTTGCACGGTGATGCGCGTGAGGGGCTCGTTCATTCCAGGCTCGCGGCCAGTTCGAAGATGGGCAGATAAAGCAGCACCACGATGAGGCCGATGATGAGGCCGATCGCGGTCATGAGCAGGGGCTCGAACAGGCGCGTGAACCATTCCACGAAGCGGTTCGTCTCTTCATCGTGGAAGGCGGCGATGGATTCCATCATCTCGCCCATGCGGCCGCTCTTCTCGCCCACGCGCAGCATGCGCGAAGCCACCGGCGTGGTGAGGCCGGCGCGTTCCATGGCCGCCGAGATGGACTTGCCCTCGCGGATGTCGCGGGCGGCAGCGGCAAGGCGCTGGCGCAGTTCGGGATTGAGCAGCCCGCCGGCCATTTCCAGCGAGGCGGTCACGGTGATGCCGCCGGACAGCAGCATGCCGACGGTGCGATAAAAACGGGTGAGCTGGAAAATGCGCAGGCGCTCGCCCAGGAGGGGCAGGCGCCAGGCCATGCGGCCGATGGCGGCGCGCGTGGAGGGCCGGATGGCCAGGGCTGTCGTGCCGGCGAGCGCGGCCAGCCCGAACAATCCCGCTCCCAGGCCGTGTTTCTGGATCAGAGCACCCCACTCCATCAGCAGCCGCGAAGCCCAGGGCAGGCGTTCCATGTTGTCGGCGTATATGGAGGCGAAGCGCGGCGTGACGTAGCCCAGCAGAAAGATCGAAACCAGCCCGCCCACGAAGATGAGCATGACGGGGTACACCGCCGCGGCAACGGCTTTCTTGCGCACCTGCTCCACCTGTTCCTGGTAAGCCACGTAGCGGCCCAGGGCCTGGGGCAGGTCGCTGGTGCGCTCGGCCGCGCGCACCGTAGCGACATAGAGCGGCGGGAAGGCCGCGGGATTGCGCCCGACGGCGGCGGAGAAGGATTCGCCTTCGTACAGGTGCTTGAGCAGCTCCTGCAGCACCTTGCGCGTCTCGGGGCGCGACTCCTTTTCGGCCAGGGTTTGCAGGGATTCCACCAGCGAAAGCCCGCTGCCCAGCAGAGCCAGCAGTTCGCGCGAGAACAGCGTGAGCGGAAAACGCGCGGGACGTTTCAGCGCCAGGACCGGCAGGCCGCCGGCGCGCACGCCAAGCACGGTAAGCCCCTGCAGCCGCGCCTGCTCGGCTGCGTCGGCGGCGTCGGCGGCGTCGAGGCGGAGACGCTCGCGTCGGCCTTCGCCCAATGCCGTGACTTCAAACAGCATGCTTACCAGTTGGCGATGTCGGCAGCTTCGCCGGCGCCGCCCGGCTGGCCATCCTTGCCGTAGGAGAAGAGGTCGATTTCGCCGTGTTCGCCGGGATAACGGTATTGGTAGGGATTGCCCCAGGGATCGTTGGGCACCGCCTTTTTCAGGTAGGGCCCCTGCCAGCGGGCCTCCCCCGCGGGCGCGCTGTTCAGGGCCGCCAGGCCCTGCTCGCTGGAAGGGTAATGGCCGACATCCAGACGGTACTGGTCGAGGGAATCCTCCAGCGCCTTGATCTGGGCTCTCGCGGCCTTGATTTCCGATTTGCCGACCTGGGAAAAATAGCGCGGGCCCACATAGCCCACCAGCAGGCCGATGATGACCAGAACCACCAGGAGTTCGAGCAGGGTGAAGCCTGCATGCCTTTTCCCCGGTGTCGTTTGTCTTGCCCGCACTGCCATTTTCCCGTCAGACCGCAAGGAGTTCCACACTGTCTTTCCTGATCAGGAAGGTTTTCAGCGTGTAGAGCCCGGCCTGCGGCTGGCGGACGGTGGTGACCGCCTTCATGGTGCAGGTGACGTCCTTCTGCCCGACGTCCATCAGGCAGTAGCCGTGGGTGGAGGAGTTGAAGAACTTCATGTGCGGATTGCTCGCCATCAGCAGGCTTTCCACGCCCACGCCGGGCGGGGTGGGGATGGGCACGGGCAGCGGCGCGCTCGGCAACGGAACCTGCGACTGGGCAAGCTCGACGAGGTTGGCCGAGCTGATCGAGCCCACCACCAGTTCCACGCCCACCGGCGCCGAAGCGTCGTCGAAGTCCGGTTTCAGGTAGCCGGCGATGAAGCTGTGGATGTCGCCGGTGATGGCGATGAAATTCTTCACGCCATTGAGGCCGATGCTCGACAGCAGATGGGCGCGCTCCGCCGGGTAGCCGTCCCACTGGTCCAGGGTGACGTAGGACGGCCCCACTTTCATCTGCATGGCGGTGACTTCGTTGGCCCAGATTTTCCAGGTCGCCGTGCTGTTGCGCACGGTGTCGAGGAACCAGTCGCGCTGGGTCGTCCCGAGCATGGTGCGGTCGGCGCTTTCCGCCTCGGCGCAGCGCGAAGCGAGATAGCGCAGCGCGGTGTCGCCGCCGCAGGGCGGGCCGTCGCGGTACAGGCGTTCGTCGGTCGCCACCAGTTCCATGAGGTTGCCGAAGCGGAAGCTGCGGTAGATCTTCACCGACGCCAGCGGGTCCGCGGCAGGATCGAAAGGCACGTCCGCCAGGCCGTATTCCACCCAGGCCTGGTTGGCCGCCTGCCGCAGTTCGGGCGTGGGCGCGCCGGGATCGGGATTGTTGTCGGGGTGGTAATCCCGGTAGCCGTCGTTGGCGAATTCGTGGTCGTCCCAGAGCTGAATGCAGGTGAAGCGCTCGTGCACCGCCTGCAGGTTGGGATCGGACTTGTACACCCGGTACAGGTGCCGGTAGTCCGCCAGGCCGGCGGCCGCGCTGCCTCCGCTCGGCAGCGGCGGCACGGGACGCACCTGGGCGTTCTGGAAGCTGGGATCGGCGACGGTTTCGTAGATGTAATCGCCGAGGAAGACGACGAAGTCCGCGTCTTCCTTCGCCAGGTGTGACAGGGCGGTGTAGTAGCCGTTGGAATAATCCTGGCAGGAAAGGAAGGCGAACTTGACGCGGTCGAGGCTGGCGCCGGCTTCGGGCAGGGTCTTGAAGCGCCCCGTGCGGCTCGCGCACTTGTTGTAGATGAAGCGGTAATAGTAGGTCCGCAGCGGCTCCAGCTTTTTGTGCTGGATCGGCAGCTTGACGGTGTAATCGTTGGCGCCGTCCAGCGTCGCGCGCCCGCGGATGACGATGCTGCCCTGGCGGAATTCGGGGTCGCCGGCGATCTCAAAGGCGACCGCGCCGGGCGAAGCCGGGTCCGCCATCGCGGCGGGATCCACCCGCGTCCACAACACGATCCCGTGCGGGCGCGGATCGCCGCTGCCCACGCCCAGGCTGAAAACGGAGCCGGGGGCGATGGCCGGATCGATCTGGAAATCCTGCTCGTACGACAGGAGGTCCACGAAGCTGACCGGATTGCTGTAGCCGTCCAGCACGTCACCGGCCGCACTGCGTCCGGACATCAGCCAGGCGACGGCGCCCGCCGTCCCCAGGCCCTTGAGAAAGTTTCTTCGGTTCATGTCATGCCCGCATATTGCTGAACCGGTAAAAATAACGAGAGTTTGTTACAGACAGATGACTTGCTCGAAAACGGCTGGCTGCATACGCAGAGTGCCTTCGCTTGAACGGAAACCCGGACTGTTTTTTGCTCGTCCCTAATAACTTTGACGCCCCGGGAATAAATTCCATCCGCTACTGTTTATTTACATGACTTTGTGGTGAACGGATTCCGAAGTTCCATGTTCCAAGATTGTGCTTATCACGCCGGCGCAGCGTGCCGCTGTGCCTAATTCATCATTTGTGCGAAAGGAAAATCCATGAGCCTTACCCGCAGAGACATACTCAAACTGGCGACCCTGGCCGCCCTGGGCGGCATGGCCGGCGTGCGGCCGGCGCTGGCGAAGCCATCGGCGGACGCCGCCGACACCGGTACCGACCGCGTGTTCATCTGCAACGAGGATTCCAACACCCTCAGCGTCATCAATCCCTACAGCAACACCGTGGAATCCACCGTCAACCTCACCAGCTTCGACGAAGACCCGCGCCCGCCCTTCCAATTCGTCACCGGCGGCGTGATTCCCACCCACGCGGCCATGATCCACAAGCCGCTCTACCACGGCGCCATTGCCATCCACGGCGCGGCGCCCTCGCCCGACTCGCTTCTAATCGCCACCACCGGGCGCGGCAGCAGCAACGTCTATCTCATCGATACGCGGACCCAAAGCGTGGTCGGCAACACGCCGAACCCACAAGCAAGCGACAAGACCAATGCCCAACGCCTGTCCAGCGGCATCCTCATCGGACGCGAGCCGCACGAGCCGACCTTCACCCGCAACGGCAAGGAGCTGTGGGTCACCCTGCGCGGCGAGGACCGCATCGTCATTCTCGACGTGGAGCGCGCGCGCAGGCAGGCCGGCGGCAAGGATGCCGGCGCCGTGCGCCAGTACCTCGACACCCTCAACGGTCCGGCCCAGGTGTGGTTCAGCGCCGACGGCAAGCTGGCTTTCGTCATTTCGCAAAAGGTGTCGAAGGTCGATGTGTTCGAGCTGAACGCAGACCGTCACGGCTACAGCCGCCCCAAGCGCAAGACCACGCTCGACCTCAAGGCGCAGGATCCCTTCGGCTTCACACCCTTCCAGAAGACCACGCCCGACGGCAGGGAAGTATGGTTCTCGCACAAGCTGGCCGACAGCGTATCGGGCTGGGAAACCACGGGCGCGCACCGCGTGCTCGATCACGTGAAGCTGGGCGAGCAGGCCCGCCCCAATCACGTGGAATTCGTCGAGAACGCCAGGGGCCGCGCGGTCTACGCCAGCCTTGCGCGGGTGGACGACGGCGGCCCCGGCAACGTCGCTTCCAGCCGGATCGCCATCATCGACCGCGGCGCGCCAGCAGGCAGCCGCAAGGTGGTGGGCAGCTTCTTCAGCCACGGCCGCGAGGCCCACGGCCTGTGGACCAACCCGGAAAACACGCGGCTCTACATCGCCCACGAGCAGGACGAGCTGCCGGGCACGCCCGCCGAAGGCCAGACCGTGTGCAGCGTGTTCGACGTCAGCGATCCGTTCAGGCCCGGCTTCATCGCACAGATTCCGCTGGGCAGCCTGGACCTGCCTTCCGGCAAACTGCGCAACAAGAAAAGCATCAACCTGGTCTACGTGCGTCCCGGCGCGCGCAGCCAGGCGGGATGACGGCGATGAAACGGCCGCTGCTTGCAGCCTGCGTCCTCGCGCTGTCCGCGAGCGCCGGGGCGCGGGACGAAGTGGCAGGCCACGCGCATCACGGCGTGGCCGCGCCGCAAGCCGAAGCGGCGCGCCACCCCGCCGAATTCCAGCGCTTCATCCGCGAGATGGACCACGGCATGCAGCAGATGATGGCCGACATGCACGCCCCCGGCTACACCGGCAACGCGGATGCGGACTTTCTCGCCATGATGATTCCCCACCACCAGGGCGCGGTGGACATGGCGCGCCTGGTGCTGATCCACGGCAAGGATCCGCTCACCCGCCGGCTGGCGGAGGAAATCATCGCCTCCCAGACCGCCGAAATCGCCGCCATGCGGGCACGTCTGGAAATCCTGCGGCGCGCGGCGGACGCGGAACCGGGCGGATTCCCCGCCTTGCACGGGACGCGCGGGATACGCGAGTGATGCTCTGCCGCGATTCATCGCGGCCGGATGGTCTGCCTTGCGCAATGTAAGGGGCTCATGGGCCATCCGGCATATCCGCCTGCCTGACACATAAGGTTTAAATTTAATTAATCTAACCTTCATCCCTCTAGAACATATCCCTTACAAGATATGCAGACCCAGCACTGGCTCGGGCCTCGTTTCCACCTCCGAATTCTGAATAAACTGAAAGGGATTTTTAGACATGATGAAAAAAACAGTTCTGGCTGCCGCGCTGGCGGCACTCTCCCTGAATGCCCTGGCCGAGCCCACTGACGGCCCCATGGGCTTCACTCCCATCGCCGGTTCGGCCTACGGCCTCGAAGGCGATGCCAACATCAATACCGCCCCCTGGGTCATTCCTGCGGGCTTCGTGCAGTCCATCGTGTCAGATGAAAACAGCCTGAACATCTACGTCGGCAACGACTGGAACGACATGAACACCGTGAACGAAACCGGCAAGCTCGCCGGCCGTTACCTGTACCGCACCCATGAAGTGCGCGCCAAGGGCGATGACCCCAGAAACTCGCTGCGCAACGACGGCGGCAGCGGCGGCGCCGTGTCCGTGGTCGACCTGAAGACCGGCATGGCCAAGGAAATCGTCGGCCGCGCCGACTGGGAAGCCCTGGACGGCATCGTCTGGACGCCGTGGCAAACCCTGCTGTTCGCCGAGGAAGTCATTACCTCCACCCGTCCCGACCCCGACCATCCCGCCGCCACCAGCGGCCTCGTCTATGAACTCAAGCTCGATCCGCTCGATCCCACGTCGATGGAAAGCGTGACCGTGCGACCCATGCTCGGCGCGCTGTCGCACGAAGGCATCGAGATCGACGCCGAAGGCAACGTCTACGTCATCGACGAAGACAAGAATGGTTCCATCTACAAGTTCGTGCCGGCCAATTACGGCGACCTTTCCAGCGGACAACTCTACGTTCTGCGCGTGAAGAACGGCGCCAAGACGGGTGCCGCCGAATGGGTTGCCCTCGATATGGCGCAGGCCCAGATCAGCGCCCGCGTGGCCGCCGCCGCCGTGGGCGCCACGCCCTATTGCCGTCCCGAAGACCTCGAGCGCATCGGCCAGACCCTGTATGCCGCGCTGACTTGCGAAGACGTCGACAATCCCACCAACATCAGCGGCAAGAACGCTGCGGGTTACTCCGTGGGCGCGGTGCTGGCCGTCAACCTGGGCGAGCAACCTTCTGCCAAATTTGTCGTTGCCCCCGGCAAGAACGCCCCATTCGAAGTCCAGCCTAGCGCTACCAACCCTGGCGTAACTGGCTTCGCCAAGGTCGACAACCTGGCCAACGGTCCGGACGGCAAGTTGTGGATGGTGGAAGACAACGACTTCAGCGACATCTGGGTATACGACCCGCGCTCGAAAGACGTTAACGGCGACGGCTACAAGGATGGCGTGCATCTGTTTGCATCGCTGAAGGACAAGCCAGCCGAAGGCACCGGTATCTACTTCGGCAAGGATCCGCACACCCTGTTCGTCAACGTGCAGCATTCCGGCACCGGCAACGACAAGACCATGGCCATCACCAAGATCGCCAAATAAGCCCGTCCCGGTTGCCGGCCAGGCCGGCTAAACGAAAACCGCGGCTCATGCCGCGGTTTTTTTTGGCTCCCGAAAATTCGTCGAGCAGTTCAGGGCGCCTCGTCCGGAGGCACGGCCCCGTACATCACCTCTTTGAGTTCGGCCAGCTTGTCGCGCAGTTCGGCGGCTTTTTCGAATTCGAGGTTCTTCGCCGCGGCCAGCATGTCCTTTTCCAGGCGCTTCATCTCGCGGGCCAGTTCTTTCTCGCTCATGACGTGATAGGACGCCAGGGTCTGGGCGGCCTTGAGTTCGAGGCGGGCGGATTCCATGTCCACCGTGCTTTCGATGATGTCCTTGATCTTCTTTTCCACACCCTTGGGGGTGATGCCGTGCGCGGTGTTGAATTCCACCTGTTTCCTGCGCCGCCGCTCGGTCTCGTCGATGGCGCGGCGCATGGAATCGGTAATCCTGTCTGCGTAGAGGATGGCGGTGCCGTGGATGTGGCGCGCGGCGCGTCCGATGGTCTGGATGAGCGAGCGCGTGGAACGCAGGAAGCCTTCCTTGTCCGCGTCAAGGATCGCCACCAGCGAAACCTCCGGGATGTCCAGGCCCTCGCGCAGGAGATTGATGCCGACCAGCACGTCGAACACGCCCAGGCGCAGATCGCGGATGATCTCCACCCGCTCCACGGTGTCGATGTCGGAATGCAGGTAGCGCACCTTGATGCCGTGCTCGTTCAAATAATCGGTCAAATCCTCGGCCATGCGCTTGGTCAGCGTGGTGACCAGCACGCGCTCGCCGATGGCGATGCGCTTGTTGGCCTCCGACAGGAGGTCGTCGACCTGGGTCGCCACCGGGCGGATCTCCACCACCGGATCGACCAGGCCCGTGGGCCGCACCACCTGTTCCACCACCTGGCCCTGGTGCGCCGCCTCGTAGTCCGCCGGCGTGGCGGAAACGAAAATGGTCTGCGGCATCAGGCGCTCGAACTCGTCGAACTTGAGCGGCCTATTGTCCAGCGCCGAGGGCAGGCGGAAGCCGTATTCGACCAGATTCTCCTTGCGCGCGCGGTCACCCTTGTACATGCCACCCACCTGCGGGATGCTGACGTGCGACTCGTCGATGAACATGAGCGAATGGCGCGGCAGATAGTCGATCAGCGTGGGCGGCGGCTCGCCGGCCTTGCGCCCGGAGAGATGGCGCGAGTAGTTCTCGATGCCCTTGCAGAAGCCCATTTCATTGAGCATCTCCAGGTCGAAGCGGGTGCGCTGTTCCAGGCGCTGCGCTTCCACCAGCTTGTGATTGGCGTAGAAGTAGTCCAGCCGGTCCTTCAATTCCAGCTTGATCGCCTCGATCGCGCGCAGCGTGGTCTCGCGCGGGGTGACGTAATGGCTGGACGGATACACGGTGAAGCGCGGCACCTTGGACACGATGTGCCCGGTCAAGGGATCGAACAGCGACAGGCTGTCGATCTCGTCGTCGAACAGGCTGATCCTGAGCGCGGTCTCGGCGTTTTCCGCCGGGAACACGTCGATCACGTCGCCTCTGACCCGGAAGGTGCCGCGGTTGAAATCGAACTCGTTGCGTTCGTATTGCATGGTCGCCAGGCGCTGCAAGACCTCGCGCTGCGCCAGCTTCTCGCCCTGCCGCAAATGCAAAATCATGCTGTGGTAGTCGACCGGGTCGCCGATACCGTAGATGCACGACACCGTGGCCACGATGATGGTGTCCCTGCGTTCCATCAGCGCCTTGGTGGCCGAGAGCCGCATCTGCTCGATGTGTTCGTTGATGCTGGAGTCTTTTTCAATAAAGAGGTCGCGCGAGGGCACGTAGGCCTCGGGCTGGTAGTAGTCGTAGTAGGACACGAAGTACTCGACCGCGTTTTCCGGGAAGAACTCGCGCATTTCCGCGTACAGCTGCGCGGCCAGGGTCTTGTTCGGCGCCAGGATCAGCGCCGGGCGGCCAGCGCGGGCGATGACGTTGGCCATGGTGTAGGTCTTGCCGGAGCCCGTCACACCGAGCAGGGTCTGGAAAGCCAACCCGTCCTCCAATCCCTCGCCCAGCAGGCGGATGGCCTCGGGCTGATCGCCCGCCGGTTCGAAGGGTTCGTGCAAGCGGTAGGGGCTATTGGGGAAGGTCAGAATCACGGTTACAATTTGCCGATTTCGCGCAGAATTCGCGCAAAAACAGGCATTTTACGCTTTGACCACCCGCCAAACCATGAACCCCCTGCTCTCCCGCCGCGTCCAGTCGATCAAGCCCTCCCCCACCCTCGCGGTCACCGCCCGCGCCGCCGCGCTCAAGGCCGAAGGCCGCGACATCATCGGGCTGGGCGCCGGCGAACCGGACTTCGATACCCCCGACCACATCAAGCAGGCGGCGATCGAGGCGATCAACCAGGGCTTCACCAAGTACACCGCGGTGGACGGCACCCCCGGCCTGAAGAAAGCCGTCATCGCCAAGTTCCAGCGCGACAACGGTTTCGCCTATACACCGAAGCAAATCCTGGTGTCCTGCGGCGGCAAGCAGAGCTTCTACAACCTGGCGCAGGCGGTGCTGGATGCCGGCGACGAAGTCATCATCCCGGCGCCCTACTGGGTGTCCTACCCGGACATGGTGCTGCTGGCCGACGCCAGGCCGGTCATCGTCTACGCCGGCATCGAACAGGGCTTCAAGATTACGCCCGCCCAGCTCGAAGCCGCCATCACCCCCCACACCAAGCTCTTCGTCATCAACAGCCCGAGCAACCCCACCGGCGCGGTGTACACGAAAGACGAACTGGCGGCGCTGGGCGAGGTGCTGAGGAAGCATCCGCGCGTCTTGATCGCGACCGACGACATGTACGAACACATTCGTCTCAACGACGCGGCCTTCGTCAATATCCTCAACGCCTGCCCCGACCTCCACGAGCGCACCCTGGTGCTGAACGGCGTGTCCAAGGCCTATTCCATGACCGGCTGGCGCATCGGCTATGCGGCAGGACCCGAGGCCATCATCCAGGCCATGGCCAACATCCAGTCGCAGTCCACCTCCAACCCCACCTCGATCTCGCAGGTGGCGGCGGAAACCGCGCTGAACGGCGACCAGGGCTGCATGGCGCCCATGCTGGCCGCTTTCCGCCAGCGCCACCGCCTGGTGGTGGACGGGCTCAACGCCATTCCCGGCCTGAAATGCCTGGACGCAGGCGGCGCCTTCTACGCCTTTCCCGACGCGCGCGAAGCCGCCGCCCGCATGCAGGCCGCCGGCAAGATCAATGAGGCCACCGACCTCGCGCTGTCCGAATACCTGCTGCTGGAAGCCGGCGTGGCCGTGGTGCCGGGCTCCGCCTTCGGCGCCGACGGCTACATCCGCCTGTCCTTCGCCACCTCCAACGCCAACCTGGAAAACGCGCTGGCAAGGATGGCCAAGGCCCTCGCCTAAACGGACTACAATGCAGGTTCTCCTGCGGGAGAATCTGCATGTTTAGTTCGCTTTACGTCGATCTCAATTCCTTCTTCGCCTCGGTCGAGCAGCAGCTCGACCCGGGCTTGCGCGGCAAGCCGGTCGGCGTGCTGCCGGTGCTGGCGGAAACCACCTGCTGCATCGCCGCCAGCGTCGAGGCCAAGCAGTTCGGCATCAGGACCGGCACCCCGGTGTGGGAGGCGAGGAAGCGCTGCAAGTCCATCCGCTTCGTGCAGGCGCGCCCCTCCGTATACGTGGAAATGCACCACCGCATCGTCGAGGCCGTGGAGTCCTGCTACCCCGTTGCGGCGGTGCTGTCCATCGACGAAATGGCGCTCGACCTCACCGGCCGACACACCCATGAACCCCATGCGCTGAAACTTGCGCAGCAGATCAAGCGCGCCATCTACGCACAGGCCGGCCAGGTCATGCACTGCTCCATCGGCATTGCGCCGAATCGTTTTCTGGCCAAGACCGCATCGAATTTCAGGAAGCCCGACGGCCTCGAACTCATCCGCCCGCAGGACCTGCCGCACATCCTGCACAAACTGGAACTGACCGACCTCAACGGCATCAACCGCGGCATGGGAAAACGCCTGAATCGCGTCGGCATCCATACCGTGGAACAGCTTTGCGCCGCGCCGGTGGAAAAATTCCGCCTCGCCTGGGGCGGCGTCGAGGGCGAGCGCTATTTCGCCAGGCTGCGCGGCGAAACCCTGCCGCCGCTGCCCACGCAGCGTTCCACCGTCGGGCATTCCCATGTATTGCCGCCGGAAATGCGCAACGACGAAGCCGCGCTCGCCGTGCTCTACCGCCTGCTGCACAAGGCTGCCATGCGGCTGCGGCATTACGGCTATTACGCGGGCTCGATGAGCGTGCACGTGCGCTATCAGGACGGCGGGCGCTTTGCCGAGCAGACCCGCTTCGCGCCGCATGCGGACACCTTCATGTTCAACCATGTATTGGCCGGGCTGTGGGCCAAGCGTCCGCACGGGGCCGACAGGCCCATGAAGATAGGCGTGGTGCTGTCCGGGCTCACCGAGCAGCGCTGCGTGGCGCGCGACCTGTTCACAGAAGACCGCCAGGGCGAGGGCTTGTCCATCGCCATGGACCAGATCAACCGGCGCTTCGGCCCCAACGCCGTGCACTTCGGCGCGGCCCACAAGGGCATCGGCTCCGCGCCCATGCGCATCGCCTTCAACCACATCCCGGAGCTGGCGGTGGAAAACGACGGCTGAACCGGGCGGCGGCGGAAACCGCTCACAAGCGGCCTTTTCCACAATATGAAAAAAATATGAATTTCGGGGAATTGCCCACAAAGGTAAGGTGGGCTATTGTTGCACCTGCTTCCCCCCCCGATAACAAACGGAGACCGCCATGAGCAAGAAATACGACAGCAATCCCGCAGACAAACCCGAAGCCAAACTGAGCCGACGCAAGTTCCTCGGCGCAGCGGCGGCGACCGCAACCGGCGCGACCGCGCTCGGCTTCCCGGCGATCGCCAAGGCGGCAGCGCCTGTAAGCCTGCGCTTCCAGAGCACCTGGCCTTCCAAGGACATTTTCCACGAGTACGCCGTGGACTTCGCCAACAAGGTCAACGCCATGTCCGGCAAGGAACTCAAGATCGAGGTGCTGCCCGCCGGCGCCGTGGTGAAACCCTTCGAACTGCTCGATGCGGTCAGCAAGGGCACCCTCGACGGCGGTCATGGCGTGGTGGCCTACTGGTACGGCAAGAACTCGGCCGTGGCGCTGTGGGGATCCGGCCCCGCCTTCGGCATGGACGCCAACATGCTGCTGGCCTGGCACTACTACGGCGGCGGCAAGGAGCTGCTGGACGAAATCTACAAGGACCTGAACATGGACGTGGTGTCCATGCTCTACGGCCCGATGCCGACCCAGCCCTTCGGCTGGTTCAAGAAACCCGTCACCCGTGCCGAACAGATGAAGGGCCTCAAGTTCCGCACCGTGGGCCTGGCGGTGGACATGTACAAGGACATGGGCGCGGCGGTGAACCCCCTGCCCGGCGGCGAGATCGTGCCGGCTCTCGACCGCGGCCTGCTCGATGCGGCCGAATTCAACAACGCCTCCTCCGACAACCTGCTGGGCTTCCCCGACGTTGCCAAGGTGTGCATGCTGCAAAGCTTCCACCAGGCGAGCGAACAGTTCGAAATCCTGTTCAACAAGAAAAAGTACAATGCGCTCAATGCCGAGCACAAGGCCATCATCAAGCACGCCATCGAGGCGTCTTCGGCCGACATGTCCTGGAAGGCGATCGACCGCTACTCCAAGGACTATATCGACATGAGCACCAAGAAGGGCGTCAAGTTCTACAAGACCCCGGATGCCATCCTGAAGAAGCAGTTGCAGTCATGGGACAAGATCATGAAGGAGAAGAGCGCCGAGAATCCCTCCTTCAAGAAAGTGCTCGAATCCATGCGCACCTTTGCCGGCCGCGCCGCACGCTGGCAGAACGACACCACCGTCGACTACAAGATGGCCTACAATCACTTCTTCGCAGGCAGGAAGAAAGGCTGATCCGGAAAGCGCCCGCCGCCGGCTCCCGCCGGCGGTTTTTTCTCTTCAGGTAGTTCCACATGCATAAGCTCTTGTTGGCGGTCGACCGCCTGTCCACCTTCGCCGGGCGCTTTTTCGCCTGGTCGATCGTGTTGCTGACCTTGCTGGTATCGTGGGAAGTGTTTTCCCGCTACGTACTGAACCATCCGCATCCCTGGGCCCTGGACGCCCAGATCATGCTGTACGGCATCCTGTTCATGATGGCCGGCGCCTACACCCTGGCCCATCAGGGACATGTGCGCGGCGACATCCTCTACGGATCCTTTTCCCCACGCGGCCAGGCCGGCATCGACCTGGTGCTGTACCTCCTCTTTTACCTGCCCGGCGTGCTCGCGCTGACCTGGGCGGGCTGGATCTACGCCAACGAATCCCTGGCGATCCGGGAAAACACCTTCAGCCCGGACCCGCTGCCGCTCTACCCCTTCAAGTTCGTCATCCCGGCCGCTGGCGCGCTGCTGCTCGCGCAGGGCCTGGTCGAAATCCTGCGCTGCATCATCTGTCTGCGCGAAAACAAGTGGCCGACGCGCCAGAAGGACGTGGAAGAAGTGGACGTGGAAGAACTCAAGGCCATGGTCAAGGACGAAGTTGAAGAACTGGAGCGCCGGGCATGAAAAAGGAACTCCTCTTCGGCTTCGGCCTGATGGCCGTCGTCCTGCTCCTCATCGCGGTGTTCACGCCCTGGGCGAACCTGAACAACGGCCATGTCGGCATGATCATGCTGGCCCTCATCGTGGTGGCCATGATGATGGGCTTCCCGAGCGCATTCACCCTCATGGGCATGGGCGTGCTGTTCACCTGGTATGCCTACTACACGGAAACCCCGCAAATAGCCGTGCAGCAGACCCTGGACCTGACCGTGCAGCGGACCTACGGCGTGATGACCAGCGATGTGCTCATTGCCGTGCCGCTGTTCCTGTTCATGGGCTATCTGGTTGAACGTGCGAACCTGATCAAGAAACTGTTCCACGCCATCCACATCGCCACTGCGCGCATTCCCGGCTCGCTGGCGGTTGCCACCCTGGTCACCTGCGCCATCTTCGCCACCGCCACCGGCATCGTCGGCGCGGTCGTCACGCTGATGGGCCTGCTAGCCCTGCCGGCCATGCTGCGCGCCGGCTACGACACCAAGCTATCCTCCGGCGTGATCGCCGCCGGCGGCACCCTGGGCATTCTCATCCCGCCGTCCATCATGCTCATCGTCTACGGCGCCACCGCCGGCGAGTCCGTGGTGCGGCTCTATGCCGGCGCGTTCTTTCCCGGGCTGCTGCTTGCCACCCTCTACATTATTTATGTCGTCTTGATAGCCAAGCTGAAGCCGCACTGGGCACCGCCGCTCAGCCATGCAGACCGGACCGTGCCGCTGCCGCCGCACATGCAGCAACTGGCCTCGCGCTACGGCAAACTTGCCCTGCCCGCCCTGGTGCGCGGGGTATTCGCGCGCGACCGCGCCGTCGCGCGCAAGCTCGCCGGAAAGGAGCTTTTCCTGGCGAGCCTGCCTGCGCTGGCCTTCATCCTCGTCATGGGCCTGGCCTGGAATGCGCTGACCAAGCCGCAAGAGAACTACGACATTTCCGGACTGCAGGAAATGGGCGTTTCCCTGGAAGCGCCGAAAGCCGAAAGCTACGCCGATGACCTGGGCCTTGGCGTTTCCGAGCCGCCGATGGAAGAAGAAACCGCGCCGGGCATTTCCGAGCCGCCCGCCCAGGAAGAACCGCCCGTCCTGGAAGAGCCGCCGACGCTTGCAGAACCCCCGGCAGCGGAATCGGTTGCCGAACCCACAGCCCCCGCGCTTGCCGAGGCGGCGGCAATTTCTCCGGACAAGGCCGAACCTGGCCGCCTGCCAGCCCCGGCCGCGTTCTGGGAAACGCTGGCCATCGGATTCGCCGTGCTGGCCGTGCTGTATTTCCTGCTGAGCTTCCCGCGCCTGGAAGTGTTTCGCATGCTGCTCACCTCCTTCTTCCCGCTGGCGGTGATGATCCTTGGCGTGCTCGGCTCCATCGTGTTCGGCCTCGCCACGCCTTCCGAGGCGGCCGCCATCGGCGCGCTGGGCGGCTTCGTGCTGGCGGCGTTCTACATGGCCATGGAGAAGCCGCGCGAGCTGCGCAGAAAATGGTGGCCAAGCTGGATCGTGCTGTGGACGGTGTTTCTCGCCTCGGTGGTATGGTTCATCCTGTACAAGGCCCAGGCCACGTCAAAACCGGTGCCGCCCATGCTGGGCTGGATCTCCATGGCCGCTTTCCTGTTATGGGCCTTTCTCGCCAGCTGGCAGGCCAAGCTCACTACCATGCTCAAGGAGTCGGTCTTCCTGACCGCGAAAACATCCACCATGGTGTGCTGGCTGTTCGTGGGCGCCAGCATCTATTCGGCGGCGTTCTCGCTGCTGGGCGGCCACCAGGTGGTGGAGGAATGGGTGCTGTCGCTCAACATGACGCCCATCCAGTTCCTGATCCTCAGCCAGCTCATCATTTTCCTGCTGGGCTGGCCGCTGGAATGGACCGAGATCATCGTGATCTTCATGCCCATTTTCGTGCCGCTGCTGCCGCATTTCGGCATCGATCCGCTGTTCTTCGGCATCCTGGTGGCGCTGAACCTGCAAACTTCCTTCCTGTCGCCGCCGATGGCGCCGTCCGCGTTCTATCTGAAAGGCGTCGCGCCGCCCAACGTGACACTGGGCCAGATCTTCCTGGGATCCATGCCCTTCCTGGGCATCGTGATCGTGGCCATGATCATGCTCTACGTGTGGCCCGAGATCGCGCTGTGGCTGCCGGCAGCACTCTATAACTGACGGCCCCGGGCAGCGGAGGAAAAGCGTGAACCTCGCATTCATCGGTCTCGGCATCATGGGCAGGCCCATGGCGCTCAACCTGAAGAAGGCCGGGCACAGGGTGTTCGTGCACGGCCGCCGCGCCGAATCCATGGCGCCGCTGGCACAGGCCGGTTGCACTGCCTGCGCCTCGCCGGCCGAGGCCGCCGCGCAGGCCGATGTCACCATCGTCATGGTGTCCGACACCGCCGACGTCGAGCAGGTCATCTTCGGCGACAAGGGCGTGGCTCAGGGCGCCAAGCCCGGCTCGGTGGTGGTCGACATGAGCACCATCTCGCCCACCGCCACCAAGGCCTTCGCAGAGAGGCTCATGGCCCAGGGCGTCGAGATGCTCGACGCGCCGGTGTCCGGCGGCGACGTCGGTGCCATCAACGCCACCCTGTCCATCATGGTCGGCGGCAAGCCCGAGGTGTTCGAGCGCGTGAAGCCGGTGTTCGAGGCCATGGGCAAGAACATCGTGCTCGTGGGCGGCAACGGCGCCGGCCAGGTGGCCAAGGCCTGCAACCAGATCGTGGTGGCGGTCACCATCGAGGGCGTGGCCGAGGCGCTCACCTTCGCGCGCAAGAACGGCGTCGACCCGGCCAGGGTGCGCGACGCGCTCATGGGCGGCTTCGCAGGCAGCCGCATCCTGGAAGTGCACGGCAAGCGCATGCTCGACAACGAATACAAGCCCGGCTTCAAGACCAAATTGCACCAGAAGGACATGAACATCGTGATGCAGACCGCGCGCGAACTCGGCCTGTCCCTGCCCGGCGCGGCGCTGGTGATGCAGCACTTGAATGCGCTCATGGGCACGGGCGACGCCGAACTGGATTCGGCGGCGGTGATGAAGATCGTCGAACGCGCCTCCGGCATGGAGCGCTGATGAGTGAGCGCATCGTCTTCCTCGACCGCAAGAGTATCATCGCCGACATCCGTGCGCCCGCTTTCGCGCACGCGTGGATCGACCACGACAAGACAGGGCCTGACGAAGTCCTCGCGCGCATCCAGGACGCCAGCATCGTCGTCAGCAACAAGGTCAAGCTGCCCGGCGACATCCTGGCGCAGGCGCCCGGCGTGAAAATGATCGCGGTGTGCGCCACCGGCACCGACAACGTCGATCTCGCCTGGTGCCGCGCCAACGGCGTCATCGTCTCCAACATCCGCGGCTATGCCGTGCACACCCTGCCCGAGCACGTGTTCATGCTGATGCTGGCGCTGCGCCGCAACCTGCTGGGCTGGCGCGAGGACGTGCGTGCAGGTTTATGGGAAAAGGCCGACCAGTTCTGCCTGTTCACGCGCACGATCCATGACCTCCACGGCAGCACGCTCGGGCTGATCGGCCTCGGCACGCTGGGCCGGAGCGTGCGCAGGATCGCCGAAGCCTTCGGCATGAAGGTGCGGGTCGCCGAGCACAAGAACGCCGCGACCGTGCGCGAGGGCTACACCGCGTTCGACACCGTGCTCAGGGAAGCCGACGTGATCTCGCTGCACACCCCGCTCACCCCGGAAACCCGGCACATGATTTCCGCGCGCGAGTTCGGCCTGATGAAACCCTCCGCGCTGCTCATCAACACCGCGCGCGGCAATCTGGTGGACGAGGCGGCGCTGATCGAGGCGCTCGAGTCGAAGCGCATCGCCGGCGCCGGCTTCGACGTGCTCTCGGTCGAGCCGCCGCGCGAGGGCAACCCGCTGCTGGAACTCGACCTGCCCAACTTCATCCTCACCCCGCATGTCGCCTGGGCCAGCCGCGATGCCATGCAGATCATGGCCGATCAGCTGATCGACAACATCGAGGCCTTCGTCGCCCGCGCCCCGCGCAATGTCGTAAGCTGAACTTCCGCAAAGGCAAGGCAATGACCGAACGCATCCAGCTAGCCGGTTTACAGATCGCCAGGCCGCTTTACGACCTGGTGCGCGACGAGATCGCGCCGGGCACCGGCATCTCCGCCGACCGCGCCTGGCAGGGCTTCGCCGACCTTGTGCGCGAGCTGACGCCAAGAAACCGCGCCCTGCTCGCCAGGCGCGACGAACTGCAGGCCAGGATCGACGCCTGGCATCTCGAACGCAAGGGCCGGCCACACGATGCCGCCGCCTACAAGCAATACCTCTACGACATCGGTTATCTCCTGCCCGAGGGCGATGACTTCAGCATCGGCACGGAAAACGTCGACGACGAGATCGCCCGCATCGCAGGGCCGCAACTGGTGGTGCCGGTCAACAACGCGCGCTACGCGCTCAACGCCGCTAACGCGCGCTGGGGCAGCCTGTTCGACGCGCTCTATGGCACCGATGCCATTCCCGAAGACGCTGGCGCGGAGAAGAAAGGCGCCTTCAATCCCGTGCGCGGCGCCAGGGTCATCGCCACCGCCAAGGCCTTCCTCGACGAGGCGGCGCCGCTCACCGAAGGCAGCTACATCGACGCCATCGCCTATGCCGTCAAGGATGGCGGGCTCACGGTGACGCTTTCCAGCGGCGCACGCGTCGGACTGCGCGATCCCGCGCAGTTCAGGGGCTACCAGGAAAAGGCCGGCGGCATCACCTCCATCCTGCTGCGGCACCACGGCCTGCACATCGAGATCCATTTCAACACCGACCACCCCATCCACGAACTGCATCCCACCGGCATCCGCGACATCTATCTGGAGGCCGCCCTCTCCACCATCATGGACTGCGAGGATTCGGTCGCCGCGGTGGACGGCGACGACAAGGTGCGCGTCTACCGCAACTGGCTGGGTCTCATGAAGGGCGAGCTTTCCAGCAGCTTCGAAAAGGGCGGCAAGACGCTGACGCGCGCGCTCAATCCCGACCGCCGCTATCTCTCGCCCGAGGGCCGCTATTTCGAAATTCCCGGACGCAGCCTGATGCTGGTGCGCAATGTCGGCCACCTGATGACCACCGATGCGGTGCTGGACGAGCACGGCAACGAAGTGTTCGAGGGCCTGCTCGACGGCTTCGTCACCAGCTACTGCGCGCTGCACGACCTCAAGGGCACCAGCCGTCTCAAGAACAGCCGCGCCGGCAGCATCTACATCGTCAAGCCCAAGCAGCACGGCCCCGACGAAGTCGCCTTCACCGTCGACCTGTTCGGGCGCATCGAGAACGTGCTGGAACTGCCGAAAAACACGCTCAAGATCGGCGTCATGGACGAGGAACGGCGCACCACGCTCAACCTCAAGGCATGCATCCGCGCGGCCTCCGAGCGGCTGATCTTCATCAACACCGGCTTCCTCGACCGCACCGGCGACGAGATCCACACCTCCATGGAAGCCGGCCCGGTGCTGCGCAAGGGCGACATGAAAACCGCCGCCTGGCTCAAGGCCTACGAGAACTGGAACGTGGACGTGGGACTCGCCTGCAGGCTCTCCGGCCGCGCGCAGATCGGCAAGGGCATGTGGACCATGCCCGACCTCATGGCCGGCATGATGGCGGCGAAGCAGGCGCACCCCGAGGCCGGCGCCAATACCGCCTGGGTGCCTTCGCCCACAGCCGCAACCCTGCACGCCATCCACTACCACCGCGTCGACGTGTTCGCGCGCCAGCAGGAATTGCGCTCGCGCCCGCGCGCCTCGCTCGACGACCTGCTCGCGATACCGATCGTTGAAAAACCGAACTGGAGCGCGGAAGACATCCAGCAGGAACTCGACAACAACATCCAGGGCCTGCTCGGCTACGTCGTGCGCTGGATCGACCAGGGCATGGGCGCCTCCAAGGTGCCCGACATCCACAACGTCGGCCTCATGGAAGACCGTGCAACCCTGCGCATCTCCAGCCAGCATGTCGCCAACTGGCTGCACCACGGCATCGTCAGCGAAAGCCAGGTCATGGAAACGCTCAGGCGCATGGCCAGGCTGGTCGACCAGCAGAACGCCGGCGACCGCAACTACATCAACATGGCGCCGCACTACATCAGCCTCGCCTTCCAGGCCGCGCAGGACATGATCTTCCACGGCCGCCGCGTGCCCAACGGCTACACCGAACCCACCCTGCACCGGCGCCGGCGCGAGTTCAAGGCGGCCCTGCGCGGCGATTAGCCACGCGAATTAATCTCGGCGCGGCGACTAGTCGCGAAAATGTGGCTCAGCGCGAAGACTGAGACAACGCAAGGCCAAGGCCGGGCGGATTCAGCTCACCGAGCCGAAGGACGGGTCAGCCGCGTGCGGCGCTTCCGGCAGGCCGGCCAGCTTCATGCCCTGCCGCACCGGCCCGCCGGGAAACAGCAGGAAGAGCCAGCGGCGGCCGCCCTGCTCCGCGAAGCGCTCTTCCAGCGCGCGCAGGATGTGCTGAGCGCCCTGACCGATGGCACCATGCGAGATGGCATAGTCGCGCAGAAAGTCCAGCACCTCAAAATGCTCGTCGGTCAGGGTAAGCCCTTCAGCCTTGGCCAGGCCGCGGGCCATGTCGCGCGACCATTCGCCGACCTCCACCAGGTTGCCGAAATGGTCGCGCACCAGCTGCTTGCCCTGGATGGCTTCCAGAATCGGGATGGCCATGTCCGCCCCTCCTCTCATTCGACGCGGATGGTAACGGACCTGGGCCTGCCCGGCTCGGCCTTGGGCAGCTCCACCCGCAGCACGCCGTTCTTGTAGGCGGCGCGCGCCTCCTCGGCCTTGACCGGCACCGGCAGCGGCACCACGCGGCGGAAGCTGCCGTAGGCGCATTGCATCACACGCCAGCGGCCCTCGGTTTCCTCGCGCGCGAAGCGCTTCTCGCCGGATACCACCAGGGCGTCGTCCAGCACCTCGATGCCGATGTCCTCCTTCTCCATGCCCGGCACTTCCAGGCGCACGACCAGGCGCCTGTCGTCCTCGAACACGTCGCCGCCCAGCAGGGCCCAGCCGCGGTTGGGCAGCCAGGACACGTCATCCACCTCGACCTGGGCCGGCAGGTTGGTCTTCTCCCCGGCCCTGAAGCGCGTGAGCGCGCCGGCGGCGGACTGGATCATCTGCCGCCAGCCGTCGGCCAGGTTGTCCCAGAGGGACCCGACACTCTCTTTCAATGATTCCAGTTTCATGTCAGCCTCCTTGGTTCGCATGCGGGGCATCGAAGCCCCATTCCCGATTCAGTTCACCTTGACCTCGATGCGCCGCGGCTTGGCATGCTCGGCCTTGGGGATGTGCAGCTTGAGCACGCCCTGCCGGAATTCCGCGCTCACCTTGTCGGTGTCGAGTTCCTTGGACAGGGTAAACATGCGGCGATAGCGCGGCAGGCTGACCTCGGCGTGGCTGGCCTCCATGCCCTCGGGCATGTCTAGCGCGATCTCGCCCTCGATGGTGAGCGTGTCGGCCTCCACCTGCAGCGCGAGCTTGTCCTTCGGCACGCCGGGCAGGTCGGCATACAGGGTAATGCCGCCGGCGTCCTCGATTACATCCACAGGCGGCAGTATGGCCGCCTCGCTGCGCGAGGCATCGGCGGTTTTGGCAACAGCAGCTTTTTCACTCATGGTCTGTCCTCCTTATTGAACGGTGATGCGCCTGGGCTGCGCTTCTTCCTTGCGCCGCACCGAGACGTGCAGCACGCCGTCGCGGTACCTGGCCTCGACGGTATTGGCGTCGATGTCGTCGGGCAGGCTGATCACGCGGCGGAAGCGGCCCGCGAAGCGCTCATCGATGTGCAGGGTCGCCGACTCCGGCACCTCGTCCAGCTTGCGCTCGCCGGCGATGGTGAGCACGCCCTTCTCGATTTGTACCTCGATGGACGCGGGATCGAGGCCGGACGCAAAGGCGTAAATCTCCACCGAACGTGGTGTACCACCCACGTTCAGCGCCGGAAAACCGCGCGCAACGCCGCGGATGCTGGAGCCGAAATCGAAGCCCTGCTGCAGCTCGCGCTGCAGTCGGTCCAGTTCCGCGAACAGGTCGCGGGGAAACAGGGAACGATAAAGCATATATGCCTCCTTTCTTCATTGCGTGCGCCAGCGAGGGCGCTCCTGAGCCCTACATAGGGCGTCTCGTTTCAAGTTCAACCCCTTGATTTGCGGATGGATATTCCACATTTTATCAAGCCATCGTTACAAATCGCAGCAGGTGGGAATCGCATGAAATACCATGACTACTACCATACGCTCGGGGTGAGCAGAGAAGCGTCGGCGGACGAGATCAAGAAGGCCTTCCGCCGCCTTGCGCGCAAGTACCATCCGGACATATCGAAGGAAGCGGACGCCGAGATGCGCATGAAGGAAATCAACGAGGCCTATGCGGTGCTCTCCGACCCCAAGAGGCGCGCCGCCTACGACCGCCTCGGCCAGGGCTACCACACAGGCGAGGAATTCCACCCGCCGCCGGACTGGGGCGAGCGCTTCCACTTTTCCGCGCGCGGCTTCTCGCCCGACGAGGCCGCGCAGTTCAGCGACTTCTTCAGCGAGCTGTTCGGCGGCCCGGGCGGCTTCGGCCGCCAGGGCGGGCGTGGCTTTTCCGCGAACGGCGAGGACACCCATGCACGTGTGCTGTTGGACATCGAGGACGCCTTCACCGGTGCCACGCGCCAGTTCAGCCTGCAGGTGCCGCAGGTCGACGCCCATGGCCAGCTGCGCATGGCGACCCGCACCCTCAACGTGAAAATTCCCGTCGGCGTGCACGAAGGCCAGATCATCCGTCTGGCGGGCCAGGGCGCGCCCGGTTTCGGCGGCGGCCAGCCCGGCGACCTCTTGCTGGAAGTGCGCTTCAGGCCGCACCCGCGCCTGCGCGCGGAAGGCCGCGACCTCCATCTCAGCCTGCCGCTGGCGCCCTGGGAGGCGGCACTCGGCGCGGTGGTGTCGGTCGATCTGCCCAATGGCCCGCTCAAGGTGCGCATCCCACAGGGCGCGCAGAGCGGACGCCAACTGCGCGTGCGCGGCAAGAGCATCCCCGGCTCGCCGCCCGGCGACCTGCTCCTCGACCTCACGGTGGTGCTGCCGCCGGCCGACACGGCCCGGGCGCGCGAACTCGCTTTCGACCCGCGCCGTTCCTGGAGGGCATGAACATGCGCGAACAAGACATGCTGCCGGGCAGCCTGCTGGAAGAAAACTGGCTGACTCTGGAACAGGCGGCCGCAGCCTGCGCGGTGGAGCCGGAATGGCTGCTCGCCCGCATCGAGGAAGGCCTGTTCCACCACGCCGAGAGCGCCTCCGGCCTGTGGCGCCTGTCCTGTGCTGGCCTCGTGCGAGCACGGCGCATGCGCAATCTGGAGCGCGACTTCGAGGCGGTGCCGGAACTTGCCGCGCTGGTAGCCGACCTGCTAGAGGAAATGGACGCGCTGCGCGCCCGCCTGCGCTAAGGCTTTTCAAGCGGCGCGTTTTTTTGTTAATTTTTTCCTGCGCCCTGCATGGAGGAGTGTATGGAAATCCTGCAAAGCATTACCGCCCAGATCGAAGCGGTCGGCCTGCCGCTTTATGCCGTGACCGTCAGCGCCGTGCCGCGGCCCGACACGCCGCTCCTGCTCGCGCTGCACTGGCACGGCTTCCGGCGCGACGAGGCACTCCCGCGCGATGCGCCGCCCGCCAACCGCCCTGTGCCCGGCTCCGCCCTGCAGCTCAACCAGCCCTGGACTGCGCTGGAGGAAATCGACCGCGCCATGCTCGACGCCGCCTGGCGGCTCGGCGCGTGGGACATGGAGCGGCGAACCGCCCGCGCCTGCTCCCACGTCGGCGCCTCGGCGCGCGAGGCGCTGGAATGCCGCCAGGCTTTCGGTGACAACCCCTTCGCCCCCGGCGACGAATCCCACCTGCTGGCCGAGGCCCCCGACCGCGCCGACCTCATGTATCTGGCCGCGGCCAAGGGCTACGTGCGCTGGCTGTTCCGTCCGGTGCTTGGCGGGCTGTGGCGAAACACTGCCGAGGACGACACCCTCGCGCCTGACGGCGGCCGAGCCCCGCCCTGCCCCGTCGCACCGCAGGCGACGGGCGGGCGCAACGCTCGAACCATCTACCGCCTGGGCAGGGTTTCGCGCATCATCGTGCGCTGAACACCCCTCTTGAAATCCCGCGCGGCATCCCTAAATCACTTCCGCCGGTTTTCCGCCGGCATGATCCGCCGCCCGGGCGCCGGACCCTCTCCCGCTGCGCCGGCGGCGCGATCGTTTCATTCTCATTGGTGACATGAACTCGTTAAAGGAGACAGAACTATGCATATTCGTCCCCTGCACGACCGGATCATCGTCAAGCGAGTCGAAGCGCAGCGCACGACGGCTTCCGGCATCGTGATCCCCGATACCGCCGCAGAAAAACCCGAGCAGGGCGAAGTCATCGCCGTCGGCCCCGGCAAACGTGACGACAAGGGCACGCTGATTGCCATGGACATCAAGGTCGGCGATCGCGTGCTGTTCGGCAAGTACGCCGTCCAGACCGTCAAGGTTGAAGGCGAGGAACTGCTGGTGATGCGCGAGGACGACGTCATGGGCGTCATCGAGGACGGCGCCCAGGCCGTCAAGAAGGCCGCCTGACCCCCTTTGCAGGCTTTAGAGGAGATCAGACATGAGTGCAAAAATCGTTCAATTCCACGACCACGCTCGCGACCGCATGGTGAAGGGCGTAAACATCCTGGCCAACGCCGTCAAGGTCACCCTCGGCCCCAAGGGCCGCAACGTGGTGCTGGAACGCTCCTTCGGCGCCCCGGTCATCACCAAGGACGGCGTGTCCGTGGCCAAGGAGATCGAGCTCAAGGACAAGTTCGAGAACATGGGCGCGCAGATGGTGAAGGAAGTGGCGTCAAAGACCGCGGATATCGCCGGTGACGGCACCACCACCGCCACCGTGCTGGCGCAGGCCATCGTACAGGAAGGCATGAAGTACGTGGCCGCCGGCATGAACCCGATGGACCTCAAACGCGGCATCGACAAAGCCGTGCATGCCGTGGTGGAGGAACTGAAGGCCATTTCCAGGCCTTGTGCAACCGGCAAGGAAATCGCCCAGGTGGGCACCATCTCCGCCAACGCCGACGCCGCCATCGGCGACATCATCGCCCGCGCCATGGACAAGGTAGGCAAGGAGGGCGTCATCACCGTGGAGGATGGCAAGTCGCTCGAGAACGAGCTGGAGATCGTCGAGGGCATGCAGTTCGACCGCGGCTATCTCTCGCCCTACTTCATCAACGACCCCGACAAGCAGGTGGCCATGCTGGAGGACCCCTTCGTCCTGCTGCACGACAAGAAAATCTCCAGCATCCGCGACCTGCTGCCCGTGCTGGAAGCCGTGGCCAAGGCCGGCAAGCCGCTGCTCATCATCGCCGAGGACGTCGACGGCGAAGCCCTCGCCACCCTGGTGGTGAACAGCATCCGCGGCGTGCTCAAGGTGGCGGCGGTCAAGGCACCCGGCTTCGGCGACCGCCGCAAGGCCATGCTAGAAGACATGGCCATCCTCACCGGCGGCACCGTCATCTCCGAGGAAGTCGGCCTCAAGCTGGAGAAGGCAGGGCTTGAGGATCTGGGCCGCGCCAAGCGCGTCGAGGTGCACAAGGAGAAGACCATCATCATCGACGGCGCCGGCGACAAGGAGCGCATCGATGGCCGCGTCAAGGCCATCCAGGCCCAGATCGAGGAAGCCACCAGCGACTATGACAAGGAGAAGCTGCAGGAGCGCGTGGCCAAGCTCGCCGGCGGCGTCGCCGTCATCAAGGTCGGCGCGGCCACAGAAGTCGAGATGAAAGAGAAGAAGGACCGCGTCGACGATGCCCTGCATGCCACCCGTGCCGCGGTGGAAGAAGGCATCGTGCCCGGCGGTGGCGTGGCCCTGTTGCGTGCGCGCGCCCGCATCCAGGAGCTCAAGGGCGACAACCACGACCAGGACGCCGGCATCAAGATCGTGCTGCGCGCGCTGGAAGAGCCGCTACGGGCGATTGCCGCCAACGCCGGCGACGAGCCCTCGGTGATCGTGGCCAAGGTGCTGGAAGGCAGCGGCAATCACGGCTACAACGCCGCCACCGGCGAGTATGGCGACCTCATGGGAATGGGCGTCATCGACCCCACCAAGGTCACCCGCACCGCGCTGCAGAACGCCGCCTCGGTGGCCGGCCTGATCCTGACCACGGATGCCACCGTGGCCGAACTGCCCAAGGAGGAAAAGGCCCCCGCTCCGGCCATGGCCGACATGGATTACTGATCGGCGCCCTTCCGCATCCCGCTCCCGCCCGGGGCGGGATGTCTTTTCCATACGCACCGCGCACTGCCATGAACGACACGCGCCAGCGTTCGACCCTCTCCGAATTCAAGGTGGCATGGCCGCTGATGAGTTTCTACGAACGCTTCGAACAGATCGTCGCCCTGCTGCTTTCCGGCGTCATCGCCGTGGTCATCGTCATCTCGCTCGTGCAGCTAGTGCGCACGGTATATCACCTGCTTTTCCTGGAAGCCTTCAACCCGCTCGAGCATCATGTCTTCCAGACCGTGTTCGGCATGATCATGACGCTGCTCATCGCCATGGAGTTCAAGCACTCCATCATCAAGGTCGCACTGCGCCGCGACAGCATCATCCAGGTGAAGACCGTGGTGCTGATCGCCCTCATCGCGCTGTCGCGCAAGTTCGTCATCCTCGACGCCGACGCGAGTCCCGCGCGCATCGCCGCCCTGGCCGCGGCCGCGCTGGCACTGGGCGCCATCTACTGGCTGCTGCGCGAACGCGACGACAGGATCGGCGAGACCGCTGCAGAACAACGTGAAAGTGCCTGAAGCTCAGATGCCGGGCAGTTCCAGGGTGAAGAGATCACCCAGCGCCTGGCGGATTTCGCCTACCGTCAAGTGGCGCGGAATGCCCATGCCGGCGGCATACTGATCGCTCTGGCAAGTGAGCCGCAGCACCCCGGGCTGCCGCTCGGAGCGCAGCGTGAAGACGGTCTTGTAGAACATCTGGCTTGGCCGGTCGATGCCGGCAAAGGCCGCCCGCATGAAGAACCCGGGTTTGGCAGCGATAGTGCTCTCGCTGCGCGTCACCCTCACGATGGCAAAGCTGTCCGCTGCCACCCGTTGCGGCATCTCGCGTACCGTGCCGATCTCGAAAATGCAGTGCGGCGACTGCTCCTGCACATGGCCGAAAGCCACCACCCTGCCGCCCTGGATCCGCACCGTCGCCCAATTCGCCGGAATTTCCACAGCGCGGTTCAACACCAGGCGGCTGTCCGCAGAAAATCTGTAGTAGGGCGTCTCCGGGCCGTAGCTGCGTGGCGTATCGCAGCCCCACAAGAATACGGCAAGACACAACAGCAAGGCATGTTTCATGGCTGTCCTTCCCCCGTCGGTTTCTTCTCTTAGCCGATTCGCGGAAGGATCGGGTCAAGGAGCATGGAGTATGGCCCGAGAAGCGAAATCAGAGCGCGCCTCCACTGCCATACCCTGGCCTTATCCCTTCTCTTGTACCACGACCTTGTCCCGCTCGATGATCCTGCGGAACTCCCCGCTCGTGCTTGCCCAGTCCACGACATCCACCTTCCACGGGAGATCGGATTCCGAGAAATCGTCTGCCAGCGCGGCACTCACCGAAAGCGGCAGCGGCACGTTGGCGATGATGGCAAGATCAAGGTCGGAATATGGTTTGGCCGTCCCTTTGGCGCGTGAGCCGAAGGCCCATACCTCATGCTGCGGCACATGCTTTTGCAGAATTCCACTCACAATGCGCCAGTGATCCGGGCGAATGTCAATGGACGGAACGCCTTCGGTCATGCCAGCCTGGCTCTCAGTTGGTCGCGCAACCAGACGGTTTCCTGCAGGAAGTCCGGAATGCCGCCCACCACCACCAAGGCCACCTCTTCATCGTAGGTGTGGCTGGTTTTGCTTCGCATGTCGCGATACTGCCGCCACCGCGGCCAGTCGCTGCGCAATAAACCCTGCTCGTTTGCAGTGCGAATCAGGTCCTGGAAAGACATGGCGTCAAATTGCGCGGGCGTGGCCGATGCAAACTCGAGATAGCGCTTGAGCATTTTGTGGCTGAGTTCATAGGTGAACTCGAAACGCTGGATGAGCCCGTCGCGGATTTGCGTGTCTGCAACGTCATTTTGATAACGCAGCCAGCCTTCCTGCAGGCGATCGATTGCTTTCTCGAATGCGGCGATATCGGGTTTTTCACTTGCCATTTTGGTTCTCCCAAAACCCAAGATGTTCAGACAGGCCTCAATCCCTCCGGCCACACATCGCACGAAGCTTGCCGGTGGAAGCTTACATCTGCCCGGCAAAATGAAAAAGGCCAGCGCCTGAACGCTGACCTTTGTATTTCTTGGCTCCCCGACCTGGGCTCGAACCAGGGACCTGCGGATTAACAGTCCGTCGCTCTACCGACTGAGCTATCGGGGAACAGGAAAGCGCGCATTCTAAGCAGAATGCGGGTTCCGGTCAAGCTTGCAGGCACTTCCACTGCCGATATTTCCTGCCTGCCGCGCCTTGTCTGGCGCAGATTCGGCGGGTTCAGGCGAGGCAGAGCGCCAGGGCTTCCTGCCAGTCCGGCATGCGGATGCCGAAGGTCTGCTCCAGCTTATCGTTGCGCAGCACGGAGTTGGCGGGACGCTGGGCGGGGGTGGGATATTCGGCGGTGGAAATGGCGTTGAGAAGAGGAATCTTTTCGCCGCGCGCCTGCATGTCGTGCAGGATGGCTTCGGCGAAGCCGTGCCAACTCACGCGGCCGCCGCAGCTCATGTGATAGATGCCGGACAGGCGCCGGCGATCCTCGGGTGTGGCGCCGGGCACAAGCCACAGCGCCAGCACCTGCGCGGTGGCCTCGGCGATGCTGCGCGCCCAGGTCGGTGCGCCGAACTGGTCGGCGACGACGGAGAGCTTGTCGCGCTCGCGCGCGAGGCGCTGCATGGTGAGCAGGAAGTTCTTGCCGCGCAGGCCGTACACCCAGCTGGTACGCAGGATCAGATGTTCCGCCCCGCTCGCCTGCACCAGTTCCTCGCCGGCCTGCTTGCTGGCGCCGTAAACCCCCAGCGGGCGCGGGGCGTCGGTTTCGGCGTAGGCGCCGAACTGGCTGCCGTCGAACACGTAGTCGGTGGAGAAATGCACCAGGGTGATGCCGCGCTTCGCGGCTTCCTTCGCCAGCGCCAGCGGTGCTTCGGCATTGATGGCATAGGCCAGTTCCTGCTCGCTTTCCGCCTTGTCCACGGCGGTGTAGGCGGCGGGATTGACGATGAGGTCGGGCTTGATGGCGCGCAGCGCGGCGGCCAGGGTCTCGGGCCTTGCAAGGTCGAGTTCGGCATGGCTCGGCGCGACCACGCGGCCCAGGGTGGCGAGCGTGCGCTGCAACTCCCAGCCCACCTGGCCGCTCGCGCCGGTGAGCAGGATGGTTCTCACGCGTACACCTCGGCTTCGCTCAGCGGCATTCCCTTGCGGTCCTTGTCGGACAACAGCGGTTCGCCTGCCAGCGGCCATTCGATGCCAAGGGCCGGATCGTTCCACAGCATGGAGCGCTCGTGCTCGGGCGCGTAGTAGTCGCTGGCCTTGTACAGCACCTCGGCGATGTCGGAAGTGACATAGAAGCCGTGCGCGAAGCCAGGCGGAATCCAGGCCATGCGCTTGTTCTCGGCGGACAGGGTCATGCCCACCCACTTTCCGAAGGTGGGCGAGGAACGCCGGATATCCACGGCCACGTCGAAGATTTCGCCCGCCACCACGCGCACCAGCTTGCCCTGCGGCTGTTTGAGCTGATAATGCAGGCCGCGCAGCACGCCATGGGCGGAACGCGAGTGGTTGTCCTGCACGAAATCATGCTCGATGCCGAACGCAGCCATGGCACGGCGGTTGTAGCTTTCCAGGAAGAAGCCGCGATCGTCGCCGAACACTTTAGGCGCGATCATGAACACCTCAGGGATGGCGGTGGGTATCTTTTCCATTTGCTTTTCAAAACCTCACTTCAAGCCACAGAGTGCATAGAGAAATTCTCGCTTTCGATTGCCAGAGGCATCAGCAAAAGAGCGGGGACCAAGCGCAAAGCTTTTTCCTCTGTGAACTCTGTGTTCCCTGTGGCTTTTTTTGGTTTGTCAGAAAATCCGTTCCTTCAGCAGCGCCAGCAGGTACTGGCCGTAGCCGTTCTTCGCCAGCGGCGCAGCCAGGCGTTCGATCTGCGCGGCGTCGATGAAGCCCTGGCGGTAGGCAATCTCCTCGGGGCAGGCGATCTTCAGGCCCTGGCGCTTTTCGATGGTTTCGATGAACAGCGCCGCTTCCAGCAGGGATTCGTGCGTGCCGGTGTCGAGCCAGGCCTGGCCGCGGCCCATGACCTGCACGTCGAGTTCGTTCCATTCCAGGTACTGGCGGTTGACGTCGGTGATTTCCAGTTCGCCGCGCGGCGAGGGCTTGAGGTTCCTGGAAATGTCCACCACGCGCGCATCGTAGAAATACAGCCCCGTCACGGCGTAGCGCGACTTGGGCGACCTGGGCTTTTCTTCCAGGCTGACGGCGCGGCCCTGGGCGTCGAATTCCACCACGCCGTAGCGCTCGGGGTCGTGCACCGGATAGGCGAACACGCTGGCGCCGCTGGTCCTGGCATCGGCCTGCTTGAGGTCGTTGGCCATGTCGTGCCCGTAGAAGATGTTGTCGCCCAGCACCAGCGCGCTGGGGGAGCCATTGAGAAACTGCTCGCCGATGATGAAGGCCTGCGCCAGGCCGTCGGGCGAGGCCTGCACCGCGTACCGGATGCTGATGCCCCACTGGCTGCCGTCGCCCAATAATTGTTCGAAGCGCGGCGTGTCCTGCGGCGTGGAAATCAGCAGGATGTCGCGGATGCCGGCCAGCATGAGCGTGGACAGCGGGTAGTACACCATGGGCTTGTCGTACACCGGCAGGAGTTGCTTGGAAACCGCCTGCGTCACGGGATAAAGTCGTGTGCCGGATCCTCCGGCGAGGATGATGCCTTTGCGTGTCGTCATGTTCTTGCCGCGTAGTTGGTCTGCACCCAGTGGCGGTATTCGCCCGAAATCACGTCATCGACCCAGGCCGCATTCTCCAGATACCAGATGACAGTCTTGCGAATGCCGCTCTCGAAGCTCTCCTGCGGACGCCAGTCCAGCTCGTGCTGGATCTTGCGGGAGTCGATGGCATAGCGCGCATCGTGGCCGGGGCGGTCCTTGACGAAGGTGATCAGCTTTTCGTGCGGCGTCACGGGCGAATCGGGATGCAGCTCGTCGAGGATGGCGCAGATGGTCTTGACCACTTCCAGATTGGTCTTCTCGTTGTTGCCGCCGACGTTGTAGGTCTCGCCCACCCTGCCCTTTTCCAGCACCGCCATGATGGCGTGGCAATGGTCGGTGACGTACAGCCAGTCGCGGATGTTGCTGCCGTCGCCGTAGATGGGCAGCGGCTTGCCGCTGATGGCGTTGTGGATCACCAAGGGGATCAACTTTTCCGGGAACTGGTAGGGGCCGTAGTTGTTGGAACAGTTGGTGGTGAGCGTGGGCAGGCCGTAGGTGTGGTGATAGGCGCGCACGAGGTGGTCGGACGCGGCCTTGGACGCGGAATACGGGCTGTTGGGTGCATACGGCGTGGTTTCCGAGAAGGCCGGGTCGTTCTTTTCCAGCGAACCGTAGACCTCGTCAGTGGAAACGTGCAGGAAGCGGAAGTTTTCCTTTGCCTCCCCCTCCATGCCGTTCCAGTGCGCGCGCACCGCTTCCAGCAGATTGAAGGTGCCGACCACATTCGTCTCGATGAAATCGGCCGGGCCGTGGATGGAACGGTCGACATGGCTTTCGGCGGCGAAATTGACCACCGCGCGCGGCTTGTATCGTGCCAGCAGCCTTTCCGCCAGGGTGCGGTCGCCGATGTCGCCCCGCACGAACACATGGCGCGGATCGCCTTGCACGGCTGCCAGGCTGGCGAGGTTGCCGGCATAGGTCAGCTTGTCCAGATTGATAAGCGGCTCGCCCGTGCGGGCCAGCCATTCCAAAACAAAATTCGCGCCGATGAAGCCGGCGCCGCCGGTGACCAGAATCATTTTTTCTCCCAAAGCGAGTTTCGGCGCAGGCCAAGGTGCGCCCTGCATGCGGGGTGCCGGGGGCAATGCCGGCGCCGCCGGTGTCGAGAATCCATCATAAATAATGGGCCTTTCGGGTCCTTGTTTGTGCTGCGTACGGCCGGATTTTATCCTGTTCATGACCCATGCCAAAAAGCCGTGGTTTTTGGCATCATTTCAGCCATTGGCTGCCGAAAATCCGCTGCTCGGCCCCGGGCTGCTCGATTGCGTGGCCGCCATGAACGTGCATGACGACGAGCGCGATGACATCTTGGTCATCGTCGACGCGCAGAAGTTTCACTTCTGCACGCAGTTTGCCCGGAGCGCCGATGCGGGATCTCCATTCGTACTGCGGCGGGAAAACAGATGGACGGCTCCGTTAACGATTTCCATTGACTCAGGCTGCCGTCGCGATTTGTGTTACGCTGCCAGGCAGCGGTTTCCGGCTTTTCCGTCCATACGGCAGCAACCGGTCGGCAGCCGGCTCATGCAATGTACGGCAAGGTGAGGCAAGGTGCGTTCGTCACCCCTCATGTGCAACTCAAGAGAATGCGGATTCGTATGGAATGCGACTGCAAGACATATCAAGGAACCGTTCTTCCTTGTTCAGCGACAAACACATGTCGGGCTTCTCTCCCGCCTGCCGGAGCACGCAACGCGGCCGGCACGCGAGCCAGTGGCCCGCGTTTGCAATTGTGCGATACCAGGCGGAAGGAAACGACATGAATACAGGCAAGATTGCGGGACTGATATTGATCGTGGCGGGCACGCTGGGACTGATTTACGGCAGCTTCAGCTACACCAAGGAAACGCATGAGGCCAAGGTGGGACCGCTCGAATTGACGGTGCAGGACAAGGAGACGATCAACATCCCGGCCTGGCTGAGCGTGGGCGCGATCGCCGTCGGCGCGGGGTTGTTGCTATTCGGAAACAGGAAATGAAGGTCGGTGGCTGATTCGCACCCGGCTGCGCAAATCCATACACACGCAAGCCTGTCGGAAACGCAAACATGCATCTCGTCATCTTCCTGATCGTCGGCCTGGTGGCCGGCTGGCTGGCCAGCGTGCTTGTGCGCGGCGGCAGTCTGGGCCTGGTCGGCAACCTCGTCGTCGGGATCATCGGCGCGTTCCTCGGCGGCTTCGTCTTCGGCGCGCTCGGACTTGCGGCCTTCGGCACGCTCGGTTCCATCATCCAGGCGACCGTCGGCGCGGTGCTCCTGCTCGTCATCATCAGGGCGCTGCGAAAGGCCTGACTGCGCGGCTCGCTTGCCAGCCGATGCCCGCCGCACGCGAACGGGGCCTCGCGGCGGATGGAACTCCGCCGCGAAGCCCCGGTCTGACTCCGGGCAATAAAGCCATAGCGGTCAGGGAGCGTACCAGTTCGGACAGTCCCCCGCATGGATGACGAACGGGAGGCGCCTGCGTGGCTGGCGGCACCCGCTTCCGCCAAAAACAACCATACCAACCCGAAAGGAGCCATAAAAATGCAAAAACGAATCATCGTCCTTCCCCTGGCTGCAACCCTGCTGCTTGGCGGCTGTGCCACCAATGACCTTGGCGACAGGCGCGAACTCAGCAAGACCGAAAAGGGCGCCATCATCGGCACGGTGAGCGGCGCCGCGCTCGGCGCCATCATCAACCACAAGAACCGCGGCAAGGGCGCGCTGATCGGCGCGGTGGGCGGCGGCCTGGCCGGCGCGGGCGTGGGCTACTACATGGACAAGCAGGCGCAGGACTTGCAGAAGCAGTTGCAGCCCGAAATCCAGCGCGGCGAGATCACCATCGAGAAGCGCCAGGGCGACAACGCGCTGCTGGTCAGCATGACGTCGAACACCGGCTTCGACACCAATTCCGCCACGCTGAAGTCGGGCTACCTGCCGACCCTGAACAAGATCGCGCATGTGCTGAACCAGTACGGCAAGACCACGGTCAGCGTAATCGGCCATACCGACAACGTGGGCACGCACGAGTACAACCAGGCCTTGTCGGAACGGCGCGCGCGGGCGGTGGTGGATTATTTCGCCGGCCAGAACGTCAACCCGCTGCGCCTGGAATCCTACGGCAAGGGCGAAACCGCGCCGCGTGCCGACAACGCCACCGAAGCCGGGCGCCAGCTGAACCGGCGCGTGGAATTGTGGATCCTGCCCATCGTCGAGGGCTGATCCACTGCGGCCGCCGCGCTGGCGGCCGCAGCTTCGGAATGGATCGGGATCGGGGAAAGCGCTTCTGATGAAGCGAAAGAAAAGCGGCGCGTCCCCCGTTCTCTGGTCGCAGCAGGTCACCGAGACCGGCAACGCGCTGGACCTCGAACCCGGCGTGTTCACCTTTGACGACCCGTGCAGGATCGCCGAATCGCTGAGGCACTCGGCCGAGGAGAGCACGCGGCGCAAGGCCGCGCCGTTCCGTTCGGCGATGTCGATGCTGGTGTTCTACATCAACCGCGCCGGCAATCAGCTCGATCCCGAACAGCGCGCGCGCCTTGAGCAGGCGAAGGACGAATTGCGCGCACTTTACGGCAGGCCGCGCAAGCGGCGCCATTGAGCCGGCGCAGATTCAGCCGGATTGCAGTGTCTACATCCGAAGCCGGAAAAGGTGGAAAATAGCCCGGACATGGAAAATCAGTCCGGAAAAACATGACCGAATCGGCGGCGGACGCCACCAACACCTTCAGGGTTTTCGACTGGCTGTGGACGTCCGGCCAGCTCTCGGAGCGTGGCGTCGCCGGATTGGCGACCGCGTCGATGCCGAGTGCGGGCAATCTGGCGAGGCCTCGCGCCGGAGGCCGACCATGAGCGCCCAGCCCATGCGCCGGCTCATGCTCAACATCGGCCTGGGCTTTGCCCTGGCCATGCTGTTGCTGCTGGGCGTGATCGTGCTGGCAGTTTCGCAGATGGCCGACAGCAACCGCCAGCTCGATCATGTGGTGACCGTCAACAACGTCAAATCCAGCCTGGCGAGCCGCATGCGCGATACGCTGCGCGACCGCGCCATCATCATGCACCACATCGTGGTGTCGATCGATCCCTGGGAGCAGGACGAGCTGTTCCAGCGCTTCATGGAGCTGGGCGAGCGCTATGCCAAGGACCGCGTCACGCTGATCGAGATGCAGGTATCCGAGGAGGAAAAGACACTGATGGCCAAGGTGGACGAGATCACCCGCGTCAACCAGCCGGTGATGTTCGAGGTGATCAGCTCGGCCATGGAGCAGAACAACTATGGTGCATTGACGCTGTTGCAGCAACAGGCGATTCCGCTGCAAACCAGGCTGGTGGCCGCACTGGACGAAATGCGGCGGCTGCAGCGCGAAGCCAACGAGGAGGCCCTGATCAAGACTTACACGGCCTATTCCGCCACGCGCAATTTCATCCTGTTCCTGGGCATCGTCGCCGCGCTGCTGGTCGCCGGCGTGGCGCTTGCGGTTTCGCGCAGCGTGGCGGTGCAAACCCGGCTGCTGGCCAACGAAAAGCTCAAGTTCCAGACGCTGTTCGAATCCAATTCCGATGCGGTGGTCATTCTGGGGGACAAGGGCTTCATCGACTGCAACCCGGCCACGCTGCAAATGTTCGAGCTGCAAAGGGTGGACGAGTTCATCGGCAAGAACATCGCCGATCTCGGCGCCACGCTCCAGGGCGACGGCGAACCCGCCATCCCCTATGCCATGCGCCACATCAAGCAGGCGCGCAAGCATGGGCACGCCTTCATGGAGTGGGTCGGGCGCCGCGCCGACGGCAGCCTGTTCCCCTCGGAAATCGCCCTGCATGCCATGCAGCTTGAGGGGCGCCCGGTGATCCAGGCGATCATGCGCGACATTTCGGAACGCAAGCAGGCCGAAGCCGAGCTCAAGGCGGCGCGCGACGCCGCCCTGGCCGCGGCCAGGGCCAAGAACGAATTCATCGCCAACGTCAGCCACGAGATTCGCACCCCCATGCACGGCATCATGGGCATGGCCGACCTGCTGATGCGCGAGCCCCTGACCGGCGTCCAGCGCGAATACGCGCTCACGCTGCGGCAATCCGCGCAGGGGCTGCTGGCGGTCATCAACGACATCCTGGATTTTTCCAAGATCGAAGCCGGCAAGCTCACGGTGGAGAACGTCGCCTATGTGCCGGCGCAGGTGGTGCAAAACGTGGCAGATCTCTACCGGCCGCGCATCCTGGAAAAATCGCTGAACCTGGAAATGAATATCTCGCCGGAATTGCACACGCCGGTAGAGGGCGACCCCCACCGCCTGCGGCAGATACTGCTCAACCTGGCGGACAATGCGATCAAGTTCACCTCGCGCGGCAGCATAGGCATCAGCGCCAGGCTGACGCCGGATGGGCAGAAGATGCGCATCGAGGTGCGCGACGAAGGCGTCGGCATCGTGCCCGAAACCAAGGCCCAGCTGTTCAGCGCTTTCTCCCAGGCCGACGCCTCCACCACCCGCCTCTATGGCGGCACCGGGCTGGGGCTGGCAATCTGCCGCAAGCTGGCCGAGTTGATGGGCGGCGACATCGGGGTGCAAAGCCCGCCTCCGGGAGCCGGCAACGGCGCACTGTTCTGGCTCGAACTGCCTTATGTGGTCGCATCCTCCGATAGCGAGCCAGTTCCCATGCTCGCGGTTCAGACCGAACGCTTCACAGGCCGCGTGCTGGTGGCTGAGGACCACCCGGTCAACCAGAAGGTGCTGTCCTATCAACTGACCGCGCTGGGACTGGAACCCAGCATCGTCAGCAACGGACGCGAAGCCGTCGAGCGGGTGCGCGCGGAGCCGTGGGATCTGGTGCTGATGGACTGGCAGATGCCGGAAATGGACGGCTTTGCCGCCGCGCGCGCCATCCGTGCGCTGAAAGGCAAAGCCGGCCAGGTGCCCATCGTCGCGCTGTCCGCCCAGGGAGGCGAAGATTTCCGCGAGCAATGCCTGCAGGCGGGGATGAACGATTACCTGACCAAACCCTATGAGGAAACCGCGCTGATTTCGGTGCTGTCGCGCTGGCTGCCCGGCTCGGCTATCGAGATGCCGCCCCCGGTCGACCTGGGCAAGCTTTCCAGACAGAACAGACTGAAGGACGAGTTTCTTCAGCTGTTCCTGCAATCCACGGAAGTCTCGCTGGAAACGCTGCAAACCGCCTGGGACAACCGCGACGCCAGGCTGGGCAAGCGCGAGGCCCACAGCCTGCGCGGCGCGGCCGCCTCCGTTTCCGCGGAAATGATGTTGCATTCGGCAACGCGGCTCGAATCGGCGTTCGCCGAGTCCAACTGGGCGGAGGTCGAGACTCTGCTCGACGACGTGCAGGCGGAATATCTGCGCCTGCGCAACTTCCTCGAGAACCTGCCGCTTGCGGGACTTGAAAACCCGAAGGAGACGACAACATGAAACTGCCTGCCGCCCTGCTGGGCCTGATCATCCCGGCGAGCCTGTCCGCCGCCCCTGAACCGGTGCCCGCAGATCAGCCGGCCTCCGCGCAGGCGAGCGGCTGGATCGAGCCGGCGCAAACCCCCTACGGCCCGGTGATCATGCAACAGGACATGATGCCAGCCTACCGTGACTACCAGATGAGCCGCGTCATTCCACCCGGGGAAAGGAAGCGCTACCTGCAAATGGCGATGCCGATGATGGCCGGCATGATGCAGCTCGACGCGCGCGAGGCCATGAACTACATGGCCGTCAAATACCAGGCCAGACCAGGCCTCGGCTTCGACGAGGTGGTGCAGTCGCTCAAGCTGCGTGCGAACCAGCTTAACTTCAAGCTCGTGGGCGAGAACCCGATGTGGAAGGATTTCCGCGCCGTGCTCGGCGATGAAAGCGCACCGCGCGTGGAGGTGTTCAGCTTCTGCGACATCGCCATCGGCCGCGCGCTGCTGAAGGTCGTGCCGGAGGTGGTGGTGTTCCTGCCCTGCCGCATCGCCGTGATGGAAGACGGGCAGAAGAACATCTGGATCCTGACCCTGGACTGGGACCTGACCTGGCTGGACTATGCCGGCGAGTCGCTGGGCATCACGCCCGAGCTCAGGCAGGGTATCGCGGACATCCGCGCCAAGATGGACGACATGATGCGCACCGCGGCCAACGGCGACATCTGAACTGCCACAAAGGGAAACGGGGCCATGCGGCCCCGTTTTTCATTGCGCATGCGCGGCTCAGGCGGCCTGCGCCAGCGGCGCTTTCTCGAACATGATCTGCCCGCCGTGCGCATCCACGCGGATGACGTCCTTGGCGGCGAAATGCCCGGACAGGATTTCCTTCGCCAGCGGGTTCTCGATCTGGCCCTGGATCGCACGCTTCAAGGGCCGCGCGCCGAACACCGGATCGAAGCCGGCCCTGGCAATTTCCGCCACCGCCGCGTCGGTGACGACCAGCTTCATTTCCATGCGCGCCAGGCGCTCTTCCAGGTACTTCAACTGGATGCGCGCAATGGAGGCGATATGGTCTTCCGCCAGGGCATGGAACACCACGACTTCGTCGATGCGGTTGATGAACTCGGGGCGGAAATAGTTCTTCACCTCGGCCATCACCGCGAGCTTCACGACCTGGTAGTCGTCGCCCGCCATCTGCTGGATCATCTGCGAACCCAGGTTGGAGGTCATGACGATGACGGTGTTCTTGAAGTCCACGGTGCGGCCCTGGCCGTCGGTCATGCGGCCGTCGTCCAGCGCCTGCAGGAGCACGTTGAACACGTCCGGATGGGCCTTCTCGACCTCGTCGAGCAGGATCACGGAGTAAGGCTTCCTGCGCACGGCCTCGGTGAGATAGCCGCCCTCCTCGTAGCCCACGTAGCCGGGCGGCGCGCCGATGAGGCGCGCGACCGAATGCTTCTCCATGAACTCGCTCATGTCGATGCGGATCATGTGCTCTTCCGAATCGAACAGGAAACCTGCGAGCGCCTTGCACAGCTCGGTCTTGCCCACGCCGGTGGGGCCGAGGAATAAAAACGAACCATAAGGCCGGTTGGGATCGCCCAGGCCCGCGCGCGAGCGGCGGATGGCATCACTCACCAGGCGCACGGCCTCGTCCTGGCCGACCACGCGCTCGTGCAGCTTGTCTTCCATGTGCATGAGCTTGTCGCGCTCGCCTTCCATCATCTTGGACACCGGTATTCCCGTAGCGCGCGACACCACCTCGGCGATTTCCTCGGCGCCGACCTGGGTGCGCAGAAGCTTCAGCGCGGGGCCTTCGCCGCTGGCTTCGGCGTGCTTGAGCTGCGCTTCCAGTTGCGGCAGTTTTCCGTATTGAATCTCCGCGAGCTTGTCGAAAGCCCCCTGGCGTTGCAGCTCGGCCATCTCGATCTTGAGGCGATCGATTTCCTCCTTGATGTGGGCGGCGCCGTGCACCTGGGCCTTTTCCGCCTTCCAGACTTCCTCGAGGTCGGCGTACTCGCGCGACAGACGGGCGATTTCGTCCTCGATCAGGGCCAATCTTTTTTGCGAGGCCTCGTCCTTTTCCTTCTTCACCGCCTCGCGCTCGATCTTGAGCTGGATCAGCCGGCGGTCGAGCTTGTCCATGGACTCCGGCTTGGAGTCGATTTCCATCTTGATGCGGCTGGCCGCCTCGTCGATGAGGTCGATGGCCTTGTCGGGCAGGAAGCGGTCGGTGATGTAGCGGTGGGAGAGTTCGGCCGCAGCGACGATGGCCGGGTCGGTGATCTCGACGCCATGGTGCAGTTCGTATTTCTCCTGCAGGCCGCGCAGGATGGCGATGGTGTCTTCCACCGAAGGCTCGTCCACCAGCACTTTCTGGAAGCGGCGCTCCAGCGCGGCGTCCTTTTCGATGTATTTCCTGTATTCGTCCAGCGTGGTGGCGCCGATGCAGTGCAGCTCGCCGCGCGCGAGCGCGGGCTTGAGCATGTTGCCGGCGTCCATGGCGCCTTCCGCCTTGCCGGCGCCGACCATGGTGTGGAGTTCATCGATGAAGAGGATGATGCGGCCTTCGTCCTGCGCCACTTCCTTCAGCACGGCTTTCAGCCGCTCCTCGAACTCGCCGCGGTACTTGGCGCCCGCGAGCAGGCCGGCCATGTCCAGCACCAGGACTTTCTTGTCCTTGAGCGTCTCCGGCACTTCGCCGTTGACGATGCGCTGGGCCAGGCCTTCGACGATCGCGGTCTTGCCCACGCCGGGTTCGCCGATCAGCACCGGGTTGTTCTTGGTGCGGCGCTGCAAGACCTGGATGGCGCGGCGGATTTCGTCGTCGCGGCCGATCACCGGGTCGAGCTTGCCGGCCTGCGCGCGCTCGGTGAGGTCGAGGGTGTATTTCTTCAGCGCCTCGCGCTGGCCTTCCGCCTCCTGGCTTTGCACCGCCTCGCCGCCGCGCACGGCCTTGATCGCGGCCTCCAGCGCGGCACGGGTGACGCCGTGCTGCTTCATGAGGCGGCCCAGTTCGCCCTTGTCTTCCAGCGCGGCGAGCAGGAAGAGCTCGCTGGCGATGTAGGCGTCGCCGCGCTTCTGCGCTTCCTTGTCGGTGAGGTTGAGCAGGTTGTTCAAGTCGCGCGAAATGGTGACGTCACCGCCGTGGCCCTCGACCTTGGGCAGGCGCGCGATGGCCTCTTCGATGCCGTTCTTCAGCGCCGGCACGCGCGCGCCGGCCTTGGAAAGCAGCCCGGAGGCGCCGCCGCCTTCCTGGTCAAGCAAGGCGGCCATGAGGTGCAGGGGCTCGATGAACTGCTGGTCGGAGCCGACGGCATAGCTCTGCGCGTCCGCGATGGCCTGCTGGAACTGGGTGGTGAGCTTGTCGAAACGCATGGGGGGTCCCGCTTTCTATTAAATTGGCACTATTGGCAATGTGGGGAAGCAGGTGGTTTTTTTCAAGCTGTATCTGCAAAGACAGAAAACAGAAAAGCCAGCCACAGAGAGTACAGAGGACATAGAGGCAAAACCCGTGGCTACCGCAGCCCCTATTCCTGGCCGGGCAGCTTGGCTTGCTGTTTTTTTCCTCTGTGCTCTCTGTGTCCTCTGTGGCTTGATTCAAGCTTTTCAGGATAATGGCGGCATGAACAGCTTTCCCTTCATTTCCGGCCTCTCCCCCGAGGAAACCCTCAAGCTGCAGGAAGCCGTGCTGCTGAACACGGCCGCGGCCTTGGCCGAAGACATCGGCCCCGGCGACCTCACTGCCAGTCTGTTGCCCGCCGGCCTCAAGGCACGCGCGCGCGTCATCAGCCGCGAAGCCGCCGTGCTGTGCGGCAAGGCCTGGTTCGAGGCCTGTTTTCATGCGCTCGACACCGAAGCCGTGATCCGCTGGCAGGTGCAGGAGGGCGAGGCCATCCAGCCCGATCAACTGCTGTGCGACATCGAGGGCAACGCCCGCGCCCTGCTCTCGGCCGAACGTCCCGCGCTCAATTTCCTGCAAACCCTGTCCGGCACCGCCACCATCACGCGTCATTATGCCGACGCCATCCAGGGCACCGGCACCGTGGTCATGGACACGAGGAAGACCCTGCCCGGATTGAGGCTGGCGCAGAAATACGCGGTGCGCGCGGGCGGCGGCGCCAACCAGCGCACCGGCCTCTTTGACGGCATCCTCATCAAGGAAAACCACATCCTTGCCGCCGGCGGCATCGCGCAGGTGCTGCAGGCGGCCTTCGCGCTCGATGCCGGCGTGCCGATCCAGATCGAGGTGGAAAACCTGGACGAACTGAATCAGGCCCTGGCCGCCGGCGCCCGGCTCGTCCTGCTCGACAACTTCGGCCTGGACGAACTGCGTCAGGCGGTTGCGCTCGCCAACGGCCGCGCCGTGCTGGAAGCCTCCGGCAACATCACGCTCGACAACATCCGCGCCGTGGCGGAAACCGGGGTGCAGCGCATCTCCGTCGGCAGCCTGACCAAGCACATGCGGGCGGTGGATCTGTCGATGCGGGTTGTCACCCTCTAGGTTCCGGCATGTTTAACCGCGAACGCTGCGGTTAATCTTTTTAAAATGTATTGATAATTGTTCTCATTTGCGTATAGAATGGCTTCCAGCGATCGGCCGGTCTCGGCCGCAACCCGTTTTTAAAGGAGCTAAGACATGCGCAATACGATGTTCAAACTGGCCGGCGGCCTGATCGCCGCGCTGGCCCTGACCGCGGTTTCGGCCGAGGAAGTCGTGGTCTATTCCGCCCGCAACGAGCAGCTGATCAAGCCGTTGTTCGACGCCTATACCAAGGAAACCGGCGTCAACGTGAAATTCGTCACCGACAAGGAAGGCCCCCTGCTCGCCCGCCTCAAGGCCGAGGGCGCCAACACCCGGGCAGACATGCTGATGACGGTGGACGCCGGCAACCTGTGGCAGGCCTCGGAAGAAGGCCTGCTGCGCCCGGTGAAATCCAGCGCCCTGAATGCAAACGTCCCGGCCCACCTGCGCGACCCCGACAACGAGTGGTTCGGCCTGTCGATCCGCGCCCGCACCATCATCTACAACAAGGACAAGGTCAAACCCGCCGAGCTGTCCACCTACGAAGACCTGGCCAGCCCAAAATGGAAGGGGCGCCTGTGCCTGCGCACCTCGAAGAAGGTCTACAACCAGTCGCTGGTGGCGATGATGATTCACGAATACGGCGAGGACAAAACCGAAGCCATCGTCAAGGGCTGGGTCAACAACCTCGCCGCCCCGCCCTTCCCCGACGACACCAAGGCCATGGAAGCCGTGGCCGCCGGCCAATGCGACGCGACCCTGGTCAACACCTATTACTACGGCCGCCTGATGGAGAAGAAGCCCGACCTGCCGCTGGGCATCTTCTGGCCCAATCAGAACCTCAAAGCCAAGAATGCCGGCGTGCACGTGAACATTTCCGGCGCCGGCATCACCAGGCACGCCAAGAACCCGGCCGGAGCGACAAAGCTACTGGAATGGCTGTCTTCGGAAAAGGCGCAGAACCTCTACGCCGACGGCAACCTGGAATATCCGGTCAACCCCAAGGTGAAGCCTGACGCCGCGGTGGCGGCCTGGGGCAGCTTCAAGCAGAACCTGATCAACGTGAAGGAGGCCGGCACCCTGCAGGCCAAGGCCGTGAAGCTCATGGACCGCGCGGGATACAAGTAGAGCCCTTCAAAAAAACAGCCACAGAGCGCACAGAGGGAAACCCGTTGCCATGCCAAGGCAAGGAACAATCGGTGAAAGCCATCGCTTAAGCATCTGAATCTTTCCCTGTGAACTCTGTGCGCTCTGTGGCTTGGGTTCTTTTTGAAATAGCCTGCTGGCCGCTCAGATATAATGGGTCTCATGTCTGAATCACCCGTCTTGTCCGCCAGGACGCCCGCCATGCCCGCGGGCGTTTTTGCTTTTGCCCGCACCGGCGGCTGGGGCTGGGTGGCGCTCGCGATCGCGCTGCTCACCGTGATTCCCGTGGCGGTGATCTTTTCCGCCTGGCTGCAACCCGAGGCCGACATCCTCGGCCACCTCACCGAGTTCGTGCTGCCGGAACTCCTGGCCAACACCTTCTGGCTGCTGCTGGGCGTCGGCATCGGCGTCACCGTGCTGGGCGTGTCGCTGGCCTGGCTCACCGCCATGTGCGAGTTTCCCGGCCGCAAGTTCTTCTCGTGGGCGCTGCTGCTGCCGCTGGCGGTGCCGGCCTATGTGCTGGCTTTCGTGATGATCGGCCTGCTCGACTATACCGGCCCCTTGCAGACCTGGCTGCGCGAACAGTTCGGGCCCATGCCGCTGCCGCAGATCCGTTCGCGCGGCGGCGTCATCCTCGTCATGTCGCTGGCGCTCTACCCCTATGTCTACCTCATCGCGCGCAACGCCTTCCTCACCCAGGGACGTGCGGCGCTGGAAGCGTCGCAGTCGCTGGGACTGAACCGCTGGCAGGGCTTTCGCCGCGTGGCGCTGCCGATGGCGCGTCCCTGGATCGCCGCCGGCCTGATGCTGGCGCTGATGGAAACGCTGGCCGATTTCGGCACCGTGGCCATTTTCAACTACGACACCTTCACCACTGCCATCTACAAGGCCTGGTTCTCGCTGTTCTCGCTGCCGGCCGCCTCGCAGCTTTCCTCCATCCTCATCCTGTTCGTGCTGATACTGGCGCTCGCCGAACAGCGCACGCGCCGCCACATGAAATACGGCGGCGTCGGGCGCGCCAGCAGCCACAATCGCATCAATCTTTCGCGCGGACAGGCGCTTGGCGCCAGCCTCTATGCCGGGCTGGTGTTCGGCATCGCCTTCCTGATCCCGCTCGTCCAGTTGCTGCTGTGGGCCAGGGGTGCGGCCGCCACCGACCTCGACAGCCGCTACTGGGAGTTCGTGCGCAATTCGCTGTGGCTGTCCGGGCTGGGCGCCGCCATCGTCTGCGCACTCGCCCTGCTGCTGGGCTATGCCGGGCGGCAGAAGCCGGGCCAGTTCATGCAGCTGGTGCAAAGGGTGGCGACCATCGGCTACGCCTTCCCCGGCACGGTGCTGGCGGTGGGCATTTTCATTCCCGTGGCCTGGCTCGACAATGTCATCATCGACCTGCTCAGGACCCAGGGCTGGCAGGGCACCGAGGTGCTGAAGGGCACGCTGCTGGTGATGCTGCTGGCCTATGCCGTGCGCTTTCTCGCGGTCGGCTTCGGGCCAACGGATTCGGGCCTGCAGCGCATCACCCGCAACATCGACGAGGCCGCGCGCGTGATGGGTACCGGCACGCTGGCGCTGCTGTCGCGCGTGCACCTGCCCATGCTCAAGGCCAGCCTGTTCACCGCCGCGGCGCTGGCCTTCGTCGATATCATGAAGGAAATGCCCATCACCCTGATGACCCGGCCCTTCGGCTGGGACACCCTGGCGGTGCGGGTGTTCGAAATGACCTCGGAAGGCGAGTGGGAGCGCGCCGCCCTACCTTCGGTCGCCATCATACTGGCTGGCCTTGTCCCCATCATTTTCCTGGCCGGCCGCGGAGAGAACACGCATGCTTAAACTCGTCCAGGTTTCGCAGGCCTACGGCTCGCGCGAAGTGGTGAAAAACCTGTCCTTCAACTTGTTGCCGGGGCAGATCGGCTGCCTGCTCGGCCCCTCCGGCTGCGGCAAGACCACGGTGCTGCGCTGCATCGCCGGCTTCGAGCCGGTCGCCGCAGGCCATATCGAAATCGGCAATGAGACCGTGAGCAGCCCGGCCCGCCTCACCCCGCCGGAGAAACGCCAGATCGGCATGGTGTTCCAGGACTATGCGCTGTTTCCGCATCTGACCGTGGCGGACAACATCGCCTTCGGTCTCGGCGCGCTCGGGAGAGAGGACAGGCAGCGCCGCGTGGACGCGCTGCTGGCGCTGACCGGATTATTGGAAACCGCGAACAAGTACCCGCACCAGCTCTCCGGCGGCCAGCAGCAGCGCGTGGCGCTGGCACGCGCGCTGGCGCCAAGACCGCGCCTGTTGCTGATGGACGAGCCCTTTTCCAACCTCGACGTGGAATTGCGCGAGCGTCTGTCGCTGGAAGTGCGCGACATCCTCAGGCGCGAAGGCATGACCGCGTTGATCGTGACCCACGACCAGAACGAAGCCTTCGCGCTGGCCGACGTGGTCGGCGTGATGCACGAGGGCACCATCCAGCAGTGGGATACGCCCTACAACCTCTATCACCGGCCGAGCAACCGCTTCGTGGCGGACTTCGTCGGCCAGGGCGTGTTCCTGCCGGGCATGGTGCTCAACAACGAAATGGTCGAAATCGAGCTGGGCGTGCTGCACGGCATGATCCCCACCGACTGCGAGGCCACCGGCTGCGAGCACTGCGTGCATGACTGCTACGTGGACGTGCTGCTACGTCCCGACGACATCGTGCACGACGACGAGAGCCTGCTGCTGGCCGAAGTGGAGCACAAGGCCTTCCGCGGCGCCGAATTCCTCTACACCCTCAAGCTGCCGAGCGGCGCGCGCGCCCTGTCACTGGTGCCCTCGCACCACGACCACGCCATCGGCGAGAAGATCGGCATCAAGCTGGCGGTGGACCACGTCGTGGCCTACCGCCGGGCCGATGCAGACACTCACCGGATCGGCGGTTCAATTATCCGCAGGCAATAGCGCCAGCAGGGCATTCAGCCGCCGCACGAAGCTCGCCGGATCATCGAGCTGGCCGCCCTCGGCCAGCAGCGCCTGCTCGAACAGCAGGTTGGCCCAGTCCAGGAAGCGGGTATCGTCGGTCTCGCCGTTCAGGCGCGCGACCAGCACGTGCTGCGGGTTGATTTCCAGCGTGGGCTTCACCGTGGGCGCGGGCTGGCCTGCGGCCTTCAGGAGGCGCTCCAGATGGGCACTCATGTCGCCTTCGCCAGTCACCAGGCAGGCCGGCGAATCGGTAAGGCGGTGAGTGACGCGCACCTCCTTCACGCGCTCACCCAGGCTTGACTTGATCCGCTCGACCAGCGGCTTCAGCGATTCCTCGGCTTCCCTGTGCGCCGCCTTCTCGGCTTCGTCTTCGAGCTCGCCCAGGTCGAGGCCGCCCCTGGCCACCGATTTGAGGGGCTTGCCGTCGAATTCGGGCAGGCTGGAGACCAGCCATTCGTCCACGCGGTCGGTGAGCAGCAGCACCTCGATGCCCTTCTTGCGGAAGATTTCCAGGTGCGGGCTGTGCTTCGCGGCGGCGAAGCTGTCGGCGGTGATGTAGTAGATCGCTGCCTGGCCTTGCTTCATGCGGCCGACATAGTCCTTGAGCGAGACGACCTGCGCGTCGGTGTCGGTGTGGGTGGACGCGAAGCGCAGCAGCCCGGCGATGCGTTCGCGGTTGGCGTAATCCTCGCCCGGGCCTTCCTTGAGCACGCGGCCGAAAGCTTTCCAGAACCCGGAGTATTTCTCGGGCTGGTTCGCGGCCAGGTCTTCCAGCAGGCCCAGCACCTTCTTCACCGAAGCGGACTTGATCGCCTCGATGTCGCGGCTCGATTGCAGGATCTCGCGCGAGACGTTGAGCGGCAGGTCGGCCGAGTCGATGACGCCGCGCACGAATCTGAGATAGGCCGGCATCAGCTGCTCGGCATCGTCCATGATGAAGACGCGGCGCACGTAGAGCTTGATGCCGTGCCGCCGCTCGCGGTCGTAGAGATCGAAGGGCGCGTGCGAGGGAACGTAGAGCAGGGAAATGTAGTCCTGCTTGCCCTCGACGCGGTTGTGTGTCCAGGCCAGCGGCGGCTCGAAGTCGTGGGCGACGTGCTTGTAGAACTCCCTGTACTCGTCGTCGCCGATGTCCTTCTTCGCGCGCGCCCACAGGGCCGAGGCCTTGTTGACCGTCTCGTCCTCTTCGGTCGGCACTTCCATGCCGTCCTTCCATTCCGTCTTCTTCATCACGATGGGAAGCTGGATGTGGTCGGAATAGGTGCGGATGACCGACTTGATCTTCCAGTCGGAAAGGAATTCGTCCTCGCCTTCGCGCAGATGCAGCGTGATCTCCGTGCCGCGCGCGGGCTTCTCGACGGTCTCCAGGGTGTAGTCGCCCTCCCCCGTCGATTCCCAGCGCACGCCGTGCTCGGCGGTGAGCCCCGCGCGGCGGGTGGTGAGGGTGACGCGGTCGGCGACGATGAAGGCGGAATAGAAGCCCACGCCGAACTGGCCGATCAGCGCGGCGTCCTTCTGCTGATCGCCAGAGAGCCGGCTGAAGAACTCGCGCGTGCCGGACTTGGCTATCGTGCCGATGTGGTCAATGACTTCCTGCCGGCTCATGCCGATGCCGTTGTCGGAGATCGTCAGCGTGCGCGCTTCGCGGTCGAAGGCGACGCGGATCTTCAGCTCGGGATCGTTTTCGAAGAGCGCCGGGTCGGAGAGCGCCTCGAAGCGCAGCTTGTCGGCGGCATCGCTGGCATTGGAAACGAGTTCACGCAGGAAAATGTCCTTGTTGGAATACAAGGAATGGATCATCAGCTGCAAGAGCTGTTTGACTTCGGCCTGAAAACCGAGAATTTCCTTGCCGGTTTCTTTGCTGCTGGTGGCGGACATGGCTTTTTCTCCCGTTAACGTATGTACCAAACGAGACGGAAGTTAAGGCTGTCCAGGGCCATTTCAAGTCCCTGCGGACCAGGAGTTGGTCCCTATATCCTGGAAGGTTCCAGGGTACCGTCGAGATTGAGGTCGTCGCAGTAATCGAGAAAATCGCCGCGCAGCGTGGAGAAATGCGTGCTGGCGGGAATGCCGACGGTCATCTGCACCGAAAACATCGGCGTGCCGGTGTGCGCCGCCGGATAGGTGCTGGTGTTGAGTTCCTCGATGTTGATGCCGTGGCGCGCGAAAAAACTGGACAGCTTGTTGACGATGCCGGGGTGGTCCATGGCCACGACTTCCACATGATAGGGCACCATCGGCGTGGCCAGCGCGCGTTCGCGCGTGCGCTTGCACACGATGGCCAGGCCGAGCTGCTCGCCGATGGAAGGCATCAGGTCTTCCAGCTTGGACAGCGCATTCCAGGGGCCCGATACCAGCATGAGGATGGCGAACTGGCCGCCCAGCACCGCCATGCGGCTGGCCTCGATGTTGGCGCCGGCGTCGAGGATGCGGTTGGTGAATTTCTCCACCAGCCCGACACGGTCTTCGCCGTTGGCGGTAATGACGAGGTATTCGGAATTTGCTGAAGTATTCATTTTGATTAATGTCTTAATAGATCAAGCCACAGAGATCACAGAGAAAACCCTCCAGGTTTGAGTTGCAGGCCAAGGCAGGTGGATTTGGTTTTGTCTTTTCTCTGTGTCCTCTGTGATCTCTGTGGCTGGCTGTTTTCAGGAATTATACGTTCTCCAGGACATGCAAATCACTCGCCGCGCCGGAACCATTTGTCGAGATCGGCGAGACTGACCTGGAACCAGGTGGGGCGGCCGTGGTTGCACTGGCCGGCGCGCTCGGTGGCTTCCATTTCCCTCAATAGCGCATTCATCTCGGGAATGGAAAGCTTGCGGTTGGCGCGCACCGCTCCGTGGCAGGCGAGCGTGCCCAGCAGCTCGTTGCGGCGTTCGGTGACGAGGCGGCTCACGCCGTATTCGCGGACTTCGCGCAAGAGGTCGCGCGTCAGAGCCAGCGGGTCGGCGTCTTTCAACAGCGCCGGCACCGCACGCACCGCCACGGTGTTGGCGGCGATGGGATGGATGTCGAAGCCGATGCCGGCAAGCGCCTCCTGGCTATCGCCGATGGCGGCGACGTCGCGCTCGTCGGCCGTCACCGTCACCGGGATCAGCAGCGTCTGGGTCGGCACGCGCTTCGCGTCGAATGCGCACTTGAGTTTTTCGTACACGACGCGCTCATGCGCGGCATGCATGTCGACCAGCACCAGGCCCCTGGCGTTCTGCGCCAGCACGTAGACCCCGTGCAGCTGGCCGAGCGCGAAGCCGAGGGGATAGTCATGCGCAAGCTCTTCCGCTGCCGGCGCGACATCAGGCTCGCGCGACAGGGTCTCGTAGAAGGCCAGCGCCTCGCGGGCCTGCAACCGTATGGATGATTGAGCAGGGGCGGAGGATTCATATGGGCCGGCTTGCCTGACAATATCCCCCTCACCCCCCTCCCGCGAGGGGAGAGGGGAATTATAGGTTGCAGGCATTTGGTGCACGGCCTCCCGCGATTGCGCTGCGCTGCCCGAGAGCGCGCGCTCGACGGCATGGAACAGGAACTGGTGCACGCCCCTGGAATCGCGAAAACGCACCTCGGTCTTGGCGGGGTGCACGTTCACGTCCACGCCCTCGGGCGGCAGGGTGAAAAACAGCGCATAGGCCGGATGGCGGTCGTGGTGGAGAATGTCGCGATAGGCTTCGCGCAGGGCATGGGCCACCACCTTGTCGCGCACGAAACGGCCATTGACGAAGACGTACTGCGCATCGCGCCCGCTTTTCGAATAAGCCGGCAGCGCGGCCATGCCTTTCAAATTCAGCGGCCCGGCCTCCTCGTTCACCGAAACCGCGGCGGCCACGAAATCCTCGCCCAGCACCGCGCCGATGCGCGCGTCGAGCGCCTGCGCCGGATAGCGCAGCTGCGCTCTTCCGTTATGCGTGAGCGTGAATGCCACGTCCGGGCGCGACAATGCCATGCGCCGCACGACTTCGGCGCAATGGGCATATTCGGTGGCCTCCGACTTGAGAAACTTGCGCCGCGCCGGGGTGTTGAAGAACAGGTCGGCGACGGTGACGGTGGTGCCGCCAGAGAGCGCGGCTGGCTTCACCTGGCCGGGCGCCGCGCCTTCGGCCTCGATCTGGCTGGCGTGCGCGGCGCCGCGGCTGCGGCTGGCAAGGGAGACGCGTGCGACCGAAGCCATGCTGGCGAGCGCCTCGCCGCGGAAACCCAGGCTGGCGACGCGTTCGAGTTCTTCGAGCGCGCCGATCTTGCTGGTGGCGTGGCGCGCCAATGCGAGCGGCAGTTCGTCTGCGACAATGCCGGCGCCGTCGTCCTGCACCGCAAGCAGCTTGGCGCCGCCCTGCTCCAGCCTGATGTCGATTTTCGTCGCGCCGGCGTCGAGGCTGTTCTCGATGAGTTCCTTCAAGGCCGAGGCCGGCCGTTCGACCACCTCGCCTGCGGCGATTTGGGAAATGAGGATGTCGGGAAGGACTTGAATCGCGGGCATGCGGCATTATGCCAAAACCCGCGACTCACCCCCAGACGAACCCAAAAATACTGAAACCAGATAACTGATAACTGACGACTAAACTCACATTTCGCGCGCGACTTTCGTCCTGCCCGCAGGCGGATGCCTGTCGAAATAGGCCTTGATGCCGGAAAGAATTGCGCTGGCCAGCTTGTCCTGGTAGGCATCGTCGTTCAGGCGCCTTTCCTCTTCCGGGTTGGAGATGAAGGCGGTCTCCACCAGGATGGAGGGGATGTCCGGCGCCTTCAGCACGGCGAAGCCGGCCTGCTCGACCTCGTTCTTGTGCAGGGTGTTGACCTCGCCAATTTCCCTGAGCACATAGTTGGCGAGCCGCAGGCTGTCGTTGATGGTGGCAGTCTGCGAGAGATCGATCAACGTGCGCTTGAGGTACTGGTCCTTGACGTCGATGTTGACGCCGCCGATGAGGTCGGCATCGTTCTCGCGCTTGGCCAGCCACCTGGCGGCGACGGAAGTGGCGCCGTTCTCGGACAAGGCGAACACCGAAGAACCGCGCGCTTCGGGGCGAATGAAGGCATCGGCGTGCACCGAGACGAACAGATCGGCCTTGACGCCGCGCGCCTTGTTGACCCTTTCGTGCAGCGGGATGAAGTAGTCGCCGTCGCGGGTGAGATAGGCGCGCATGCTGGGCTCGGCGTCGATCTTGGCCTTGAGCTTGCGCGCCACCTTCAGGGTGACGTGCTTTTCCAGGCTGCCGCTGGCGCCTCTGGCGCCGGGGTCTTCGCCGCCGTGGCCGGCATCGATGGCGACCAGCATCAGGCGGTTGAACTTGGGCGCGCTGGCCTGGGCGGGCTTGTCGACCGGCTGCGTCTGCGCCAGGGACTGGGGCGCGTCAGCGGCCGAGTACAGGTCGATGACCAGGCGGTGGCCATAGTCGCCCATGGGACTCAGGGCAAAGACGGAGGGCTTGACCGGGGTCTTGAGTTCGAAGACCAGGCGCATCACGCCGGGGCGATTCAGGCCGCTGCGCACATTCGTCACAAAAGGATCGGCTGGCGTGACCATGGAGGGCAGGCTCGCCAGGGTTTCGCTTGGGCTGATGCCCTCGACATCGATCACCAGACGCTCGGGATTGCTCAGCGTGAAATGCCTGAAACTGAGCGGCGCGTCGGATTCAAGGGTGATACGCGTGTAATCGGGCGAGGGCCATATGCGCGCGGCGGTCAGCGTGCCCGCGAATGCGCCGGCATTGAGCAGCATCAGCGCCATCGCCAGCCATGCGATCAACAGCTTGGGTAGTCTGAGGGTTGCCATGTCTGCATCTCCTTCCTGCCTTGTGCGGAAAGCGCCTCGATGCGCGCCGCCCTGCCCTCGCCCGCCACTTCCAGCCGAATTTCCAGGTCCGGCCTGGGCAGCAGGCCTTTTGCTTTCTCGGGCCATTCCACCATGCAAAGCGTGCCGGCATTGCAGTCGTCGCGAAAGCCTGCATCCAGCCATTCTCTCGGATCGATCATCCTATACAAATCATAATGTTGCAAGACAAATCTAGACAAATCATAAGATTCGACCAGGGTATATGTTGGGCTTTTGACACGCCCCGCGTAGCCCAGGGCACGCAACAGACCCCTGACCAGGGTGGTCTTGCCCGCGCCGAGGTCGCCTCTGAGGTACACCACCCAGCCGGGTTTCAGCAATTCGGCAAGCCTGGCGCCCAGCGCCAGCGTCGCCGCCTCATCGGGCAGCGACAGACTCATCACGGCGGTATCATCGGGTTCATGCATGACTTGCTTGACTATACGAAACTGGTGCGCGACATCCGCGCCTGGGGACGCGAACTCGGTTTTGCCGATATCGGCATCAGCGGCATCGCGCTTGAGCGGGCCGAGCAGGAATTGCTGCGCTGGCTGGACAAGGGCTACCACGGCGACATGGATTATATGGCCACGCACGGCAGCAAGCGCACCCGCCCCGGCGAACTGGTGCCCGGCACCGTCAGCGTCATCAGCGCGCGCCTGCCCTACTGGCCCCAGGACGCCGCACCCGCCGGCGAAGTGCTGAACGATCCCGCGCTTGCCTATGTGTCCCGTTACGCCCTCGGCCGCGATTATCACAAGGTGCTGCGCGACCGCCTGCAGAAACTGGCCGCGCGCATCGAGGCGGCCGTCGGGCCGTTCGGCCATCGCGTGTTCACCGATTCCGCCCCGGTCATGGAAGTGGCGCTGGCGGCGCAAACCAAACTGGGCTGGCGCGGCAAGCACACTTTGCTGCTGAACCGCGGGGCCGGCTCGTATTTCTTCCTGGGCGAGATCTACGCCAGCCTGCCGCTGCCGCCGGACGAATCCGCCTCCGCGCACTGCGGCACCTGCACCGCCTGTCTGGACAGCTGCCCGACGCGCGCCTTCGTCGCGCCCTACGTGCTGGATGCGCGGCGCTGCATTTCCTACCTCACCATCGAGCACAAGGACGGCATTCCCGTCGAGCTGCGCCCGCAGATGGGCAACCGCATCTACGGCTGCGACGACTGCCAGCTCGCCTGTCCGTGGAACCGCGAGGCCGCGCCCGGCATGCTGCCGGACTTCGATCCGCGACACGGGCTGGACGCCGTCACCCTCGTCGAGCTTTTCGCCTGGGACGAGGAGACCTTCCTCAAGCGCATGGAAGGCTCGGCCATCCGCCGCATAGGCCACGAAAGATGGTTGAGGAATATCGCCGTGGCGCTGGGGAATGCGCCCCCCTCAGCGGAAACCCTTGCCGCGCTGGAAGCGCGCAGCCGGCATCCCTCGGAACTGGTGCGCGAGCATGTGACCTGGGCGCTCGCCCGGCTTCAGGCCGCCGGCTGAGCCCGCAGTTCCGCCCGCGCTGCCCTAATTCATGCGCAGCTCTCGCTGCGCGTGGCGTATCACCGAGGCGCCCGAGGTAAGCGCCAGCCCCGCCAGCACAAGGGCCACGGCGATGTCCGGCCAGCCCTGCGCCGTCGCCCACACGCCGCCCGCCGCCGCGATCACCGCAAGATTGCCAAGCGCATCGTTGCGCGAGCACAGCCACACCGAACGCGCCTGCGCATCGCCCTGGCGGTGGGCATAAAGCAGCACCGCCACACCGACGTTGACGGCAAGCGCCAACAGGCTCACCCCGGTCATGATGAAAGGCTCCGGCACGATGCCGGCCGCCCACTGCCAGGCCGACTTGCCCAGCACGAATACGCCGTATCCGATCATGAGCCAGCCCTTCCACAGCGCCGTGCGCGAGCGCCATATCGGCGCGAGCCCCAGCACGAACAGCGCCACCGCGTAATTGCCGGCATCGCCGAGAAAGTCGATCGCATCTGCGAGCAGCGACACCGATTCCGCCGCAAAGCTGGAAAACAGCTCGACGCCGAACATCAGTGCGTTGAGCACCAGCGCCACCCAGAGTGCGCGCCGGTAAGCAGGATTGGTCGGCCTGGTCTCGCAGGCCGTACCGCAATTGCAACCACTCATCAATCAGCAACCTCTTCGCTTGCCCGTGCGGCACCCTCGCGCCGCAGGTAGAATGCCACTTTCCCAACCCTAATCTTGCCACGCATGTCCAGCACTGCACACTCCTCCCTCACCCCAACCCTCTCCCGCATGGGGGAGAGGGGGCAAACGCTGGGCCCAAACCGATCAATCGGCGTATTCGACTCCGGCATCGGCGGCCTCACCGTCGTGCGCGCGCTCATGGAGCGGCTGCCGTTCGAGAACATCACCTACTTCGGCGACACCGCGCGCGTGCCCTACGGCGTGAAGTCGGTAGAGACCATTTCCCATTTCACCACCCAGATCGCCGAGTTCCTGCTGGAAAAAGAGGTCAAGCTGCTGATCATCGCCTGCAACACCATGGCCGCGGTGGCCGCCCAGGTGGTGCGCGACCTGTCGCCGGTGCCGGTGCTCGACGTGATCGACGCCGGCGCGGTGGCGGCGAAAAACGGCAAGCGCATCGGCGTCATCGGCACCCCCACCACCATCAACAGCAATGCCTACGCCCGCGCCATCCATGACTACGCGCCCGATTCGCGCATCCATTCGCAGGCCTGCGCCCTGTTCGTGCCGCTGGTGGAAGAAGGCTGGCTGGAGCACGAGGTCACGCGGCTGACCGCAAAGGAATACCTGCGCCCCCTGCTGGCGGAACAGATCGACACCCTGGTGCTGGGCTGCACCCACTACCCGCTGCTGAAGCCGCTCTTGCATGAAGTGAGCGGGCCGGGCGTGCAACTGGTGGATTCGGCCGAAGCCATGGCCGAGCAGGCGGCCGCCGTATTGAATGAAAAAGGCCTGGCCAATCCAGGCCCCACGCCGCCGCGCTACGATTTCTACGTCACCGACGTACCGCTCAGGTTCCAGACCATAGGCGAGCGTTTCCTGGGGCGGACGCTCAACAATGTACACGTGGTGAAGTGGTAAGCCAAAGTCGCCACGGCACTCAGGCGCTGCCCAACGCTTCCAGCGCTTCCTGCTGCGCGAGCCACTCGCCTTCGACTGCTTCCAGTTCCTTCGCCAGCTCGGCCTGCTCCAGCAGCAGGCGTTTCAACTCCTCCCTGCCGGCATCGGCATAGATGGCCTCGTCGGCCAGGCGCGCGTCCACCGCGGCCTTGCGCGCACCCAGGCCTTCCATGCGCTGCTCCAGTTGCGCGATCTGCTTTTCGATGGGTTTCCTCGCGGCCGACAGCTTCTGCCTCGCCTCGGCCTCCAGGCGGCGCTCGGCCTTGCGGTCGATACGGTTCTCGGCCGGCGCCTCGGCTTCCGGCCTGGCGAGCCGCGTCCTGAACAGCCAGTCGCGATAGTCGTCGAGGTCGCCGTCGAAGGGCCTCACGCCGCCGTCGGCCACGATCATGAATTCGTCGGTGGCGGCGCGCAATAAATGCCTGTCGTGCGACACCAGCACCAGGGTGCCCTCGAACTGGGCCAGCGCCACCGTGAGCGCTTCGCGCGTTTCCAGGTCGAGATGGTTGGTGGGCTCGTCCAGCAACAATAAATTCGGCTTCTGCCACACGATCAGCGCCAAGGCGAGACGCGCCTTCTCGCCGCCGGAAAACGGCGCGATCGGCGCGGTGGCCATGTCGCCGGCGAAGTTGAAGCTGCCGAGGAAATTGCGCAACTCTTGTTCCCTTTCCATCGACGCGAGCCTGTTCAGGTGCCACAGCGGCGACTGGTCGTGGCGCAGCATTTCCAGCTGGTGCTGGGCGAAGTAGCCGATGGCAAGACCCTTGCCATGCCTGACTTCTCCGGTCAGCGGCGGCAGCTCGCCGACCAGGGTCTTGATCAGCGTGGACTTGCCCGCGCCGTTCACGCCCAAGAGCCCGATGCGGCTGCCGGCTTCGAGGCTGAGGTTGATGCCGGACAACACCGGCTTGTCGCACGCCTGCGCCCGGTAACCAGCGGTGACCGCTTCCATCACCAGCAGCGGGTTGGGCGCGCGCTCGGGTTCGCGGAACTCGAACGAGAAGCCGGCCGCCGCATGCACGGGCGCGAGTTCTTCCATTTTCGCCAGCATCTTCATGCGCGACTGTGCCTGCCTGGCCTTGGTGGCCTTGGCCTTGAAGCGGTCGATGAAGGATTGCAGGTGGGCGCGCTCGCGCGCCTGTTTTTCAAATGCCGCCTGGGTCAAGGCCAAGTTTGCGGCGCGCTGCACCTCGAAGGCGGAGTAGTTGCCGCCGTACCTTTTCAGCTTGCGTTCGTCGATGTGGACGATGACATTGACGATGCCATCGAGAAAATCGCGGTCGTGCGAAATCACGATCAAGGTGCCGGGATAGCGCTTCAGCCAGTCTTCCAGCCAGAGGATGGCGTCGAGGTCGAGGTGGTTGGTGGGCTCGTCGAGCAACAAGAGATCGGACGGGCACATCAGCGCCTGGGCGAGATTGAGGCGCATGCGCCAGCCGCCGGAAAAGCTCGCCACCGGTTCGTTCATCTGCGCGTGCGTGAAGCCCAGGCCGCCCAACAAAGTCTCGGCGCGGGCGCGGGCGGTGTAGGCATCGGCATCGTGCAGGGCTGCATGCAGTTCGCCGATGCGATGGCCGTCGTGCCGCGCTTCGGCCTCTTCCAGTTCGCGCTCCAGCTTTCTCAGCGCGCTGTCGCCGTCGATGGCGTAGTCGATGGCCGAACGTTGCAGCGCCGGCGTCTCCTGCGCCACGTGGGCAACGCGCCAGGACGCGGGAAAATCGGCTTCGCCGCCGTCGGTGTGCAGTTCGCCGCGCAAGAGCGCGAACAGCGTGGACTTGCCCGAACCGTTGGCGCCGATGAGGCCGGCCTTTTCGCCGGGGTTGAGGCTGAGGTCCGCGGCCTCGAACAGGGGTTTGGTGCCACGCGCGAGGGTAAGGTCTTGAAAACGGATCATGGGCGGCATTATCGCCCAGGAAGGAACGCGTTCAGCCGGGCATCCCGTAAATCATGCGCGGCAGCCACAACGAGATTTCCGGCACGTAGGTCACCAGCAGCAGCACGGCGGTGACCACGAGTATCCAGGGCGCGGCGGCGAGCGTGGTCTCGGTCAACCCCATTCTCGCCAGTCCGCTCGCCACGTAGAGATTGAGCCCCACCGGCGGGGTGATCATGCCCAGTTCCATGTTGATGACCATGACGATGCCGAGATGGATGGGGTCGATGCCGAGCTGCATCGCCACCGGCAGGAAGATGGGCGCCAGGATGAGGATGATGGAGCTGGGTTCCATGAAATCGCCGGCGAAGAACAACAGGATGTTGACCAGCAGCAGGAACATCCACGGCGTGAGGCCCTGGTCGATGATCCACTGCGCGAGGTTCTGCGGAATGTTTTCCGAGGTGAGCAGGAAGGAAAACAGGATGGCGTTGGTGATGATGTACATGAGCATGGCGCTCATGTTGGCGGCGTCCCTGAGCACGCGCGGCACCTCGCGCAAGCCGATGTCCTTGTAGATGAAGACCGACACGACGAAGGCGTAGACGGCCGACACCGCCGCCGCCTCGGTGGGCGTGAACACGCCGCCGTAGATGCCGCCGAACACCACGACGATGAGCCCCAGCCCCCACACCGACTCGCGGAAGGCGATCCACACGTCGCGGGCGCTGGCGCGCGGCAGCGTGGGATAGCCGCGTTTTTTGGCCACCAGCCAGGTCACCAGCATGAGCACGCCGGCCATCAGCATGCCGGGCACGACGCCGGCGGCGAAAAGCTGGCCCACGCTGGTGCTGGTGGACACCGCATAGATGATGATGACGATGGAAGGCGGAATCAGGATGCCCAGCCCGCCCGAGGTGGCGATGACGCCGACGCCGAATTTCTTGGGATAGCCCTGGCTCATCATGGCGGGCAGCATGATGGAGCCGATGGCCACCACCGTGGCCGGGCTGGAGCCGGACACCGCGGCGAAGAAGGCGCACGACAGCACCGCGGACAGCGCCAGCCCGCCGCTGAAATGGCCGACGATGGCGGTGGCGAGCCGGGTGATGCGCGCGGCCACCCCGCCATGGGTGAGGAAGGCGCCGGCCAGGATGAAGAACGGGATGGCCATGAGCGCGAACTGGTCCAGCCCGGTGAACAGGCGCTGCGAGACGATCTCGATGGGGATGGTGGAAAAGAAGAACAGGAAGGCCAGCACCGCCAGGCCCAGCGCGATGGAAATGGGCATGCCGGTGAGCAGCAAGGCCACCAGCAGGACCGCGATGACCCAGCTGTTGCCGCTCATGCCTGCGTTCCCGCGTGGCGTCCCGGCGTTTCCACCCCGGCCTCGACTTCGGCGTAGCTGTGGCTGGGCAGGCCGCGGCCCTTGAGGTAATTCACCAGCACTTCCAGGAAGCGGAAGCACATGAGCGAGGAACCCAGCGGCACGCCGAGATAGACGATCCACATGGGCATTTCCAGGTCGGGCGAGACCTGGCCGGTTTCATGGATGCGCAGCACGAAGCGCGTGCCCAGCCAGGCGATGGCGGCGGTGAAGAATGCGCCCGAGGCCAGGCTGAAGATCACGAAGAAGCGCTGCCAGGCCTGCGAGAGCGTGCGCACCAGCACGTCCACGCCGACATGGATGCCAGTGCGCACGCCGTAGGCCGCGCCGAACTTGGCCATCCAGATCAGCAGGTAGATGCTGAGTTCCTGCGCCCAGTTGAAGCTGACGTGCTGGGTGTATTCCCACAACGCGGGAATGCCCGAGAGGTAGCGATGAATGATGGCGCTGAACAGGATCAGGGTGGCCGCGACCAGAAGGAGGGCGATGACGCCCTCCTCCAGGCGGTCCAGCGCAAGCTTGAGTTTGCGCAGCAATCAGTTCTTCTTGGTGGCGGGTTTCTTGACGGGCGCGGCGGCCGCCTTCTCTTCCTTCTCCACGGCAGCCGCCGTCCGGTAGATGGCCTGAATGGTGTCCTTGCCCACCACGTCGGCGAACTGCTCGTGCACCGGCAGCAAGGCCTTCTGCCACACGCGGCGGCCTTCGTTGGGCAGGATGTAGATTTCGGTGGTGCCGGCTGCCTTCACCTTGGCGAGCGCGTCGTCGTTTTCCTCCTGCGCGATCTTGCGCTCATACGCGGTGGCCTCCTTCATCGCCTTTTCCAGCTGGGCGCGGATGTCGGGCTTGAGGCCGTCCCAGAACGCCTTGTTGACGATGACCGCGTAGCCCAGATAGCCATGATCGGACAGGGTCAGGTGCTTCTGCACCTCGTGCATTTTCTGGGTATAGAGGTTGGACATGGGGTTCTCGGTACCGTCCACCACGCCCTGCTGCAGACCGGTATAGACCTCGGAAAACGCCATCACCTGAGGATTGGCGCCCAGCGCGCGCATCTGCGCATCGAGCACCTTGGAGGACTGGATGCGCATTTTCAGGCCCTTGAAATCCTCCACGCTTTTCAGCGGCCGGTTGGCGCTCATCTGCTTGAAGCCGTTGTCCCAGAAGGCCAGGCCCTTGATGCCCTTGGCTTCCAGCTTGGCGAACAGGCGTGCGCCGATGTCGCCGTCCATCACGCGATACAGCGTGGCCTTGTTGGGAAAGATGTACGGCAGATCGAACACCTCGAAATCGCGCACGCCCATGGGGCCGAACTTGGACAGCGACGGCGCCAGCATCTGCACCGCGCCGAGTTGCAGCGCCTCCATTTCCTCGCGGTCCTTGTAGAGCTGGCTGTTGGGATAGACCTCGACCCTGACCGCCCCATTGGTATAGCGCTCCGCCAGTTCCTTGAACTTGTCCGCCGCCTTGCCCTTGGGCGTGGCCGGCGCCACCAGGTGGCTGAACTTGATGACGACGGGATCGGCGGCCTAGATGCTGTCGTCACAAGATGTGGCAAAATGTGGTTTTCGTAAAAAATCCATAGCCGAATGCCGGAAACCATTCATCGACACGACATTACAGACAAACACTGGGCCTTGCTCGAGCCGCATTT
>JAJZPR010000069.1 GCA_021847835.1 Pseudomonadota bacterium
AGGCAGTGAAGAAGGAAAAGGACGAGGCCTCGAAGAAGCGCCTGTCGCTATTGGAAGACGAAATCCGCAAGCTGGAGAAGGAATACGCCGACCTGGAAGAGGTGTGGAAGGCGGAAAAGGCCGTGGTCCAGGGTGCCCAGCACATCAAGGAAGAGATCGACCGTCTCAAGGCCGAAATGGCCGACTTGCAACGCAAGGGCCAGTTCGACAAGGTGGCCGAGATCCAGTATGGCAAGTTGCCGCAACTGGAGAAGCAACTCGCTGAGGCGGCCAACTTGGATCGTCATTCCCGCGAAAGCGGGAATCCAGAAGATAAGGCTGGGCTCCCGCCTGCGCGGGAGCGACGGAAATTACTTCGCACCGAGGTTGGCGCCGAAGAGATCGCCGAAGTCGTCGCACGTGCCACCGGCATCCCGGTCTCGAAACTGATGCAGGGCGAGCGCGACAAGCTTCTGCAGATGGAAGGGCGCATCCATCAACGGGTGATCGGCCAGGACGAGGCCGTGCGCGTGGTGGCCGACGCCATCCGCCGCTCGCGCGCCGGCCTATCCGATCCGAATCGGCCCTATGGCTCCTTCCTCTTCCTCGGCCCCACCGGGGTCGGCAAGACCGAGTTGTGCAAGGCCCTGGCCGATTTCCTGTTCGATTCGCAGGAACACATCGTGCGCATCGACATGAGCGAGTTCATGGAAAAGCACTCCGTGTCGCGCCTGATCGGCGCGCCGCCGGGCTATGTCGGCTATGAGGAGGGCGGCTATCTAACCGAGGCCGTGCGGCGCAAGCCCTACAGCGTCATCCTGCTCGACGAGGTGGAGAAGGCCCACCCGGACGTGTTCAATGTGCTGTTGCAGGTGCTGGACGACGGCCGCCTGACCGATGGCCAGGGCCGCACCGTCGACTTCCGCAACACCGTCATCGTCATGACCAGCAACCTGGGCAGCCAGATGATCCAGGAGATGAGCGGCGACGACTACCAGGTGATCAAGCTGGCGGTGATGGCCGAGGTGAAGAACTACTTCCGGCCCGAGTTCATCAACCGCATCGACGAGGTCGTGGTCTTCCACGCCCTGGACGAGAAGCACATCGCCGGCATCGCCCGCATCCAGCTGCAATACCTGGAGAAGCGCCTGGCCCAGATGGAGATGAGGCTGGACATCAGCGATGCCGCCCTGGCCGAGATCGCCCAGGCCGGGTTCGACCCGGTGTTCGGCGCCCGGCCGCTGAAGCGGGCGATCCAGAGCGAGATCGAGAACCCCCTGGCCCGCGAAATCCTGTCCGGCCACTTCATGGCCAAGGACACCGTCCGGGTCGATGTCGAGGGCGGTCGGCTGGTGTTCGCCAAGGCCTAAGTCGTTTCGCTCTGCCAAGTCCGTCATACCCGCGAAGGCGGGTATCCAGGGTTCATTGAAAAATATGGATATCTGGTCACATGGGTACGGCAGCTGCTAGAACGCGCCCTTCACCGCCGATTCGCCCACACCCTGTAAGGGCCCGAGCGGGTTCTTGTTCTCTTCCTGTTCGTGGATGATCGGCTGGCCGCCGGACAGCTTGTACACCACCACGTTGTCCTTTAGCAGCAACACGCCCTTGAAGCGCCAGCCGGTCACATCCACCTCGCGCTTGAAGTTCAGGAAGTCGGCCAAAAAGCTGCCGATACGCTTGCGCTTGATCGAGCGCTGATCGATCTCCAGCCCTTGGCAGGCGGTCTTGGCATCGATGCAGTCCTTCACCCCGCCGTCCAGATTGCCGGCACTGATCGACGGGCTGGGGATGAAGCGCTGCAAGACATCGGAATAGTTCAGGATGGTGATGTTCGGGTAGGCATGCGGGTCCAGCTTCAACGCCTTCAGATCGTCGCGCGTGGTGCGATAGGGCACGATCCGGTCGAAGGCCTGCTGCGCCTCGGCATAGCTCTGCCAAGGGCCTTCGACCACGCTGTCGCCATGCGGCAGCAGGGTGCTGCAGCCGGCGAGGGCGAAGGCAATGAACGTCATAAGTTGTTTCATCATGGCCTCTTTTTCGATATTCCCAATTCGATTTTAGAGACGGCTCCAGTTGAGATGATGGTCAATGACGCCAAACGTGAAGTTATGCATCGATGGCACCCTGCAACATGGTTTTGACCTCATCTATGCTGTAGGGCGGCTGACGAAGGTGAATGACAGCATGACAATTCGGGCAGACAGGGCGCAGATCTTTGATTGGGTCAATAATGTACTCTTCGCCGATGGAGGCCAATGGTTTCAAATGATGGACGTGAACATAGCCATCAGCCGCACTTCCATATATGGCACGAAAATTGAACCCGCAAACCGCGCAACTTGTCCCGTAATGCTTGATGCATTTGTCGCGGGCAACAGGATTTCGCTCGAAGGCGCTGACTTGCACGGTAAAGCTTGCGCCCTCGACCAGCGGTTTTCCAACGCCGAATTCTTCTTGGAATAACCAACTATCTCGACTGGCGATTTCAAGCTCCTTCAAGGCTTCGATAACCGACGGACGAAGAGACAAGCCGTATTCCAAGCCAGACGACTTGTAAGGTCGTGCAAGTACCGCGAGCTTTGTGGCGGGAGCAACGTTCAGTTCGGTGCACAGCTTCCCCGCAAACTTTCCATAGAAGGATATTGCAGTCCTCCAATTAGCAAAGCCAAGCGCATGCGCCAAGTGAGGTGCAGTAACTCTCTGGTCAGGAGCCGCCATGTGGATGCGCAACATTTGCAACTGTTGTTCGGTAGGTCGGACGCGCTTTAACGCGCCAATGTAGTCAGCAGGCGCGAGCGAGTCTATCTGTTCAAGAGCATTAAGCGCCATTGCGATTCCCTGATGCATAACGTACGCCATAGAATGTACTTGGTATTTGACTGGATTGCCGCGGCGGTTTCACCGCCTCGCAATGACGTCATCGCGAGCACCCTGAGGAGCATAAAGCCCACAGGGCCGTGGCGATCCAGGGGATATCAAGTTGATTCGTTTCCCATCAATAGGTCGAGTGGTTAGCCGAAGAAACAGCCGTACTCGTCGGCATCCACGATAGCGAGGAATTGCTCAACCGAGGCGACCTCCGGCTTGGGCTGATAGCCATGCCATTTCAGGTCGGCACGCTTCCAGTACACCTTCCAAAGCCCCTGTGTCTTGACGTAGGTGGCCTTCGCGAACGGGTGGTTGCGGATGACGCTCGGATCGTCCCATTGTGGGCGTATTTCAAACAGTTCGACGCTTTGGTTGGACAGCCGCCATCCGAAATCCAGTTTGTGACGGATATGGGATGGGGGGCGCCGCTTCGCCAGGTAGGCCTCTAGCGCCCGTTCAATTTTTTTCCGCTCGATGTCGTCGAGGGCCATGGTTTCTTAGGCGAAGACCACCGAGACATGGCCGGCCGCTTTGGAGCGCGGGGCAGTCGTGACGACAATTTCCACATTCCGCCCTAGCCGGGTGAGGCATTCGATCATCTTCGTCTCGGAGATGCCGCGGAACTGACCGCGCAGCATGTTGGACAGCTTGGATTGGGGCATGTTCAGCAACTCGGCGGCCTGGGTCTGCGTTAGCTTGCGCCTGCGGATGATCTCGCCGATCTTGGTGGCGAGCTGCGCCTTGACCAGCATCTCGTCCGCATTTTCGATGCCAAGGTCGGCGTAAACGTTGGTGCTGCCCTTTTCGATCTGAGTCATTTCGCGGTTCCTTCCGAATGTTCCTTCGCCAGTTTCAGGCGGGCCATCACGACATCCATCTCGTGCTTCGGGGTCGAGATGCCCTTGCGGGATTTCTTCTGGAAGCAGTGCAGGACATACACCGCGTTCTTGAATCGAACGGTGTAGACCGCGCGGTATGTACCGCCGTCGTCGTTTTCGACGACTTCCAGAACACCCGCAGAGCCGAACCCCTGGAGCACTTTCGCCTGCTCATGCTTATGGCCGTTCTGTGCCAGGTGCAGTGCGTAGCCGACGAGATCGATGACCGATTCGGGCATGGCGAGCAGGTCTTTTTTCGATGAACCGACCCACTCCAGCGATTTGGGAATCTGCTTCGTCATGACCGGATTATATCCATGTGGGTATAAAAAAGGCGGCCTCGGCCGCCTTTTTTGTTTGCCCGAACGGATCAACCCAGCAACTGATTCAGCACGAAGGGCAGGATGCCGCCGGCCTGGTAGTAGTCGATCTCGATCGGGGTATCCAGGCGCAGCTTGAGTGGTATTTCCTGGCTGGAGCCGTCGGCGCGGCGGATG
>JAJZPR010000070.1 GCA_021847835.1 Pseudomonadota bacterium
CAAGCACTCAGCCTGGACGGGCGCAAGCGGCTGTTTGCCTATTCGCCTTTCGAGAATGACCGCAGCGATTCGCCCTGCGTGCTGGTGGGCATGCCGGACGCAGCGCTGCTGGCGCCCATCGAGGCGAATTTCCGCAAGGGGCTGCTGTTCATTTCCGCCACCACCTTGCTGGCGCTGCTGCTGGCCTGGTTCGGCGCCAACCTCCTGATCCTGAAGCGTGCGGGGCGGCTGGTCGGGGCCATCGAGCGCTTCGGCGCCGGCGATGAAACGGCGCGCGCCGCCTTCAGCGGCAACGACGAAATCGGCAGCCTCGGCCGCCATTTCGACGCCATGGCCGACCAGCTCGTGGCCAGAAGCCGGGAGCTCGCCCACGTCAACAAGGCGCTCCGGGCCCTGTCCGGCGCCAACCGCGCCATCGTCAGCGCCGACAACGAAGCCAGGCTGCTCACCGATATCTGCCGGGCGGTGGTGGTGGGCGGCGGCTACCGCATGGCCTGGGTGGGCTATGCCGACCCCGCCAGCGGCATGGTGCGGCCCGTCGTCTCGGACGGCCATGTCGATGGCTACCTCGATGCGCTCCGCCTCAGCATGGATCCCGACACTATCGAAGGTTTGGGGCCCGTCGGCACGGCCATCCGCACCGGCCAGGCCGTCGTCATCCGGGACATCGCGACCAACCAGGCCTTCGCCCCATGGCGGGAGGCGGCGCTGAAGCGCGGCTATGCCTCGATGATCGCCCTTCCCTTGAAACGCAACGGCCACATATTCGGCAGCCTCAACATCTACTCGGCCGAGCCCGATGCCTTCGATGCCGGCGCCCTGTCCCTGCTGACCGAAATATCGGACGACCTGACCTACGGACTGGAAACCCTGGCGGCGCGGGTGGCCAGGCAGGCGGCAGAAGCGGCCGACCGCATGAAGACCGAGTTTCTCGCCAACATGTCGCACGAGCTGAGGACGCCGCTCACCGCCATCATCGGCTTCTCGGAAATCCTCCGCGACGGCTTGGCGGGGCCGGTCAACCCGCAGCAGCGGGAATATGCCGACGAAATCCTCTCCAGCGGCCAGCACCTGCTCGACCTCATCAACGACATCCTCGATCTCACCAAGGTTGAGGCCGGGCGTATGACTCTGGAGCTCTCGCCGGCCGATGTTCCGGCCCTGCTTTCAGCGAGCCTGGCCATCGTGCGCGAGCGGGCCCATGCACACCGCATCTCGCTGGAGATGGAAACGGGGCCGGAAGTGGACGGCGTCATGCTCGACGAGCGCAAGTTCAAGCAGATCGTCTTCAACCTGCTGTCCAATGCGGTCAAGTTCACGCCGGACGGCGGCAGGGTCCGCCTCTCCGCCCGCCGCGTTGCGCGCGAAGCGGTTCCGTCCGCTGCGCTGCCGGCGAAATACGGCCATTTCCTGGAAGTCAGCGTGTCCGATACCGGCCCGGGCATCAGCCCGGCAGATCAGAAACGCCTGTTCCAGAGCTTCGTTCAGCTCGACGGCGGCCTGACCCGCCGCCACGAGGGCACCGGACTGGGGCTGGCCCTGGTCAAGCGCCTGGCCGAGCTGCATGGCGGCGCGGTGGGCGTGGAAAGCCAGCCGGGCGCAGGCGCGCGCTTCAGCATCTGGCTGCCCTACCGGGACGCCGCATGCGCCACCGCAAACAGCGATCCCGAAACGGAAAAGGCAGGCGAGCGGAAGCCATCTGAACCCGTTGCGCTGATCGTGGAAGACGACCCCTATGCCGCGCGGCTCATCCGCCAACAGCTGCAGGAAGCCGGTTTCGCCAGCGTGATCGCCCCCACCGCCGAAGCGGCGCTGTCCCGCCTGGAACAGCCGCCGCCGCCCGACCTCATTACCCTGGACATCCTGCTGCCCGGCATGGACGGCTGGGAACTGCTCGAGGAACTGAAGCGAAAGCCGGAGCTGGATCACATTCCGGTCGTCATCATCTCCATCGTGTCGGAGCGCGACAAGGGGCTCTCGCTGGGAGCGGCCAGTGTCCTGCAAAAACCCTTCTCGCACGACGAATTGCTGGCCGCCGTGGCAAGCCTGCGCCCGGCCGCCAGCCGCGCCATGAGTATCCTGGCAATCGACGACGATCCCGCGGTGCTGGAACTCGTCGCCAGTCATCTGAAGGGCGAGGCCGACGAAATCCGCTGCGCCCGCAACGGCGCCGACGGGCTGGCCATGGCCCTGGCCGATCCGCCCGACCTCATCCTGCTCGATCTCATGATGCCGGGCATGAGCGGCTTCGAGGTGGCCGAAACCCTGCGCCGCCACGAGGCCACAGCCGGCATACCCATACTGGTGCTCACCGCCAAGCTGCTTACTCAGGAAGACCGCGCGCGGCTCAACGGCCACGTGGAGCTGGTGATGCAGAAGTCCGACTTCAACCATGGCAGCTTCATCACGGAAGTGCGCAGGGCGCTTGCCAAAAACAGCAGGAATGCCTGAACATGCGCACATGCCGGCCGTCGTATCGGCCGTCCGGTTCGGCATGCCGAACTTACTCCAGGAGCATGCATGACGCGCGACAAACAGGCCGAGATTCTCGTCGTCGATGACGATCCCCGCAACCGCCAGGTCATCACCATCATGCTGAAGGCCGAGGGATACAAAGTGACGGAAGCGGCCAACGGCCACGCGGCGATGGCGGAGGTGGCCCGGCATGCCCCCGACCTCATCCTGCTGGACATCATGATGCCCGACATGGACGGTTTCGAGGTCGCCAGCCGGATCAAGCAGGATCCAGCCACCCAGTCCATTCCCATCATCATGGTCACCGCCCTGGAAGATGCGGAATCCCGTCTCAAGGCGCTCAATCTGGGCGCGGAGGAATTTCTCACCAAGCCCGTGAACCGCGCGGAGCTGTGGGTCAGGGTGCGCAACCTGCTGCGCCTCAAGGAATACGGCGATTTCCTCAAGCATCACAACCAGCTGCTGGAAGACCAGGTGGCGCAGCGCACCCATCAACTGCAGGAAAGCTATATCCAGACCCTGAAAGTGCTGGGGGTGGCGGCGGAATACAAGGACGAGGAAACCGGCCATCACATCCTGCGCATCGCCGAATACAGCCGCCATCTCGCCGAACGGCTGGGCATGGGCACCGAGTTCTGTGACACCATCCACCACGCCAGCCCCATGCACGACATCGGCAAGATCGGCATCCCCGACGCCATCCTGCTGAAGGAGGGCCCGCTGAACGAAAGCGAGTGGCCGATCATGAAAACGCATTGCGAAATCGGCGCGCGCATACTCAGGCACGGCACCTCGCCCTATCTCGACATGGCGGCGGAAATCGCGCTGGCACACCACGAACGCTGGGACGGGACGGGCTACCCCAAAGGGCTTGCAGGCGAGGCCATCCCCCTGTCCGCGCGCATCATGGCCATCTGCGACGTGTACGACGCGCTGCGGAGCCGGCGCCCCTACAAGCCCCCGTTCGAACACGAAAAGGCCCTGGAAATCATCCTCACGGGAGACGGCCGCACGCATCCCGGCCACTTCGACCCCGCCGTGCTGGATGCCTTCAAGCGCAGCATCGATGCCTTCCGGGAAATTTACGCCAGCATGGCGGATTGAAAGGCAGTCGTCAGTCGTCAGTCGTCAGTCGTCAGTCGTCAGTCGTCAGTCGTCAGTAAAATTGTCATAGACTGATAACTGACAACTGAAGACTGATAACTAAAAATGGGCCACCGCCTCTCGAAAATCACCACCCGCACCGGTGACGACGGCAGCACGGGCCTTGCCGGCCAGCTTCGCGTGCGCAAGGATCATCCGCGCGTGGAAGCCATGGGCGAGGTGGACGAACTCAACAGCCACCTGGGGCTCCTGCTGACCGAAGCCCTGCCGGACGACATGCGCGCGCTGCTCACCCGGATACAGCACCACCTGTTCGACCTGGGCGGCGAGCTGGCCATGCCGGAGTTTGCCGGCATCACCGAAACCAGGCTTCAGGAACTGGACGAGGCAATCGAGCGCTACAATGCCGGCCTGCCGCCGCTGAAGGAGTTCGTCCTGCCCGGCGGCAGCCGCGCCGCCGCGCTGGCCCATGTCTGCCGCACCGTGTGCCGCCGGGCAGAGCGCCGCATCGTCAGCCTGGTGCTCAGCGAAGCGGTTTCCCCCCTGCAACTTCAGTATCTCAATCGCCTGTCCGACCTCCTGTTCGTGCTGGCGCGCGCGCTCAATCAGGGCAACGA
>JAJZPR010000071.1 GCA_021847835.1 Pseudomonadota bacterium
TCCCTGAAGAACACCTTCAAGGCCTTGTACAGCGTCGTGGGATCCAGGGTGCCCGTATTCTGCCCAAGCCGCAGCCGGGCGATCAGGGGAATATCTCCAGGGTTGTCCAGAGGATCGGCATTCAGGCCCCGCCAGGCCAGGTAATCGCGTAATGCATCCATCACCATGCCGGGCATCGGGACTGCCCGCCATTTGCCCCCCTTGCCGAGCACTTTCAGCATCCAGCGGACACCCAGGCCACGCTTGAGCGGGACCGAATAGAATCTCCCCAAACGGGCATCCACCAGTTCGGTGAGCCGTAGCCCCGTGGCATAGGCGAAGGGGAGTACGAAGCGCAAGCGCCGGACGGATTCGTCCATAGGCTGCCTGTGCAGATATTCCATGAGAAATGCCCACTGGGTGCGTGTGAAGGCGTGCGTCAGTTCCAAATCAGGCGCGGTGGCCACGCCCATCACCCGCTGTGGCGGCGGCACGCCGTCCCATGGATTGCTGTCGAGGTAACGCACTTTGGCAAGCCACTCGAACAGGGATTTGAGAATGGTGTGGGCCTGGATTTGGCTGCGCAGCGAGGCGGCTCCTTCGAATGGCCGCCAGTTGGCTGACCAGCGCGGTGTGCTGCGCTTTCCCATCCATTCAGCCTGGGGAAGGCGCCATGGCCATGCCGCGGGCAATGTGCGGCCGAGCCCGCCCAGCCAGTCCCGGTAAGCAACGGCATCCTCGATCGACAGCGACGACAGGGCGCATCCGCGCTCCATCACTGACCAGATCAGGAGGCGCTCGGCCTCGCGGCGATAGGCGCGCTCGGTATGCGGATTCGACGCGCGCGCTTTCAGCCAGGCCTGGATCGCCTGATAGTCATTTTCAGCATTGATGCGGCTGCGGCCCAGGCATCGGTTCTCGCCAACCGAGCCATCCAGCTCCGCCGGCGTCGAGAACGACTCCAGCGGCATGATGGCGGTGGCCGAGGGCCGGGTCAGTTCGATCGGCGACAGCGACCGCAGCGGGGCGAGCCCCTGCGGCGCCATGACACCCAGACTGCCTTCGTGGGTGGCAAGCCAGGTCACCAGCCGGCGCGCCCCTTTTTCGCCGAGGCGTGGGACGGACACCCACCAGCGGTAGCCCTGGGTGCGGACGCGCTGATGGAGTCCCTCGATGGTGGGGATGCCGGCGAGGATGAGCCTGGCAGCGAGTCGATCCTCGAACCAGGCGGCAACCGGATCCTGCGGCTGCGGGTCGGTGGCGAGGAGTTCCTCCATCCACACCAGCGCGGCCAGTTGGCGCTCGACCAGGCGGGCGTAGCGTCTCGCGCGGCGGTCGATGCTCTGCGGATAGGCCTCGACATACATCGCGGCCAGTTCCTTCTCCGAATAGAAGTGATCGGGGTCGTTTTCTTCGCGGAAGGTTTCGAGCGAGGGGAGGGCGGTCGTCGACCGGACTGCCTCGGGCAGGGTGCCCAGCGGCAGGCGCAGCAGCCGGGCCAGCGCATGGCGGCCGTGCCGGCGGGCGGCCATCGTCAAGGTTTGCTGGATCCAGGACAGCGTGGAGCGCGCGATGCGCTGATCAAGGCCGGATTCGAGATAGCGATCCGCTGCGACCTTGAGGTCGAGTCCCTGCAGCCAGCCGCGGTAGAAGGCGAGGTGTTGACGCCCGATTTTGCGAGTGGACTCCATGGCTAACTGGCTGAAATCAAGGGGAAACGGGAAATATAGTCCATAACTCTATGAGTTAAATCAGAAAAACAGCATTCTTGATAATTGACCTTATCATGAACTGCATATGTCATGACGCTAGATGTCCCTTGCTTGTTCTGATCGAAACGCGCCCCCCATATTGCTATTGCTGCTTTTGACTGTTGGCCTGCCAGGCCACGAATGCCTGAACGCTGGTAGCATCAAATCTTCTCAACCAACCCAAGGGATTTTATTTTCATGAACAAGACTGAATTGATCGAAGCCACTGCAGCCGAAGCTGACATCAGCAAGGCCGCTGCCGGAAGAGCGCTCGATGCCATCCTCGCCACCGTCGTCAAAGCGGTAGCGAAAGGTGATTCTGTAACCCTCATTGGGTTTGGCGCTTTCAAATCTTCCAAGCGTGCCGCTCGTACTGGACGCAATCCACAAACAGGCAAGGAACTGAAGATCGCAGCCACGACCGTGCCGCGCTTTACGGCTGGCGCTGGTTTCAAGGCCGCCGTTTCGGGTAAGAAAGTTGCAAAGAAGAAGTGATGTGACATGTGCTGGCGTGGCGCTGTCAATGTAAGCCACGTCCGCATTCAAGCAGTAGGCTGGTGTCATGTGATGTGTCGCATATGTTGTGCGCTAGATGTTGAGATGCAATAGGTTGTCCTTTGCTTCGAAGCCTTGCGCATTACATTGCCTCTGTTTGTCGTCGAACGCGTCATTCGTGCTATTTACGTAACCTCGCTACTGGGTGCGACGGCCTTCGTGTGTGGCGTGGTGAGCGTCCAGGGGCGAGTTATTCCGGCCGTTAACATGCGCAGGCGCTTTTTTCCGGAGCGGGGGAATGGCATTGACCAACCGGATCGCGCCGATGCGGGGACTATTCTTCCCGGCCTGTAGTATGTCGACAGCGTGGTCAAGCTCGACAACGGCCTGATTCTCATCCACGACCTGGACCGCTTCACTTTCGCTGGGCAAAGCGGAAGCGCTCGATCGGGCGACGGTGGCGGCTGGTAGATGCGGCTGACGCTTCCCGATTCCCAACTTTCCGCTTGGACGAGCTGCCGGCTGTCCACATCGGCCTGCATTTCCAGAAGTGCGCTTGCTTAACCGAATCGGTGCAGGGTCTCGTACAGCAGCACGCCGGCGTAGTCGCCGGTGAAGGGACGCCCGCTGCGTTGGCGCCGTGCATGCCGGGAGCGAGGCCGACGATCAGCAGATCGGGCGCGTGGTCGCCGAAGGCGGGCACCGGGCACCGGGCGCGCGTGGTAATCGGGATGGCGGACGCGCACCTCGTCCAGAAAAGTGGCGAGGCGGGGGCAGGCACGGCAGTCGAGGTCGAACGGCATCGGAAGAAATGAAAAACGCCCCACAGCGGGGGCGTCCATTGTACGCGTGACGCGGATCAACTTTCGATCGGGCCCGCTGCGGTCTGCATGTAGTTCTGCTCGCCCATGCGCTTGATCAGGTCGAGCTGGGTTTCGAGGTAGTCGATGTGTTCTTCGGTGTCGGACTGGATGCCGGACAGGATTTCGCGCGAGACATAATCCTTGACCGTCTCGCAATGTGCGATGGCCTCGATATACAACGCCCGGCCGGTCAGCTCCAGCTTGAGGTCGCAGCCGAGGCACTCGACCACGTTCTCGCCGATCAGCAGCTTGTTCAGGTCCTGCAGGTTGGGCAGGCCCTCCAGGAAAAGAATGCGCTCGATCAGTTTGTCGGCGTGGCGCATCTCCTCGATGGATTCCTCGTATTCGTGCTTGCCCAGCGCAATCAGCCCCCAGTTCTTGTACATGCGGGCATGCAGAAAGTACTGGTTGATGGCCGTGAGTTCGACCGTCAGGGCCTTGTTCAGATACTGGATGACTTTCTTTTCGCCTTTCATGGGGCTCTCCTGTTGTGTGAAGTCACCGCGCGAGCGGCGACTTGAAGACGGGGCTGGATAAAGGACGGTGCAGGTATTACCTGGCATTCTAGGAATGGAGGCCGACAAGGCAAGCCCGGGCGGAGGACAAAACAGGGCGTCAGGCCGCTGCCAGTCCCGGGCAGATGGCTTCTTCGTTGCGCACCTCGTTCACGGCTTCGCGCAGCACTTCCTTGGCGCAGCGGCCGCATTTGCCGCACTGGGTGGCGACCCCCAGTTCCCGACTCAATTCGCGCATGGTGCACACACCTTCGGTGCGCACCAGCCGGCGAATATCGGTATCGGTGACACTGTGGCAAAGACAGACGTACATGTGAATCCTCCTGCAATGGATCAATTACGCTCCAGTTTATTCAAATGAGAATGATTGTCAATAATATTTGGAGTGGGTCCCCCGATCCGAATGACGGGCTATTGGCGGACCTGCGCGGATCGACCCTGAGCAGCCATAAACCGTAGACATCGGTGAAATGGACCGCTGATTGTGAATGGGCGGGCCGGGTGG
>JAJZPR010000072.1 GCA_021847835.1 Pseudomonadota bacterium
ACAGCCGCTTCGGAACTGGCCGGCGCTTCCCCTGGGTACACCCTGCGATTGAAAGGCTGGATCACCTGTGGCATGCGGGTGCGAGGCTCCACCCGCTTCACAGCCCTTGCTGCCCGAAGCGGTCGCGGCCCTTCCTCTTCCGCCGGCGGCTGCGGCGGGAGGGAACTAGGTACGAAACGCACGATCAAACCCTCCTGATCCAAAATATCAATATAGGCCAAGACAGGCGAAACCGCTATAATGCTGCCTCTTTTTAGCTTCCGAAACAATCCGTTGCCATGACCCTGCAAGACGAAATCCACCGCCGCCGCACCTTCGCCATCATTTCCCACCCGGATGCCGGTAAGACCACCCTGACCGAGAAAATGCTCTGGTTCGGCGGCGCGATCCAGATGGCGGGCGCGGTGCGCGCGCGCAAGGCTGACCGCCACGCGGTTTCGGACTGGATGGAACTGGAGAAGCAGCGCGGCATTTCGGTGACTTCTTCGGTGATGCAGTTCCCCTACCGCGAATGCATCGTCAACCTGCTCGACACCCCCGGCCACGAGGATTTTTCCGAGGACACCTACCGCACCCTGACGGCGGTCGATTCGGCGGTGATGGTGATCGACTCGGTGAACGGCGTCGAGGCCCAGACCATCAAGCTCCTCAACGTCTGCCGCCTGCGCGACACCCCCATCCTCACCTTTATCAACAAGCTCGACCGCGAAGGCAAGGAGCCGATCGACCTGCTCGACGAAGTCGAATCGGTGTTGCAGATCCAGTGCGCGCCGATGACCTGGCCGATCGGCATGGGCAAGCGCTTCCGCGGCACCTACCACCTCTACAACGACACCGTTTCGGTGTTCGACCCCAAGGCCGAGAAGGGCACCGCCGAGATCATCCAGGGCCTCGGCAACCCGCGCCTGGACGAGCTGATCGGCGACCAGGCCGACGAGCTGCGCATCGACATCGAGCTGGTGCGCGGCGCCTCCCACACCTTCGACCGCGCAGCCTACCTCGCCGGCAAGCAGACGCCGGTATTTTTCGGCTCGGCGATGAACAACTTCGGCGTGCAGTCCCTGCTCGACGCCATCGTCGAGCTGTCGCCCGCCCCGCTGCCGCGTCCGGCGCAAAGCCGCGCGGTGGAACCCGACGAACCCAGGTTCAGCGGCTTCGTGTTCAAGATCCAGGCCAACATGGACCCCAAGCACCGCGATCGCATCGCCTTCATCCGCATCTGCTCGGGCCGCTTCGACCGCGGCATGAAAATCAGGCAGGTGGCGAGCGGCAAGCTGTTCACGGTGAGCAACGCCATCACCTTCATGGCGCAGGACAGGAACACCGCCGACGAGGCCTACGCCGGCGACATCATCGGCATCCCCAACCACGGCACGATCCGGCTGGGCGACACGTTCAGCGAAGGCGAAGACCTCAAGTTCACCGGCATCCCCTCGTTCGCGCCGGAAATCTTCCGCCGCGCCCAGATCAGGAATCCGCTCAAGATAAAGCAGTTGCAAAAAGGCCTGCAGCAGCTGGCCGAGGAAGGCGCGACCCAGCTGTTTCGCCCGATCGCCAGCAATGACCTGGTGCTGGGCGCGGTCGGCATGCTGCAGTTCGATGTGGTGGCGCACCGCCTGCAGTATGAATACGGGGTTGACGTGTTGTTCGAGCCCTACGACGTCGCCACCGCGCGCTGGCTGCGCGGCCCTGAAGCCGAGCTGAAGAAGCTCGCCGACAAGCACGGCTTCAACGTCGCGCTGGACGGCGCCGACGACTATGTCTACCTGGCGCCGAACCGCGTCAACCTGAACCTGACCCAGGAACGCTTCCCGGAAATCAAGTTCCTGGAAACAAGAGAGATTTTCTAACGGGCATGGCAATTTTGCCATCCCTGAATAATGAAACTCGCCCTGCCCGTTTCCCTCACCCCTAGCCCTCTCCCGCCTGCGGGAGAGGGGGACGAGGTACGCTTCGTGCGTTTACGTTAACCGCCGGTAAAGCGGATGATGTGGCGCCGGTCGCGCTTGGTGGGACGGCCCTGGCGCTCCGCGCCGGGGGTGGCCTCCGCCTTCAGCCGCGCCGCCAGCGCCTCGCGCGCGGCGCGGCTTTCCTCCTTTTCCGCGTACAGCTTGACCGCCTCGCTGGCCGGCCCGCGGCGTGGCGACAGGCCGCGCACTGCAACGACAAACAGAAAATGGCCGATGCGGATTTCGAGCATGTCGCCGATGCCGACGGCTTTCGCCGGCTTGATGCGTGCGCCGTTGAGATGAACCTTGCCGCCTTCGACCGCGTCCGCAGCCAGCGAGCGCGTCTTGAAAAAACGCGCCGCCCACAGCCACTTGTCGATGCGCAATTTCGCGCCGTCTTCGTTCATGTCAGACTAGAAACGGCGCGGCATTAGTGTCAGCACGAGTTCGCGCAGCACGGGCGATGATACATCGTGCGCGGTGAACCTGACCCGCGCCAGCGGTTTTTCGATCGCCACCACCTGCGCCAGATTCGCCGGGGTGCCCAGCACCACCGCATCGCAAGGCGTCCGGTTGATGGACAGGCGCAGCTCTTCCAGTTGTCCGGCGCTGTAGCCCAGGGCGGGCAGCACTGAACCGAGCCGCGGGTATTTTGCGTAAGCCTCATGCAAGGAGCCAACGGCATACGGGCGCGGATCCACCAGCTTCGCGCCGAGCTGCCGCGCCGCCCAGGCGCCCGCCGCCTCGGACAGGCCGCCGTGGGTGACCGAAGGGCCGTCCTCCACCACCAGCACATGCTTGCCGCGCACCCGTTCCGGCCGATCCACTGTTGCCTCGGACACCATCAGCACCACCGGCGCGGCGGGGTTGAGCATCCGCGCCGCCGCCCTGGCGCGCTCGACATCTTCTTCGCGGGCGACATTCACCTTGTTGATCACGATAATGTCTGCCGCGAGGATGTTGGCCTCGCCCGGGAAATAGTCCGCTTCCTCGCCGGGACGCAGCGGATCGAGCACGGTGATGGTGAGATCGGGCCGGTAGAAGGCCATGTCATTGTTGCCGCCGTCCCACAGGATGACGTCCCCCTCCGCCTCGGCGCGCTGCAGGATCAGGCCGTAATCCACGCCGGCAAACACCACCCCGCCCTCGTCCACATGCTGCTGGTATTCCTCCATCTCCTCGACGGTGATGCCGGCGCCGGTCACATCTTCGGTCGTGGCATAGCGTTCCACTGCCCGTTCGAACCTGCCATAAGGCATCGGATGGCGCACTGCCACCGCCTTCAGTCCCGCAGCGGCAAGAGCGGCACGCACATAGCGGGTAACCGTGCTCTTGCCCGCGCCGGTGCGGGCCGCGACCACGGCGATGACCGGCTTGGCGGCTTTGAGCATGGTGTCGTTCGGCCCGAGCAGGTGGAAGGATGCGCCGCAGGCAAAGGTCAATGAGGCAAGGTGCATCACCTGTTCGTGGCGCACGTCGCTGTAGGCGAAAAACACATCCTGCACGCCGTAGCGGCGGATCAGCTCGGGCAGCTCGTTTTCCGGAAAAATCGGAATGCCTTCCGGATAGCGCGGGCCGGCCAGGAATGCGGGGTAGGTGCGATGCTCGATGTAGGGAATCTGGGCGGCGGTGAAGGCAACCAGTTCGTAGCCGGCGTGGTCGCGGAAAAACACGTTGAAATTGTGGAAATCCCGCCCCGCCGCGCCCAGGATGATGGCTTTACGCGCCGGGGCCACGATCAGTGCCGGGTCTGTCCGGCAGCCACCGGGTTGGCGGCGAAAATCTGCTCGGCGTCCACTGCGTCGAACACGTAATGCCGGTTGCAAAATTCGCAATCGGCCTCGATGTAACCGGTTTCCGCGAGCAGCGCGCGAACGTCGTTCTGGCCCAGCATGCGCAGGGTATGGGCGACGCGCTCACGCGAGCAGTTGCAGCCGAAGTGCACCGGCGTGCTGTCGAAGAGGCGGATATCCTCCTCGTGGAACAAGCGGCGGATGATATCCCGCGTGGAAAGATCCAGCAGTTCCTGCCGGGTGATCGTCGCACCGAGATGGGTGACGCGGTTCCAGGCATCCGCGTCGCCGTCCTCGCCATCGGGCATTTTTTGCAGCAGCATCCCGGCCGCGCCGCTCTCGTCTGCCGCCAGCCACAGCC
>JAJZPR010000040.1 GCA_021847835.1 Pseudomonadota bacterium
TTCTTGCATCTCAAGCGGTGGCGGGGGATCGCCACCCGCTATGCGAAAAACCTGTCATCCTTTGTTGCTGCCGTACAAATTCGCTGCCTTACCCTTTGGCTGGCTATCTCATGACGACACTATCTAGGACATGGACAGGGCGAAAGCCGCGAGCATGCCGAACAGCAGTTGTGTCGTTTTCATGATGTGTCTCCGGAATGTTATGGTTATGGAAACCCCGTATAAACAGCCCATGCGGCCTGTCATGGCTCGATTCTGGCCTTATTTTTGACGCGTATCAACCTGCGCCCGCCGGGCAGCGGCAGGCTCAGCCGGCCGCGCGCCTCGACCAGCTGGCGCAGCATTTCGCGCAAGGCCGCCGGCCGCGGCACCGCCGCGCCCTGCGCGCGCAGAAAGTGCGCCAGCAGGTTGCGCGCGCGCGTCTCCGGCAGCACCTTCAACTCATTGCAGTCGAGCTCGTCCTCGGGATGCGCTGCGCGGTCCTCGCCCGCCATGTGCTCCAGCAAGGCCGCGACTTCAGCCATGCGCCGCGCAACTCCCGCCAGGCGCTCGCGGTAGTCGGGGAAATGATTTTCCAGCAGCGGCAGGATGTCCTGGCGCAGGGCATTGCGCGCAAGCATCGTGTCGAGATTGCTGTCGTCCTCCACCCATTTCAGGCGGTGGCGGCGCGCGTAGGCAATGAGTTCGGCTTTGGGCACGTTCAGCAAGGGACGCAACAGCAGCATGCCTTCGGACACGCGCGCCTCGGACATGGCCGCCAGCGCGCGCGGCTCGCCGCCGCGCAGGAGCTGGAACAGCACGGTCTCGGCCTGGTCGTCGAGATGGTGCGCAAGCGCCACGGCGTCGGCGCCAGGTTTGCACAAGGCGGCATAGCGTGCCTGGCGCGCGGCGGCCTCCAGCCCGGCTGCGGACTTCTTCGGCACTTTCACGCGCTCGACTACGCAGGGAATGCCGAGCCGCTCGCAGAACGCCAGGCAGAATTCGGCCCAGGCACCGGCCGCAGGGTTGAGGCCATGATGCACGTGCATGGCGGAAAGGGTGCAGGGAAACGCGCCCGCGAGCCGCGCCAGAAGATGCAGCAGCACCACGGAATCGACCCCGCCGGAAAAGGCCACGCGCACATGCGCGCCGGGTTCGAGATGGCGCGCCAGGCAGGCCGCGACCAGCCCCTGCAGATCAGGCTTGTTTTTCTTCCTTGAAGCGGCCATAGGCCATGAGCCGCTGATAACGCGCATTCAAAAGTGCATCCAGCGGCTGCTGGCGCACTTCGGCCAGGGTGTCCGCCAGCGCCTTGCGCATGTTGGCATACATGCCGTCCCAGTCGCGATGGGCCCCGCCCAGGGGTTCGGGCACGATCTTGTCGACCAGTTCCAGCGACAGCAGGCGCTCGGCGGTGATGCCCAGGGTCTCCGCCGCCACCGAGGCCTTGTCGGCGCTCTTCCACAGGATGGAGGCGCAGCCCTCGGGCGAGATCACGGAATAGGTCGAATACTGCAGGATCAGGGTGCGGTCGCCCACACCGATCGCCAGCGCGCCGCCGGAACCGCCTTCGCCGATGACGGTGCAGACGATCGGCGTCCTCAACTCGGCCATCACGTACAGGTTGCGCGCGATGGCCTCGCTCTGCCCGCGCTCCTCGGCGCCGATGCCGGGATAGGCGCCGGGGGTGTCGATGAAGGTGAGGATGGGAAGCTGGAATTTTTCCGCCATGCGCATGAGGCGCAGCGCCTTGCGGTAGCCCTCGGGGCGCGGCATGCCGAAGTTGCGGTACTGGCGCTCCTTGACGTCGCGGCCCTTCTGGTGGCCGATGATCATCACCGGCTCGCCGTTGAAGCGCGCCAGCCCGCCGACGATGGCGTGATCGTCGGCAAAGCCGCGGTCGCCGTGCAGCTCATGGAAATCGCTGAACAGCCCGCTGATGTAGTCCAGCGTATAGGGGCGCTGCGGATGGCGCGCCACCTGGGAAATCTGCCATGCGGAAAGCCTGGCATAGATGTCCTCGGTCAGCTTGCGGCTTTTCCTGGACAGCCGCTTGATCTCTTCCGAAATGTCCAGCGCGGAGTCGTCCTGCACGAAGCGCAGTTCTTCGATCTTGGACTCCAGCTCCGCGATGGGCTGTTCGAAATCGAGGAAGGTGGTTTTCATCAATACAAGGCGATTTTGAGAGGTGCGTAATTTTAGCAGGGTTGCGGAAAGGCAAGGGGAAACCTCCCCACCCCGCCCCTCCCCCACTTGTGGGGAAACCGGGATGGGACTAGCTCCTCCCCCACTTGTGGGGGAGGCTGGGAGGGGAAGGCCTCACTCAGTGATGATGCCCGTGCGCCCCATGCGCATGCCCGTGCTCGATCTCGTGCGGATCGGCCGTGCGCACTTCCTTGATCTCGCAATGGAAGTTCAGGGCCTGGCCGGCAAGCGGGTGGTTGCCGTCCACCACGACCTTGTCGTCGGTGATGTCGGTCACGGTGTAGATGTGCACTTCGCCCGAGGATTCGCCGTGGCCCTCGAACTGCATGCCGACCTCGATGTTATCCGGGAACAGGCTGCGGTCCTCGATGCGCACCAGTTGTTCGTCGTATTCGCCGAAGGCTTCGTCGGGCTGCATCTTGATGTCGACGGCGTCACCGGCCTGCTTGCCTTCGAGCGCTTTCTCCACCGACTCGAACACGTTGCCGTAGCCGCCATGCAGATAGCTGTGCGGCTGCTCGCTTTGCTCGAGGATTTCGCCGTCGGAATCGGCGAGGCTGTAGGTGATGGTGACGACGGTGTTCTTGGCGACCTGGGTCATTTCATTTCCTTGATGAGTTCGAGAATCTCTTCGGCGTGTCCTTTGCTTTGCACGCCGTAAAGGGCATGACGGACCACGCCCTTCTTGTCAATAATGAAGGTGGAGCGCACGATGCCCATGCGCTTGACCCCATCCTTCTCCTTTTCCTGCCACACGCCGTAGGCCTGGCAGGCTTCGCCTTCCTTGTCCGCCAGCAGGGATACGCTGATGCCGTGCTTGTCGCGGAACACACCATGCGAGATGCAGTCGTCGCGCGAAACCCCCAGCACGACCGTGTCCAGCTTGGCGAAGTCGCCTTCCAGCTCCGAAAACTCGATGCCTTGCGTGGTGCAGCCCGGCGTGTCGTCGCGCACGTAGAAATACAGCACGACGTTTTTCTTGCCCTTGAAGTCCTTGAGCTCGACGAAACTCATGTCGGCATCCGGCAGGGAAAACTCCGGCGCCTTGTCACCTGGCTTAAGCATGCTTGCTCCGCTAATCGTGTTTGTGCGGATTCTAGTCCGGGATTGAAGACAAGCAAAATGGCATAATTAAATCATGAAACTTCAATTACTCGGCGGCCTGACCGCGCGCCAGTTCCTGCGCGACTATTGGCACAAGAAACCCCTGCTGGTGAGGGACGCCATTCCCGGCTTCACCGGCCTGCTCTCGCCCGCCGAGATGAAAGACCTTGCCTGCAGCGAGGGCGTGGAATCGCGCCTGGTGCGCGGGGGCAAAAACTGGTCGCTGGGCCACGGCCCGTTCAGGCCGGCGGATTTCAAGAAGCGGCCCAAGCGCGACTGGACGCTGCTGGTGCAATCGCTGGATCATCACCTCGCCGGCGGCGCAGCGCTGCTGGAGCAGTTCACCTTCATCCCGCGCGCCAGGCTGGATGATCTCATGGTGAGCTACGCCGTGCCCGGCGGCGGCGTGGGCCCGCATTTCGATTCCTACGACGTGTTCCTCTTGCAGGGCATGGGCCACCGGCGCTGGCGCATTTCCGCGCAGGAAAACCTCGACCTCGTGGAAGACCTGCCGCTGAAAATCCTGAAGCATTTTGAAGCGGAGGAAGAATTCGTGCTCGGCCCCGGCGACATGCTGTACCTGCCGCCCAGATACGCCCACGACGGCATCGCCGAGGACGAGTGCATGACCTATTCCATCGGCTTTCGCGCCCCCGCCTTCCAGGAACTGGGCGAAGGCTTCCTCGATTTCCTGCACGACGAGCTCGAACTGCCCGGCCGCTATGCCGACCCCGACCTCGCGCTACAAAAGCACAGCGGCGAAATCCCCAAGGCCATGCTCGCGCAGATCGGCGAGCAGCTCGAGCATATCCGCTGGGACGACGAACTGGTCGAGGCCTTCGTCGGCCGCTATTTTTCCGAGCCCAAGCCCGACGTGTTCTTCACCCCGCCCGCCAGGCCCCTAGGCACAAAGGCTTTCGCCTCGCGCCTGGCCAAAAACGGGCTTAAACTGGATGGCAAGACGCGCCTCCTGTTTTCCGGCACGCAGTTCTTCGTCAACGGCGAGGACTTCGGTGCCACCGGGCCGGAACGCAAGGACCTAATGCAGTTGGCGGACACGCGTTCCTTGCCGCCCGGCGATTACGGCACGGCGCTAACAGGACTTTTCCACGATTGGTACACGGCAGGATGGGCCCATGTCTGACGTCATCAAATTCGAAACGCCTCCCGACTACGTCAGCGCGCTCAATGCGCTGCTGCCGGGCGCAACCCGTCTCATCCGCATCTACGACTGGGATCTGTCCGACGGCGGCTACGAAACCCCCGCGCGCATCGAATTCCTCAATGACTTCTGCAAACAGGGCCTGAGGCGCGAAATCAGGATTCTGCTCGCGGACGATACCTACCTCAGCCGCCATGCCGGCCAGCTGATGCGCCTGCTGTCGGTGTGGGGCCACGTGCTGCACGTGCGGGTGCGCGGGGCCGAACCGCCGCCGGCGCGCGACAGCTTCGTGCTCACCGACGACAAGGGCATGCTCAAGCGCCACGACAAGGACGAAACCAGGGGCATCATGCGACTCGACTCGCGCGGCGACGTCGCCGAACTCGCCATCCGCTTCGACAGCGAATGGGAGCGGGCGGAGCGCAGGGTATCAGCGCATACTCTGGGGCTCTAAACCACCGCAGTAATTCTTTAAGCCTCTACAGAGACATCCACTCGCGGCATCCGGGAAATGCCCCTCTTGTTGAAAACCGCGAATTATGTAACTACAATTACGTAACCACATACCGGGAGCCGGGATTGTACGCTTGGGACGAGGAGAAGAACGAGGCCAATCGCCGCAAGCATGGCGTCGGCTTTGAGACCGCCTGCCTCGTATTCGACGATCCTCGCCATCTCAGCCGGCTGGACAGGGTCGAAAATGGCGAGCAGCGCTGGCAAACCATCGGCATGGCAGGCGGCGTGGCTCTGCTGCTGGTGGCGCACACCTGGCGCGAAACCGAAGATGGCGAGGAACACATACGCATCATTTCGGCGCGGCGTGCAAGCAAACTTGAAAGGAAAATCTATGAAGAAAACTCGTGAGACCGCCCGCAAGGAGCTCGCCAAACTTGCCGCCAAGCCGGAAAGCGAAATCGATTTCTCCGATATTCCCGCAACGAGCGAAGCCGAGTGGAAAGACGCGGTACGGGGAAAGTTCTATCGCCCGGTCAAGAAGCAACTGACCGTCCGCATCGACGCCGATATTCTGGAATGGCTGAAGAGCCAGGGAAGCGGCTACCAAAGCAGGTTGAACAGCATCCTGCGCTCGGCCATGCTCAAGAACTCGAAGTCGCGCTGAGCCAGGCTCGTCATCCTTAAAGTCCGTTCAGCCACTGCAACTCCTCCTCGCTGAACCCTCCCGCCTTCCTGCCTGCGATATTGAACGGCGGCTTGAGCGGCGGCGCGTCGTATTCCTTCAGCAAGTTGCGGAAAGTCGCGAGCGGCTCCAGCCCGCGCTGCCGGCACAGATACAGATACCAGCGGCTGCCGATGGCGACATGGCCGATTTCGTCGCGCTCGATGATGGCGAGGATTTCCACCGCGCGGGCATCTTTCACCGACCTGAATTTCCCGACGATGGCGGGTGTGGCATCGAGCCCTCTTGCTTCCAGCACGCGCGGCACCAGGGCCATGCGCACCAGCGCATCGTGCGCGGTCTTCACTGCCATTTCCCACAGGCCGTTGTGCGCAGGGAAGTCGCCATAGGCCTGGCCAAGGCTTTGCAGGTGTTCGGCGAGCAGGCTGAAATGCAGGGCCTCCTCCGAGGCGACCCGCAGCCAGTCGCCGTAAAATTCGCGCGGCAGGTTTCTGAATCGATAGGCCGCATCCAGCGCGAGATTGATGGCGTTGAACTCGATATGCGAGATGGCGTGCAAAAGCGCCGCGCGTCCGATAGCGCTGGTGATCTTGCGGCGCGGCACCTCCAGCGGCGGCACCAATATTGGCTTATCCGGCCGGCCGGGCTCGGCGATGGGCCGCACCGGCGCCGCCTCGTCGATTTCCACGCGACCCTCGCCCCAGGCCGCATACAGCGACTGCGCCAGTGCGCATTTCCTCGCCGGGTCGGCTTCGTTCAGGGCCTCCAAACAGGCAGCAAACAATTCCATAAGCCGCTTATGGTAACCCTGGCGTCCAGAATCTAGAATGTGGCATGCGCATCGAAGAGCTGATCCTGTCCGAACTCAGGCAACGCAAGCCCGTCCGCCTGCTGGCGGAAGGTGCAGATGCGCAAGCCCTGGCGCAGGAATACTTTTCCATTCAGGAAAGCGTTGTGCTGACTGCCAACCATGAAATGGCCGACCTCGCGCTGGCTTTCATCAAAGCGCGGCAAGCTCGGGAGCAGGCCCTGGCGCTCATCGGGCGGTTGAAGCAGCGCGCCCCTGCCCTGCTGATCGCTGCGCGCGAGCATCAGCCCCTCCTCTTCAACGACTTCCTCGCCTTCGGCATGCAGCGCCTGGCCGAGGCCGAGGACGGCCATCTGCTGTATCTCTTCGACCTTCACACCTACAAGCCGGCACCGGACTGGCTCAATGCGAAGTATTGGGCGCACCCGGAGTTGTGGAAACCCTGAAAACCTGTGGCGAAGCCCCTGAAGGGATACGCTGTTTTTTGCGGCGTTGACCCTAGCGCCCGCGCGAACCCGGCTTGGCCGAGAACAGCGCCGCCTGGGGACGCGGCTTGCGCCCGGGCTGCGCCGGCCCTTGCTGCGCGGCTGCGGGCTGGGCCCTGGCCGGCTTGCCGGCGCCCTGCGCCTGACGGTTGTCGGCAGGCTGATTGCGCCCTTCCCGTTTTGGCTGTTCCCTGCCCTGCTGTTCCCTGCCGCGCTGCCCGCGATTCTGCTGCGGGCGGCTTTGCGGCGGCCGCGCCGGGCGTTCGTCGACCGATGCGGCCGGGCGCGGCATGGGCACGAAGCCTTCCACCTCCACGCGCACGATACTGCGCTTGATCAGTTTCTCGATGTCCCTGAGATAGGCCATCTCCTCGCTGTCCACCAGCGACAGCGCCGAGCCGGTGCTGCCCGCGCGGCCGGTGCGGCCGATGCGGTGCACGTAGTCTTCCGGCACGTTGGGCAGTTCGAAGTTCACCACCTGCGGCAGTTGATCGATGTCGATGCCGCGTGCGGCGATGTCGGTCGCCACCAGCACCCGCACCTCGCCGCTCTTGAAGCCGGCCAGCGCCTTGGTGCGCGCGCCCTGGCTCTTGTTGCCGTGGATGGCGGCGGCGGTGATGCCGTCCTTGATAAGCTTTTCCGCCAGCTTGTTGGCGCCGTGCTTGGTGCGGGTGAACACCAGCACCTGCTGCCAGTCGTGGTGGTTGATGAGGTGCGCGAGCAGGTCCTTCTTGTGCGATTGCGGCACCATGTGCACGGTCTGCTCGACCATTTCCGATGCCGTATTGCGGCGCGCCACTTCCACGCAGCCCGGGTTATGCAACAGCCCATTGGCCAGCGCCTTGATCTCGTCGGAGAAAGTCGCCGAGAACAGCAGGTTCTGGCGCTGCTTGGGCAGCACCGCGAGCACCTTCCTGATGTCGCGGATGAAGCCCATGTCCAGCATGCGGTCGGCTTCGTCCAGCACCAGGATTTCCACCCCGGACAAGTCCACAGTCTTCTGGCCCATGTGGTCGAGCAGGCGGCCCGGCGTCGCCACCAGGATGTCCACGCGCGAGCGCAACGTCTTGAACTGCGGGTTGATGTTGACCCCGCCAAACATCACCATGGAATTCAGCGACAGGTATTTGCCGTAGGTTTTGACCGATTCCTCGACCTGCGCCGCGAGCTCGCGCGTAGGCACCAGAATCAGGCAGCGCGGGCGGCCCGGCTTGGGGTTCTGCGCGGGGCGCGAAGTCAGATGATGCAGGATCGGCAGCGTAAAGCCGGCGGTCTTGCCGGTGCCGGTTTGCGCCGCGGCGAGCAGATCGCCGCCAGCCAGCACCAAGGGGATGGCCTGCGCCTGGATCGGAGTGGGCGTGGTGTAGCCGGCATCGGCAATGGCACGCAAAATGGGTTCAGCCAGTCCAAGACCGGCAAAGGGTGTTTCAGTAGTCATTAGTTTTCCTGCGACGGCCTGTCACGCTAGCGGTGACACCAATCGAGGCAGACGAATAGGGGATCGATAAGATCGTTTTAAGAGAACCGCATGCCGATTGGCAGGACCTGCGGGTGCGCGCACTATACCGGTTTAAACCCCCGGCAACAATGTTTATTTGCAACGCCCCATTCCGACCAGCCGGCGCTATGTCCTTGGTTGTATTGCGTTTCCGTACGGATGCTGTAATGTTTGGCCCGAATGCGGTCGCGCACCTGGTCGAGCAGTTTGAGAGGAGAGGCCACAGGTGTGTTTGCCATCTACACAAGCCCTTTTTCTTAACTGCGAATCAATAAAAAACATACAGTTATGAAACAAACATCAGCGTTATACACCTTTAGTCAACCCAAATATACACCTCTTGAGGTGTATATTTCACGTTGGTCGAGAGAGCTGTCTCCGTTGGAAATATAGGGTCAGACACCATATCACTATTCGTGTTGCAGTGCCTTTGATCGCCGTCTCGTCAAAAAATCATCCAAAAAACTATGCCGCTTTCAACATGAAATCGACGTGCACGGCGTCATAAGGGAAAACGATTTTTCCGTCTTCCGTCCTGTCGAGGATGCCGGCCATGAGCAGTGCCTTGATGTCGCCATGAACGGCCTTGACGTCACGCCCAACGCGACGCGCGGCTTCCCGCATGGAAACCGGACCTATGCCTGTTAGCGCATGCAGGAGTTCCCACCGCTTTGCAGTCAGGACTTTCCAGACGAGTTCGGGCGATTCAAAACTGATGTACGCACCCTGTGCCTTGCCGCTAAATGCGCGCAGCGCCCTGGCGGAGGTTTGCTCCCGCGATTCGATGCACAGCGTTACGGTATTCACTTGATTCTCTCCACGTCGTTCCAGAAGTCGGACAGCAGTTTTTCCGGGGTTGTGAACTGGTAGGGAGTTTCACGCTTCCCGATATGGCGGTGGTCGCCCTTTCCCGATTCATTGTCATAGCGCAGCACGCACATCCCATCCACCACAAAAGCGAGCCTGTATTTGAAAGCATGCGCGCTCCCGGACACTGCGGCCGGCAGTTGCCACACCACCAGTTCGGCAAAGGCATTCGCACTGATGACCTTGCGCTGCCGCAACAGGAGCCTGGCTTTCATGTTGGAGAACATACCAACACCATGGCATGCCTGTCAAGCAAATCAAACTTCCAGCAGCAATCTTTCCGGCGTCTCCAGCGCGGCCTTCACCGCGACCAGGAACTGCACCGCATCCTTGCCGTCGATGAGGCGGTGGTCGTAGGACAGCGCGAGGTACATCATGGGGCGGATGACGACCTGGCCGTTTTCGGCGACGGGGCGCTCCTGGATCTTGTGCATGCCGAGGATGCCGGATTGCGGCGGGTTGAGGATGGGCGTGGACAGCAGCGAGCCGAACACGCCGCCATTGGTGATGGAGAAGGTGCCGCCGCTGAGCTCGTCGATGGACAAAGCACCGGTCTGCGCGCGCGCGGCAAAGTCGGCGATGCCTTTTTCGATCTCGGCGAAGGACAGACGCTCGGCATCGCGCAGGATGGGCACCACGAGGCCGCGTGGCGTCGACACGGCAATGCCGATATCGTAGTAGTCGTGATAGACGATGTCCTCGCCGTCGATGGAGGCGTTGAGCGCGGGAAACTGCTGCAGCGCATCGCACACGGCACGCACGAAGAAGGACATGTAGCCGAGCTTGATGCCGTGCCGGGTTTCGAACTCGGCCTTGAAGCGCTGGCGCAGCTCGTTGACCGGCTGCATGTTGACTTCGTTGAAGGTGGTGAGGATGGCGGCGGTGTGCTGGGCCGACACCAGGCGCTCGGCGATGCGCTGGCGCAGGCGCGACATGGGCACGCGCCGCTCCCTGCCCTCCTTTTCCGCCAGCGGCAGTTTCTTGCGGTGCGGGCCGCTGTCGGATACGGGTTTGGCGGGACGGGTTTCGGATTTGGGGGGGCTGGGTACTGCGGAGACGGCTGCCGTGGCAACAGCCGCACCCTCACCCTTGACCCTGCCTGCGGACGGAGTTGCACCTCTGCCCGGCTGCGCAGGCGTGGCAGGTGGCGGCGCTTTTTCGGTCTGTTTGACCTTGGGTTGCTCCATCTCGACTACCACTGCATCGGCTTCGGTCTCGATCACCGCCAGCACTTCGCCCGCCTTCACCGTGTCGCCCTCGGCGTGGCGCTGCTCGATCAGCACGCCGTCGGCGGGTGCCGCCACTTCGAGGATGACCTTGTCGGTTTCCAGGTCGATGAGGGTTTCGTCGCGCAGGACTTTCTCGCCCACCTGCCTGCGCCAGGCCAGCAGGGTGCCGGTGGTCACCGATTCGGACAGTTCGGGCGCCCTGATTTCAAGTTTCATCGGGTCTCCCCAGTGCTTCGCTGATCAGTGCCGCCTGCTCCTCCTTGTGGCGCGAGAGATAGCCGGAAGCCGGCGCAGCGGCGGCTTCGCGCCCGACGTAGACGAAACGGCGGCCTTCCGGCGCGCTATGGTTGAGGTGGTGCTGGATGGCGTACCAGGCGCCCTGGTTCATGGGTTCTTCCTGCGCCCAGACGAAGCTTTGCGCCTGCGGATAGGCAACCAGCACGGCGCGCAGGCTGTCTTCCGGGAAGGGATAGAGCTGCTCGATGCGCACGATCGCCACGTCGCGGCGCTCGCCGCGCGCGGCGTTGAGTTCATGATAGAGCTTGCCCGTGCAGACCACCACGCGTTTGGCCTCGCGCGGCGCGATCGGATCGTCGATGACCGCATGGAAGCCGCCCTCGGCCAGATCCTGCAGCGGCGACGCCGCCTGCGGATGCCGGAGCAGGCTCTTGGGCGTGAACACCACCAGGGGCTTGCGCACCGGGCGCACGATCTGGCGCCTGAGCAGGTGGAAAATCTGCGCGGGCAGCGTGGGCACGCACACCTGCCAGTTGTTCTGCGCGGACAGTTGCATGAAGCGCTCGATCCTGCCCGAGGAATGCTCCGGCCCCTGGCCTTCGTAGCCGTGCGGCAGCAGCATGGTGAGCGCGCACAGCCGTCCCCACTTGGCCTCGCCGCTGGAGATGAACTGGTCGATCACCACCTGCGCGCCGTTGGCGAAATCGCCGAACTGCGCCTCCCACAGCACCAGCGTGTCCGGATCGGCCGTGGCGTAGCCGTATTCGAAGGCCAGCACCGCCTCTTCGGACAACAGCGAATCGATCACGCTGAACTGTCCCTGGCGTTCGTGCAGGTGTTCGAGCGGGGCATAAACGCCCTCGCTGCGGAGCTTGCGGTTCTGGTCGTGCCATATGGCATGGCGATGGAAGAAGGTGCCGCGCGAGGCGTCCTGACCGCTCAAGCGCACATTGACGCCCTTGTCGAGCAGGCTGGCATAGGCGAGGTTTTCGGCCATGCCCCAGTCGAGCGGCTGCTCGCCCGCGGCCATTTTCCGGCGGTCTGCCACCACCTTGGCCACGCGGTCGTGCAGGCCGAAGCCCTCCGGCACCTGGGTGATGCGCTCGCCCAGGCGCCTGAGGTCTTCCAGCGGGACTGCGGTGTCCGCCTCCATGTCGAGGCTGCCGCCGCGGAAGCGGCTCCAGTCGGTGGCGAACACCTGCTTGAAATCCGAGGCGGCGGGCGGGCTCAGGCTTTCGCCGCGCTCGAGCTTTTCGCGGCTGGCGGCGGCCATGGCCTCGTCCTCGCCGGAACGAAGCACGCCCTCGTCGAGCAGGCGCTGGGCGTATTTCGCGCGCGTGCCGGGGTGGGCCCTGACCTTGCGGTACATCAGCGGCTGCGTGACCAGGGGCTCGTCCTGCTCGTTGTGGCCGTGGCGGCGGAAGCACACGAGGTCGATGAACACGTTCTTGTGGAAGGTGTAACGGAAGTCCACGGCGAGCTGCGCCACCCAGGCGACCGCGTCGGCGTCGTCGGCGTTGACGTGGAACACCGGCGCTTCCACCATCTTGGCCACGTCCGTGCAGTACAGGCTGGAGCGCACGTCGCGCGGGTCGGAGGTGGTGAAGCCGATCTGGTTGTTGATGACGACGTGGATGGCGCCGCCGTTGCGGAAGCCGCGCGTCTGCGACATGTTGAGGCTTTCCATCACCACGCCCTGGCCCGAGAGCGCGGCATCGCCGTGCAGGATCACCGGCACCACCTCGATGCCGGCGGCATCGGCACGGCGGTCCTGGCGCGCGCGCACCGAGCCGCGCACCACCGGATGCACGATTTCCAGGTGCGAGGGGTTGAAGGCCAGCGCCAGGTGCACCGGCCCATAGGGCGTGGCCATGTCATTGGAAAAGCCCTGGTGGTATTTCACGTCGCCCGACAGCGGGCCGCCGGTCCTGTGGTTGGCCGGCTCCTCGAACAGGCTCTCCAGCGAACGCCCCAGCAGGGTGTTGAGCACGTTGATGCGTCCGCGGTGGGCCATGCCCATGACGACCTCGCGTGCGCCATGCAGGGCGGCGCGACTGATGACGGTATCGAGCAGCGGAATCAGGCTTTCCGCGCCCTCGAGCGAGAAGCGCTTCTGGCCGGGATGGCGGGTGTGCAGGAATTTCTCCAGGGTCTCGGCATCGGTCAGCCGGGCCAGCAGATGCTTGCGGGTTTCGGGCGCATGGTGGAAATAGCCGTCCGCGCCCTCCATGCGCTCCTGGATCCAGCGCTTGCGCGGCACATCGGTGAGGTACATGTACTCCACCCCCACCGTGCCGCAGTAGATGCGCTTGAGCCGGGCGATGGTGTCGGCCAGCTTCGCGCGTTTGGGGCCGACGAGCGTGCCGGTGTCGAACACCTGTTCGAGATCGGCCGGGCCGATGCCGTAGTATTCCGGCGTCAGTTCGGGCAGGGCTTCGCGTTCGAAACGCGCGAGCGGATCGAGCTCGGCCTGATGCGCGCCCAGGAAACGATAGGCATTGATGATGCGCAGCGCGCCGACCTGTTTGGATTCGAACAGTCTTTCGGGAAGGGCTTCTGCTTTTCCGGGAGCCGCGCGCAGCGGGCGCTCCAGCCATTCATCCGGAACCAGTTCCGGGTGTTCTTCGAGAAACGCCGCGCTGGCGGCGTTGAGCGCGCTGCTGTCGATCCAGTCCTTGAGGTTCATGCAGACACAGACCCCGCAGTCTTGCCCCGGTTCAGGCGCCGCGCTTTTCGACGGGCACGAACTCGCGCATCTTCTGCCCGATGTAGCGCTGGCGCGGGCGGCCGATCTTGTGACCCGGCGCGGACAGCATCTCGCTCCACTGCGCCACCCAGCCGGCGGTGCGCGCCAGGGCGAACAGCGGCGTGAACATGGACGAGGGAATGCCGAGCGCGCGGAACACGATGCCGGAATAGAAATCGACGTTGGGGTAGAGCTTCTTCTCGATGAAGAACTCGTCCTCCAGCGCGATGCGTTCGAGTTCCAGGGCGACCTTGAACAGCGGGTCGTCGACCATGTCGAGCTCGTTCAGCACTTCGTGCGCGGTCTCGCGGATGACCTTGGCGCGCGGGTCGAAGTTCTTGTAGATGCGATGGCCGAAGCCCATGAGGCGGAAGGGATTGGACCTGTCCTTGGCGCGCCTGATGATCTCGGGGATCTTCGAGACGTCGCCGATCTCCTCCAGCATTTTCAGCACCGCTTCGTTGGCGCCGCCGTGCAGCGGGCCCCACAGCGAGGCCATGCCGGCGGCGATGCAGGCGAAAGGCGTGGCGCCAGTGGAGCCGGCCAGGCGCACGGTGGAGGTCGAGGCGTTCTGCTCGTGGTCGGCATGCAGGATGAAGATGCGGTCGAGCGCGCGTGCCAGCACCGGATTGACCTCGTAGGTCTCGCACGGCGTGGCGTGCATCATGTGCAGGAAATTTTCCGCATAGCCCATGCGGTTCTGCGGATACATGAAGGGCTCACCGCGATTGTATTTGTGCGCCCAGGCCGCCACCGTGGGCACCTTGGCCAGCAGGCGGTGGGCGGCAAGATCGCGCACGCCGGGGTCGAACACGTCGTGCGCGTCCGGATAAAAGGCCGACATGGCGCCGGTCACGCCGATCATCAGCGCCATGGGGTGGGCGTCGCGCCGGAACCCCCTGAACACGTTGACCACCTGGTCGTGCACCATGCTGTGATGGCGGATGCTGTTTTCGAAGGCGTGGCGCTGGGCGGCAGTCGGCAGCTCCCCGTACAGCAGCAGGTAGCACACCTCGAGAAAATCGGATTTGTAGGCCAGGTCCTCGATGGAATAGCCGCGATGCGACAGCAGGCCCTCGTCGCCGTCGATGAAGGTGATGCCGGATTCGCAACTGGCCGTGGCGGTGAAGCCGGCGTCGAGCGTATAGATGCCCTGCGCCGCCAGCGTGCGGATGTCGATGACCGGATTGCCCATGGTGCCATCCAGCACGGGCAGTTCGATCGATGGGCGGCCATCGCTGAAATTGAGGGTGACAGTCTTGTTGCTCATGGGCTTGAAACCTTTGTAATTCCTGCCCGATTGTAGCGCGGCAAGCGGAAATCACCCAGCCGCGCGGACCATTCCCAGCAGGCGCGCATGGTTTGCCGGCGCCGGCTCGCGCCCTTCCAGCCAAGCCAGCAAGTCGGTGTCGGCCTCTGCCAACAAGGCCTCGAATGCGGCGCATTCCTCATCCGACAGCCGGTTCAGGCCGGCATCGGCAAAGCGCGCGAGCCACAGATCCAGTTCCAGCAGCCCGCGCCGGCAGCGCCAGCGCAGGCGGCGCAGGCGGTCTGCACTGGCGGCAGCTTTACCCTCCTTCCCAGCGGGTGATTGTCCAGAACTCCCCTCTCCCCTTGCGGGAGAGGGGTGGGGGTGAGGGGTGGAATTTTCGCAATGCTCAAGAATGGCCTGAAGCACCCCCTCGGTATTCGCCAGAACATCGTTGTCCCAGAAACGCAGTACCCTGAACCTCTGGCTTTTCAGCCATGCGTCCCGCACCTTGTCCTTTTTAGTCTGCTCGGCATGCTGGCCGCCGTCCAATTCGACAATCAGCCTTGCAGACAGGCAAACAAAGTCTGCGATGTAAGGGCCAATCGGCACCTGTCGCCGGAATTTATATCCGCTCAGACGCCTGTCTCTCAGCAGATACCACAGGCGTTTTTCCGCATCCGTCATGGATGTTCGCAATGATTTGGCGAACTGGTTTGCCATCTTTTCCCCCTCACCCTGCCCCCTCTCCCGCGAGGGGAGAGGGGAAAAAGCACATGCCTCATGTCTCACGCCTCACGTCGATCAAACCTTGCGCCTGACCAGCAGCTCGCGGATCTTGCCGATGGCTTCGGTGGGGTTCAGGCCCTTGGGGCAGGCTTCCACGCAGTTCATGATGCCGCGGCAGCGGTAGAGGCGGTAGGCGTCTTCCAGGTTGTCGAGCCGCTCCTCGGTGGCCTGGTCGCGGCTGTCGGCGATGAAGCGCCAGGCCTGCAAGAGGCCGGAGGGGCCAACGAATTTGTCGGGGTGCCACCAGAACGAGGGACAGGAGCTGGTGCACGCACCGCACAGGATGCACTCGTAGGCGCCTTCCAGTTCGGCGCGTTCCTCGGGCGTTTGCAGGCGTTCGCGCTCGGGTTCGGGTTCATCGTTGACGAGCCAGGGCTTGATGGAGCGATACTGGCGGTAGAAGGGCTCCATGTCCACGACGAAATCGCGGATCACCGGCAGGCCCGGCAGGGGGCGGATTTCGATCGGTTCCTTCAAACTGGCGAGCGGCGTGACGCAGGCCAGCACGTTGCGGCCGTTGGCGTTGACGGCATCCGAGCCGCACACGCCTTCGCGGCAGGAGCGCCTGAATGCAAGGGTGTCGTCGCCGGCCTTGAGTTCCAGCAGCGCATCCAGCAGCATCTTGCCCGCGGGGTCGATGTCGAGTTCGACTTCCTGCATGGTGGGCTTTTCGCCGCTTTCGGGGTCGAAACGATGCAGGCGGAATTTCATCAGTAGCTCCGTTCCATGGGCTTGAAGCTTTCCACCGTGAGCGGCTTCAGGCGCACCGGCTTGGTGTCGAGCTGGTCGTTTTCCAGGTGGTAGAGCGTGTGCTTGAGCCAGCGGTCGTCGTCGCGCTGCGGAAAATCCTCGCGGCTGTGCGCGCCGCGGCTTTCCTCTCGCGCCAGCGCCGAGACCATGGTGGCGCGGGCGACGAGAAGAAGATTCTCCAGCTCCAGCGCCTCGATGCGCGCGGTGTTGAACACCTTGCTCTGGTCGCCCAGCGTGATTTGTCCGGCGCGTTCCTGCAGCGCGGTCAATTCAGCCAGCCCCTGTTCCAGCAGGGCGCGGTTGCGGTACACGCCGCAATGCTTTTGCATCAAGCGGCGCAACTCGCGCGTGATGCCGTCCACGGTTTCGTCGCCACGCTGTTCTCCCCAGCGTGCAAGGCGCTTGAGACCGGTCTGTATCGCGCCATCAGTCATTTCGCGCGGATAGGGATTCTCGGTGAGGTATTCGATCATGTGGCGGCCGGCGGCGCGGCCGAAAACGATCAAATCCAGCAGCGAATTGCCGCCCAGGCGGTTGGCGCCGTGCACCGACACGCAGGCGCACTCGCCGACCGCATACAAACCGGGCACCGGCTCCTCGGGGCCGTAACGTGCCGGCGCCACCACCTGCCCGTGCAGATTGGCGGGGATGCCGCCCATCATGTAGTGCGCGGTGGGCGCGACCGGGATCGGCGCGCTCACCGGATCGACGCCGGCAAAGCGGATGGACAGCTCGCGTATGCCGGGCAGGCGCTCGGCGATGACTTTCTCGCCCAGGTGTTCGAGCTTGAGCAGGACATGGTCAGCGTGCGGCCCGCAGCCGCGGCCCTCGTGGATTTCGGTGGCGATGGCGCGGCTGACCACGTCGCGCGAGGCGAGGTCTTGCGCGTGCGGCGCGTAACGCTGCATGAAGCGCTCACCAAGCTTGTTGACGAGATAACCGCCCTCGCCGCGCACGCCTTCGGTGATGAGGCTGCCGACCCCCGCGATGCCGGTAGGATGGAACTGCCAGAACTCCATGTCTTCCAGCGGCAGCCCGGCGCGCAACACCATGCCGAGGCCGTCTCCGGTGTTGATCATGGCGTTGCTGGTGTTCCAGAACACACGCCCGGCACCGCCGGTGGCGAGCAGGGTGGCGCGCGCCTCGATGAGGATGGGCTCGCCGGTCTCGATGCTGATGGCGGTCAGGCCGAGGCAATAGCCTTCCGCGTCGCGCACCAGATCGAGCGCGAAGTATTCGTCGAAGAACTGCGTGCGCGCCGCGATGTTGCGCTGGTATAGCGTGTGCAGCAGCGCGTGGCCTGTTCTATCTGCGCAGGCGCAGGTGCGCACCGCCTGCTCGCCGCCGAAGTTCTGCGACTGGCCGCCGAAGGCGCGCTGATAGATCTTGCCGTTGTCGAGGCGCGAGAACGGCAGGCCCATGTGCTCCAGCTCGTACACCGCGCTGGCCGCCTCGCGGCACATGAACTCGATGGCGTCCTGGTCGCCGAGGTAGTCCGAGCCCTTGACGGTGTCGAACATGTGCCAGTGCCAGTTGTCCTCGGACACGTTGCCGAGCGCGGCGGTGATGCCCCCCTGCGCCGACACCGTGTGCGAACGCGTGGGAAACACCTTGGACACCACCGCCACCTTGAAGCCGGAGTCGGCGAGCTGTAGCGCGGCGCGCAGGCCGGAGCCCCCTCCTCCCAGAATGACTGCGTCAAACGTTCGTCTATCCATGCACGCCCCACAATATCGCCGTGGCCCACATGGTGCACAGCGCCAGCACGATGATGAACAGCAGGTTGAGCGTGAGCCGCAAGGACACCGGCTTCACGTAATCCATCAACACGTCGCGCAGCCCCACCCAGGCATGCAGACTAAGGCTCGCCACCAGCAGCCACACCAGCAGCCGGATTGCGTTGGTCTGGAACAGGGCGCTCAGGGTGGCGTAATCGAGCGCCGGCACCCGCAGATAGCCCAGCCACAGGATCAGCCCGGAAAGCAGCAGCACCACGGCCGAGAAACGCTGCACCAGCCACCAGCCGGTGCCGCTGTGGCTGCCGGTGACCGGCTTTCTCATGCGAACAGTCTCCATGCGGTAACCAGGGCCACCAGGCCGCCGCCGACCGCCACCGCCAGGGCCGAACGCCTTGCCGCAGCGAGGCTCACGCCGACATGCAGGTCCATGAGCAGGTGACGGATGCCCGCGAAAAGATGATGCGCCAGCGCCCACACCGCCAGCAGCAGCAGCATGCGCACGGCAGGCTGGGAAAGTTGCCGGCTCACTGCTTCGAACGCTTCCGACCCGCTCAGTGCACGATCGAGCACAACCAGCGCCAGCGGCAGGCACAAGAACAGCAGCACGCCCGAGACCCGATGCAGGAACGAGACCCAGCCCGCCAGCGGCAGCCGCAGGCTCAGCAGGGGCAGCGTGACCGGACGGTCGGGGCGTGCTTTGTACATGCGCTTATTTCGATTTCTTCACAGCCTTGATGATGGCCGCCGGGATGCGCTCGATCAGGCGCGGATCGAAGGGCTTGGGCAGGATGTAGTCGGGGCCGAATGCCATTTTCCTGGCCTTGTAGGCCTTGAGCACCGAAGCCGGCACTTTCTCGCGCGCGAGTTCGGCCAGCGCCCTGGCCGCGGCGATGAGCATGTCCTGGGTGATGCTTTTCGCGCGGGCGTCCAGCGCACCGCGGAAGATATAAGGGAAGCCCAGCACGTTGTTGACCTGGTTGGGATAGTCCGAACGTCCGGTCGCCATGATCAGGTCCTTGCGCGCCTTGTGCGCCTTCTCGGGGGAAATTTCCGGATCGGGGTTGGCCAGCGCGAACACCACGGGCTTGGCGGCCATGCTTTTCACCATGGCCGGGCTGACCAGGTCGGGACCGGACACGCCGACGAACACGTCGGCGCCGTTCATGGCGTCGGCCAGGGTCTTCAGGCCGGTCGCACGCGCCCAGGGTTTCTTGTACTTGTTGAGATCGGTGCGCGCCTTGCTCACCACGCCCTTCGAATCCACCAGGGTGATGTTGGATTTCTTCGCGCCCATGGCGACCAGCAGGTTCATCGACGATAGCCCCGCCGCGCCCGCGCCCAGGCAGACGATGTTCGCATCGGCCAGTTTCTTGCCCTGGATGTGCAAGGCGTTGATGAGGCCGGCGCAGATGATGACCGCGGTGCCATGCTGGTCGTCGTGGAACACGGGAATGTCCAGCTTTTTCTTCAACTGCGCCTCGATTTCGAAGCACTCCGGCGCGGCGATGTCTTCCAGGTTGATGCCGCCGAAGGTGGGCGCGATGGCCTCGACCACCCTGACCACATCCTTCACCGTCTTCGCATCGATCTCGATGTCGTACACGTCGATGCCGGCGAAGCGCTTGAACAGCACGCCCTTGCCTTCCATCACCGGCTTGGAGGCGAGCGGGCCGAGGTTGCCGAGACCGAGGATGGCGGTGCCGTTGGACACCACGGCGACGAGATTGCCCTTGTTGGTGTAGTCGTAGGCGGTCCTGGGGTTCTTGGCGATTTCGCGCACCGGCTCCGCCACGCCGGGCGAATAGGCGAGCGAGAGTTCATCCTGCGTGGCGCAGGGCTTCATGGATTCGACCGAGAGCTTGCCCGGCTTGGGCAGGCGGTGGTAGTCGAGAGCTTGTTTCTTCATCGAGGCTTTGGTGGCGGGCGCTTTGCTCATGGCTGATTCAGAGGGGGCGTCAAAAACGCTAGAATAGCGGTTTTCCCGTCAATTTCCGACTGTTACGCCATGTCCGCTACTTCGTTCGACACCATCAAAACCTTTCCCGCCGGTAAATTCCACTCCCTGCCCGCACTGGAAACGGCCGGGTTCGGCAGAATCTCCCGCCTGCCGGTGTCGATCCGCATCGTGCTGGAATCGGTGCTGCGCAACTGCGACGGCGTGAAAGTCACCGAAGAACACGTCAGGCAACTGGCCAACTGGAAGCCCAACGCCGAGCGCACCGAGGAAATTCCCTTCATGGTGGCGCGCGTGATCCTGCAGGACTTCACCGGCGTGCCGCTCTTGGCCGATCTGGCCGCCATGCGCTCGGCCGCGGCACGCGCCGACAAGGATCCTTCGATGATCGAGCCGCTGGTGCCGGTGGACATGGTGGTGGACCATTCCATCCAGGTCGACAAGTTCGGCACCCCGGATGCGCTCGATCTCAACATGAAGATCGAATTCGAGCGCAATCGTGAAAGGTATCAGTTCCTCAAGTGGGGCATGCAGGCCTTCGACACGTTCAGGGTCGTGCCGCCCGGCGTCGGCATCGTGCATCAGGTCAACATGGAATACCTCGCGCGCGGCGTCATGGAAAAGGACGGCGTGTATTTCCCGGATACGCTCGTAGGAACGGATTCCCACACCACCATGATCAACGGCCTCGGCATCGTGGCCTGGGGCGTGGGCGGCATCGAGGCCGAAGCCGCCATGCTGGGCCAGCCGGTGTACTTCCTCACCCCCGACGTCGTGGGCGTGAACCTGAAAGGCCGCGCCAAGCCCGGCATCACCGCCACCGACATCGTGCTGACCATCACCGAAATGCTGCGCAAGGCGAAAGTGGTCGGCAAGTTCGTGGAATTCTTCGGCGAGGGCGCGGCCGCCCTGCCGGTGACCGACCGCGCCACCATTGCCAACATGGCGCCCGAATACGGCGCGACCATGGGCTTCTTCCCGGTCGACGAGGCCACCTGCCAGTACTTCGCCGCCACCGGCCGCAGCAAGGAACAGGTCGACGCCATTCGCGCCTACTACCAGGCGCAGAACCTGTTCGGCATCCCCGGGGCCGGCGATATCGACTATTCGCAGGTGCTGGAACTCGACCTTTCGACAGTGGAACCCAGCGTCGCCGGACCCAAGCGCCCGCAGGACCGCATTGCGCTCTCGCAAATCAGCCAAAGCTTCGACGCGCTGATGCAGAAGCCGCGCGAGGAAGGCGGCTACGGCAAGACCGCCGAGGAACTGCGCCGCACCTACCGGGTGGAGGGCGGCGGCGAACTGCGCCATGGCAGTGTGGTCATCGCGGCGATCACCTCCTGCACCAACACCTCCAACCCCGGCGTCATGGTCGCCGCCGGACTGCTGGCGAAGAAAGCGGTCGAACTCGGCCTCTACACCCCCGCCCACGTGAAGACCAGCCTCGGCCCCGGCTCGCGCGCGGTGACCGAATACCTGAAGGCCGCGGGCCTATTGCCCTACCTGGAAAAGCTCGGCTTCTCCGTGGTCGGCTACGGCTGCACCACCTGCATCGGCAACTCCGGCCCGCTGCCGGAAGCGATCGAGAGGACCGTGCTCGACAACGACCTGGTCGCCTGTTCGGTGCTCTCGGGCAACCGCAACTTCGAAGCGCGCGTGCATCAGAACGTCAAGGCCAACTTCCTCATGAGCCCGCCGCTGGTGGTGGCCTTCGCGCTGGCCGGCCGCGTGCCCTTCGATGTCGAGAAGGAACCGATCGGCGCCGGCAAGAACGGGCCGGTCTACCTGAGGGACATCTGGCCGAGCAACGAGGAAATCGCCGCGCTCCTGCATTTCTCCGCCGAGGCCGGCGCGTACAAGAGCTACGCCGACGTCGGCGCCGACAACCCGCTGTGGGACGCCGTGCCCGCGCCCACCGGCGCGGTGTACGAATGGGATCGCGATTCCACCTACATCCAGGAGCCGCCCTTCTTCGTCAACGGCAAGACAACGGGCGCATCCATCAAGGGCGCCCGCGCGCTGGCGATCTTCGGCGACTCCGTCACCACCGACCACATCAGCCCTGCCGGCGGCATCAAGCCGACCTCGCCGGCCGGCCTCTACCTCACCGGACACGGCGTGCAGAAGGCCGACTTCAACAGCTACGGCGCGCGACGCGGCAACCACGAAGTCATGATGCGCGGCACCTTCGCCAACGTGCGCATCCGGAACCTGATGGTCCCCGGCTCCGAGGGCGGCATCACGCTGAAGGGCGGCGAGCAGAGGGCCATCTACGACGCCGCCATGGAATATCAGAAGGAAGGCACACCGCTGATGATCTTCGCCGGCGAGGAATACGGTACGGGCTCATCGCGCGACTGGGCCGCCAAGGGCACCAACCTGCTGGGCGTGAAGGCCGTGGTGGCGAAAAGCTTCGAGCGCATCCACCGCGCCAACCTGGCCGGCATGGGTGTCCTGCCCTGCCAGTTCAAGGACGGCGTCGATGCTGCGTCGCTGAAACTCGACGGCTCCGAGACCTTCGACCTCGAAGGCATCGAGAACGGCATCACTCCCCAGCAGGACGTGACCCTGGTGATCCACCGCGCCAATGGCAGCAGCGAGCGTGTCGCGGTGAAATTGCGCATCGACACGCCAATTGAGGTTGAGTACTACAACAAGGGCGGGATTCTGCCGTTTGTGTTGGAGCAGTTGCTCGGATAGTATGACCTATACGATGGATAGCGCTTCGCTCATCCACCCTACGCTTGCTGAATCGCTTGGATCTCTGGAAAATGATTAAGAAAATTAAGGAACCTCTGATCAATTCCCAATTTTTCAGATTGGTCTAAATTCGTTGGCGTCATACGGGCGAATTTCTCCCCGAAGAGGCAGGAATTCGCCTCATCCCACCGTGTTTTGATGCCTTTTGGCA
>JAJZPR010000041.1 GCA_021847835.1 Pseudomonadota bacterium
TGCCAAAAGGCATCAAAACACGGTGGGATGAGGCGAATTCCTGCCTCTTCGGGGAGAAATTCGCCCGTATGACGCCAACGAATTTAGACCAATCTGAAAAATTGGGAATTGATCAGAGGTTCCTTAACCCAAACCGTTTCCCAGCAGATTGTCGATAACGCACCGACTGCCCCGATCAGCGTATTCGATCGATGGGGGTGGACCGGCTCTTGCCGGGGAAATGGCCCTTCACGAATGAGATGTGGTAGCAATTGATGACTTCGCGTGCAGCCTCGAAGGTTTCGGCGGCGCCCGCCAGATAGAACAGCCAGGCCCTGCGGAATTTCTCGTTGAAGCGAACGGGATCGATCGCATGAATCCTCTCCCAGTTCGTCTCGAAATTCTTCAGCCACTGCTCCACGGTGCGGCGGTAATGATATGAGCGGTTTTCGATCGCCCTCACATCCAGGCCATATTTCTCCATGAGGAGCAGCGTCTCCGCGAGGCTGGGAATGTAGCCGCCAGGAAAAATATGCTTGATCGTGCAGTAGTTGGTCGGCCGCTTTCTAATGTTGAATGTCGAGGAGATCAGGCCGATGCCGCCGGGGCGCAGGCCGGTGGCAATGCTTCTGATCCACTGCTCATTGCAATCCCGTCCGGCATGTTCATGCACGCCGACCGAGGCGAAGCGATCGTAGCGGGAAGGCTCGTTTGCCAGCTCACGATGATCCTTTTCCACGAGCGTGAGCCTGCCGTGGAAGTTGCGGGATTCCATCAGCATGCGCATGCCGTCGTTCTGGCTCGGCACCAGTCCGTAGCAGGTCACCTCGGCGCCGTACTTTTCCGCGGCGAGCATCGCCATGTATCCCCAGCCGGGACCGACCTCGATCAGCCTGTCGCCGGGTCTGAGCTGAAGCTTCTGGCAGATCAGGTCGAAGTTGTTGTGCTGAGCCTCGTCGAGAGTGCGCGTGTCCTCCTTCCAGAACCCTTCGCTGTAGCCGTAGGTATCACCCAGCACGAGATGGAATAACGCTGTCGGCAGGCCATAGTGGAAGGCGGCGTTGCGCTTGGCCCGGGCCAGGTCCTTATTGTTTTGCTGCCACTCGAGAAATCGTCGTTTGACCAGGGTTAACGGGTGTTCGAAGCGCCCGAATGGCTTTCGATAACCCAGGTTGACCAATTTGCGAAGGCCCTGCTCACCGACGATATCGACATCGCCGTTGAAATACGACTCGATGAATTCGAACACCCCGCCGAGCGCCATGCGCCATTCCGCGGCGCGGTTCCGGAAAACGATCGTGACGTCAGGTTCGCCGAGCCGCGTGCTGTGGTATGTGCTGTTGTCGCAAAAGACGACCTTCAGATGGTACTTCTGGCCCTTGGCGACGCCGTCGACGATGCGCCGGATCAGCTTTCTGACCATGGTTGATCCGCCTGATCACCGGTTCGTTAATCTACCGCGATGCATCCCTGCATGCACCCTCCCAAATGCAATCGACGATTATTTTATCGGCGTTCCCGCGGCAATGAAAACTCCCATGCGGAGCAGCATTGACGCCATGAGTACTCAGTAATTCAAGCTGATCGTCAGCTCCAGTTTTTTCCCGTCGTACGGGAAGCTGGCGGCAGAGAACGAGGGCGCGCCGAGCAAGGCTTTTGCATTGTTGGAGAAACCGTAGCCTTCCGTGGGAACCCCCAGCCACTTGGTATCGAGTTTGCCGTTCATGTTTTCGTCATGAACGACGGTAAGCGCATACGTTCCCGGCGGGATGTCTTCGAAATCGCAGCGCGCCTGCCTGTCCCGAACCTTTATCACCATGATATTGGTTGCAGAGTGGAGATATTCGGTCGGGAAGCCCTGTGGCGATTCGAACAGCGCGCACGCCACGCCGCCAGTGCTGTTTCTGATATCCAGAATTTTCACGTGAATTCCGGGACACGGCGTCTGGGCAAAGACGAGGGCAGGAAGATTCCCGAGCATCAGCACTGAAAGCAAGACCACGTGCCGTCTCCACGTGGGAACGCATCTCTGCAGACCCCTGAATCCGAAGCTCAGCGCTGGCCTAAAAATGGGTGGCTTATTCATGCACTCCCTTTCACCTGCAAACTGCATGGATTGAGTTGTTTCGGCAGCACGCCTCATCTTCAACGGTTTGGTTGCACGGGGCGACATTTCTCTCCCCCTTGCCCGCATGTCTTCTTTTTTCATAAATATATGAAAAAAACAGTGTGTTGGCTTTTTCGGATTTATTTTCCTTCATTTCCGGTCAGCCAAGGGCCGTTGGGCGATCCGAATGAGCGTATGCTGATTCTGGATAGAACAACTGCATCCTGCATTCCAGAGAATTGCCGCGCTGACACGCAACCGGACAAAGGAGGTCAATATGCTCACGAGGCCCCGGCCTGCACACGTCCCCACGAGCGCCCGCCTGCCATGAGCTTCGCGTTTTGGTCCCTCATCATCGGCGTGTTGCTGATCCTCATGGTGCTGTCGGGCACTCTGCAGAAAAGGCTGCCCCTCAGCACCGCCATGCTCTATCTGGCGGCCGGCTTCGCCCTGGGCCCGGCCGGCTGGGTGGTCCTGACGCCCCACCCGCTGGACCATGCCGCTCTCCTTGAGCGGGGGGCCGAGGTGGCGGTGCTGATTTCGCTGTTTTCCGTCGGCCTCAAGCTGGGCCTGCCGCTGTCGAACCGGCACTGGCTGTTGCCGCTGCGCCTGGCCTTCGTGTCCATGACGCTGACCGTGGCGCTGATCGCCGCGGTGGGAGTGCTGGGACTCGGTCTGCCGCTGGGCGCGGCCATTCTGCTGGGCGCGATACTCGCGCCCACCGACCCGGTGCTGGCTTCGGACGTTCAGGTCGAATCGTCGGGTGATCGCGACCGCCTGCGCTTCAGCCTGACCGGCGAGGGCGGGCTGAACGACGGCGCCGCGTTTCCCTTCGTGATGCTGGGCCTGGGCCTGCTGGGTCTGCACGACCTGGGCACGGGGGGCTGGCGCTGGCTGGCGGTGGACGTGGTCTGGGCCACCGCCGGCGGCCTGCTGATCGGCGGCGCCCTCGGCGCGCTGATCGGCAGGCTGGTGGTTTATCTGCGCACCCGTCATCAGGAATCCGTCGGGCTGGACGAGTTCCTGGCCCTGGGGCTCATCGCGCTGGCCTACGGAGTGGCCGTACTCAGCCACGCCTATGGCTTTCTCGCCGTGTTCGCTGCAGGCCTCGCCCTGCAGCGGGTGAAGGAGCAGTCCGGCATGGTCCATGTGCCCGTCGCGGGAGCCGCCGGACGAGCAAATGGACAGACCGATGATAAGCCTGCCGCGCACGCCACTCATGACGATCATGCCAGCGCTTACATGATGCAGGCGGTGCGTGGCTTCAACGAACAAATGGAGCGGATCGGCGAGTTCGCCGTCGTGCTGGTGGTGGGGGCCATGCTGCCGCTCACCCATCTTCCCGCCAGGGCGATCGTGTTCATGGCGCTGCTGTTTCTGGTGATCCGGCCGGTCTCGGTGTGGCTGGGCCTGCTCGGCGCGCCTGTCTCCCGCGACCAGCGCATCATGATGGCCTGGTTCGGCATCCGCGGCATCGGCTCGGTCTACTACCTGATGTACGCCATCAGTCACGGCCTGCCCCGCCCGCTGGCGGAACAGATCACGGCCATCACGCTGGCGGCGGTGACTGCCTCCATCCTGCTGCACGGCGTCTCCGTGCGGCCGATGATGCATCTCTACTGCAGACGGAAGATGCGGCAGGCCAGCCCATAACAGTCAATCGATTGGCCGCCTGATTGCGCAAGGACGAAGTCTTATGTGCGCTGGCGTACCGACTGCACATGCGTTTCTTCCTATGCTGCCTGGTATTAACAAAAACAGCGTGCAATCGGCCATTTGCAATGGATTTAAGAATGTCTATTGTTGTAATTCAAATGCGCTGTTTTGGACAGGATGGCATGTCCATTAGCTGAGTCCATGCGAGCAATCGGATAGGTGGACTTTTTAGAACATGATTCAACGAGAAGGAAAATATCCATGAGCACCAAAACCCTATCTGCCGAAACGGATCCGTCCGAAGTCACGAAGGAGCAACTGATCCGTGATTTCAAGGTGGTGATTGACGATGCGGAAGCCCTGCTGAAGGCCACGGCCGGCCAGGGCGGCGAGGCGCTGGCTGCAGCGCGCTCGAGAGTTGGTGAATCTCTCGCCACTGCAAAGGCAAAAATGAGCGAAGCCGAGGCGGCGCTGGTTGCCAGGACCAAGGCTGCCGCCAAGGCAACCGATGAATACGTCCATCTGCATCCGTGGCAGGCCATCGGCGTTGCTGCCGGCCTCGGCCTGGTGATCGGTGTATTGATCGGACGGCGTTAAGCCCGCGATGGCAGAGGAATCACCGGCCGCAGCTGGCGGGTTGTTCGAATCCCTGAAGACGCTTGCGGGGAGTCTGGTCGGTATTGTTCATACCCGCCTCGAGCTGTTGTCCACGGACATAGCCGCAGAACGGGCGCATTTGACCGCGCTTCTGGTGCTGGGGCTGTTCGCCCTGTTTTGCCTGGGTGTGGGCGTGGTGCTGCTGGCGATCCTGATTGCGGTAACCTTCTGGGAGTCGCACCGCCTTGCTGCGCTGGGCGGCTTGACCGCTTTTTTTCTGATTGCCGGTGCCGGCCTGGCCTGGCTCGCCATGCACAAGGCCCGAAACAAGCCGAGGCTGTTTGAAGCGAGCCTGGCCGAACTGTCCAAAGACCGCCAGCAGCTTGGCTCCGAGCCATGAACCAGAAATTGACCCAGCTGGCCGAACGTCGCCGCAGACTGGTGGCGCAGGCGGCGGCCCAGCGAACCGCGCTGGCGCACAACCTGGAACCGTGGCGTGCGCGTCTGGCGCTGGCTGACAAGGGGGTGCTTGTGTTTCGGCATATCGGGCGCCACCCGGTCTTGATGGTGGGGGCCGCGCTCCTGCTGCTTGCATGGCGCCCGCGAAGTGTCGGCAAATGGCTGCAGCGCGGCTGGGTGGTGTGGCAAATCGGGCGCAGGCTGCGCAGAAGCTGAACATCATGAAGTCGGACACGAGGTTCGAATGGCTGCGTCAAACAATGCGGCTTCGCCAGACTGACCCTATATTCCAGGCTCCTGGGCGTCTGAGCCAGGGGCAATTCAGGAGTGAGCTTGGACCTATACACCAAGGGCTTCATGATCGCTGTCGCGGCCCTTTTCACTCTCGCCCTTATACTGGATGCTTGCGCCCTTCTGGGGCGCGCTTGCCTGGGGCATCTGCCTCGCCTTCCTGCTGGCGCCATTGCATCGATGGCTGATGCGAGAGTTGAAAGGTCGCGCCAGTCTTTCCGCAGGCATCATCACGATACTGGTGCCAGCCGTGCTTGCAGGACCGGTAGTCAGTTTTGGCGTGGCTTTCACAAATCAGGTCGGCGATCTGATTGCGCGTCTGCAAAAGCAGCCGCTGCAATTCGACTCGGGACTGCTTGCGCAACTGGAGCATTACCCCATCCTTGGCAGCCTTGCCGAGTGGCTGCGCCAGAACCTCACGTCCACGTCCGTACAACTTGATGGCTGGCTGGTCAGCGGCGCCCAGATGCTGATGCAGTCACTGGCGGCCACCGGCGGCAACTTCGTGCTCGGCGCCCTGGGCACCGTCATCCACTTCTTCATGATGCTGTTCCTGCTGTTCTTTCTGCTGCGCGACGGCCGCCAAATGCTTGGCCGCGCAGTGCGCCTGGTGCCGATGGATCCCAAGCGCAGGACTGATTTGCTCAAGCTGATTGGCGACACGACCCGCGCCGTGGTCTACGGTGAAATGATGACTGCTTTCGCCCAAGGCACGCTGATCGGCATCGGCTTCGCCATCGCGGGCCTACCTTCGGCTATCGTGTTCGGCGCGTTGGCGGCGGTGCTGGCACTGCTACCGGTGGGCGGTGCAGCGCTGGTGTGGGTGCCGGCAGTCGTTTTTCTGGCCGCCACCTCGCAATGGGGCTGGGCGATTTTCATGCTGGTTTGGGGCATGGGCGTGTCGGTCTCCGACAACCTGATGCGGCCTCTGCTGATTTCAAGCCAGGCGCCGGTGTCGACACTCGCCGTATTCGTCGGCGTCATCGGCGGCATCTCGGCCTTCGGCATGATCGGCGTGATCATCGGTCCGGTGCTGCTGACCGTCATCGCCGCGCTGATGCGTTTCCTCGAAGAAACACTGTCGCAACAGCCTGGAAACGAATGATTACCCGGAGCCCGGCGCTCATGCCCAAATCGACACCTCACCTGCCCCGCACCACTTCCGCATTCAAGCGCATGTCGCTCGCTGCATTCTGCCTGTTTGCCTGCGCCGGCTGCGCAACCCTCCCGGACGCCGGACGCGAAATGGAAGAGCCTCACACGCAAGTCGTGGAGTTCGAAGGCGCGCGCGGCCCCGTCTCCGCAAGCAGGGGCGAGGCCATCATCGACAAGCTTCAGGCCAAGTCCGGCGACATCGACATCCTGCAAAAGCACCTGGCCATGGAACAGGCGATCAATGTCGACAGCCCGCTGGTGCTGGGCAACAAGCTGGTCCTGCTGCAGGACGGCCCCGCGACTTACCGGGCCATGTTCGCTGCCATGCGCGCGGCCAAGGATCACATTCACCTGGAAACCTACATTTTTGGTGACGATGACATCGGCAGGCAGTTCGCGGACCTGTTGCTGGAAAGACAGGCCGCCGGCGTCCAGGTCAATCTGATCTACGACAGCGTCGGTTGCCTGAATACACCCAAGGAATTCTTTGAGCGCCTGAGAACGGGCGGCATCCAGGTGCTCGAGTTCAATCCGGTCAACCCCTTGGCCGGAAACAAGAAGGAATGGCTGCTCAACAACCGCGACCACCGCAAGTTGCTGGTGGTCGACGGCCGTATGGCATTCATCGGCGGCATCAATATCAGCGAATCCTATTCCAGCGGCTCGACCACACGCCCCGCCAGAAAGAAGGGGCAGAGCGCCATCGGCTGGCGCGACACCCACCTGCAGATCGAAGGACCGGTGGTGGCGGAATTCCAGAAGCTGTTCCTGGACACCTGGAGCAAGCAAAAAGGCCCGCCGCTGGCCGGGAAAGACCATTTCCCCAAACTCGACAAGCAGGGCGACGACATCGTGCGCGCCATCGGCAGCGCCTCCGACGATCCCCACAGCCTTATCTACCTCACGCTGCTATCGGCGATCGACAATGCCGAACGGCGCGTATACATCACCAACGCCTATTTCGTTCCCGATCCGCAATTGCTCAAGTCCCTGATCGACGCGGCAAAGCGCGGCGTCGACGTGAAGCTGGTTCTGCCGAGCCATACCGATTCCTGGGTGGTATTCCACGCCGGGCGCTCGCATTACTCCGAGCTGCTGCGCGCCGGGGTCAAGATCTACGAGCGGCGCGGCGCAGTGATGCACTCCAAGACCGCCTCCATCGACGGCGTCTGGTCGACCATCGGTTCGACCAATCTGGATTGGCGCAGCTTCCTGCACAACGATGAAATCAATGCGGCAATCCTGGGCCGCGATTTTGCCCGGCAAATGGATGCCATGTTTGCCAAGGATCTGGCGGAGTCCGATGCCATCGTCCACGAACGCTGGGAACGGCGGTCGCCGCTGCTCCGCTTGAAAGAGTGGGCAGCGCGCCTCGCCGAATACTGGTTGTAGCCTGGCTCGACTCCACGTGGCTCGACTCCACGTGTGCAACGATTCAGGCACATCCCCCCAGAACTGCTATTCATGGAACTGGCAACACTATGACGAGGAGAAGCGCATGTTGGTGACTTTCACAACCGATGCCTATGCCGACATCACCATGTTTGGGGATGTCGCGCTTGCCATGCTGAAAATGATGGGACACAGTGCAACCGTGCCCGGCGCGGTACTGGCGGAAGATGTTCCTGCTGCGCTGGCTCGGTTAACAGCGGCTATCGATGCAGACAAAGCCGCTCCTCCAGTTGAGGACAAGAATGCGGATGAGCCGGTGGTCAGCATAATGAAAAAAAGCCCATTGGCGCCATTGGCTGGGCAGACCAACCCGACCCTTGAGGTGCGTCAAGAATCCATTCGATAGCGTTCTGCAATAGACTGGCCGGTCGGGGTGGCGCTAGACAAGCAGGCAAGATCGATGAGAACGAAATGTCGATTACCCCTCCGCTTGATCGACACTATGAGCCAAGGAATTTTCAGACCGGGTTGCTTATGCTGTCGTCGTTTTCATGAGGTTCTTCGTCGACGCCTTTTTCGCTCGCCGGTATGGCCATCGCGCGGTGGTGCTGGAAACGATTGCTGCCGTGCCGGGCATGGTTGGCGGTGTCCTGCAACATTTGAAGCCGCTGCGTCGAATCGAAGCCGATTACGGCAGGATCCGCTTGCTCCTCGACGAAGCGGAGAATGAACGCATGCACCTGATGACCTTCATTCAAATTACACAGCCCTCCGGGATTGAGCGTCTGTTGGTCCGGCTTGCGCAAGGCGTATTCTTCAACCTTTACTTTCTGCTTTACATGATTTCGCCCAGGATCGCGCACCGTGTCGTGGGTTACCTGGAGGAGGAAGCAGTCCACAGCTATACCGAGTACCTGGCCGGGGTGGACAACGGCACCCACGCCAATGTCCCGGCGCCCAGGATCGCAATTGATTACTGGAAGCTTGCGCCCGACGCACGCTTGCACGACGTCATCATCGCAGTCCGCGCAGATGAGGTTCGTCACCGTGAAGTCAATCACGGACTTGCCGACACGCTGGATTAATCCGGATCTGTGCCCGCGACGTTTCCCGGGATGCAAGAACGAGCAGCTGGGCAAAATCCTCGGCGGACACAGGGTGGCTGAAGTGAAAACCCTTGCCCCCATCACATTATTCTGGCAAGGCGAAGGCGAACCGCGGATCAGATTTAGCTCAACCCTACCTCGACGTGGTGCTCCCGACGGTCGTCGATCAGCGGAATGCGCGCGTCGGGATGCTCGACACCGTCTACCGTCACGCGGACCACATGCTCCGGCTGTTCAGCGACACGCCTGACGGTGATGTGGTGGACAGTCTCGCGATAGCGGTAGTGGATTGTGTACGAATCCCAATGGGCCGGAATGCACGGTGCAATGCGCAGATGGTCCACTTCCAGCTGCAGGCCGAGCAGTGTCTCCACCGTCAGCCGGTACATCCAGCCCGCCGCGCCGGTGTACCAGGTCCAGCCGCCGCGGCCGGTGTGCGGCGGCGCACCGTAGATGTCCGCGCACATGACGTAGGGCTCGACCTTGTAGCGTTCGATCGCCTCCAGCGTGCTGCCGTGGTGGACGGGATTGAGCATGGCGAAACATTCCCACGCGCGTTCCGTGTCGCCCATCATGGCAAACGCCATCGTGGTCCAGATCGCGGCATGGGTGTATTGGCCGCCGTTCTCGCGCACGCCGGGGATGTAGCCCTTGATGTAGCCCGGCTCCAGGTCTGATTTGTCGAAGGGCGGGTCGAGCAGCTGGATGATCTGCTTGTCGCGCCGCACCAGGCGCTGGTCCACCGCCGTCATCGCCTGGCGGGCGCGCAGCGGATTGCCGCCCTGGGAGATGACCGCCCAGCTCTGGCTGATCGAATCGATCTGGCATTCGTCGTTGGAAGACGAGCCCAGCGGGGTGCCGTCGTCGAAATAGGCGCGCCGGTACCAAGCGCCGTCCCAGGCCTGGGCTTCGATGTTGCTGCGCAGCAGCGCCGCCTGAGCGGTGCACAGCTGGGCAAAATCCGCGTCGTCCCGTCCCCGCGCCAGGCCGGCAAACAGTTCGAGGTTCTCGACCAGGAACCACGCCAGCCACACGCTTTCGCCCTTGCCATCCTTGCCGACCAGATTCATGCCGTCGTTCCAGTCGCCGCAGCCCATCAGCGGCAATTGATGGACGCCGAAGCGCAAGCCGTGCTTGATGGCGCGCACGCAGTGCTCATAGAGGCTGGCCGCTTCGGGCGAGCTTTGCGGCTGGTCGTAATAGGCCTCCTCCTCCGCATACAGTTCGCGGCCTTCCAGGAAATGGATGGATTCATCGAGCACGCCCCTGTCGCCAGTCGTCATCACATAGCGACAGGTGGCATACGGCAGCCACAGATAGTCGTCGGAGAAATGGGTGCGCACGCCCTGTCCGTTGGGCGGGTGCCACCAGTGCTGCACGTCACCCTGGAGGAACTGGCGCCCGGCATGCCGGATCAGCTGCTCGCGGGCGAGCCATGGCGTCGTATGGATCAGCGCCATGGTGTCCTGCAACTGGTCACGGAAGCCGTAGGCGCCGCCGGACTGGTAATACCCGCTGCGCCCCCACAGCCTGCAGGACAGGGTCTGGTAGACCAGCCAGCCGTTGGCCAGCACGTTCAGCGCGGGGTCGGGCGTGTCCACATTCACCGCACCCAGGGTGTGGTTCCAGTGTTGCCACACCGTTTCCAGTGCCTGCCGCGCACTCGCCCGTCCGCCGAATCGCTGGATGAAGTGGCGCGCTTCGTCGACGTTGCCGGCCGCGCCGAAGACGAACACGATCTCGCGTTCCTGTCCTGCGGCCAGTTCGATCCGGGTCTGGAGCGCGGCGCACGGATCGAGGCCGGCGCCGGTCCTGCCCGACAGGCGCTTGCGGCGCATCGCCGCCGGGCTGGCCAGCGAGCCGTTGCGGCCGATGAACTCGGTGCGGTTTCCGCTCACTGTCCGCTCGCGCTCGCTGACGTGGGCGAACACCATCCGGTTGGCGCATTCGCGGCTGTAGGCATTGCGGGCAAACAGCGCGCCGGTTTGCGGATCCGATTCGGTGACGATGTGCATCAGGTTGGCGTGGCGCCACTCGCCGAGCACCAGCTCCCAGTACCCGGTGAGCGACAGGCTGCGCGCGCGCTGCGACGCGTTGCGCAGCTTGACCACGACGAACTTCACCGGTGCGTCCATTGCAACGTAGGTGAACAGCTCCGAGGCGATGCCGGCTTCATAGTGCTCGAACACGCTGTAGCCAAAGCCGTGCCGGCATACGTAGCCGGGTTTGCCGCGGGCAGGCAGGGGTGTTGGCGACCAGAACGCGCCGGTTTCCTCGTCGCGGATGTAGAGCGCCTCGCCGCTGCTGTCGGAGAGCGGGTCGTTATGCCAGGTGGTCAGGCGGAACTCGTGCGCGTTTTCCGCCCAGGTGTACGCACTGCCGCTTTCGCTGACGACCGTGCCGATGTGCGGGCTGGCGATCACGTTGACCCACGGCGCCGGCGTGGTCTGGCCCGGTTCCAGGGTGACGACGTATTCGTGCCCGTCGGGCGTGAAGCCGCCCAGCCCGTTGCTGAAAATGCGCTCGCGCGCCGCCAGCGGATAGGCCGGTTCGGCAAGCGCCTGCAGCGCGGGTTCCAGGCGGTCCGACGCACGCTCCGCCGACACGCGGCGATCCACCTGCTCGATCAGGGTCTCGGCGGTGTCGCTGAAGACGATGCGGGCGACCGTCTGCAGCAGCACCCGCTCGTCCTCGGAAAGCTCCTCGGCACGACGCACGAAGACGCCGCCCGGCTTGTCGACCACCTGCGCTTCGGGCCCCGCGTTGATCAGCCCCATGATCAGGTCATGCAGCACAGCCCGGTAGCCCGAGAAATCCTCGTTCACGATCACCAGGTCGGCGGCCAGGCCCTTCATCCGCCAGTAGGCATGCGCCTGCAGCACCTGCTTCACCAGATCGATGCGGTTGAGGTCGCCGATGTGCAGCAGGACGATGGGCAGATCGCCGGAGATGGCGAAGCGCCACAGCCCGGACTGCCCCAGCCGGTTGCGGGCGATGATGCCGGGCGCAGCGCGGCGCAGGGCATTGCCGTAAATGACGGAGTTGGCCATGCGGCCGAAGATTTGCGCGTCGGCTTCGGTGGCGTTGAGGTGGCGCAGCACCTCCTGGCTCTGGAACCAGGCCATCTCGAACGCGCGCTCGACGAAGTGGCGGTCGCAATATTTCTCCAGCAGGGCCAATGCGGCCTCGCGCGTGTCCGCGACGCCGGAGATGATCTGCACGCTCGCCGATTCGTCGGGCGACAGGGTCAGGGTGCGGCGGATCGCCACGATGGGATCGAGCACCGAACCCGCAGTATTTGATAAATCATGGCTCGAAAGGGTCAACGGGCTGTCGCCGCTGTCCATCACCACCGGGTTGGCCACGGTGCGACCGCGCCCGATGAATTGCGCGCGGTCGGTCTCGTAGGACGGCGCGTCGGCTACCGCGCCCGGCGCGGCGAGCAGGTGGAACATCCAGGGCACCTGCTCGCCCGGCGTGCGGGGACGCCGCCTGCACAGGATCGCCTGGTGCTGGGGCAGGATTTCGGTCTGCACGAACAAATTGCTGAAGGCGCGATGCGCAAGATCGGCATTCAACGGCGCCAGCACTACTTCCGCATAACTTGTCACCTCGATGTGACGGGTGCGGGACGACTGGTTGGTGAGCGTGACGCGGCGGATCTCGACGTCGTCCTCGGGGGACACGCTGATCTCGGTGTGTGCCTCGATCGCCTGGTCGCGCCGCCGGTATTCGGCGCGTGCCTGCACGAAGATCGCTTCGTAGTGGTCGGCGCGGCGCAGGGTCGGCTGGTGCGCAGTCGACCAGTATTTTCCGCTGTCGCGGTCGCGCAGGTAGATGAAGGTGCCCCAGCCATCGGTGGTGGCGTCCTCGCGCCAGCGGGTGACGGCGAGGTCGCGCCAGCGGCTGGTGCTGCCGCCGGCATGGGTCGCCATGACGTGGTAGCGGCCATTCGACAACAGGTGAACTTCAGGGATCGGCGTGTTCGGCTCGGTAAACACGCGCATGATCGCGCCGATATCCGCGCTCGGCGGGCGCGCGGCGGCGCTGACTTCGGCCGCATGCGGGTGCAGGGTGGCGCCCTGCTTCGGCACGCGTTCCTGCAGCAACAATTCCGTAGCCCGCACGAGCGGGTCCGACATGAAGCGGCGCTGCATCGGCTGGTCGAACAATACATGCGCAAAGGCCAGCAGGCTCATGCCCTGGTGATGCGCCATGAATGTGCGCACGATGGCGTGCGGCTTGCCCCGCGGCACCCGCGTCGGCGTGTAATCGATGGCCTCGTAGAAGCCGTAGGCGCCCAGGAAGCCATGGCCGGCCAGCGTCTGCAGGTTGCGGCACGCGTCCCGCGGCATCACCGTCAGCGCCAGCGCACTGGCGTAGGGTGCGATCACCAGGTCGTCGCCCAGCCCGCGCTTGAAGCCGAGGCCAGGCACGCCGAACGCCCGGTATTGGTAGACCTGGTGCATGTCGGTGGCGTTGTAGCAGGACTCGGAAATCCCCCAGGGCACCGCGCGTTGCCGGCCGTATTCGATCTGGCGCGACACCGCGGCCTTGCAGGTCTGTTCCAGCAGGGTGTTCGGGTAGCTCGGCATCATCAGCTGCGGCATCAGGTACTCGAACATCGAGCCGCTCCACGAAATCAGGCTGACGTCGCCGCCATGGCTGGTGAGCAGACGGCCGAGCGCGAACCAGTGCTTCTGCGGCACCTGTCCCTGCGCGATGAGCAGGAAACTGGCCAGGCGTGCTTCCGATGCCAGGAGGTCGTAGCAGGACGGGTCGCGGCGCCGTTCGCCGACGTCGTAGCCGATGGCCAGCAGGCCGCACGATGCATCGTAGAGAAACTCGAAATCCATCGCCGCCAGTGTGCGGCAGCGATCCATCAGCTCATCGATGAGGTCGAGCTGCGCCTGCGCGCCTGTGCCATGTGCGCCGGCAAGTTCCGTCCGGGTCGGGACGGTGCTGCCCTGCCACGGCCCGGGCGCCAGGTATTCAAGCTCGTCGCGCAGGGCGCGCGCTTGCCGGTCGAATGCCCGGGCCCAGTAAGCCAGCTCGCCATCGATGTCGACATCCGCCGGCAGCCATGCAACCAGCTCGCCGCCGACGCGGTGCACCTCGTTCAGCGCGTTGGTAGCGGCAGCCAGCGTCTGCGGCGGTCCGTCCAGCGTGAGCGCGCGGAGGGCGTCCTGCAGCAGGCGGATCTTCTTCGCCAGCTCGGGGGCAGGCGAAGCGGGCAGCTGTTCGGCCAGCACCTGCAGGGTGTCCCGCAGCCCCTGCAGCGCGCTGGCTGACAGCACCGGCTGGTTTTTCATCTCGGCAAGTCCCGCCTCCAGGGTGAGCAGGCAACCGGCCAGGTTGCCGCTGTCCACCGACGAGACGTATTGCGGGTGGAGCGGTTGCAGCGTGCGGGTGTCGTACCAGTTGTAAAGGTGGCCGCGGTAGCGTTCCAGCTTTTCCATCGAGGCGAGGGTGTTGGCGACGCGCTGCAGGCATTCCCCGCCCGCGAGATAGCCGAAATCGTAAGCAGCCAGGTCGGCCAGCAGCGACATGCCGATGTTGGTGGGCGAGGTGCGCGAGGCGATGGCCGGCGCCGGATATTCCTGGAAGTTGTCGGGCGGCAGCCAGTTGTCCTCGGGACCGACGAAGTCCGCGAAGTAGCGCCAGGTGCGCCGCGCCGACGTCCGCAGGAACGCCCGTTGATCGACGCTCAGGTCCGGGGCGCGGGCGGCCAGCGGCCGGCTGATCCACCAGCCGACGACGGGCGCCACCAGCCACAGCAATAGGATCGGTGCAGAAAAAATCCATTCCGCTGGAAGGTGGATCCAGGCCAGCGCCATGCCCAGCGCCACCGCGAGAACCGGCGCGCTCCACATTTCCCTGAAAAAACCGGCCAGCGACCGGCGTGCGTTGCGGACCGAGTAGGAGGGCAGCTGCCACAGCAGCAGGCCACGCCGGGTGAACAGCATGCGCACCCCCGAGCGCAGGATCGCCCCCAGGCAGATCACGGCGTCGTAAGGCAAAAAGGCCAGGGTGAGCAAGGCGAGCGTGATCGGGCGGCCCGCGGATTTGCCGGTCAGGCTCAGGTGCGCCAGCCAGTCGCGCTCCTCCGGCTTGCGGATGAGCTCGATCAGGGTGGACAGCAGGGTGGGCAGGCATACCACGACCACGACCAGCAGGGTCCACAGCCAAATGGGTCCCGGGCCCAGCAGCCAGCCCCCTGCCAGCAGGGCAAGCAGGGCCGGCGCCACCAGGCTGCGCCGCAGGTTGTCGAAAAGCTTCCAGCGCGACAGGGCCGACAACGGGTTGGCCTGCCGCCTCGCCTTCGCGCCGTTCAGGCCGGGCGGCCCCGGCACGCGCGGCAGCAGCCAGCTGGCCAGCTGCCAGTCGCCGCGTATCCAGCGGTGGCGCCGGCTGGCCTCGATGGCATAACTGGCGGGATGCGCTTCGATGAGGTCGACATCGGTCACCAGGGCCGAACGCGCATACCCGCTTTCCAGCAAGTCGTGACTGAGGATGAGGTTCTCCGGAAAGCGCCCGTCGACGGCCTGACGGAAGGCGTCGACATCGTAGATGCCCTTGCCGATGAACGAGCCCTCCCCGAACACATCTTGGTAGACATCCGACACCTCGCGCGTGTAGGGATCGATGCCCGAGTCGCCCGCGAACAGTCTGGTGAAGCGCGACTGGCCTGCACTGGTCAGGCTGATCGAGGCGCGCGGCTGCAGGATTGCGTAGCCTTCGACGACGCGGCCCCTGGCGGCGTCAAAGACCGGCCGGTTGAGCGGATGCGCGAGGTTGCCGATCAGGGTGCGTGCCGCGTCGCGCGGCAATTGCGTGTCGGTGTCCAGGGTGATGACATACTGAATCGAAGCGAGAATGGACTGATCGCCGACGATGTCCGAAAAGGCTGTTTGCGCCCCGCCCCTGAGCCGTGCGTTGAACTGCTCCAGTTTGCCACGCTTGCGCTCGTATCCCATCCACACCCGCTCGAAGGGATTCCAGACACGGGGCCGGTGAAACAGATAGAAGACGCAGGGGCGATCCTCGCGGTAGGTCTGGTTGAGCGCCTCGACCGCGGCGCGCGCGTGGGCGAGCAAGGGCTCATCTTCCGGCAGCGTTTGTTCGGGCGCGTCGCGAAAATCCGTCAGCAGGGCAAAGAACAGATTGGGATCGCGATTGCCGAGATAGCGGATCTCCATGGCTTCGAGCAGGTCATCGACGTCCTGCCGGCTTCCCAGCAGGGTGGGCACGATGACCATGGTGCGATGGCCGTCTGGAATCCCCTTGGAAAAATCCATGCGCGGCAACGCGCGCGGCGGCAGGGCAAGCGTGACCAGCAGGTTCACCAGCGAAACGGCCAGCGCCGAGGCGCCGATGACGAGAGGAAGCGCCAAAAGCCAGACCCGCCAGTCACCCGGATCGAAGCCGCCCGGATCAAGACCGAGCGCGGACAGCACGACCGCTGTCGTAAGTAGCGTGAGCAGCAGGATGGGGCCGAGGTACAGGGGCAGGCGGACATGCCGGCTCGCCCGCCTGACACGGGTGTTCAACGACAGCCGGCAGCCGACCGCACGCTCCAGGCGCTGCCGCCCCCGATCGATCAGGTAATAGCCGACATGCGCGCTGCGGTCGCTGATGCTGCGTTGCGCGGCAGCCGCCTGTGCGAGAACGATGGCTTCGCGTGCCACCGCCATTTCGCTGCACGCGCTGCCGCGCGCCACGTCCTCGATGACATGCCGGTAGCGGTCGCGGGTGGCGAAATCCTGGCTGGCGTGCATACCCGACGGGTCTTCACGCAAGGTCTGTTCGACGACACTGAGCGACTCGACGTACTGCTTCCAGTCCATGGCGCCGATGAAGCGCAGGCTGCCGATGCTGTTGGCGATGGATATCTGGTTGGCTGCGGCGGTTCGGCCGGCCGCCTCCGACAACTCGGTTGCAGTTACCCCCTGCTCGTGCAGTTTTTGCTCGACCCAGGTTTGAACGAACGCCATGGCGGGTCCCTGAGCCTGGAGCCGGTCGTAGAACTCCTCCACAAACGGCGCGGTCAGCGGCACATCGGCATTGGCAAACTCGGCCAGCAAGTGGATCAGTTGTTTCGGCTCGCTTTCGGCCGCGGCGAGCATGCGGTCCGCCCAGGTGATGGCTGCATCGCGCTCCTCGCGCCGCTGGGCGATACGCACCCCGACGCGACGCAGGTTTTCCAGCAGCGCCAGCTGCAGCATGATGGGGAAGGCCCACAGTTCGCCCAGCTTCAAGGGTTCGACGGTCTGGTAGGCGGCGACGAACTGGGTGGCGTTATCGCTGTCGACGCGGCCGTCCATATGGGAAATCAGTTCCAGCGCCAGGTCGTAAATGCGGGGGAAGCCGGCCGACGGGCCATCGGCCAGACGCGGCAACTGCCGGCTGTAGCCGCGCGGCAGATGCCGGCGCGCCAGACCGATCTGCTGCTCGATCAGGTAGAAGTTGTCGAGCAGCCAGGCCTCGGCCGGAACGATGCGCTGTCCCGGCGTCGCCGCGGCGGTGACGACGTCGTAGGCCGCCAGCAGAACCCGCGCATTGTCGGCCAGCCGCGGCAGCAACCTATCCGGCCCGGGACGCGGATCGATTCGATGCTGCCCCGCCAGCGTGACCGCGTGGCGCTTCAACTGCTCGATGCTGAACAGCTCTGAGTGCAGCAACTCGGTATCCCGGTCGTGGCGCAGCGAATTCCGCGTGCGTGAAGATCCGAACTCTTTGATGAAGATGACCTTCTCCTCGCTCTAACCCAGGGTTGTCAGTGCCGCACAGGTTTTATGACCTGCGTTTGCCTGATATGCATGCCACGCGCTTCCAGGCCTCAGCCCTTACCTATCTATTTGTTTGCAATTTACTTACGCTGTTATGGCCGGGATCGAGGTCATCAAGGTAAAAACGGGCAGTGTCGTGGAAGCATTTTTTATGGAACTCACGGCCAAGCTTTTGAAGCCTGCCCTCCTGACCGGACACAGGGCCAACCATCCCGAGTATGGACGTCCTTCTTATTTGTAGACTGTTTCTCGCCAAACAGGCTGTCTGTATGACAGCGTTTGCTTAACACTCGCCCTGGCTCAAGTCCTTGACCGACGCGGCTCGCCGGATACTGGCTGTAGCGATTACAGCCCCCTGTTTTCGGCAACGAGCAGCCTGGTGTATCTTGTCGAACGCTTCGAGTCCCTGGCCATCCGGCAGCGACAGCTCAAGCAGGACCAACTCGAATCCGCCACTTCCCAGCCGTTCGAGTGCATCCGCAAGCCGTGTCACCCATTCAACGCGAAACGGACTGAGGTTTCATTTGATCGAGGGCACGATCGTGCCCTCGAAACATTGCCCAGTCCTGCTGGAACCAGGCTATGCCATCGGCTTAGCGATTGCGGCCATCGTCCCTGCGGTCGTCACGGCGCCCATCGCGATGGTTTTGCTGATAGCGCGGGAGGAACACGCTGGCGAACGCCAACGTCGTGCGCGACTGGCGCATCCATGCCGACTTCGCGCAGAACCTGATCGGCATCGCCCGCAGGCTTTATGCCGACGAGCCCTTTGGCGTCGATCTGGCCAATACCGTCTATGCCCTGGACGCCACGACCATCGACCTGTGCCTGTCGGTGTTTCCGTGGGCGCCGTTTCGCACGACCAAGGCCGCCGTCAGGATGCATGCGCTGCTCGATCTCAGAGGCAACATCCCGAGCTTCATCCACATCAGCGACGGCAAGTGGCACGAGGTCAACATCTTCGACATGCTGGTGCCGGAGCCCGGCGCCTTCTACGTCATGGATCGGGGCTACATCGACTTCGATCAATTGCACCGCCTGCATCAGGCGGGCAGTTTCTTCGTCATCCGCGCCAAATCGAATCTGCGTTTCAAGCGGCGCCATTCCCTGGCGTCGGATCGGGCCAACGGCCTCGTCTGCGACCAGATCGGAACGCTGACCGGTTTTTTATTCGGCCAAGGGCTACCCGGCGCCGCTGCGCCGGATTCGCATCAAGGACGACAGGGACAAGACCCTGGTGTTCCTGACCAACAACACCGAACTGCCGGCACGAACCATTGCCGATCTTTATCGCTGCCGCTGGCAGGTCGAGTTGTTCTTCAAGTGGATCAAGCAACATCTGCGTATCAAAGCCTTCTTCGGCACCTCGGAGAACGCGGTCAAGTCGCAAATCTGGATCGCGGTCTCGGTCTATGTGCTGGTCGCCATCGTCAAGAAGCGGTTGAACCTCTCCGCTTCGCTCTACGAAATCCTACAAATCCTGAGCCTCACCATGTTTGAGAGAATCCCATTGGATCAATTACTTGCACGTATCCCACTCGCCACGGATCAGCCGCTTGACGCTAACCAGTTGATCCTATTCGATTAACGTTGGGACACTACTGATGAAAAATTCGATCGAATTGAACAATCTGAAAAAAGCGCCGTTGCTGCTGGCAATTACAGCGGTTTTTGCCCTTGCCGGGTGCAGCAGCCAACCTGCGCCCCGATATTCGGACCGGGACTATACCGGCCCCACCGGCGCCCAGGGCGCCACAGGCGCCGTCGGCGAGCAGGGTTCGATGGGCGAAACCGGCGTGGCGCTGTCCGGTCCGGCAGGCAAGGAGCTACCGGCGACACGGGTGCGCGAGGCACGATGGCATTTGGCCGCACGGGTGATACCGGCGCGACCGGTGCAACCGGTGCGCAAGGCGCAACCGGCGCAACGGGTGCACAGGGCATGAGCTACACGGCCCCGGTCGGCCCGCGCGGCTCCGCCGGCCCCCGGGGTGAGCAAGGCGAAGTCGGCAGTACGGGTGCGCAAGGCCCGACCACGTACGGTCCGGCCGGCGCAAGCGGCCGTATCGGCAGCGCCGGCACGCAGGGTGTTGCTGGTTATGCCGGCAGCAAGGGCAGCAACGAGATGGTTGGCGCCATCGGTCCGGCGGGCAGAGCGGGAGCGGAAGGCGCGCAGAGCGCTCGCCCGAACGGGTTATGCTGAAGCTGCTCTCCCAGCGCGGCATATTTGGCTTGGAGCGATGCAGCGGAATGCGTGTCGCCGGGGACAGAGGCAAAGACCGACTCTGCGCCGCCAAACGCTATCCAGGCGAGCAACAAGCTCACCAGCCGGGTCGATTGATTTCTCAGGAATCCTTGCTCATTCATTGAAGAATTGCTTCTACTTGCCACGCACAAAAAGCAGGATCACGCCCGCCACTATCGCGCCCACGCCGGCCCACACGGGAATGTTTACCCTTTCCTTGTCCGTGATCGACAGTTCGATCGGACCCACCTTGGCCTCATGCGTTTCCTTGGTGTAGGTAAAGCCGCCGTAGGCCAAAGCCAGGCCGCCGGCCACGATCAGGGCGATTGCCAACATTTTGATTGCGTTCATTTCACATCCTCCTGGAGTGGTAAACATGTATTGACGCGATGCGCCGGCCGGCCAGGCCTGGCACCTCGCGCCCCGGCGATCAATCGCCGACTTCGTGGCCGATGACGCCGGCGACGGCACCTGCTCCAGCACCGATGACAGTGCTTTTATCCTGCTTCGACATCCCCGCGCAACCACCCAGGCCAAGCAGCATTGTCATGGCCGCTGTGCCAAGCGCTAATTTATGTATTGTTCTCATGATGTTGCCTCTTTTTATTTCATAGTGTCGCCAGTGGCTCACCAAACACGGCAAGCCAGGCCGGCACTTCTTTTCTCCAAGTCGTTCCGCATGAAGCCATACGCGTTGCCACGGTGCAGAAATTGCACGCATGTCGAATCCGATAAGTGAAGTTTATGCGGGCCCGTTTTGATCGTCTGTCTGCTGGCGCACACAGACAATTCGAGCGCCTATACTGAGCACGTACATCAAGCATCCGCCCTGCCGGTTCTGCAAGGCGGCCGGACATGACCAGCAACGGGAAAACACGCTTGAATATATCTCCCTACCCTCGTCAGAACCACCTGCTCGCTGCCCTGCCGGCAGCGGAGTTCGCACGCCTACTACCCGACCTGGAATGGGTTTCGTTACCGCTTGGCCAGGTGCTATACGAATCCGGCGAGCAGATGCGTCATGTCTATTTCCCCACCACTTCGATCGTGTCCCTGCTCTATGTCCTGGAGGATGGCGCATCGGCCGAAATCGCCGTCGTCGGCAACGAGGGCATCGTCGGCGTCTCCCTCTTCATGGGTGGCGAAACCACGCCCAGCCGGGCCGCTGTGCAAAGCGCCGGTGATGCTTATCGCTTGAAGGGGCAGTTGCTGAAAGAGGAATTCAATCGCTCCGGCGAATTGCAGCACCTATTGCTGCGCTACACCCAGGCCTTGCTGACCCAGATGGCGCAGACTGCGGTATGCAACCGCCACCATTCGGTGAACCAGCAATTGTGCCGCTGGCTGCTGCTGAGCATGGACCGCCTGCCCTCCAACGAACTGACCATGACGCAGGAGCTGATCGCCAACATGCTCGGCGTCCGCCGCGAAGGTGTCACCGAGGCCGCCGGCAAGCTGCAGCGGGCCGGCTTGATCGAGTATCACCGCGGCCGCATTACCGTGCTCGACCGGGCAGGCCTGGAGGCACAGGCCTGTGAGTGCTACGCGGTGGTCAAGAAAGAGTTCGACCGCCTGCTCCCCTACCGCAGACCGACCGGCAGCCGCGTACGCACCGCCCGGCCGGCCGGCTGATTATGTTCGCTCCCGCACAGACATGCCGGGCGCTTCACATCAGACTGCGAAGTGTTCATCCTGAGGCTGAAGCTCTCCCAGGCACCGCAACAGGATCCGGGATTGCACACCGCCTGCTTGACGGATTTCCCATTGACAGGAGTATCCACGTGCCGCGCACCCGTCGTGTTACCGCAACAAACCGCATGATCGAAGCCTTGCCGCGAAAGGATAGACAGCGCTTTCTGGCGGCGTGCGAACCGGTCGAGTTGGCGTTTGCCGAGATCCTGGCCGAGCCCGGCGAGCGCATTCGCCATGTTTATTTCCCCACGGAAAGTTTCATTTCCCTGGTATCGCAGATCGACGACGCCGAGCGGCTGGAAGTCGGAATGATCGGCGACGAAGGCATGCTCGGCATCTCCCTCGTGCTGGGGGTGAATGTGTCGCCGCTGCACGCAGTGGTGCAAGGCGCGGGATCGGCGCTGCGCATGAATGCTGCGCCCTTCCGCCGCGAACTCGGATCGTGCCCCGCATTGCGGCGCGAGCTGAATCGCTACCTTTACGTGGTGATGGAGCAGCTTGCGCAAACTGCGGGCTGCAACCGCTTCCACATGGTGGAAGCGCGCCTCGCCCGCTGGCTCCTGATGACGCAGGACCGGAAGCATTCGAACGCTTTTCATGTCACGCACGAATTCCTCGCCTACATGCTGGGCGTGCGCCGCGTCGGCGTCACCAAAGCTGCCAGCTCGCTGCAGGACCGCAAGCTGATCAGCTATCGGCGCGGCGACATCACGGTACTTGACCGTGGCGGCCTGGAAGCTGCCGCCTGCAGATGTTACAAAACCGACATAGCGAGCCATGACCGGATGATGGCTTAACCGGCGAGCCGGGGAAGCCTGTCGGCGTGCGGCAGGACAGCTTCGATGCCATGAAGCCGAAACACAGCAAAAAAGACCGGAATATGTTCATAAGGCCTGTTCAAATCATTTTTTTGTACTAGATGCTGTCGTCACAAGATGTGGCAAAATGTGGTTTTCGTAAAAAATCCATAGCCGAATGCCGGAAACCATTCATCGACACGACATTACAGACAAACACTGGGCCTTGCTCGAGCCGCATTTAC
>JAJZPR010000042.1 GCA_021847835.1 Pseudomonadota bacterium
AAGTAGGCGAGTGATTCCGCCGTTTGCGTCTTGCCATGCGCTTGCTCCATTGTCTGGCCCTTGCGGGCCGATTCATAAAGCAAGGCTATCACTTATCGGGCTGTCCGAATTTCGGGGTCCGGTTCTATCATTGCGCCAGTGACGGGATTATCCTTGGAAGGAAGGGAGGATGAAATTGAGCCGCCACTTTGTTTATACACAATCCAATCATAGCTAATTGAGCCTGACGAATCCTGCCACATATGTGCTAAAGAATTTAAATGAGGCTCGAAGCGAGCATACATAATTGCGTAATATTGCTTGGCAAGAATAACTGAACCGGTTTTATGCAAAACTCAAAGGTCAGAATTCATTGAACATCAATGCTTCAGGAGGGTGGGGGCGACGATTGCTTCTGTCTGCCTGTTTGGCCGCCACATTCACCTGCCCTGCCTGGGCAACCCCGCACTCAAGTGAAGTGGCGGGTATCCAGTTGCCGAACCGCATCAGGATAGCGGGACAAGACCTCATCCTTAATGGCGCCGGACTCAGGCGCATTTTGCTTATGAAAGTGTATGTAGCGGCACTTTACCTTCCCGAGCCGCAACATGACGCACGTGCCATCCTCGATGGTGATATTCCCCGCCGCCTGCAGTTAACCCTGCTACACGATCTTTCGACGGATCAAAATCTTGACGCCCTGAAAGGCGGGCTCGTTGCCAACAACAATCGCGCCGAATTGGAGTCCATACGTCAAGAGGTGGATCATTTTCTGGCATATATAAAAGCCTTGCACGAACTGCCGGCGGGTACCATCATCCAACTGGACTACCTGCCCGCGGCAGGCACGCGTCTTAGTGTGGATAGCCGCTATATGGGGACAATACCTGGTGAAGCTTTCTACAGAGCAGTGCTGAAGATTTGGCTGGGAGAGGACCCTGTCCAAACCGGTCTGAAACAGGCACTGCTAGGAAAAATTTGATCGGTAAAGTTTCATCAGCCGCTGGCGTGATCGCCTGTGGCTTGCCAAGACCAAGCCGCGGCCAGACGACTTCCTGATGATGCCTTCTCACTCCATACCCTGGCTGGAGTTCATTCTCTGCCTCGCCGTGATCGGTTTCGCAGGCGTCAAGCTATCAGTCTTCGGCGACGTCATCGCCGACAAGACCGGGCTGGGCAGCAGTTGGGTCGGCGTAATGATGCTGGCCACCGTGACCTCCTTGCCGGAATTGGTCACGGGGACGATTTCCGTGACCGCCGCCGAACTCCCCGACATCGCCGTAGGCAACGCACTGGGCGCCTGCGTCATCAACCTGTTCATCTTCGTACTGCTGGATTTTCTGCACCGGGGCGAGTCTGTCTATCACGAATCCAGCCGTGGCCACATCCTGTCGGCAAGTTTCGGCGTTCTCATGCTGGGTTTCGTGGGCTTCAGCATCCTGCTGTCCCACAATGGCTTTCAGCCATCCTTCTGGCATGTAGGTCTGTATACGCCCATCCTGGTCATCATGTACGGCGTGGCTGTACGCAACGTCTTCCATTACGAAAAGACCCATGTAGGCGCCTTTACCGATCATGCACCCGACCGGCGTCCCGACCTGAACCTGTCCCAGTCCGTGGCGCGCTATTCCGCTGCCGCGCTGCTGGTGGTAGCCGCAGGCATTGGTCTGCCATTCGTGGGCGACGAAATCGCCCGGGACATGGGTTGGCAGCGGGGTTTTGTGGGAACGGTGTTCATCGCCTTGGCAACCAGCATCCCCGAGATGGTGGTATCAATTGCTGCCATGCGCATCGGCGCCCTGAACATGGCGGTGGCCAGCCTGCTGGGCAGTAACCTCTTCAACATGCTGATCATCGCCTTGGACGACGTGCTCTACATCCGAGGGCCACTCTTGGCCCAAGTCTCTCCCGTGCATGGCGTTTCGGCGTTCTCGGCAGTCATGATGACCGGGCTGGCCATCATCGGGCTGTTCTATCGGCCCAATGATAGACTGCTCCACACTGTGGGCTGGACCAGCCTCTTCCTGTTTGTCATCTACCTGCTCAATACCTATATCCTTTATCTCTATGGACATTGAAGAAACCTTGTGCCATTTGTTCGCAAGAAAACCGCTACGATGAACGCATCAATCTCCCGGGAAGATATTGAATTCGATCCCGCCCTGCTGGAGACGGCGGCGCAGCATGCCGTGACACGGGTGCCCATGCGCATTCCGCCGAGACAGTAAGCGCTGTTCTGGCGCGATTGCCCGGCAATGAATACGACTACGCCGGTTCGGTGTACGTGTTGGACAACGAGGAACGGCTGCTCGGCATGGCGCACATGGCGCGTCTGCTTGCTGCACACCCGGATCAGACGATGCTGGAGGCGGCAAGGACGAGATTCCCCGAGGTCTATCCCGACACCGACCAAGAACAGGCGGCGTCGCTCGCCATCAGCCAGGGGCTGACCGCGGTGCCGGTCATCGACGGCGAGCGGAGGCTGGTGGGCGTCATTCCGCCAGATGCAATGTTTGAGGTGCTGCGCCACGAGCATGTGGAAGACCTGCACCGCCTGGCCGGTATCCACAGGGAAGCGACACGCGCCCGCAATGCCATGGAAGCGCCGCCCATGCGCCGCACCCGCGACCGTCTGCCCTGGCTCCTAGTGGGTCTGGGTGGCAGCATGATCGCCACCTTGGTGATGTCATGGTTCGAAGCGGCGCTGCAATCCAGGCTTGCGATCGCCTTCTTCGTTCCCGCCATCGTCTATCTTGCGGATGCCATCGGCACCCAAACGGAGGCCATTGCAGTGCGCGGCCTTTCGCTCAGCAATACGCCCATCCAGAATCTGATCGGCAGCGAACTGCGCACAGGGCTGCTGATCGGCCTTGCGCTCGGCACACTCACCATTCCGTTCAGCTTGCTGATGTTTCACGACCTGGACTTGGCCGTCACCGTGGCGCTCTCCCTGGTCACCGCGGGAGCGGCCGCTACAACCATCGGCTTGGGCCTCCCGTGGCTGCTCAAGCGCATGGGAAAGGATCCCGCTTTCGGCAGCGGCCCAATTGCCACCATCATCCAGGATGTGCTGAGCCTGCTCATCTACTTCTCGATCGCCACCATGCTAGTGGTTTGAGGCAGTTTCGCCACTGTTAGGAAATGGGCCCTGCGACCTCTGCAAACGGAGCCCATATAGCAAAAGAGAAAATGGACCTGTTGGAGAGATACCTGGTGCCGACGGCGAGACTCGAACTCGCACGACTTTCGTCACTACCCCCTCAAGATAGCGTGTCTACCAATTCCACCACGTCGGCCGGTGAAGAATGCGCCTGCTTTATACAGCGCATTCAGTTGAATCACAAATCAATTTTTACTTGGGAATTTCCCCGGATTTCGGTGCCTCATTGCCCTCGGCCGGCGCAGCTTGCGGCGCCGGCGCCGGCTGCGTGACGGCCGGAATCTTGTCCAGCACCCCGCCGGGGGCCGAGCGATTCAGGGAAAAATAGGTCAATGCCAAGCTGGTCAGGAAAAAAAACGTCGCCGCAACAGCGGTGGCACGCGACAGGAAATTCGCCGAGCCGCTGGCGCCGAACAGGCTGCCGGAAGCCCCGCTGCCGAAAGCCGCGCCCATGTCGGCGCCCTTGCCGTGCTGCAGTAGCACCAGTCCGACCAGGGTGGCCGAAACCAGCAGGTGAACAATCCAGACTACCGTTTCCATTTGCTCAATCCAAAAAATCAGGCTGCAGCCTTGCAGATCGCGATGAATTCATCCGCAATCAGCGAGGCACCGCCAATCAGCCCGCCGTCGATGTCGGGCTGCGAGAAAAGTTCGGCTGCATTCGCGGCCTTCACGCTGCCGCCGTACTGGATCACCAGGCCGTCCGCCACCGCCTTGTTCAGGCCGGAGATCTTGCCGCGGATGTAGGCGTGTACGGCCTGCGCCTGCTCGGGGGTGGCGGTCTTGCCGGTACCGATGGCCCACACAGGCTCGTAGGCCACCACCGCCTTGGCCAGCGCATCCACGCCGGCAGCATGGACGACCGCATCGAGCTGGCGCCCCACCACCTGCTCGGTGACACCGCCTTCGCGCTCGGCCAGGGTTTCACCCACGCACAGGATGGGAATCAGGCCGGCGGCCTGGGCCGCCATGAATTTCTTGGCCACGGTCTCGTCGGACTCGCCGTACAGGCTGCGCCGCTCGGAATGGCCGACGATGACATAGGTGCAGCCGAAGTCCTTCAGCATCGAGGTGGACACTTCGCCGGTGAACGCGCCCTTGGCATGCTCGCTCACATTCTGAGCGCCCCAGGCCAGGTCGGTTGCGGCCAGTTCGGATTGCAGTTGCGCCAGGTAGGGATAAGGTGCGCAAACCGCCATGCCGGCCCCCTGCAGCCCGTTCAGCGCAGACTTCAATGCCTCCAGCAAGGCCTGGTTTTCCGCCAGCCCGCCATGCATCTTCCAGTTCCCGGCCACGAGTTTGCGACGCATCCTCTACCCCGCTAAAAAGCTGCTTATGTTAATGCAGGGACGTTGCACGGTCAACGAAAAAAGTTGCGCAAGCCGCCGGGCGCATGCCTGACCGGCTGCGCCCGGGGTACTGGACACAGGCCCCGTCAGCCGAAACGCCCGGTGATGTAATCCTCGGTCTGCTTGACCTTGGGCTTGAGGAACAGCTGATCGGTATCGCCCATCTCGATCAGTTCGCCCAGATACATGAAAGCGGTGAAATCGGAAATCCGTGCCGCCTGCTGCATGTTGTGCGTGACGATGGCGATGGTGTACTCGTTCTTGAGTTCGTAGATGAGTTCCTCGATCTTGGCGGTGGAAATCGGGTCCAGCGCGGAGGTGGGCTCGTCCAGCAGCACCACGTCGGGTTTCACGGCGACGGCGCGCGCAATGCAGAGGCGCTGCTGCTGCCCGCCCGACAGGGAAAGGCCGTTCTGCTGCAGCTTGTCCTTCACCTCTCCCCACAGCGCGGCCTTTTTCAGCGCCCATTCGACGCGATCGTCCATCGCCGACTTGGACAGCCTTTCGTACAGGCGCACGCCGAAGGCGATGTTTTCGTAGATGGTCATGGGAAAAGGCGTCGGCTTCTGGAACACCATGCCGATCTTGGCGCGCACCAGATTGACGTCCTGCTTCTTGTCCAGCAGGTTCTTGCCGTTGAACAGGATCTCGCCTTCCGCGCGCTGCCCGGGATAGAGATCGTACATGCGGTTGAAGGTGCGCAACAAAGTGGACTTGCCGCAGCCGGACGGGCCGATGAAAGCGGTGACCTTGTTGCGCGCGACATCCATGTTGATGTTGTTCAGACCCTTGAAGTCGCCGTAATAGAAATTCAGGTTGCGCACCCGCAGCGCGGCATCATGGCTACCTGTTGTTGCTTGGTCTGACATGCTTTCTCCGTGAACGATCAGATTTTGTCTTTTTGGCGGAATATGACACGCACGCCGATGTTGACCACCAGCACCAGGAAGGCGATCAGCAGCGCCCCGCCCCAGGCCAGGTTGATCCAGTTGTCATAGGGGCTCAGCGCGAACTGGTAGATCACCACCGGCAGGTTGCCCATGGGCTCAGCCATGTTGGTGCTGAAAAACTGGTTGTTGAGCGCCGTGAACAGCAACGGGGCGGTCTCGCCGGTGATGCGCGCCATGGCCAGCAGCACGCCCGTCACCACGCCCGACTTGACGGCGCGCAGCGTCACCTTGAGCGACACCTGCCAGCGCGGCGCGCCCACCGCGAAGGCGGCCTCGCGCAGGCTGGTCGGCACCAGCTTGAGCATGTTTTCGGTGGTGCGCACCACCACCGGGATGGCGATCAGCGCCAGCGCCAGCGATCCGGCCCAGCCGGAAAACCCGCCGGTGGTGGCCACGAACAAGGCGTAGACGAACAGGCCGATGACGATGGAAGGCGCCGACAGCATGATGTCGGTCATGAAACGGGTGAACGAGGCAAACTTGGAGATGCGGCCGTACTCGGCAAGATAGATGCCGGCGAGGATGCCGATCGGCGTGGCAATCAGCATGGAAAACAGCAGGATCAGGCCGCTGCCCACGATGGCATTGCGCAAGCCGCCGCCTTCGGAACCGGGCGCCGGCGTGTCCTGGATGAACATATCCAGGCTCAGCGCGGCAAAGCCCCTGGAAAACAGCGTCCACAAAATCCACATCAGCCCGATCAGCCCGAGGCTCATCGCGACCATGGACAGGGTAATGCCGATCCGGTTGATCCAGAGGCGGCGCGCGTACAAACTCATCATGAATTACAAGCCCTCGGAGCCCATGCTGCGGCTGATCAGCCAGCGCGAAATCGCCAGCACGATGAAGGTGATGACAAACAGGACCAGCCCCAGCGTGAAGAGCGAGGCGATGTGCAAGCCGGGATCAGCCTCGCCGAATTCGTTGGCCAGGGTGGAGGCAATCGAGGTGCCGGGCGCGAACAGGCTGGGGATGATGCGGTTGGCGTTGCCGATCACGAACGTGACCGCCATGGTTTCGCCCAGCGCCCGGCCCAGGCCCAGCATGATGCCGCCGATGACGCCGACCCGCGTGTATGGCAGCACGATATTGCGCGTCACTTCCCAGGTCGTGCAGCCGATGCCGTAGGCCGACTCCTTCAGCACATCCGGCACGGTTTCGAACACATCGCGCATGACCGAGGCGATGAAGGGAATCACCATCATCGACAACACCAGACTGGCAGTAAGGATGCCGACGCCGATGGGCGGGCCCGAGAACCAGCCGCCGATGACCGGCGCGTCACCCAGCAAGGACTGCAAGGGGGGCTGGATGTGTTCGGCGAACAGCGGCGCGAATATGAACAGGCCCCAGATGCCGTACACGATGGAGGGAATCCCGGCCAGCAGTTCGATCGCCGTGCCCAGGGGGCGGCGCAGCCACAGCGGGCAGGATTCGGTCAGGAAAAGCGCGATGCCGAAGCTGATGGGCACGGCGATCAGCAATGCCAGCACCGAGGTCACGACCGTGCCGTAGATGGCGGCGAGCGCGCCGTACTGGTCGTCCGGCACGCTCCAGACATTGGTCCACAGGAAAGCCGGGCCGAACTCCTTCAGGCTCGGCCAGGCCTCGATCGTGAGCGAAAGCAGTATTCCCAGCAGCGTCAACAACACGACCAGGGCGAAAAGTTGGGTGGTGTGAAGGAAAAACTTGTCCTGCAGCCGGAATTTCGCGACCTGCTTGGCATGCAGGTCGATTCCAGCAGATATGAGCTCGCTCACGATGGTGCCTATCGGTTGGATTTTTTATCTGTGAAAACAGCCGCAAAGGAAACAGCCGCTTTCACAGAGCGCCGGGGGCAGATTGCCCCCGGCCAAACGTCAACTTGAACCAGTAATTGTATTACTTGATGTTCTTCATTTCAGCTTCGACCATCTTGACAACATTGTCAGGCAAGGCCACAAAGCCCAGGTCTTCCGCCATTTTCTGGCCGTTGTTCAGGGACCAGGTGAAGAAATCCACGACGCCCTTTTGCTTGGCGGGGTCGGACCCTTTCTCGTAGGCAAGTCCAAAAGTGGCGGTGGTAATGGGCCAGGCATTCTTGTGCGTCTGGTCCAGCAGGTCCGGCGCCATGCCCTTGACCTTGAAATTGGCACCGGCAGCCGCGTCAGCAATGGATTTCTGGTTGGGGACGATGTAATTGCCGGCCTTGTTCTTCAGCGCCACGAAGGTCATGTTGTTTTTCATGGCGTCGGCGATGTCGACATAGCCGATGGCGCCGACGATCTTCTGCACATTGGCGGCCACGCCGGGGTTGCCCTTGCCGCCCACGGCATTCATGGGCCAGTTGACGGTGTTGCCTGCGCCAACGTCACGCTTGAAAGCCAGGGATTGCTTGGCCAGGTAATTGGTGAAGACGTAGGTGGTGCCGGAACCATCGGAACGATGCGCCACGGTAATCGCGGTATTGGGCAGCTTGACGCCGGGGTTCAGCTTGGCGATCGCCGGATCGTTCCATTTGGTGATGGCGCCGCGAAAGATGTTGGCCGCGGTGATGCCATCCAGCTTGATCTCGCCGGATTTGATGCCGGGCAGGTTTACGACGATAGTCGCGCCGCCCATGACAGTGGGAAATTGCACCAGGCCGGCCGCATCCAGATCAGCTTCCTTGACCGGGGCGTCAGAGCCGGCGAAATCGACCGTCTTGGCCTTGATCTGCTTGACGCCGCCCGAGGAACCGATGCCCTGGTAATTGACCTTGTTGCCGGTGGCAGCCTGATAGGCTTCCGCCCACTTGGTGTAAACGGCATAAGGGAAAGTCGCGCCCGCACCGGTAATATCGGCGGCCAGCACGCTAACGGAAAAAGCCAGGCCGAGGGTGGCAGCAAGAGTGCCTTGGGCCAGTTTGTTGAGAGTGCGCATGTAATATATCTCCATAGTGGTTGACGTTGCCGCACGGGCGACTAAACCATACTAACGGGGTAATATTACATTTTTATGTCGTTTCCTTGAACGCCGCCACATAAATATTGAAGCCGCGTTCGTCCACGGAAACCCGGATCGAATCAGGCCGAAGCCGTTGCCCTCACCGATTCGGCAATGTGTTCGGCCCATTTGCGCGCCTGGGACTCCGACGGAGACTCGACCATGACCCGGATCAGCGGCTCCGTGCCGGAAGGGCGCAGCACGATGCGCCCCTCCTTGCCCATGTCGGCCTGGGCCCGGGCCTCGGCTTCGATCACGGGCTGCGCGCTGGCCAGGTCGATGCGTTTAGCGACGGGCACGTTGATCAATACCTGCGGATACAGCGTAAGGTCGGTTGAATATTCGGCCAGGCCGGCCCCGCTGTCCTTCAGTGCGTGCAGCACCTGCAGCGCCGAGATGATACCGTCGCCGGTGGTATGCCTGTCCAGGCACAGGATGTGCCCCGAGGTCTCGCCGCCCAGCAGCCAGCCTTTTTCCTGCAACAATTCGATCACATAGCGGTCGCCCACCTTGGCGCGCGCGAAAGGCAGGTTAAGCCTGCCCAGCGCATGTTCCATGCCCAGATTGGTCATCAGCGTGCCGGCCACCCCGCCTTTCATGCTGCCGGTTGCGACCCGGTGGCGCGCGATGATGTAGACCAGCTGGTCGCCGTCGAAAATGCGCCCGTCGCGGTCGGCCATCATCAGGCGGTCGCCGTCGCCGTCCAGCGCGATGCCGAAATCGGCGCGGTGCTGTTTGACCGCTGCAGACAGGTTGGCGGTATGGGTCGCGCCGCATTCGGCGTTGATATTGAGGCCGTCGGGCTCGGCGCCGATGGCGATGACTTCCGCGCCCAGTTCGTGGAACACGTGCGGCGCGACATGGTAGGTGGCGCCGTGGGCGCAATCCACCACGATGCGCAGACCGCGCAGGTCCAGGTCGTTGGGAAAGCTGCTCTTGCAAAACTCGATGTAGCGCGCGGCCGCATCGTCGATGCGGCGTGCCCGCCCCAGTTCGCGTGAGGGCACGGTCTCGATTTCGCCGTCCAGCATGGCCTCGATTTCGTGCTCGGTCGCATCGGGCAATTTTTGCCCGCTGCCTGAAAAGAACTTGATGCCGTTATCCTCGAAGGGATTGTGCGAGGCCGAAATCACCACCCCCGCCTGCAGGCGCAGGGCGCGGGTGAGATAGGCGATGCCGGGCGTGGGCAGCGGACCGGTGAGGTTGACGTGCACGCCGGCCGCGGTGAAACCCGCGGTCAGCGCGGATTCCAGCATATAGCCGGAAATGCGGGTGTCCTTGCCGATCAGCACGGTCGGATGCTGGCCGGCCGGCAGCACGCTGCGGTCGGAGGCCAGCACCTTGCCGGCGGCATAGCCCAGGCGCATGACGAAGTCGGGGGTGATGGGCGATTTGCCCACACGCCCGCGTACGCCGTCGGTACCGAAATATTTGCGGCTCACTCTTGTTCTGCTCCCTCAACTGCTTGCCAAACTGTTAGCGCATCTTTCATCGCCGCAACATCATGCACTCGCACAATCGAAGCCCCTCGCGCCACGGCAGCCAGATGCGCGGCGATGCCAGCATATTCACGCCGGTCGACGGGCTTGCCAGTCAACGCGCCGAGCATGGACTTGCGCGACATGCCGGCCAGCACCGGCACGCCCAGGCCGGCCAGCCGCCCCAGGTTTTTCAATAAAGCGAGATTGTGCGCCAGGGTTTTGCCAAAGCCAAACCCCGGATCGATCACCAGGCGGGAGCGGCTGATTCCGGCCGCTTCGCAGGCGGCGATGCGCCCGGCCAGGAAATCATGAACCTCCGCCACCACGTCCTCGTAATGCGGCGTGGCCTGCATGGTCTGCGGATCATTTTGCATGTGCATGAGACACACCGCGACATCGGATTGGGCCACGGTTTCGAGCGCGCCCGCCTCGCGCAAGGCCATGACGTCGTTGATCATGACCGCGCCCGCCTTGATTGCTTCCTGCATCACACGCGGCTTGCGCGTGTCCGCGGATACAGCGAGGCCGCGCGCGGCCAGCGCCTCGATCACCGGCAGCACGCGCTGCAATTCTTCGTCAATTGAAACAGCTGCTGCACCTGGGCGGGTTGATTCGCCGCCCACATCGAGGATGTCCGCACCCTGCTCAGCCAGTAGCAGCGCGTGATCGACGGCTTGTCGGACATTCTGGAAATGCCCGCCGTCGGAGAAGGAATCCGGCGTGACATTGACCACGCCCATGATCAGGGGGCGGTCGAGAGGGAAGGTGAAACTGCCGCAGCGAAGCATGGTTGCAAGTTGCAAGTCACAAGTTTCAAGATTCAAGGAGGGAAAACCCAAGCCTTGCATCTTGCTCCTTGCAACTTGAATCTGCTCTCAGGCTTCCTGCGCGGGCTCGGTGGTGGGCGCAGGGGCGCTGGGTTTGTTGTCGCTGGGCGGCTTCGGCTGCGCACCGGGAGGATGCGGCGGACGCGGACTGCGGCCGGACATGATGTCCTCGATCTGCTCGGCATCGATGGTTTCCCATTCCAGCAGCGCCTTGGTCATGGCCTCGATCTTGTCGCGGTTGTCCTCGATGATCTTGCGCGCACGCGCGTACTGCTCATCGATGATGCGGCGAATTTCCTGGTCGACCTTCTGCATGGTGGCCTCGGACACGTTCTTGTGCGTGGTGATGGAACGTCCGAGAAATACCTCGCCTTCGTTCTCGCCATACACCATGGGGCCCAGCGCATCGCTCATGCCCCACTGCGTGACCATGCGGCGCGCCATTTCGGTGGCACGCTCGAAATCGTTGCTGGCGCCGGTGGTCATCTGGTGCATGAACACCTCTTCCGCGATGCGGCCGCCGAAGAGCACGGCGATGGTGGACAGGATGCGCTCCTTGTCCATGCTGTAGCGGTCCTCGGTCGGCAGCTGCATGGTCACGCCCAGCGCGCGTCCGCGCGGGATGATGGTGACCTTGTGCACCGGGTCGGTCTTGGGCAGCAGCCTCGCCACCACCGCATGGCCGGACTCGTGGTAGGCCGTGTTGCGACGCTCTTCCTCGGGCATGACGATGGAACGGCGCTCGGCGCCCATGATGATCTTGTCCTTGGCGCGCTCGAAGTCGTCCATGTCGACCAGGCGCTTGTTGGCGCGGGCGGCGAACAGCGCAGCCTCGTTGACCAGGTTGGCGAGGTCGGCGCCCGAGAAACCGGGCGTGCCGCGCGCGATGATGTCTGCCTTGACGTCGGGCGCGATCGGCACCTTGCGCATGTGCACCAGCAGGATCTGCTCGCGGCCGCGGATGTCGGGCAGCGGCACCACGACCTGGCGGTCGAAACGGCCCGGCCGCATGAGCGCAGGGTCGAGCACGTCGGGCCGGTTGGTGGCCGCAATCACGATCACGCCGGCATTGGCCTCGAAGCCGTCCATTTCCACCAGAAGCTGGTTCAGCGTCTGCTCGCGCTCGTCGTTGCCGCCGCCCAGCCCTGCACCGCGCTGGCGGCCGACCGCATCGATTTCGTCGATGAAGATGATGCAGGGCGCGGACTTCTTGGCCTGCTCGAACATGTCGCGCACGCGCGCCGCGCCCACGCCGACGAACATTTCCACGAAGTCGGAACCGGAAATGCTGAAGAACGGCACCTTGGCCTCGCCGGCGATGGCTTTCGCCAGCAGAGTCTTGCCGGTGCCGGGGCTGCCCACCATCAGCACCCCGCGCGGGATGCGGCCGCCCAGTTTCTGGAACTTGGAGGGGTCTTTCAGGAAATCGACCAGTTCGGACACTTCTTCCTTTGCCTCGTCGCAGCCGGCGACATCGGCGAAGGTGACCTGGTTGTTGCTCTCGTCCAGCATGCGCGCGCGGCTCTTGCCGAAGGAGAAGGCGCCGCCGCGGCCGCCGCCCTGCATCTGGCGCATGAAGAAGATCCACACGCCGATCAGGAGCAGCATGGGGAACCAGGAAATGAAAATGCTCATCAGCACGGATTGCTGCTGCTCGGGCTTGACATCGACCTTGACATTGTTCTTCAGCAGGTCGGAAGTCAGCCAGATGTCGCTTTGCGGGGCATAAGTCACGTAGGGCCTGCCGCCTTCGGTCATGCCGCGGATGACATTGCCTTCGATGGTGGCCTGCTTGATCTGGCCCTGCTTCACCTGCTCGATGAAATCCGAATAGGCGATCGTGGTCTGGCTGGCCTGGCGCGCGCCAAACTGCTGGAAGACGGTCATCAGGATCACCGCGATGATGACCCAGATGGCGATGTTCTTTGCGAGATTGTTCACTTAACTGCTGCTCCTGTGCGCATTCCGTGCGCATTTCGACTCATTCTAGGCTGGTCTTGTCCGCCTGGCTAGCCTTTCAGGCCCTTCGCCACCAGAAAGTTCTCGCGGCTTTCGTCGCGTGAGGCATCGGGCTTGCGGACATGCACCTGGCGAAAAGCCAGCCTGGCCTGGCGCAGGAATTCCTCGAACCCCGCGCCCTGGAACACCTTGACGACGAAGGCGCCATCCGGCTTCAGCCATTGGACGGCAAAATCGAGCGCCAGTTCAGCCAGAGCGTAATGTTTGGCCTGATCGGCATCCTTTACCCCTGACAAGTTGGGGGCCATGTCGGACAAAACAAGGTCCGCCTTCTTGCCGTCCAGCGCGTTTTCCACCAGGGCCAAGCCCTCGTCACTGGTGAAATCGGCCTGGAACAGCGTAACGCCCGGAATCGGCTCGACCGGCAAGAGATCGATGCCGATCACCCTGCCCTTCTCGCCGACCTTCCTGGCCGCCACCTGGCACCAGCCTCCGGGTGCAGCGCCGAGGTCGACCACGGTCATGCCCGGCTTGAGCAAATGGTCTTTCTCGGTGAGCCAGAGCAGCTTGTAGGCCGCGCGCGAACGGTAGCCCTCCTTCTGGGCGAGCTTCACGAATGGGTCGTGCACATGGCGGTCCAGCCACCAGGCGCGGCTGGTTTTGGGTCGTTTCATCGGCCAATTGGCGTTATTCGGATAAAATCCGGCTTCACTTCGGAAAGTCGCAACATGGTCAAGCTTACCCCCGCCCAACGCCAATATCTCAAGGGCCTCGCCCATCCGCTGTCGCCCGTCGTCCTCATCGGCGAGAAAGGCCTGACCGATGCCGTGCTCAAGGAGGCCGGACGGGCGCTGGCTGCGCATGAACTGATCAAGATCAAGGCGGGCTCGGGCGAGAAGGAAACGCGCAGCCAGTGGATGGAACAGATTTGCCAGGCACTGGACGCTTCCCCGGTGCAGCAGATCGGAAAAATCCTGGTGATCTATCGCGCAGCGGAGAAGCCCGCCATTCAGCTGCCGCGATAGCGCCAGACCAGGATCAGGCCGAGCAGGCTTTCTATCAGGTAGACGATGCTGGAAACGCCATGCCAGGCGGCGAAGCGGCTGCGGAAGGCGCTTTCCATCACCGCCTGCGGCATGGCCTGGTCTTTCAGCGCCTGCATGACAGGCTGGATGCCGAAATGGCTGCCCAGAACCAGCAGCAGCATGACCAGCACGATCCAGAAGAATCCCTGCTTCAGGGCCTGGAAGCCCTGCTTGCCCAGGCGATGGACCAGCAGATAGCTGCCCGCCACGATGCCTACCCAGGCGATCCACCTGAACAATTCGCCGGCCAGCCTGCCTGCCAACTGGCGATCCGGCAACTCGGCGAACAGCGTGGGCGCGGCGATATAGCCGATCGCCCACAGGCCGCCCACCCAGGCGACCAGCAGTACCGCAGCCACGCTATCCAGGACGCTTTTCATCGATAGTCCACGTCGAGGATTTCGTACTGGCGCACGCCGCCGGGCGCCTGCACGTTGGCGGTATCTCCGGCCTGCTTGCCGATCAGCGCTCGCGCCATGGGCGAGGAGATCGAAATCTTGTTGGCCTTGATGTCGGCCTCGTCCTCGCCCACGATCTGGTAGGTCACCGTTTCGCCGGATTCGACGTCCTCGAGTTCGACGGTGGCGCCGAACACGATGCGGCCGTCGGCATCCACGGTCCTGGGATCGATGATCTGCGCGTGCGAGAGCTTGCTCTCGATCTCCTTGATGCGGCCCTCGATGAAGCCCTGGCGCTCCTTGGCGGCATCATATTCGGCGTTTTCCGACAGATCGCCGTGCGAGCGCGCCTCGGCGATGGCCTGGATCACCGCCGGGCGCTGCACGGTCTTGAGGTTGTGCAACTCGGCCTTCAGCATTTCTGCGCCGGTCACGGTCAAAGGTGTCTTGCTCACTGTTTTTTTCCTTGCTGCATGTTCTGGTGGAGCGCCTGCAGGGGATAGACCTGCAGTTCCCGGGAATGTCCCATGCCCACGCAGGCGGCGCGCGCGCCGGCCAGGGTGGTGAAATAGGCCACGCGGCGCGCCAGCGCCTCGGCGCGAATGGAATAGGAATCCTTCACCGCGCGCTTGTCGTCCACCACGTTGATGATCAGGCTGACTTCGTTGTTCTTGATCATGTCGACGATGTTGGGGCGGCCTTCGGTGACCTTGTTGACGATGGTCACCGGGATGCCGGCCTCCAGGATGGCCTGGCCGGTGCCGCGCGTGGCCAGCACGGCAAAGCCCAGATCGTGGAAGCCCCTGGCCAGTTCCGCCGCCTGCGGGCGGTCCTGGGTACGCACGCTGATGAACACCTTGCCCTTGGACGGCAGGGTTTCGCCCGCGCCTATCTGGGATTTGACGAAGGCCTCGGCAAAAGTTTCCCCCACGCCCATGACTTCGCCGGTGGATTTCATTTCCGGCCCCAGCATGGGATCGACGCCGGGGAACTTGCGGAACGGGAATACCGCTTCCTTCACCGAGTAGTAAGGCGGGATGCGCTCGCTCGTCATGTTCTGGCTGGCCAGCGTCTGTCCAGCCATGCAGCGCGCGGCCACCTTGGCGAGCGGCGCGCCGATGGCCTTGGAAACGAAGGGCACGGTGCGCGAGGCGCGCGGGTTCACTTCCAGCACGTAGATGGTGTCGCCCTGAATGGCGAACTGCACGTTCATCAGGCCCACGACATTGAGCGCCCTGGCCATGGCCACGGTCTGGCGGCGCAGCTCGTCCTGGATTTCGCCGGACAGGCTGTAGGGTGGCAGCGAGCAGGCGGAATCGCCCGAATGCACGCCGGCCTGTTCGATGTGCTGCATGATGCCGCCGATCAGCACATCCTTGCCGTCGGACAGCGCGTCGACGTCGACCTCGATGGCGTCGTCGAGGAAGCGGTCGAGCAGCACCGGCGAGTCGTTCGACACCTTGACCGCCTCGGTCATGTAGCGCTTGAGGTCGGCCTCCTCGCGCACGATTTCCATTGCCCTGCCGCCCAACACATAAGATGGCCGCACCACCAGCGGATAGCCGATTTCCTCGGCCAGGCGGATAGCATCTTCCTCGGTGCGCGCGGTGCGGTTGGGCGGCTGCTTGAGCCCCAGCTTGTGCAGCATCTGCTGGAAACGCTCGCGGTCCTCGGCGGCGTCGATCATGTCCGGGGTGGTGCCGATGATGGGCACGCCGTTCTTTTCCAGGTCGCGCGCGAGCTTCAGCGGCGTCTGCCCGCCGTATTGCACGATCACGCCGGCGGGCTTTTCGATGCGCACCACTTCCAGCACGTCTTCCAGCGTCAGCGGCTCGAAGTACAGGCGGTCGGAGGTATCGTAGTCGGTGGACACCGTCTCCGGGTTGCAGTTGACCATGATGGTCTCATAGCCGTCTTCCTTCATGGCGAAGGCGGCGTGCACGCAGCAGTAGTCGAATTCGATGCCCTGGCCGATGCGGTTCGGCCCGCCACCCAGCACCATGATCTTCTTGCGCTCGGTGGGCTTGGCCTCGCACTCTTCCTCGTAGGTCGAGTACATGTAGGCCGTGGGCGTGGCGAATTCCGCCGCGCAGGTATCCACGCGCTTGTACACCGGATGCACGCCCAGTTCCCAGCGGCGCGCGCGCACGGCGTGCTGGTCGGTGTCGAGCAGCCTGGCCAGGCGACGGTCGGAAAAGCCCATGCGCTTCAGGCGCCACAGGCGGTCCCTGTCCAGATCGGCCAGCTTGCTGGTTTTGAGTTCGTTCTCGGTCTCGACGATTTCCTGGATCATGTGCAGGAACCAGGGATCGATGCGGGTGAGGTCGTGGATCTCCTGCAGGCTCATGCCGATGCGGAAGGCGTCGGCCACGTACCAGATGCGTTCGGCGCCGGCATCGCCCAGTTCGGCCTCGATCTCGTCCTTGTCGGCGGTTTTCTCGTCCAGCCCGTCGGCGCCGACTTCCAGCCCGCGCAAGGCCTTTTGCAGCGATTCCTGGAAGGTGCGGCCGATCGCCATCACCTCGCCCACGGATTTCATCTGCGTAGTGAGACGGCTGTTGGCCAACGGGAATTTTTCGAAGGCGAAGCGCGGAATCTTGGTGACGACGTAGTCGATCGAGGGTTCGAACGAGGCCGGGGTGGCGCCGCCGGTGATGTCGTTGGCGAGCTCGTCCAGGGTGTAGCCCACGGCCAGCTTGGCGGCCACCTTGGCGATGGGAAAGCCTGTCGCCTTGGAAGCCAGCGCAGAAGACCGCGACACGCGCGGGTTCATCTCGATCACCACCATGCGGCCGTCCGCCGGGTTGACGGAGAACTGCACATTGGAGCCGCCGGTATCGACGCCGATCTCGCGCAGCACCGCGAGCGAGGCGTCGCGCATGATCTGGTACTCCTTATCCGTGAGCGTCTGCGCCGGCGCCACGGTGATGGAGTCGCCGGTGTGCACGCCCATGGGATCGAAGTTCTCGATGGAGCAGATGATGATGCAATTGTCCTTGCGGTCGCGCACCACCTCCATCTCGTACTCTTTCCAGCCGATCAGCGACTCCTCGATCAGGAGTTCGTTGGTGGGCGAGGCTTCCAGGCCGCGGTTGCAGATCTCGACGAACTCGTCCATGTGGTAGGCGATGCCGCCGCCGGAGCCGCCCATGGTGAAAGAGGGGCGGATGATGACCGGGAAGCCGATGCCGGCCTGCACCTGCTTGGCCTCTTCCATGCTGTGGGCAATGCCGGAGCGCGCGGAGCCCAGGCCGATCCGGGTCATGGCCTGCTTGAATTTCTCGCGGTCCTCGGCCTTGTCGATGGCCTCCTTCTTCGCGCCGATCATTTCGACGTTGAACTTCTCCAGCACGCCGTGCCTGGCAAGGTCGAGTGCGCAGTTGAGCGCGGTCTGGCCGCCCATGGTCGGCAGCAGCGCATCGGGCCGCTCCTTCTCGATGATCTTTTCCACCACCTGCCAGGTGATGGGCTCGATGTAGGTGGCGTCCGCCATGCCCGGGTCGGTCATGATGGTCGCCGGGTTGGAGTTGACCAGGATGACGCGGTAGCCCTCTTCCTTCAGCGCCTTGCAGGCCTGCGCGCCGGAGTAGTCGAACTCGCACGCCTGGCCGATGATGATGGGGCCGGCGCCGATGATGAGGATGGAATGAATGTCTGTACGTTTTGGCATTTGAACCTCTTAGCCACGGAGCTCACAGGGAACACAGAGAAAAATCATGCGACTCCCCTGTGCACGCTGTGCCCTCTATGGCTTGATCATTTTTGTTTTTCCATCATTCCAATGAAACGATCGAACAAATAACCGACGTCGTGCGGTCCCGGGCTCGCCTCCGGGTGGCCCTGGAAGGAGAAGGCCGGCGCATCGGTGCGGGCGATGCCCTGCAGGCTGTTGTCGAACAGCGAGACGTGGGTGGGCTTGAGGTTGGACGGCAGGGTCGACGCATCGACCGCGAAGCCGTGATTCTGGCTGGTGATCGCCACGCGTCCGGTTTCCAGATCCTTGACCGGGTGGTTGGCGCCGTGGTGGCCGAATTTCATCTTCACCGTTTTGGCGCCGGAAGCCAGGCCCAGCAGCTGGTGGCCGAGGCAGATGCCGAACATCGGCGTTCTGCTGTCGACGATGTCGCGGATGGCCTGGATGGCGTAGTCGCAGGGCTCCGGGTCGCCGGGGCCGTTGGAGAAGAACACGCCGTCGGGCTGCATCGCCAGCACTTCGGAGGCCGGCGTCCTGGCCGGCACCACGGTCAGGCGGCAGCCGCGCGAGGCGAGCATGCGCAGGATGTTGCGCTTGACGCCGTAATCGTAGGCAACGACGTGAAATCTGCCCTGCTCGCACGGTGCGTAGCCTTCGCCGAGCTTCCACTCGCCTTCGTTCCATTCGTATTTTTCCGGGGTGGTCACCACCTGTGCCAGGTCCATGCCGGCCAGGCCCGGAAAGGCGCGCGCGTTGGCCAGCGCCTCCGCCTCGTCGATGCGGCCGGCCATGATGCAGCCGTTCTGCGCGCCCTTTTCGCGCAGGATGCGGGTGAGCCGGCGGGTGTCGATGTCGGCGATGGCGACGATGTTCTGGCTGTTCAGATATTCGCCCAGCGACTGATTGGCGCGGAAATTGGAATGCAGGCGCGGCACGTCGCGCACCACCAGGCCGGCAGCGTAGGGGCGGTCGGCTTCGACATCCTCGGGGTTCACCCCGTAGTTGCCGATGTGCGGATAGGTCAGGGTGACGATCTGGCGGGTATAGGACGGGTCGGTCAGGATTTCCTGGTACCCGGTGAGCGCGGTATTGAACACCACCTCGCCGGTCGTGATGCCGTCGGCGCCGATGGAAAGTCCGCGAAACACCGAGCCGTCGGCAAGCGCAAGAAGGGCGGGCTGGGCCTTGGGCACAGGGAACTCCAAAAATTTTGCAGGGGTATGAGGCGGGGCGGGGGCGGTTTTAAAGCGGCCTGCCCGAATTGAGTGCGAATTATAGCGCGTGCGCCATGTTACGGCAACGTGACCGCGAGGTTTTCCCTGCCGGAATCAGCGAATCAGGTGATCCAGGCCGCCGTCCATGTGCAGCTCGGTAAGCTCGGTGAAGCCGCCGATGCACTTGCCGTCGACCACGATCTGCGGCACGGTGCGCGCGCCATTGGTCACCACAGAGAATTCCTTCATCGCATTGCGGTCGAGGTCGATGCGCACCTCGTCGTAGCCGATGCCGCGCTTGTCGAGAAAGGCCTTGGCCTTGACGCAGATGGGACAGGTGCCGGTGCTGTAAACCTTGACTTTGTTCATTGCAAAAAAAACCTTATTTCAAACCCAGCACGTCGCGCATGTCGTACAGGCCCGGCCCCTTGCCATGCAGCCATTTGGCCGCGCGCAGCGCGCCCTGGGCGAAAGTGGCGCGGCTGCCGGCCTTGTGGGTAAGCTCGATACGCTCGCCGATGCCGGCGAACAGCAGGGTGTGGTCGCCGACGATGTCGCCGCCGCGCACGGTGGCGAAACCGATGGTGTCGGGCTTGCGCTCGCCGGTCACGCCTTCGCGGCCGTACACCGCGCAGGCCTTGAGGTCGCGCCCCAGGGCGCCCGCCACGGCCTGACCGATACCCAATGCGGTGCCGGATGGCGCATCGACCTTGTGGCGGTGATGGGCCTCGATGATTTCGATGTCGTAACCTTCGGAAAGCACGCGCGCCGCGGTTTCGGCAAGCTGCATCAACAGGTTCACGCCCACGCTGAAATTGGGCGCGAAAACGATGCCGATGTCCTGCGCGGCAGCCTCGATGGCGGCCTTGCCGGCGGCATCGAAGCCGGTGGTGCCGATGACCAGGCTGACGCCGCCTCGGCGGCAGGCATCGAGGTAGGCAAGCGTGGCTTCCGGACGGGTGAAGTCGATCAGCACATCGGCGCCCACCAGGGCATCGGCAACCCGGTCGCTGATCGTAACCCCGCCATGGCTCCCGCCGTAAATGCCCGCATCCTGTCCGACGGCCGGACTGCCCGCGCGATCCAGCGCCCCATGCAGCGCACAGCCTGGAACCGTCGCAACGGCTTCGAGCAGCGCACGGCCCATGCGGCCCGAGACGCCGGCAATGACGGTCTTCAAGGCACTCATTTTTTTATTCGGGTTGTTTGACGGTTTCGACATTGGTATCCCTCTGCAGGGTCACGGGCTCCGGCTCGCTCTCGCCGGCGGCCGCACCGGTGCGCGGGGACTGCCCGGGCTGGCCTTCATCGGCGCGCAGCGGCGCCACCACCGAAGACTCTTCAGGCTTGCTTTCCGAAGCGCCGGCTTGCGCCGGCGCTGCCTGCGCAGGCCTGGCGGATTCGGCAGCGGCGCCCTTCGCGGGCTCAACGGGCTTTTCCGGCGGCTGGGCTACAGACGCTTCGCCCTTGGGCTCGATGCCTTCCGACTCCATGCGCGCCAGCACGTCGCCGTCGAAAAACAGCGCCAGGCGTCTCGACTCGACCAGCTTGCCGGCCTTGCGGTAGTTGTAGACATAGTCCCAGCGGTTGCCGTGGAAAGGATCCACCAGCAGCGGCGTGCCCAGCAGGTAGCGCACCTGCGAGCGGCTGAGACCGGGCTTGAGCTTGTCGACCGCCTCCTGTTCGAGGGCGTTGCCCTGCCGCACATCGATGCGGTAGGGTGCGATCGGCACGTTTGCCGAAGTACACGCCCCCAGGATGAGGGCAAGCGGGACAAGGTGCAGGACTTTCAACTGGCTACTCCGGGCAGAAGTCGCAAAAGCGTTATCATAACTGAGTTTCAATCCCTGACTGATTCAATCCCGATTCGGAGTTCCGCATGAGCCACCCCACTGATCTCAAAAGCATCGGACTCAAGGCCACCCTGCCCCGGCTGAAGATCCTCGACCTGTTCGAGCACAGCAGCAAGCGCCACATGACGGCGGAAGAAGTCTATTCGCTGCTCAAGGAGGATGGCCAGGACATCGGCCTGGCCACGGTGTATCGCGTGCTGACCCAGTTCGAGCAGGCCGGCCTGCTGATGCGGCACCATTTCGACAGCGACAAGGCGGTATTCGAACTCAACGAGGGCGAACACCACGATCACCTGGTCTGCATGCAGTGCGGGCATGTGGAAGAATTCTTCGACGAGGAAATCGAGAAACGCCAGAAGAAAATCGCGGAGTCACGCGGATTCAGAATCCACGACCATTCCCTGCAAATCTACGTGGACTGCACCAAGAGCCCCTGCCCTTATCGCAAAAAGAAATCGGCTTAGGCGTTAGATGCTGTCGTCACAAGATGTGGCAAAATGTGGTTTTCGTAAAAAATCCATAGCCGAATGCCGGAAACCATTCATCGACACGACATTACAGACAAACACTGGGCCTTGCTCGAGCCGCATTTAC
>JAJZPR010000073.1 GCA_021847835.1 Pseudomonadota bacterium
GGGGTGGAGACGACGATGGTGGTCCCGCCGGTGAGCGCCCGGTAGAGGATGTTCCAGAATTCCCGCCGCGACACCGGGTCGACCCCGGTCGTTGGCTCGTCGAGCAGCAGCAGTTCGGGCTGATGGATCAGCGCGCAGCACAAGGCGAGTTTTTTCTGCATGCCGCCGGACAGGTAGCGGGCCGTCCGCTCGCGGTGCGCCGTGAGGCGGGCGAAGTCCAGCAGCTGCGCCTTGCGTTCCCGTTTTGCCGCTTCCGGCACGCGGTGCAGCTCGGCGAAGAAGTTCAGGTTCTCCTCCACCGTCAGGCGACCGTAGAGACTGAAGGTCTGCGACATGTAACCGATGCGGGCGGTGATCGCGGCGGCCTGCCGCACGGTGTCGAAGCCCAGCACGGTGGCGCGCCCCGCGCCGGGATCGAGGATGGCGGCGAGCATCTGCAAGGTGGTGGTCTTGCCGGCGCCGTCGGAGCCCAAGAGGCCGAAGACTTCGCCCCGCTGCACGGCCAGCGACAGCCCCTGCACCGCCGTCCTGTCGCCGAACCGCCGGGTGAGGCCGTCGGCTTCGATCACGGCTTGCGCATCCATGGCTATTTTTCCCAGGCCACGCCGGGCTTCCAGCGGATCCGCGCGCTGGCCGGCATGCCCGGTTTCAGCAGCCCCTGCGGGTTCCTGATCTCCAGCTTGACGCTGTACACCAGCGTCACCCGCTCGTCTGGCATGTGCACGTCCTTGGGCGTGAATTCCGCCTTCTTCGCCACCTCGGTCACCACCGCCTCGAACGGCCGCCCGGGAAAGGAGTCCACATAGACCCGCGCCGGTTCGCCCAGCTTCACCTTGCCGATGTCGCGCTCGGGCAGGTAGACGCGCAGGTAGGGGCGGTCGAGGTCCGCCAGCACCACCAGCGGGGCTCCCGGAAACACCAGTTCGCCGGGCTCGGCGGCCTTGGTGACCACGGTCCCGGACAAGGGGGAGGTGATGCGGGTGTCGGCCAGCAGTATCCTGATTTCGTCCTTTGCTGCCGTGGCCGCCGCGGCCTCCTCGCGGGCAGACTTGAGCAGGGCCGGCGTCTTCCGCGCGATGCCGTCGCGAACAGCGCGGACGCTGTCCATTTCGGCGCGGGATGCGGCCAGGCCCGCGCGTGCCTCTTGCAGTTCGCCCTCCGCCAGCTTGAGCGCATTTTCCGACAGGCTGGCCTGCCGCGGGGAGATGAAGCCCTTGGCGAACAACTCCTGGTCGCGCCGATAGTCGAGGCGCATTTTCTCGGCGTGATGCGCCAGCACTTCGACGCGGGCAAGGCTCTGTCTGATCCGTTCTTCCGTGGCCCGCAGGCGGGCATTGGCTTCGACAAGCTGCGCCCCGGCCTCCTCATCGCGCATCCTTGCCTGGGCCTCGGCGGAGGCCGCGCGTGAGCCCGCCTGCGCCAGGCGCTCCGTGATCTCGTCTGCGGACAGTTGCGCCACCAGCTCACCCCTGCCCACGCGGTCGCCCTCCGAGAACGGCAGCTTCAGGATGCGGCCCGTGACCTTGCTGCTGACGGTCACTTCGGTTCCCTCGATGCGGCCATAGCCTTCCAGGATGCCCTCCGGCAGGTCCGGCGGAAACAACCAGGGACGCAGAAACCATCCCGTCCCGGCCAGGGCCAGGGCTAGAAGCAGCGCCGCTCCGATCACACGTGTCTTGATCTTCATGCTGGTTCTCCGATGCGAGTGCGCATAACCGTATTCATGGCTTGCGGCAGTCGGGCCGCTCGACTTCCTCGAGCGCCAGCGTGTTCATTTCGATCAGCTTGCGCACCTGCTCGCCGAGAAGCCGGATCCGGTGCCGCAGGTCGCTGTCGCTCACCATCCGGCCGCGGGCGAGGTCTTCCTGCATCCGTTCTTCCATTGCGAGCACCCGATCCATGTCGTCGCGCACGCGCTCCAGGTGCACTTTGAGGGCTGCTTGCCGCTCACGGCGACAAAGCCCGCGAACGCGATTCATCGCCTCGCGCAGGGCAGCGATATCCGCGCGGAGGCGGTTCATTTCGTGCTCCATGGTGCTGTGCGATGGCATTCTCGGCTTGTGGTCGACCGCTTGCGGCCACGCGGGTGGAGCGAGCGGAATACTGGCGACGACGAGCGCGAGGCCCGCTGCCCTCCCCCAGCCTGCGAGCGGCCGCCTCGTCCGGCCTACGGACTGTCTGTCCGACGTGATCCCGTTACGCTGCTTCATGGCCCTTGCCCTCCGTGCGCGAGCGATAAATATCCCGCCGCGTCAGGGGAACCGGATGCGGGCCCTTGACTCGTCGTCCGGCCAGAATCTGATAGACACCGGCTTCACCCGCCTCGAATGACAAAGCGCAGGCCGCCATATAAAGACGCCAGATACGGTAGGTCGGCTCGGAGACATGCCGCAAAGCCTCTTCCCGGCCATCTTCCAGGCGCTGCACCCAATGCCGCAAAGTCATGGCGTAATGGGGCCGCAATGCCTCCACGTCCAGGATCTCGAAGCCAGACCGTTCCATGGCGCGTTGCACGTCGCTCACCGTGTCTAGTTCGCCGTCAGGGAAGACGTAGCGGTTGATGAACGCCGTCGAAATGCTTTTGCGCCAACCTTCAGTGTCATGGGTGATGCCGTGGTTCAGGAACAGCCCGCCCGGTTTCAGCAGGCGCCGGGCCGTGCCGAAGTAAACGGGGAAATTCCCGATGCCAACGTGCTCGAACATGCCGACGCTGACGATCTTGTCGAATACGGAATCACCCGCCATGTCCCGGTAATCCCTGAGTTCCACACTGACCCGGTCCTGCAATCCTTCTGCAGCGATCTGGCGCAGGCAATGTTCATACTGGTTGCGGCTGAGGGTGATGCCGTGGGCCGATACGCCGTAATGCACGGCCGCCCAGCGGATCAGCGCGCCCCAGCCGCAGCCGATGTCGAGCAGGCGTTCGCCGGGCTTGAGTCGCAGCTTGCGACAGAGGTGGTCGAGCTTGTTCCGCTGCGCCTGGTCCAGGCCGTCGTCCGCGTGCTCGAAGTAGGCGCAGGAATAGACCATCCGCTCATCCAGCCACAGCCGATAGAAGTCGTCGGAAACGTCGTAGTGGAAGGCGACGGCCTGGCGGTCGCGCGCCCTGGAATGCTTGCCTGCCAAGCGGGCGAACAAGGATGCGCGCCAGGCTGGCGAAAACCTGCCTGTGTCTTCATCCGCAGAATTCCCTAACAAAAGCGCTCCGGAAAGGAAGGCCGCCTTCTCGGCGGCGGACAGGCGCAGGGATTGCAGGTAATTCTTGAGTTGCAGGGCGGCGTAGAGATCCCCTTCCACATCCACTTTCCCCAGGAAGTAGGCTTCAGCCAGACGCAACGGATCGCGGGTCAGGATCAGTTCACGCACGGGACGGGACTCGCGAAAGACGAGGGTGAATTCGGGCGCGCCACCACCGAAGGCAAGCATTTGGCCGTCCCACAAACGCACCGCCATGCTGCCGGGATAATCCCGGAACACGCGCTGCACGATGCCCGCCGCGCGTTCTGCGCCGGCATTGGCAGATAATGGCAGGATGACACGATTGCCCTGTCTCATACGCCGTCCCGTTTCGCTCCCCGGCTCAATTCCAGGTTCATGAAATAGACGATCACCGTGCGGATCACCACGATGCCGCCGAGGATCGCCAGCGAGTTCCAGGTCGGCAC